>CAVQTJ010000017.1:0-157009 GCA_963716555.1 uncultured bacterium | reverse complement strand
AGAACGCCAGTGGCACGCTGCACATCCGCAGCACCCTCGGTGCCGGCACCGAGGTGCGGGCGGTCTTCGACACCACCTGGAGGGTGAGCGGGCGGGCTCAGCCGGCCGCTGACGCCGCCATCCGGTAGCGACCCACCTCGGGCCTCCGGGTCCGCTCCCGCTTGAGCTCGAAGAAGGACCCGGCGCCGATCAGCCAGGAGACCCGGTCCCACAGCTCACCGGCTGCTTCGCCCGTGATGCGGGTGTCGACGATGGGACCGAAGGTCGGCTGCGCCTCGCCGATCACCAGGGTGGGGACCCCGAAGGCGCCCCGAGCGGCGATCGCCCGATGCTCCTCCATGAGCTCTTCATGGATGGAGGGGTCGGACGCGACCCTCGTCACCTGTTCCGGGTCGAGGCCGGCCGCGGTGAGCGCCTCGGTCAGCATCGCCGGCTCGTCGAGGGCGTGATCGCGCTCGTGGTGGGCCTCCCCGATCGCGGTGAAGAGGCGGGCCAGGGCGACTCCCCGCCGGCCCGGCGCGCCGCCACCAGGAGGTGCATCGCGACCAGGCCGGCGCTGTGAGCGCGCAGCGCGCGCTCGCTGGGCTCGCGGTCGTGGTTGATCTCGCCGAGCACGAACAGCCGGGTGGTCGCCGGCACCGGGCGCACCTTCTCGACCTCGGCCAGCCAGCGGGAGGTCAGCCACGCCCAGGGGCACGCTGGATCGACGTGAATGGTGATATCGGTGATGTCTGCCATCTCCCCACCATACACGGGGCGCCGAGTACCATCGGCGTGTGGCCGCGGCGACCCGTCGTCTGGAGACCGCCGACGGCACAGTCGTCGCCGACAGCTGCGCTGTCGCCAATTCGTTCTGGCCGCGGTTGCGGTGTCTTCCTGGCCGGTCGGAGCTGGCCGCCGGTGAGGGACTCTGCCTCCAGGATTGCAGCTCCATCCACATGTTTTTCATGCGCTTTCCGATCGACGTCGCCTTCGTCAATGCCGAGGGGCGGGTGCTGCACGCCTGCCATGCGATCCGGCCGTGGCGGATGTCCCGGCACGTCTTCGGCGCCAAGGCGGCGCTCGAGCTCCCCGCGGGCACCCTGCAGAGGCTCGGAATCGGGCGCGAATCGGTGCTCAAGCTGGTCTAGGAGGTGGACTCGACGCAGGTGAGAGTTGTCGCCAGACATCAGGTCCCGGCCCGACGTCCGGACCTACGCGGAGGAGAGGCTGGCCCGGTTGGAGCGGCACGCGAGCCTGCACGACGTCACCCTGACGGTCAGCCGGGACGCCAGTCTGGTTCCTGAGGCGTCGGCCGAGGTGGTCATCCACCTCCACCACTACTTCCGCCCTGCGGCGCACTACCAGGCTGCGACCGTGCGCGAGGCCATCGACGGGGCCGTCGACAGGGCCGACGAGCAGGTCCGGCGGCGCCAGGAGCGGATCGGCAGCCGCAAGGGCCGGCTGGGGGCCGACGCCCTCCCGCCCCGCTCCTGAAACGCGCGCCGCGCGGATGGCCCGATCGGCCGGTACGATCGCGCCGGGGGCGGCCCGGCGCTCATCCGTTCGACACGTGTCGGGCGTCATCATGGAAGCGTCATGTCCCTGTTTTCGAAGATCCTCGGGGATCCCCACAAGCGCGAGCTGAAGCGCCACTGGCAGGTGGTTGATCAGATCAACGACCTCGAGGAGGAGATCCAGGCGCTCTCCGATGCGGAGCTGGCGGCGAAGACCCAGGAGTTCCGAGAGCGCCTCGGCTACCAGGGGCCCGACATCAGCTTCGGGCAGTCGTACGCCGACGATCTCGATGTCCTCGGCGAGAGCGACCGCCAGGCGCAGGACGAGTTCACGAGCGGCCGGGTGGATGCCGACAGCGAGGACGACATCGAGCGTGAGCTCGAGCTGCGGAAGAGGCGCGAGCGCGAGCAGGAGCGGGCGGCGCACCTCGACGAGCTGCTCGCCGAGGCCTTCGCGGTGGTCCGCGAAGCCTCGGTTCGCAAGGTGGGGATGCGCCACTTCGACGTCCAGCTGGTCGGGGGCATCGTGCTCCACGAGGGCAAGATCGCCGAGATGAAGACCGGTGAAGGCAAGACCCTGGTGGCCAGCCTTCCCCTACCTCAATGCCCTGCTCGGCAAGGGCGCCCACCTGGTCACCGTCAACGATTACCTGGCCCGTCGTGACGCTGGCTCGAACGCCCCGGTCTTCGACTTCCTCGGTCTCAGCGTCGGTGTGATCGCCGGCCAGAACCTCTCCTACGTCTATGACCCCGCCTACCTCGACGAGAGCCACCAGAACTTCCCGACTGCAGCATCTCCGGCGGTGCACGCGCCGCGAGGCCTATGCGTGCGCGATATCACCTATTCGACCAACAACGAGTCGGCTTCGACTACCTGCGCGACAACATGGCGATGACCATCGACCAGTGCGTGCAGCGGCGCTCCATTACGCGATTGTCGACGAGGTGGACTCGATCCTCTAATCGAGCCCGAGGCCGGACCCCGCTGATCATCAGCGGCCAGGGCAGCGAGCCCACCGAGAAGTACTACACCTACGCCCGGCTGATCAAGAACCTGGTGGCCGAGGAGGACTACACCTCCGACGAGAAGACCAAGTCGGTGACGTTCTCACCGACGAGGGGGTCGTCAAGATCGAGAAGTGGACCGGGATCGCCAACGTCTACGAGATGGAGAACGCGATCGAGGCCCACCAGATCAACCAGGCGCTGCGAGCCGCGGTCCACTACCAGCGCGACCGCGAGTACATAGTTCGCGACGGCGAGGTGGTGATCGTCGACGAGTTCACCGGGCGCACCATGCCGGGGCGGCGTTGGAGCGACGGGCTCCACCAGGCGATCGAGGCCAAAGAGGGCCTGCGGGTCATGCAGGAGAACATCACCCTGGCCACGATCACCTTCCAGAACTTCTTCCGCCTGTACCGGAAGCTGGCGGGGATGACCGGGACGGCACTGACCGAGGCCGAGGAGTTCGACAAGATCTACAAGCTCGAGGTGGTGCCGATCCCCACCAACCAGGAGATGATCCGCGACGATGAGCCCGACCTCATCTACCGGACCCAGGCGGCCAAATACCGGGCGCTGGTCGAGGACATCGAGGAGCGGCACAAGACCCTGCAGCCCATCCTGGTGGGCACCACCAGCATCGAGAAGTCGGAGACCATCGCTCGGATGCTGGAGAAGAAGGGCATCACCCATGAGGTCCTCAACGCCAAGCTGCACGAGCGGGAGGCCACGATCGTGGCCGACGCGGGCCAGCCTGGGGCGGTGACCATCGCCACCAACATGGCCGGTCGAGGCACCGACATCGTGCTCGGCGGGGGAGTGGCCGACCTCGGCGGCCTCTACATCATCGGCACCGATCGCCACGAGTTGCGCCGCATCGACAACCAGCTGCGCGGCCGTGCGGGACGGCAGGGGGACCCCGGAGAGACGCGTTTCTATCTCTCGTTCGAAGACGACCTGATGAGGGTCTTCGGCGGCGAGAGGATGCAGGGCCTGATGGACCGGCTGCGCATCGATGAGGATGTGCCGCTGGAGTCCAAGATGGTCAGCAAGCAGATCGAGAGTGCCCAGGCGCGGGTCGAGGGCCACAACTTCGACACCCGCCGCCACGTTGTCGAGTACGACGACGTGATGAACAAGCAGCGCGAGATCATCTACGGTGAGCGCCGCAAGATTCTCGAGGGCATCGACACCAAGGCCAACTTCCAGGCGATGGTGGAGCAGGTGGTGGGGGAGGAGGTTCCCACCTTCTGCGAGGGGCGGCATCGCGACACCTGGGACCTGGAGGGGCTGTGGGAACGGATGCGGATGCTCGCCGGGCCGCTGTGGCCGGCGTTCGGCGAGACCAACGTCGCCCAGCTGGGCGACAACGTCGCCGAGCTCACCGAGACCCTGGCCGGCGAGCTCGATCTCGCTGCACGACGAGCTGGAGGAGAAGCACGGTTCCGAGCTGATGCGACGAGCCGAGCAGGCGGTGATGCTCCAGGTCATCGACCAGCGGTGGCGAACCTACCTGACCCAGATGGAGCACATGCGCGAGCAGATCGGCTTCCACGGGTACGGGCAGATGGACCCGCTGATCGAGTACAAGCAGGAGGCCTTCAAGTCCTTCCAGGAGCTGATGTCGGCGATCCAGCGGGACATCGTGGCCTCGCTCTTTCACCTCAACCTCGAGGCCGTGAGGCCGGCAGAGGAGCCGCCTCCCACCGAGGCGGCGGGGGGCGAGACCGCGCCGCCCTCGCCGCGCCCGGATGCGCCCGGTGCGGGACGGCAGGGTGGTGGTGCTCAGGCCGCGGCCGCCGCGAGCGACGGCAGTGCGGCAGCAGGAGGTGCTGGACGGGCGCCGGCGGCGCCCCCGGCTGCTCGACCCGCGGCGGCTGCGGCCAGCGGGGCCCTGGCGCGCGCCAGCGCGCAGGGCAAGACCCCAGGGCCGGCTGGGGCCCCGGCGGGGTCGCCGGTGGACATGCCGGGGCCCGCACCGGCTTCGGTTCCCGCTCCGAGCGTTGGTGCGCCCCTACCGGTGGCGGCGTCGCGAAGCGCGGTACCGGTTCCGGCACGTGCGCGTGCGGCCATTCCGGTGCCGGGCGGGGCGGGTCTGATGCGCCCGAGCCGGGTCACCAACGTGGTCGAGCGGTCGTCGGAGGGGACGCGGAGCAGCGGCGGGGGAGGGGGCAACGGGCCGGCTCGCCACGGAAGATGGGACGCAACGAGCGCTGCTGGTGCGGCAGCGGCAAGAAGTACAAGTTCTGCCACGGGCGCTAGGGGAGCTCGGGATTTCCCTTCGGTAGCAGGGGACCAGTCGAGGCGGGGAGGGCCATGCGGCCGCCTGCAGGCGGTGTCATCCGGCTCTTCCGCTCAGCAGGGCCACGAACGACGCTGGTCCCGCGGTCTTCAACAGCGAGTTGCGGCAGGCCAGAGCGAAGCTCGCGCGTCTGCTGAGGCACCACCCGGCCGTTCTCGGGGTCCGTTTGGTCGCCGCTCCCCGCAGAAGTCGACGGGGTGGCGGTGTCCACTGAGCTGGCTCACCCGGTGGTCAGGGCCGAGCCTCCCCGCGTGGATATCGGCAGCCTGCCGGGGATCCTCAACCGATAGCGACGGCTAGGCGCGGTGTCCCGTGGAGCACGGCTCACGCCAGGGTTCGTCGCTGAGCGGCACCTGCCAGGCCCCGATGAGCATGGGCAGGCTAAAACTTCTCTCTCGTGCTGCCTCCATAGGAGCCTCGAGCGGTCACCATGGTTCGCGAGGGAGTCCCAGGAGCCTGGGGGTCCTCAGGCCTCGGTCGAACTCGATCTGGAGCCACAGCGACCGCCGTGTCGGTCCGAAGATCGCTATGACGAGGAGCAGCCCGCGCCACTCCCCTTCCCTGGGCAACAGCCAGGAACTCCAGGCCACCGCATCCTCTGCTCGGCCGTCCACCCTCGTCCATCCGAGGTCAGAAAGCTGCGCCGCGAAGTGAGTCTCCAATTCGAGGATGGCGCGCAGGTCGATGCTCTGGCCGAGCCCGGCCACCGCGTAAGCCCGCAGGACCGGGCCCTGTTCGCCGCGACGCAGGGTGAGCCCCTCGGCGCCTCGTTGCGAGAGGAAGCCGCCTTGCGGCCCGCGGTCATATGGCTCGACGGCATTCCAGCCGAGTTCCTGCAGCTGTCGCTCGTAGGCGGACAGCACCTCGAAAGGCTCTCCCGAGGTGTCGAAGACGGCCTCCAGGGTCGCCGGGCGCGACTCCGAGAACCTCAGGGCACTGCCCAGCAGCCGGGCCTCAGCAGGTAGCGGCAGGTCGGCTGGCCAAGGGCTTGGGGGCAGGCCGCCCACGACCAGCTCGACCTCTTGTCCGTAGCGCCCATGGCTGAGCAGTCGTCGGGCCAGCTCGAGGGCAGAGGAGGCAGAAGCAGAACTCGTTGGTCACGCCGACGAACTATCGGGCATCGGGACACCGGGCTCGGCGGCGAAGCTGGAATCGGCCGTGGTGAAAGCAGGCAGGCCGAACTGGTCTTTATCACAGACTTTGGAAATAACGAACCCCGCGCTCAGCCGGTCACGTGCGCGCGATTCGGCCCTCCAAGCGGGTGAGCTTCTCGCTGATACGATGTCGAAATGGCCGGTAGTCGAGGCACCATGATCGTCGCGATCGCAACGTTCGCGGCCGGCGCCATCGTGGCCACAGTGGTCTTGGGCAACGTGGTTTACGCGGATTCCTGCGGGGCGGCCTGGACGGGTTACGTTCCGATCGGCTCTTGCGTCAAGACCTTCTGGTCGGGAGCGTTTGTGCTCGGCCCGGTGGTCGGGGCCTTGACGGGTGCGTTCGCGGCGCTGATGGCTCATAGCGTGGCCGGGCGGCGCCCCGAAGCAAATTGATCGCGCGCTCTTAGGGCGGCGGGGGTGACGAGGCGACGTGCAATACCAGGGAGTCCACTACGACACGGGGACGGTGTTCCGCGGCCCGGGATATGCCATCTCGACGCGCCGGACTGCACTCGACATGTCGGTAGTGCGCCGCGAGCTCGAGATCGTCCGAGATGACCTGCACTCCAACGCCGTGCGCATCGTGGGCAGCGACATTGGACGGATCACCGCGGTCACCCAGGTCGCACTCGCGCTCGGGCTCGAGGTCTGGTTCTCTCCCGCCTACTTCGAGTACCCGCCGGAGGATACGACGTTACGGCTCTTGGCAGCGGCCGCGACGGCTTCTCGGCTGGAGGCAGCACATCCCGGGCGCGTGGTCTTCGTGGCCGGCAGCGAACTCACGCTGTTCATGCGGGGGATCATCCCCGGCAAGAGCGTCACCGCGCGCCTGCGATGCTTCAAGTCAGACCCGGCGCTGCTCAGCAACGGGAAGCTCAATGAGTATCTGGCCAGCCTGGTGCCCAGACTGCGAGCCGTCTTCAATGGCCCGCTCACCTACGCCTCGCTCGCCTTCGAGCAGGTGGACTGGGAGCCCTTCGACTATGTGGGCGTCGACCACTACCGCGACGCGAGGATCAAGGACCGCTACGTCGACATGCTCCAACCTTTCCTGTCAACTGGCAAACCGGTCATCATCACCGAGTTCGGGATGCGTACCTACCACGGTGCCGAGAGCTCAGGCGCGCTGGGGTTCGGGGTCACCGATACCACGCGGTGGTGGCTCCACACGCGACCGGTGATCGGGCGTTTCTTCCGGCCCCGCCTGAAGGCGACGTTCCAGCGCGACGAAGCCATGCAGGCCCGCGAGCTCGGTGAAATCCTCGACGAGCTCGAACGCGCAGGGGTGGCCGGAGCCCTGCTATCGACCTTCGTGACACCCGAGACCTACACCGATGACGATCCTCGCCACGACCTCGACATGGACTCCATGTCCCTCGTGAAGTCCTTGCCCGGCGGGCGCCACGGGAAGGTCTACCCAGACATGCCCTGGGAGCCAAAGGAGGCGTTCGCCGCCGTGGCACACCACTTCGCCGGTCACTGACCGGGGGTCACGCGGGCGCCCTCTGTGGCAGAGGCTTGTCCGGTTACGTGGATACCCTTGACACCATCACGCGATTCGTGCGGCCTTCCCCTGAGTGCAAAACACGTTCATCGGCGAGCACCCGTCCACAGGGGTGCCAGGGCGGCGCCCCGGGGGGGGCCGCTGTGCTCAGGCAGCGCGCCTGTCCACGCCTGGGGGCTCCTGACCTCTCAAGATCTCATCGCGCAGGAGGCCCAGACCACCTCGCGCCAAGAATTCCCTGACTGCAGGCTGACCGGGATGTAGCCGAACGTGATCGTGTGGTACGACCCGGCGGGGTTCAGACAGGTGGGTCACCCTCGCTGGTGCCACGTCCCCGCCGCATCTTGCCACTCGTCGACGTTGGCCTCCATGACGTACCACCAGCAATCGACCTGGCCGACTGCCTCCTGGTCGCCAAGGTAGAAGATGCCGGTGAGGACGGTCACGTCAGGTTGGCGCGTACCCAGTAGGTAGCCTCCAGCGGCCCCCACGGCGATCAGTACATTGGCGACCACAGCCACGGTGATCCGCTGTTTCATTCCTGTCGAGCTCCTTCGCTACTGCCCGTGCAGCACATCCTGAATAGTGCTAGATGCCGGGGCTGTCCGGTCGCCTCGCAGTGGCGAAATCGTCCGAGCCTCGACTCCAGCTGCCGCCGCAACTGACCGAGGGTTGATCGGGGACTGACCAGGTGCCATCCTGCTCGGGTGAACAGGTGCCGGATCCGCCGGAAGCACCCATGAGTTGCGTCAAGCAGGACGTCTGGAAGGTGCTTCGGAGGAAGCTGATCGCGCTGAGGGACGAGCCCGATCAGCCCCTGCGTGGCTATCCGGACCCCCCGCGCCGAGCAGGTCTCAGCCTCGCCGCCTCCGTACAGCATCCGGCTGGCCGCATGGGCCGTCGACATCGCAGCGCAGCTTGACGCCCGCTTCGGCACCGCGATTCGGCTGAAGGTCGGTTTCATGCGCTTTCCGGCAGGTACACTCGGCGACCGGCGGGGCGGTCTCAGCCGGATGCTGGTTCCGGCGCCGACCCCCCTGCTGGCCCCCGAGACCGACGGGTTCGAGGTAGCTGTCGCTCAGCCAATGAAGGTCCGATCGGGCCACGATGGCCGCTTCGAGCTTCTGATCACCAACCGGGGCGACGCCGAACTCCGCATCCCGACCAACGGGATGATCACCGGGATCGTTGTCGACCCGGACACCGGCGAGGTGGTCGGAGGCTCCCCGGACCCCCAAACCCTCGCGCTCATCTTCTTCACAGCTGCACCGGGCCAGAGGATGAGCGTTCCCCTCCTCGTCGGTACTGCGTCTCTGCGACCAACCCTCGGGTACGCGATCCCACCCGGTCACTGGGCAGTCCAAGTGGTCGTCAACGGGCGTCTCGGCATCCTTCCCCTGGAGATCGTCGAGTGACCAATGGTGGCCGGCCAGCCAGGTGAGCGCGAGTCGGCCTCAGCGCCCCTCCACAGTGGGAGCGCGCGCCGGCGGGAGGCCGAGCTCTCGGGGCATCGGAGGCAGGATCAACAGCCGGTCGCCGTCTCGGATCAGGTCCCAGCCGCCCTCATGAGTCTTCCAGTGGTGATGGCGGCAGATCAGGACGAGATTGTCCATATCGGTCGCGCCGCCGTGCGCCCAGTGGGTGAGGTGGTGGGCCTCCGTCCACGAAACCGGCCGTTCGCAACCCGGCCAGACGCAGCCACCATCGCGGGCCTGGAGGGCGCGCCGGGTGCTCGGTGCCGGCACCCGCCGGGCCCGCCCGACGTCCACCACGGTGGAATCGGAACCGAACACGACCCGGGTCACCCCGGCGTCACAAGCCAGGCGCTGCACCGTCTCGGAGGCGATCGTGCCCCCCAGCTCGAGGTTGCCGGCCACCGAGCCGTACAGCCCGCGAAGGGTCTCCAGGCTGCAGGTCACCTGGAGATGAGGTCGTTGCCCGGCATGACGGGGCAGGGCGCCCGCGTCGAGCGCATGGCCGCACAGCTCGACGAGGGCGTCGGCCATGCGCCGCTCCTGCCCCCGCGGGTCGTCCTGGCCCGCCGGCTTGGCCAGCGGCTCGAGAGCGGTGCGCAGGGCGGCCCCGCCCTCAGGGTCGAGGAAGCCGCGCAGCCCCAGGCATCCGTTCTGATAGCGGCGCAGCTCCAGGCTGCGGGCCTCCACCTTCTGCACCTGCTCTTCGAGGAACTGGCGGCGGTCGGCGGCGTGACGGGCGTGGTCGCAGTCGTCGCGGAAGCGGCCGACGCTGTGGCGCCGGGCCAGGTCGAGCAGGCCGGTCTCACGGAAATCGGCCCCGGGCGAGCACATGGCGATGTCGGAGGCGGTCCTCGCCAGCAGGGCAAGGTGGGCAAAGCCGATCTCGCCGCGGAGCATGGCCCGGGTGCTCTCGGGAAGACGCACCGCGTCCACGCCGACGGCGAGAGCGTTCCCAGCCACCGGTCCCCAGGTCTTGCATTCATGGCGGACCCACTCGACAGGCCCGCGATGGCCCTCCCACTCGAGCTCCTCGAAGGTGGCGAGCTCGGCGGTCATCCCGGCGAACACCAGCTCCAAGCGGTCGATCACCTGCCGGAGGGCGATCATCTGCTCCTTGTGCTCGCGAGGCGGCCGCCCGCCGAGGATGCCCGCTGAGTAGCGCTCGACCGCACTCTCCAGGTCGGCGAGATCGCCGATCGGACCGGAAGGAGGCCCACCCTCTCCGTCGCACATATCCTGATCAGTATAGCGAACACCTGTACGCTATGCAAGGAGCTCGCTATGCTCGGATTCGGTGTTTCTCTCCGGCCCCTTGCGAGTATCGGCGACGGTTCGGGAGGCTTGATCTGGTCGCGCGCCTGCGGGCTCGCAGCCGGTTTGGTGGCTCTGGCTGATGAATTCTTCCGCGATCGCCACCCGGCTCCGCGCTGCCGGCTGCGTCTTCGCCGAGGAGGAGGCGCGGCTGCTGATCGCCGCTGCCCGGGACCCCTCGGAGCTGGACGCGATGGTGGAGCGGCGCGCTGCCGGACTCCCGCTGGAGCAGGTGATCGGCTGGGCGGAGTTCTGCGGGCTGCGGATCCTGGTGGAGCCGGGGGTCTTCGTCCCGCGTAGCCGCACCGAGTTCCTGATGGAGCAGGCGGCTGCCCTCGCCTCTCCAGGAGCGGTCGTGGTCGACATGTGCTGCGGCTCCGGGGCAGTGGGTGCCGCGCTAGCAGCCGCGGTGCCTGGGGTCGAGCTCCACGCGGCGGACATCGACCCGGTCGCGGTGCGCTGTGCCCGGCGCAACCTCGCGGCCTTGGGGGGGCATGTGCACCAGGGTGACCTGTACGCGGCCCTGCCCGCGGGGTTGAGGGGTGGGGTCGACGTGCTGGTGGTCAACGGCCCCTACGTGCCGACTCAGGAGATCGAGCTGCTCCCGCGGGAGGCTCGGGAGCATGAGCCGAGACTGAGTTCTGGATGGGGGAGGCGACGGGCTCGACGTCTACCGGCGGGTGGTCGCCACCGCCGCGCTCTGGCTGCGTCCGGGCGGGCACCTGCTGCTGGAGGTGAGCGCCGGGCAGGCGGAGGGGGCCGTCGAGATCGTGGAGGGCGGCGGGCTGGTTGCGCGGGCGGCGAGCTGTGAGGAGCTGGAAGCCACGGTGGTCATTGGGACGCGGCCGCCGGTCTGACGCCGGGCGCTGCTACTCGGGGAACTCCGCGAGTGGGGAGATCGCGGGCAACGGGAGTGCCGCGCTAGCCGGTTCGCGTCGCCCGAGGGCGGAGAGCGCCAGTACGAGCAGCCCGCCCAGGGCGAGGACCAGCACCAGCGTTTCCCAGTCGCTCTTCACGGTGACGGCCAGCACCAGTGCGAGCGCGGCTCCCCCTGCCATTCCCAGAAATCGGCTTGTCGACACGGCTCCCTGAACTCGGCCGACGGTACCTGCCGGCCGGCTCTGGATCACCACCCCGCTCTCGATCTGGGCCAGACTGGCGGCGGCGGTGCTGATGGCGAGGATCACGAGGTCCGCGGCCGCGGACCCTGCGACGGCCACCCCGCCGATGCCGGCGATCTCTATCGCCAGTCCGGGAAGGATGACCGAAGGGCGTCGGATGGGGCGCCAGAGAGCGAGAAACGAGCCTCCCATGCTGCCCAGACCGACCGACGCGTAGAGAACGCCGGCATCTGCCGAGGCACCGAACCGCTGCAGCGCCAACGCCGGCAGGGCCGTCTGGAGTGCGGTGATTGCGACTGTCGACGAGAACGCTCCCAGGGCAATGATCCGGAGGATCCGTCGAGGGAGCACGGCCTCGAAGCCTCCCAGCGCGAGGCCTCGGAGGTTGAGACGCCGCGCGGCGCCACCCGGCATCACCGGGAGCGAGAGGAACAAGCCCGCGGCGACCAAGAAGCTGGCAGCATCAGTGAGGACAAGGGGGACAGCGCCGAGCACGGGAAGAAGCAGGGCGCCGATGGCGGGCGCGACGAGCATCGACCCACCGCTGAGGAGGGTGTCAGCTAAGTTGAGGGTATGCCGGTCACTCCCGGTGGCGAGCCTGGCCATCAGCGCGGCGGTCAGCGGTTGCCACGACCCCCCAATCAGCTGTGAGAGGCCGGCAAGCAGGTAGACGGCCCAGAGGCCGCGGCCCAACGCCAGGGGCACAGCGATGGCAGCAGTCAGAGCTCCCTGGGCCAGGGCCGCCGCGAGGATCGCGACCCGTGGGCTGATCCGGTCGCCAAGTGGGCCCCCCAACCAGGCGCCCAAGGGGCGCGGACCAACGCGAACCAGGAAATATCCAGCTGTCGCAGCGATGCTTCCAGTCGCGCCATAGAGCACGACCGCGAGGGCGAGTGTGGTCAGCCAATCACCCAACCCAGAGATGCCGACGCCGGCCAGAAACCGCACCAACACGGATCGACGCACCGGCGTAGTTTCCGCCGAACGCTACCCCCGTGGGGAAGTTGCGAGCACGACCTTACCCGCTCCTTCCGGCACCTCACACGACGGGCGCGGCTCTGAAAGCTACCAGTCTCTAGTGTTGTACACGCTTAATCCTCCTGGTCCCAAACCGCATGGGCTTCCCGGAGCCAAGTCTGCCTGAAGTCCCCGTCCGTTGTGAAGGTCTGATCGCGTCAATGTGACGCGCCGGTTGCAATGCCTTGAATTCAGCGGCCTCGCCCGTTACTCGATCGTGGCAGCATCGTGACAGTTTCGTTGCACCTCGGGACAAGAGATGGCATTCAGGCGACGTTGCACGCGCCGACCACACCAGCACGACGACGCAGTCACAGGGAGGGAATCCCGCGAGTTCCGCGCTAGGCTTGGGTGCCGTGGCCACCTCCGGCGGAACCGGCGTGACTGGAGTCCGCTACGCCCTTGTCCGGCTGGGCCGAAGTCTCTGGGACCTCCCGCGGTGGGCCGCCAGTGAGCCCGTGAGGCTGAGTTGGGCACTGGTGGCTTTCGTTGTAGCAACCTGGCTCGTCGCTGGCTCACTCGCTGCAGCCATGCCGTGGCATGGCGACTGGCTCGCGGCCGGTGTGGCGGCGCTGTTGGTAGCCGGCATGGCCGCGTACGCCGTCCCGCTTTTCGGCAGCGTGCCCGGTCGCTGGTCTGCGTCGGGATTCTTCCACCTGGCCTTCAGCTTCGCGATCGGTCCCCCTGCGATCCTCACCATGGCTTTCGGCCAGGCGGCGGGCTCGGCGGTCCGTCGGCGCCCGGGGGTGTTTCGAACGCTCTTCAATATTGGCAACCACTTCCTGGCCGACACAGCTGCATGGTTCGTGTTTCACCAGGTGGCCGGCGGCGGTTCGGACGTGATCACTCTTGCTCTTCGGGGGGCCGCTGGAGCCGCCGGCGAATCCGTGGTCAACGTCGCCCTTCTCGCGGTGGCTGTATCTTTGGCCGGCGAGCAAGCCACCGTCCGGGGCTGGCTGCACACGCTGGTGCAGCAGGCGTCGGTGGCCATGCTCTTCGGCGTCACCGCCGCCGGAGCAGTTCTGCTGTACGGAAAGGAAGGGACCTTCGGTATCGTCACCCTGCTGCTGCCTCTGGCGATGGTGCAGGCATCCATGGTGACGCTCGCTCGCCGCGCACATGAGCAAGCTCGTATCCAGGAGGCCCAGGCCAGAGAGCGCGAAGCGTTACTCCGAAAGACCGCCGACGCCTCCCAGCGGGCCGCTGACGCGTCCGAGCGGGAGCGCCGCCACATCGCGTCCGACCTTCACGACGGTGTGATCCAAGACATCGCCGGGGTGATGATGTCGCTAGCCGCCGCCCGATCTAGGATCGGCGAAGCGGATCCACCCCTCGACGAGTTTCTCCAGCGCGCCGACGAGATCGGCCACCGGGTGACTCGCGACCTGCGCAGCATGATGATCGAGCTGGCTCCACCGGAATTGGAGCTGCACGGACTTCGCGGTGCACTCCAGCAACTTCTGGGCCGGCTGCAGCGCGAGGACATCAAGAGCCACCTCGATTGCGAGGATCTGGACGTCGACCCGCCGCGACTGCGCCTCGTCCACCGCGTGGTCCAGGAGGCCATGCGCAACGCCATCAAGCACGCTGGGTGCAGAAACCTCTGGGTCACCGTCGCCTACCAGGGCGAGAACCTGGTGGCCTCAGTCCGCGACGACGGACGAGGCTTCTCGCCCGAGGATCGGGCTCGGCGCCTCCAAGAGGATCACAACGGGCTGGGCCTGCTCGAGCAGACGGTGCGCGATGGGGGAGGGCTGCTCCGGGTCGCCTCGCGGGTCGGTGCCGGGACCGTCGTCGAGCTCCACGCGCCGGCACCCGCGCAACCCCCGACCGCTCTCGAGGTCCCATCCCCGAGCATCGTCAGATCGCGCCCCGAAGGTGCCAGCGTTCCTTCGCGCCGAGCACGCCGTCCGAAGGGCGGTGCCCGCGACGCCGACCGTGGGGCCGCTGAACCGCAGCACGTTTGAACCGTCCAGGGCGATCGGCCTCACCCGACCACCGGCAGCAGCACGGCGCAAGCACGGTCCGGTCGCCCGCCCGTGACAGGGGCCCCGCGGACGCCAGGGGCACCCTACAATCGCGGAGCCGAGGCGGAAGGATGAAGTTGGTTTCAGAGGGTTTCCGGTAGATGGCCAGCGGCGGCAAGATCAAGCTCCTCATCGTCGATGACCATCCCGTGGTCCGGCGGGGGCTGGCCGATATCTTCGAACGCACCGAGGACATCCAGGTGGTGGGGCTGGCCTCGGATGGCGTCGAGGCCGTCACCATGAGCCTCAAGCACGAGCCCGACGTGGTCCTGATGGATCTCTCCATGCCCAACATGGATGGCATGGAGGCCACCCGGTTTCTGCTCAAGTCGTGTCCCGACTCGCGGGTGGTCATGCTCAGCTCCTTCTCGGGAAAGGAGCGGGTCAAGGAGGCGCTGCGCTCCGGAGCTGTCGGCTACCTGCTCAAGGACACCCCCGCCGACGAGCTGATCGCCGGGGTGCGCAACGCGCTCAAGAGCCGCCGCTTTCGCGACATCGACTGAGCTCGCGCACCGCAGCAGGTCGCGAGTGGGTTTAACCCTCTCTTAGGCCCCGCATAGCTCGACGTTCACGAGCGCCCTGGGACCATGGGGCCGCCCAGAGTCCTGCGCCGCGCGGACCCGATCACCGAAGGGAGGTGCTGTATGCGTCTGAATGCTGCTGCCACGCGCGCCGTGAACCGTGGAGCGCTGCTCGCCGGTCTCGGAGCGCTGATCGGGCTGGCCGCCAACTCGGTGATCCTCGCCGACCCCGGCCCGCACGGGGGCGCGCCGCTCATCCCCGGCAAGGTGCTGGTCGCCACCAGCGTCGACCAGTACGACCCCAACATCGTGGCCGGGGTGACCCAGCTGCCGCCGGGATGTGGAACCGTCGCCGACCCATACCCATGCGAGACGGCGGTCACGGGTGGCGCCTATCCCCAGGTCTTCAACAACGACACCGTCGACGCCTTCTTCGGGGTCACCTCGCCGATCACCCTCGAGGAGCTGACCCCCTCGGGCCAGGTGATGGGGACCGTCGACGTGCCCTCCGGTCCGAGCGGGGTGGTCACCAGCTTCTCCTCCAAGTCGGAGCTGGCCCTGAACCTCTCCACCGACGGGCGCGAGGTGAACTTCATGGGATACGCGGCGGAGCCCGACGAGACCGACGTCTCCAACGGAAGCACCCCGGGCGACATGGACCCCACGGACGGTGACTTCAGCGACCACTACCGGGTGGTCGCATCCCTCGACCGTGGCGGCGACTTCACCTTCACCGAGACCAACGCCTACTCCGGCGACAACGGACGGGCGGCGGTCGTGAACGACGCATCCGATGTGATCTACGCCGCCGGCAACGCCGGCAACGGCGCCAACCCCGAGCCCGCCGCGGTGGTGCTCGGCGTGGGCGCGCAGCTGATCCAGCCCTCCGACCTTCCCGAGTTCGAGCAGACCCCGGGCCAGCCCACCGCGGTCGGCAGCTTCAACATCAACCAGCTCGGAGACGCCCTCGACAAGAGCGCCAAGGACGACAACTTCCGGGGCATGACCGTGTCCAACAACGTGCTGTACTACACCAAGGGCAGCGGTGGCAACGGGATCGACACCGTGTACTTCGTGGACACGACCGGCAGCGCGTGCCCGTCGGGCAGCGGGCTCCCGGCGCCGGGCGCCTCGCTCCCGACCAGCTCGAGCTTCTCGTACGTGGCCAACGAGGGCACCAGCACCAAGAAGCCCGACCCCGGTCTGGAGCCCCAGAACATGTGCATCCTGAACGGGTTCCCAAGCGTCCTGGCAGCGAACGCCAGCGACTCCAGCGACTACCCGTTCGGGATCTGGTTCGCCGACCCCGACACCCTCTACGTCGCCGACGAGGGCGCAGGTGACAACACCTACGACCCGACGACCAACAGCTACACCGCGGCCGCGGCCTCGACCACCGCGGGGCTGCAGAAGTGGGTCTTCAACCACGACCTCGGGGAATGGCAGCTCGCCTACACGCTGCAGAACGGACTCGCCCTCGGCCAGCCCTACAGCGTGCCCGGGTACCCCACCGGCCTCAACGATGGCCCCGGCGGGAGCGGGCTTCCCTGGGCGCCGGCCACCGACGGCCTGCGCAACATCACCGGTCAGCTCAACCCCAATGGCACCGTGACCATCTGGGCCGAGACCTCGACGGTCAGCGGCGGCGGTGACCAGGGTGCCGACCCGAACAAGCTGGTGGGCGTCACCGACCGGCTGGACGCCACCACACTTCCCACCTGGGAGCGCTTCGAAACCGTCCGTCCGGCGGTCAACGCGACCGTGTACCGGGGTGTCGCCTTCAGCCCCGGAACCTCACCGGGCCCCGGCCACATGCCGCTTCCTCCGGCACCTTTCGAGAGCGACGCCATGGTTCCGGCACCTGGCCGGCCCTGATCACCTCAACGCGAAATCCGAATGACCTGCAGGGGCGGGGAGCAATCCCCGCCCCTTTCGGCGCCCAGCTCGATACTCGCGGGCTACACTCGATCCCGCCATGAGTGAGCTGTCGGTTCGAGCCGGGGAGGTTGCCGCCCGCGTAGCCGAGCTACAGGGCCACCTTTGACCTGGACTCCCGGCGCTCGCGCATTGGCGAGCTGGAGACCCTGGTCGCCGACCCCGACCTGTGGGACGACCCCCGTCGCGCCGCCCTGCTGACCCAGGAGCTCTCCCGGATCCGCGAGGAGCTGGCCGGCTGGGAAACGCTGACCCGGCGTGCCAACGACGCCCGCGACCTCGCCGAGCTGGTCGCCGATGAGGAGACCCCGGAGAGCGTCGAGGAGGGCCAGGACCGCGCCATGACCACCGAGCTCGCCACCGAGCTCGACGACATCGAACGGGAGCTGCACGCTCGCGAGGTCGACCTGCTCTTCAGCGACCCCTTCACCGACCACGCCGCGCTGCTCTCGGTCAAGAGCGGGGCCGGAGGCACCGACAGCCAGGATTGGGCGGAGATGCTGCTCCGGATGTTCCTGCGCTGGGCTGAGCGTCACCGCATGGCGGTCGAATTCATCGAGGAGTCCGCGGGTGAGGAGGCCGGCATCAAGTCGGCGACCATCCGCATCGCCGGCCCCCGCGCCTTCGGTCTGCTCAAGTCAGAGCGTGGAGTGCACCGCCTGGTCCGGCTCAGCCCCTTCGACCAGGCCCACCGGCGCCACACCAGCTTTGTCCTGGTCGAGGTCACCCCCGAGGTCGAGGACGACGTCAGCGTGGAGATCGACCCCAAGGACGTCCGCGAGGACGTCTACCGCTCCAGCGGCGCGGGCGGCCAGCACGTCAACAAGACCTCCTCGGCGGTCCGGCTCACCCACATCCCCACCGGCATCGTGGTCACCTGTCAGAACGAGCGCTCCCAGCACCAGAACCGCGATGTCGCCTGGCGGGTGCTCCGCTCCCGCCTGCTCGCCCTGGCCCAGGCCGCCCACGCCGAGCGGATCAGCGAGCTCAAGGGGGAGTCGCTGCCCGCCGAATGGGGATCGCAGATCCGCTCCTACGTTCTCCACCCCTACACCATGGTCAAGGACCACCGCACCGGCTACGAGACCGGCAACGCCCAGGCGGTCCTCGACGGCGATCTCGACGCCTTCCAGGAGGCCTACCTGCGCTGGGCGGCGGACAACGAGGCGAGCACCGCGGCGTGAACCGGCCAGATCGGCGAGGGCACCCACCACCGAAGGGTCACGGACGCGTTACAAGGCTCGACGGGCTCGGACCCATGCGGCGGTCCCCCCCGGTATACTCGGCCGGTCCCGGGCGGGCGCATCCAGCTGTCCTCGGGGCCCCACCAGCCCGCCCGGCCTTCCGGTGATCCCTCTCCCGGGGCCCATCAGCCGACGCGACCCCCAACCAGTGAAGCAAGCGATGAACGCGCCGAGCCCGAGGCCGTGAGCCTCACGGCGGTCATGCCTCCCCGACAGGCCGTGAGGCCTGATCCGGGGCTGCGTCCGGTGATCTCCTTCCACGGGGTCAGCAAGCGCTACCCCAACGGGACCCAGGCCATCCGGGACGTCGACCTTGCCATCTACCACGGCGACTTCTGCTTCGTGGTGGGCGCGAGCGGCTCGGGCAAGACCACCCTGGTCCGCCTGCTGATCCGCGAGGAGGTCGCCACCACCGGCCGGATCTTCGTGGACGGGATGGAGACCACCCGGATGCGCCGGCGCCGGCTGCCCAAGCTCCGGCGCAAGTTCGGCATCGTCTTCCAGGACTACAAGCTGCTGCCCAAGCTGACGGTTGCCCAGAACGTCGCCTTCGCCCTCCAGGTGACCCGCCCGGGGCAGCGGCACATGCGCGAGAAGGTGGAGGAGACCCTCTGGATCGTCGGGCTCGAGGACAAGCTGACCAAGTTCCCCGACGAGCTCTCCGGCGGTGAGCAGCAGCGGGTGGCGATCGCCCGCGCCCTGGTCCACAGGCCCCGCATCTTCCTGGCCGACGAGCCCACCGGCAACCTCGACCCCGACACCTCCTGGGGCATCGTCCAGCTCCTGCTCCAGATCAACCACCGGGGCACCACGGTGGTGATGGCCACCCACAACCGGGAGATCGTCGACCTGGTCCGCCGCCGGGTGATCGCCATCGACTCCGGTCGGGTGGTTCGCGACGAGGCCGAGGGCTCGTACCTGCGCGAGGGTGAGGCGACCATATGAGGCTGCACCGGTGAGGGCGCTGCTGGCCTCCATCCGCTTCTCGCTGGTGGCCGCGGCGCAGAACTTCACCCGCAACTTCGCGGTGTCGATCGCGGGCGTCTTCACCATGGGGCTGATCATGCTGCTGGTGGGAGGCACCCTCCTGCTCACCCACACCGTGGACCTGATCCTGGTGCAGCAGGAGGCCCAGGCGGACCTCATCAACGTCTACCTGCAGGACTCGGTATCGACTGCGCACCATCGCCGACTACGAGCTGCGCTTCCGCGCCGATCCGCGAATCAATGGCGTCTCCTTCACCAGCAAGGACCAGGCGGTGATCGTCGCCAAACAGCGCGGCCTCGACTTCCAGGACGCCATCAGCACCATCGGCAGCAACCCGCTGCCGGCCTCCATCGACATCCACGTCAAGAACCTGGCCGATCTCACCCAGCTCAACACCCTGGCTGGCTCGCTGCCCATCGTGGACACCAGCCAGGGCCACGCCACCGACTACAACCCCGACGTCATCCCTCGCCTGCAGACGGTGATCGCCTGGACCTATGGGATCGGGCTGGTGCTCTCCGCGGTGCTGGCCCTGATCAGCCTGGTCATCATCATGAACACCATCCGGACCGCGGTGTACATCCGGCGCACCGAGATCGAGATCATGAAGCTGGTCGGGGCGGGGGACTGGTTCGTGCGCTGGCCGTTCATCCTGGAGGGGATGTTCGGCGGCATCCTGGCGGCGGCGTTCGGGGCGACGGTGGTGAGCCTCGCCTACCGGTTCGTGCTCGCCCAGGCCAACACCCGGGTCTTCCTGGGGGTGAGCCCGGACAGCACCTACCTCACGGTGATGGTGCTCATCCTGGTGGCCGTCGGCGCCGGGCTCGGAGGGATCGGGAGCTTCCTCGGCGTCCGTCGCTTCCTCCACGTCTGAGGACGCCCCACCTCCACCACCTCGGGGCACCCGCCTCTCCCGGGTCCAGGGCAGTTTCTGGAGCTACATCGCGGTGGCGGTGGTCTGCCTCTACCTGGGAGGCCTGCTCTCCGCCAACCTCGGCGCCGTCCCCCTGGGGGGATCGCTGAGCGCGATCTTCCCGCGATTCGGCGGCACCTTCGACGACAGCTCCCTGGAGACCGAATGGCAGGACATCGAGAACAACTACGTCCTCCGCGGGGTGCCCAGCAGCCTCGCCTCCGAGACCAGCGAGCAGGCGCTGGTCGAGGTGCTCCACCAGGACTACGGCGATCGGTTCAGCGCCCTGCTCACCAAGAGCCAGTACCAGCAGTTTGACCAGGACCTCAACCAGCAGCGCTCGGGCAGCGTCGGGATCACCCTGGAGGAGCTCTGCGCCGGCGCCACCCTGTGCCCGAGCGGGCAGAGCCCCACCGTGCTCGGCATCGAGCAGGTCCTCCACGGGGAGCCAGCTGAGCGGGCGGGGCTGGAGAACGGCGACCTCCTGGAGGCGGTGGGGGGAACCTCGCTGTCCAGCCTGGGGAAGACCCTCGACGAGCAGCTGACCAAGGTCTCCCCGCTGATCCTGGGCACCCCGGGGACCAGGGTGAGCCTCACCGTCGTGCGCGGCAGCCGGTCGCTGACCTTCACCGCCACCCGGGAGAACCTTCAGCTCGCCACCGTCTACAGCACCATGTTCGGCTCAGTCCTCGATCTCCAGGTGGTGAGCTTCGGCACCAACACCGGGCAGGAGGCGGTGACCCAGCTCAAGGCGGGGCTCGGCCGGGGGGCCACGGCGGTGGTGCTCGACCTGCGCGGCAACGGGGGCGGTTACGTCGACCAGGCGGTGACCCTGGCCAGCCAGTTCCTCACCAACCGTCCCGGGGAGCGGGATGTGGTGGTGCGGAGGGGCCGGCTGGACGTCCAGGGCCAGCCGGGCTCGGCGCAGACCGTGATCGAGGACCAGATCCAATCCGGCGGCATCGCCCCCGCCATCCCCCTGGTGGTCCTGGTGGACGGAGGCACGGCGTCGGCCGCGGAGATCGTGACCGCGGCGATGCGCGACTACCACCGGGCCACCGTGGTGGGCGTCCAGACCTACGGCAAGGGGTCGGTTCAGGTCGACTTCACACTCCCCGACGGCGACGACCTCCACCTCACCATCGAGAGGTGGTATGGGCCCGACGGCGAGAGCATCGACGGCAAGGGCATCACCCCTCAGGACATCGTGAGCCTACCCAGCCCCGACGATCAGTTCAGCCTGGAGTGGCAGTCCCCGGACCCCGCCCAGGATCCCCAGCTGCAGGCGGCGCTGGCGATCGCCCGGGCTCAGTCCAGCTGACGACCGGCACCCATGCGGCGCAGCCGCCGGCGCAGGCCAAGCCAGCGCAGCATGGGGGTGGGGAGGGCAAGGCCCGCGGCCCGGCGGCGCTCGGCCTCGGCGTGGCGGACGTAGAGCCAGAGCCCGAGCCCGACCACGCTCAGCACCAGACCGGCCAGGCTCCACAGGTTGACGCTCTGATCCCAGCGCTCAGCGTCATAACCCATCGCGATGGCGATGCAGAGCTCGACGAGGCAGAGCACGATCTCCAGCGGGGTCATCCCAGACAGCGAATATACTCGCCACCCGATGGCCGATCGGTTCGATTCCGTCTTCCTCGGGGGAGGCATGGGCGGCTACGTGGGCGCCATCCGGTCCGCTCAGCTGGGTCTGCGCACCGCGGTGGTCGAGGAGGACAAGCTGGGCGGGTGCTGCCTGCACCGGGGCTGCATCCCCACCAAGGCCCTGCTCCAGTCGGCCTTCGTGCTCGACCAGGCGCGTCACGGCGAGCGCCTGGGGGTGATGGCGACCGGTCTCGAGCTGGATTGGGGCCGGGTTGGGGCAAACCGCGACCAGGTGGTCGGCCAGCTGCATCGCGGCGTCGAGATGCTGATGCGCAAGAACAAGATCGAGGTGCTGCGCGGCAGGGGCCGCCTGGACGGCCCGCACCGGCTCACCGTCGGTGGCGGGCAGAGTGGCGATCTCGAGGTGGAGGCTCAATCCGTCGTGATCGCCACCGGGTCACGCCCCAAGGAGCTCCCCGGGGTGGAGAGCGACGGCCGGGCCATCCTGACCTCCGATCACGCCCTGCTTCTCGACCACGTCCCGGCCAGCGCCATCGTGCTGGGGGCGGGCGCCGTCGGCGTGGAGTTCGCCTCGCTGTGGCGCAGCTGCGGCGCCGAGGTCACCGTGGTGGAGATGCTCGACCGGCTGGTGCCACTCGAGGATCGCGCCGTCGGGGTGGAGCTGGGCAAGCATTTCGAGGGACGGGGGATCAGCTGCCGGGTGGGCGCCACCCTGGATCTCGGCTCGGTGAGCCGGGACGAGGGCGGGGTCGCGGTGACCGTGGCCAGGGACGGCAAGGAGGAGCGCCTGGACGCCGAGGTCCTGCTGGTCGCGGTGGGCCGGGCCCCCTGCAGCGAGGAGATCGGACTGGAGGGCACGGCCGTCGAGCTGGAGCGCGGATTCATTCGACCTCGTCCTGACCAGAGCACCGCAGAGCAGGGCGTCTATGCCATCGGCGACGTCGCCGGCGGCCTCCTGCTGGCCCACAAGGGAAGCCACCAGGGGATCATCGCGGCCGAGGCCATCGCCGGGCTCGACCCCCATCCCCTCGACCCCAACCTGGTGGCCCGCACCACCTACTGCACCCCGCAGATCGCCTCCATCGGGCTCTCCGAGGAGCAGGCCAGGGCGGCCGGGCACGAGGTGCGGGTGGGGATGTTCCCGCTGAGCGCCAACGGGCGTTCGATCATCTGGGGGGAGCGAGGCTTCTGCAAGATCGTCGCCGGCGCCGACGACACCGTGCTCGGGGTCCACATCATCGGCGCCGAGGTCACCGAGCTGATCTACGCGGCCTCCCTGGGGGGCCTGCTCGAGGCCACCCCCTTCGAGATGGGCCGGGCGGTCGCCCCCCATCCCACGGTCAGCGAGGTGCTCATGGAGGCGGCCCTGGCCGCCATCGGTCAGCCCATCCACATCTGATACCCCTCGTTCCCGGGCTACCATCAGAGGTTGGGGAGTGCGGGCCACTCAGGAGGCAGCGTGGCAGTCGCCAACAGGGACGTCCGGGGGCTGACCGGCATCGATGCCGACACCCTCCGGACGATGTACCGGCACATGCTCCGCTCCCGTCTGCTCGACGAGAGGATGTGGGTGCTCAATCACCAGGGGCGGGCGCCGTTCTGGATCTCGGCGATGGGCCACGAGGCCGCCCAGGTGGCGATCGGCATGCACCTGCGCCCCGGGGTGGACTGGGTCGCCCCCTACTACCGCGACCTGACCCTGACCCTGGTGCTGGGCATGACCCCGCGCGACCACCTGCTCTCGGTGCTGGGCAAGGCCGACGACCCCAACACCGGCAGCCGCCAGATGCCGGCGCACTACAGCTCGCGGCGGCTCAACATCGTGAGCACCGGCTCGGCGGTCGCCACCCAGCTGCTCCACGCCGCCGGGGTCGCCCTGGCCTCGCGGATCCGGGGCGAGGACGCGGTCACCGTGACCAGCGTGGGCGAGGGGGCCACCAGCGAAGGGGACTTCCACGAGGCCCTCAACTTCGTGGCCACCCACCGGCTCCCGGTCGTCTTCCTGGTGCAGAACAACGGCTACGCCATCAGCGTGCCGGCGGACAGGCAGATGCCCACCCCCGACGTCGCCGACCGGGCTCGCGGCTACGGCATCCCCGGGGTGGTGATGGACGGCTGCGACCCGATCCGCTGCTACCTGCGCTGCGGCGAGGCGGTGGCCCGGGCTCGGCGCGGCCAGGGGCCGACCCTGCTCGAGGCCAAGGTGGCGCGGCTCACCTCGCACAGCTCTGACGACGACCAGCGCCGCTACCGCAGTCCCGAAGTCGCTGGAGGCGGACCGCCGCAATGATTGCGTGGCCGTGTTCGAACGCCGGCTGGCAGGACCTGGGGGTGCTCTCGGCGACCATGGCCGCGGCGATGCGGGCGGAGCTGCTCGCCGAGCTCAACCAGGCCACCGAGGAGGCGGAGGCGGCCGCCGATCCGCTGCCCGAGACCGCTCTCCTCCATGTGGTGGAGGAGGGGTAGTGGCCGTCCGCACCTACCTCGAGGCGATCCGCGAGGGGATGCGCGACGAGATGCGCCGCGACCAGCGGGTGATGATCTTCGGCGAGGACGTGGGCGCCAAGGGTGGCGTCTTCGGGGCCACCGAGGGCCTCCAGAAGGAGTTCGGGGAGTGGCGGGTGATGGACTCCCCGCTCGCCAAGTCCTGCATCGTCGGGGTCTCGGTGGGGGCGGCCCTCAACGGGATGCGTCCCATCGCCGAGATCCAGTTCCAGGACTTCATCCTTCCCGCGGTCGACCAGATCGTGAGCGAGGCGGCCAAGATCCGCTACCGGTCCAACGGCGACTGGAACGTGCCGATGGTGATCCGCTCGCCCTTCGGGGGCGGTGTCCACGGCGCGCTGTACCACTCGCAGTCGCTGGAGGCGATGTTCTGCCATGTCCCGGGCCTGAAGGTGGTGGTGCCCGCCACCCCCCACGACGCCAAGGGGCTGCTGGTGGCGGCGATCCGCGATCCCGACCCGGTCCTCTACTTCGAGCACAAGAAGGCCTACCGGTCGCTGCGCGGCGAGGTCCCCGAGGGTGACTACACCGTTCCCCTGGGCCGGGCCCGGGTGGCCCGCGAGGGCAGCGACATCTGCCTGCTCACCTACGGGCTGATGGTGGACACGGCGCTCACCGCCGCCGAGCGGCTCGCCCAGGACGGCTTCTCGGTGGAGGTGGTCGACCTCCGCTCGCTCCGCCCCCTGGACCGCGGGGCGATCGTGCACAGCGCCCGCAAGTGCGGCAAGGTGCTGATCGCCCAGGAGGCCAACCTGATGGTGTCGGTGAGCAGCGAGGTCAGCGCCATCGTCGCCGAGGAGTGTTTCGAGTACCTTGATGCTCCGGTGATGCGGATCGGCGGGCCCGAGATCCCGGCGATGCCCTTCGCCAAGCCGCTCGAGGACTTCTACCTCGTGGACGCCGACCGGCTCGAGGCGAAGCTGCGGGAGCTGGCTCGGTACTAGTCGGATCTCGGGACACCACAGGGAAGGTTCAGACGTGGCGGTCACGGTCAACATGCCCCAGCTTGGGGAGTCGGTCACCGAGGGGACCATCGCGCGCTGGCTCAAACGGCCGGGCGACGCGGTCGCGAAGTACGAGTCGATCGTCGAGGTGGCGAGCGACAAGGTGAACGCCGAGATCCCGGCCCCGGTCGACGGCACCTTCGGGAAGATCATCGCGGCCGAGGGGGCGGTGGTCAGCGTCGGCCAGCCGATCTGCACCATCGAGAGCGTTGCTGGCGGCGCCGCCCAGGCGCCGGCGGGCGGTCAGGGGCCGAGTGAGGCGGCGAAGCCGGCGCCTGCGTCAGCCGCTGCTGGGCCCGCGGCGGCGCCTGCGCCGGTTGCCCCGGCCCCGGCGGCCCAGTCTTCGCCGGCCGCCCCCGTGCCCACGCCGGTTGCCGCGGCCCGGCCCTCGGCCGTCGAGCAGCCCGAGGCGGAGCGGACGGCGGTCGCGGCCCGGGCTTCGGCGCCGCCCCAGACCACGGTGGCGCCGTCGCCGGCCGCGCCGGCAGAGCCCAACGGGGCCGCCACCGAGCAGGGCCGGTATCACGTGACCCCGGCGGTGCGCATGCTGGTGCGTGAGCATGAGGTCGACCTCGACGACGTCACCGGCAGCGGGATCGGCGGACGGATCACCAAGAAGGACGTCCTGGAGTACGTGCAGCGGCGGGACGCCGAGGGGAGGGGGGTGGCGCCCAGCCAGGGACAGGCTGCGCCCGCCCAGCCGGGGGCGCCGGACCCGATGGCCGCGCCGAGCGCGCCCGCCGGCCTCGACGAGGTGGGGGAGGGCGACCGGCTCCTGCCCATGACCTCGGTGCGGCGGGCGATCGCCGACCACATGGTCCGCAGCCGGCACACCTCGCCCCACGCCTGGCTGATGGTGGAGGTCGACATGTCCCGGGTCAGCCGGGTCCGGGCCGCGCGCAAGGCGGAGTTCCGCGAGCGCTACGGGGTGTCGCTCACCTACCTTCCCTTCGTCGCCCGGGCGGTGGTGGAGGCGCTGCGCCGCCGGCCCACCCTCAACTCCCAGTGGAGCGAGGAGGGGGTGGTGCTCAAGCGTGACATCAACCTGGGGATCGCGGTGGCCCTGGAGGAGAACCTGGTGGTGCCGGTGCTGGGCCACGCCGACCGGCTGAGCATCGCCGGACTGGCCGAGGCCATGGCCGACCTGGGGGAGCGGGCCCGGGCCAACCGGCTGCGCCTCGACGAGATCCAGGGCGGCACCTTCACCCTCAACAACACCGGGGCGCTCGGGGCGGTGATGACCCAGGCGATCATCAACCAGCCCCAGGCGGCGATCCTCACCATGGACGCGGTGGTCAAGCGGCCGGTGGTGGTCGACGACATGATCGCGATCCGCCCGATCATGAACCTGGGGCTGAGCTTCGACCACCGGCTCAATGACGGTCTCCAGGCGGCTCGCTTCCTCCAGGACGTGAAGGAGCAGCTGGAGGGGCTGGACGAGGGCGCGACGCTGCTGTAGGCCGGACCCGGCTCAGTCCTCGCGGTCCATGTGGGGGTAGGGCCAAGTGGTCGCTGGCACGAAGGTCTCCTTGATCGCCCGCGCCGAGGCCCAGCGCAGCAGGTTGAGGGCCGAGCCCGCCTTGTCGTTGGTCCCGCTCTGGCGGGCGCCGCCGAAGGGCTGCTGGCCCACCACCGCACCGGTGGGCTTGTCGTTGATGTAGATGTTGCCGGCGGCGTGGCGCAGCGCTCGAAGCCCGGTCTCGACGGCGCCCCGGTCCTGTGCGAAGACGGCCCCGGTGAGCGCGTAGGCTGAGGTCCCGTCCACCAGCTCGAGGGCCGCCTCCCAGCTGCCCTGGTAGGGGTGGACGGTGAGGATCGGTCCGAACAGCTCGCGCTGCATCAGCTCGTGGTGGGGATCGTCGGTGGCCAGGATGGTGGGCCGGACGAACCAGCCCACGCTCTCGTCACACTCGCCACCCGCCACCAGGTGGAGGGAGCGATCGTGGGCGGCTCCGCGCAGTGCCGCCTCGTGCTTGCGGAAGGCGCGCTCGTCGATCACCGCTCCCATGAAGATCGAGAGGTCGGTGGGGTCCCCCATCGGAATCGCCTCGCACTGGGCGGCGAGCGGACCGCGCAGCTCCTCCCACATCCCGCGCGGCACGTAGGCGCGGGACACGGCGCTGCACTTCTGGCCCTGGTATTCGAACGCGCCACGGAGCAGGCCCACCAGCAGTGCCTCCGGTGAAGCGCTGGCGTGGGCGATCACGAAGTCCTTGCCGCCCGTCTCCCCGACCAGCCGCGGGTACGTCCGGTAATGGTCGAGGTTGTCAGCAACGCGGCGCCAGATGGCGTGGAAGGTCGGGGTGGACCCGGTGAAGTGGATGCCGGCCAGGCCGGGGTGAGAGATCGCCGTGTCCATGACGCCGCCGCCATGGCCGGTGACCATGTTGATGACCCCGGCGGGCAGGCCGGCCTCCTCGAGCAGCTCGATGATCAGGCTGGCGGCCAGCTGCTGGCTCGCTGCCGGCTTCCAGACCACGGTGTTGCCCATGATCGCGGGCGCGGTGGGGAGGTTGCCGGCGATCGAGGTGAAGTTGAAGGGAGTGATCGCCACCACGAAGCCCTCGAGGGGGCGCAGCTCCATCCGGTTCCACACTCCGCGCGGGCTCAGTGGCTGGTCCTCGAGGAGCCGGAAGGCGTAGTGCACATTGAACCGCCAGAAGTCGATCAGCTCGCATGCGGAGTCGATCTCCGCCTGGTACACGGACTTGCTCTGGCCCAGCATGGTGGCCGCGTTGAGGCGCGCGCGCCACGGCCCGGCGAGCAGGTCCGCGGCACGCAGGAAGACGGCGGCCCGCTCCTCGAGGGTGGTGTGGGCCCAGGACCGGGAGGCCTCCAGGGCGGCGTCGACCGCCGCCTGCACGTCGTCCGCCGTGGCCTGACGGAGGCGCCCGAGCACCTGGTCGTGGCGGTGGGGGGCGCGCACCACCAGCTCATCGCCCGCCGCCTCCGCCCGCCGCCCGCCGACGTGCATGGGCAGGTCGCGGGGGGCGGCCTGCAGGGCGGCGAGCGCCTCGCGGATCTGGGCTCGCTCCGGGGACCCGGGGCTGTAGCTGAGCACCGGTTCGTTGACCGCGGGAGGGGGAGCGCTCATGGCACATCGATTGTGTCCCGGGAGCCCGCCCGGCCGCTCTGGGGCCGTCCCGCGATATGGTGGGCCCAGCCCATGCACGAGATCCCGCTCACCCCGATCACCGGCTCCCGCCGGCCCGCCGCCGGAGCCGACCCGCGGCCCACCTGGCAGCGGCTGCTCCCCGAGGGGGTCGAGCGCCGGCCACCCTGGCTCACCGTGCGGGCACCGATGGGCGAAGGGGTCGACCGGTTGACCGCGCTGATGCGTGAGAAGTCGCTGGTGACGGTCTGCGAGGAGGCCCGCTGCCCCAACCTCGGCGAGTGCTGGAACGCGGGCACCGCCACCTTCATGGTCCTGGGCGACACCTGCACCCGGGCGTGCGCCTTCTGTGCGGTGAAGAGCGGGCGCCGCGGCGGTGACGTCGATTGGGACGAGCCGCGCCGGGTGGGCGAGACGGTGGCCCGCCTGGGGCTGCGCCACGCCGTGGTCACCTCGGTCGACCGCGACGACCTGGCGGACGGCGGAGCAGCGATCTTCGCCGCCACCATCCGGGAGATCCGCCGCCAGTCGCCGGGGACGACTGTCGAGGTGCTGACCCCCGACTTCCAGGGTGACCTCGAGGCGGTGGCCACGGTGGTGGCGGAGCGACCGGAGATTTTCAACCACAACATGGAGACGGTGGCTCGTCTGTACGCGAGGGTCCGGCCCAAGTCCGAGTACCGCCGGTCGCTCGAAGTTCTCCGTGCTGCCAAGCAGATGTGGCCGGAATCGCGGACCAAGAGCGGGCTCATGGTGGGGTTGGGCGAGGACGCCGGCGAGGTCCACGGGCTGCTTCGCGACCTGCGCGCCCACCGGGTGGATATCGTCACCATTGGCCAGTACCTCCGGCCCTCGGTCAAGCACCATCCGCTGATCCGCTTCTGGCATCCCGACGAGTTCGCAGCGCTTCGCGCCTACGGCCTCGGCCTGGGCTTCGCCCACGTCGAGGCCGGCCCGCTGGTGCGCTCCAGCTACCACGCCGCCGGCCAGGTCGCGGCGGCGACCGCGGTCTGAGCCGGTGCCCCGCAGCCTGGAGAGCATCTGGCTGGGCATGGTCCCCTACCAGCAGGCCTGGCAACTCCAGCGCCGCCTGGCCGAGGCCCGGGTGGCCGGCGAGATCGGCGACTGCCTGCTCCTTCTCGAGCACCCTCCGGTCTACACGCTCGGGCGCAACACCGACCCGCTCCACCTCGGGGCCGGCCCGGACGCGCTGCGCGCCCTGGGGGCGGAATGCCTGGAGGTGGACCGGGGCGGCTCGGTGACCTTCCACGGCCCCGGCCAGCTGGTCGGCTACCCGATCGTCCAGCTGTCCGCGGCGTTCCCCTTCGCGGCAGCCCCGGAGCGGGGCGACGCGGTGGCCTACGTGCGGGCTCTGGAGGCCGCGCTCATCGCCACCGCCCGGCGCCACGGGATCCGCGCCAGCCGCCGGCCCGGTTTCACCGGCGCCTGGGTGGGGGAGGCCAAGCTGGCGGCGATCGGGGTCAAGCTGGCCCGTGGGGTCACCCAGCACGGCGTCGCCCTCAACGTCACCACCGACCTCTCCTGGTTCTCCAGGGTCGTGCCCTGCGGGATCGCGGACGCCGGGGTCACCTCGATGGCCCGGGCGGGGGTGCTCGGGGTCACCCCCGAGTCGGTCGCGCCCGACCTCGCCGCCTGCACGGCCGAGGCCCTCGGGGCCGCACCGGCCCAGCCGGGTTCCGGCCTGCTCCGGCTCGCCGCGGCCATTCCCGCCGCCGCCTGAGTTTCAGCCGATCCTGGCGGCTACCGTCGCCGGGTTCGTGCCGCTCGTGGCCATAAGATACCCAATCGCGTCTTTCGGCGCGCCGGCGAACCACGTCTTCACAGGGCTTTACAGGCGTTCACAAGGCCTTTGCTGACTCATTTCGGTTGCCCTCTAGCCAACCGGTCACAGCTTGGATACCATCGTCAGCGGATCGTCCGGCCACTCGGATGCACTTCCGCCACTTTCAACAACCGCCGAGCAGGGGACGCTTCCTAGGAGCAGTCATGGCCACATTCGTCCGGAACCGCGTCCTGAACCAGTTGCAGTGGGCTCCTGAGACCGAGACCTACAGGTCTGGCCGTCGCGAGATCCTGTGCGAGCTCGACGGGCTCCTCGTGCAGATCGAGGAGATGAATCTGAGAGGCCAGCCCATGCCGCCCAGGGTCATCACCCAGCTGCGCCGGCGCGGCGTGGCAGTCGGTGCCGGCGCCTCTCCGGCGGACATGGTGGAGGCGGTGTTCGCCGCCCAGGAGCGCTTCATGCGCCAGCCGCAGGGGATGCTGCCGACCCGCGACGAGCTGCGGCTCAAGCGGCGCCTCGCCTCCTGAGGCGCATCCCCACGGCCGAGCGGCCGCCCTGCTAGTCTCGCGGCGACGATGAGCGCTGACCGCGCCAAGGAGGCCGCTGGGCGCGCCGCCGCCCTGCTGGTGCGCGATGGCATGCGGGTGGGGCTGGGCACCGGGTCCACCGCCCGTTGGTTCATCGTCGCGGTCGGGGAGGCGGTGAGCCGGGGCCTTCGGGTGACCGCCGTTGCCACCTCGGAAGCCAGCGCGCGGCTCGCCGACAATCTCGGGATTCTGCTCGTGGACCTCGACGGGTCGGGTCTGGACCTCGCCGTGGACGGGGCGGACCTGGTCGATCCGGACCTCCGGCTGATCAAGGGTGGGGGCGGCGCCCATGTCCACGAGAAGGTGGTGGCCGCTGCCGCCCGCCAGTTCGTGGTGGTCGTGGACGAGGGCAAGCTCGTGCCCCAGCTCCACGGCCCGGTGCCTGTCGAGGTATTGGCTTTCGGTGCGGGCGCGACGCTCGCTGCGCTCGATGAGTGCGGCGCGAACTTCCGACTGCGCCATGACGCGGAGGGCCGGCCGCTGGCGAGCAACTCCGGCAACCTGCTCGCGGATGGGGCCTTCGGCGCAATCGGCGACCCCGAGGGACTCTCCCAGCGGCTCGACGCGGTGCCCGGGGTGGTGGGTCACGGGCTCTTCCTGGGCATGGCCGACCGGGTGCTGGTCGGTGACGAATCCGGCGCCGTCCGCGAGCTTGCCCCCAGCCGGGGTCGCGTACACTCGTGAACAGGGCGGATGGCGCAGCCGGTCAGCGCGTCTCGCTTACACCGAGAAGGTCGCAGGTTCGAGCCCTGCTCCGCCCACCGCCCCGGGGCTCCTCCCCTCGGGAACAGGGCAGTCGCAACGAAGCGCCCACCATGGCCCCAGCGCCCGCCAGTTCGTGTCATCATCGCCCGAAACGACGGAGGTCATGACCATGGCCAAGGCGCAGGCGTCCCTGGGGGTGCGGGTCGCCGTATTCGGCTTCGACCCCGGCCCGGAGACGCCCACGGGGCGCGCCCTCCACGTCCTCACCATCCGGCAGGGACTGCCCCAGGCTGAGCCGGAGGCCCGGGAGACCCTGGAGGCGGCCGGGCTCCGGGCGGTCGCCGAGGGTGGGATCCGGCTCGACGGCGGTCGCCGGGCCCGGGGCGGGGGTGGGGGTGGCCGGCTCCGTCTGGTGGGTCTGGACGATCCTCCGGGAGGGCGGACCCGGGCGCTCACGGTCTGGTACTACGCGACGGTTGCGCATGCGGAGGTGGCCCGCCCGGCCGCCTGGGTGGTTGCGGGCCGCGGCCCCCGCCTCGACGCCGCCGACGGTGCCGCCTTCCGAGCCGCCCTGGAGAAGCTGCGCGCCAACTCCCGGCACGTGGCCGGGGCCGTGGGACTGCTCGGTGAGGTCTTCACCGGGGATGACCTGCTCCGGCTCTACTCGGCACTCCACGGCGAACCCGAGGGGAGCGAACGGACCTTCCGGCGCCGGGTCCAGGAGCTCCGCGATGCCGGGGTGCTGAAGCCGGTGCGCGATTCGGAGGTGGCGGCGCTGCGGCTGCGGGTGCCTCGCTTCCGCAGCCCTGCCGGCACCGGTGGACGGCCCCCGGAGCTGCTCCGCTACGCCGGCACCGGCGGCGACGACGAGCAGCTGGCGGTGCTCCGGGCGCGGCGCAGCGCCTGACGGGCGGCGTCCAGGACGTCCAGCTCGGCGCCGCCCGCTAACCGGCGTCGGCGACCCAGGGGGGCTCGCCGGAGCTCAGCACCAGGGTGACCGGGCCGTCGTTCAGGATCTCCACCTGCATGTGGGCGCCGAACTCCCCGGTGGCCACGGTCAGCCCGAGGCTGCGCAGGGCGCCGGCGAAACGGTCGCAGAGATCTCGCGCCAGGTCGGGCGGAGCAGCCCCGATGAAGCGGGGGCGGTGGCCGCGCGACGTGTCCGCGTGGAGGGTGAATTGACTCACCACCAGGACAGACCCACCGGTCCTGCCGGTGTCGAGGTTCATGCGGCCATCCTCATCGCTGATGATCCGCAGCCCCGCGACCCGCTGGGCGAGGTGTTCGGCGATCGCCTGAGTGTCGCCGGGGCCGACTGAGAGAAGCACGCACAGACCGGGTCCCACCTCACCCACAACCCGCGACTCGACGGTCACCCCGGCCCGCCGCACCCTTTGGACGACCGCCCTCACCCCGCCTGTCCCAGGCTGTCCAGGCCCCGGCGCATGCGCATCGCCTCGGCTTCGGCCTCGAAGAAGTCGGGCGCCCGGCCGCGCATCCCGGCGACCTGGAAGCTCCAGCCCCGGCTTTCCAGGTCGCGCGCCTCGGGCACGCCGAAGGCCGAGGCCAGGGCTCGGGGAGGGAAGAGCTCGATCCGGCGCCCATCGGGGAGCTTCTTGAAGATCGGCCGCCGCACCAGCACCGCCTCGAGGGGGAGGCCGGAGGGGAGGCGGCCGTCGCTGAGCTCCACCCGCCGGAGCTTGGCGATGGGATTGTCCGGGTCACGCAGCTCCACGCGCAGCCCGAAGCGCTCGGAGAGGTCGCGGAAGATGAAGAGCACGGCCAGGGCGTCGGTCTCGTCGCCGAGGACGCGGATGAAGGTGGCGGCGGAGAGCGGGCCGGCCCCCGGATCCTGATGCGAGCTCACCGATCTCTGGTCGTCGAAGAAGAGCTGGGGAAAGAGGTCGGGAGAGCGGTCGTCGGCGAGCCAGGGGTTGCCGTCGCGCCAATCACGCCGCCGGGCCAGCTCCGCGAAGCGCGCCTGGGCCTGATCCCGCCGGCTGGGATCCAGGCCGCGGACGCGGACGTGGATGACCCGGCCCATGGCTGGATTGTATTCGCTGTGCGGAGCTCGCACGGCCGCCGCTCCCGGGCCCCGGTCGTGGCCCAAAATCAGCCCGCTGTCGGTGGCGGCGAGGGCGGCCAGTCTCCGCTGTACCAGGGTGGCCGCTTCCCCACAGCCGTCTCGGGGGATTCGTCGAGCCGGCCCGCCGGGCCAGCCGCGGCGGTCCGTCTGCGCCGGCGAGCCCACGCCGGGGGGAAGAGCACCAGGCTGATCGCGACCATGGCCGCGACCCCGCCGGCGAAGATCGGGCTGCGGATCACGAGAAGGGTTTCACCCGCGCCGGGAAGGACGGCGACCTCCCTGCCCACGATGTCGGCGGCGGGCACCTGCCAGGGGTCGGCGGTGTTGTTGTTGTCGCCCTCGAGGGTGTAGCCGGTGGCCGAGCTGCCTGCCACGATCCGGTGGATCACCTCCTCGCCCGCCCCGATGTTGCCCCGGGGCACCCGGTAGACGACTACCTCGCCGACCTGGTAGCCGGTCTGGCTGCGGGCCAGGACGAAGTCCCCGGTGTGGAAGGTCGGCAGCATCGAGGTCCCCCGCACCACGATGAAGGTGGCCGGTCCACCGAGGAAGGAGGTGGGGCGCAGCTCCACCCACCATCCCGTCACGAGGACCGACAGCACGATGAGGAAGACCAGGTTGGCGGGCTTGCGGATGAAGTCGATGAGCGCCCGGCCCTGGCGCCGGAGCGCACTGTCCGACCCGCGCAGCCGGTTGGGTTCGGGCGATTCGGCGGGGCGGATCGTGGCGGTGCTCGGCGGGGCGGTCGCCGCTGGGCTCTCTGGGCTCGGGCCGGAGGTCTCCGCCCCCGAGTGGACCCTGAACCCAGAGGGAGCCAGGGCCCGCCGCGGGTCGGGGACGGCGCTGAGCTCCTGCGGAGCCTCGACGGTCAGGGCCGCCTCGCGCAGCCGCGACCAGGGGGTTGCGTTCGGGGTCTCGGTGGAGGCTGTCATCTCACCCGCGGTTGACTAACACGTGGTTGGCGGTCCGGTGGTGCTCGTGCAATCGCGCAAGGTGAGGTAGTCGGTGGCGAGCTTCAGGCCGTTGTGGCCTGTGGACGAGGTCTGTGCCGTCCCTGGGCTGGCCAGGATGATCAGGGTGTAGTCGTCGGTGGCGACGTCCTTGACCGCGGTGGAAAGGGTGACCGCTTTTGCCCCGGTGCAGGCCGGGCCTGGGGTGGTCAGCGTGCAGGTCCCCTTACCGCTGACGGCCGCGGTGGTGTTGTCGAGCATCGCGTACGCGGTGGCGCCATTGCCGGCGCCAGCGCAGGATGCGGTCAGGGTCAGGCCGATCTCCGACACCTTCTTGTTGGCGCCGGCGCCGGTGGTCGTCAGGGTGACGGTCACCGACCCGGCCGTGCAGGCGGACACCGCGACCTTGTTGGCGCCCAGGCTCTTGCTGGAGAGCGTGAGGCTGGCAGCGTTGGCCACCACACCGGTGCCCGCGGCGACCACCGCGATCACGGCGAGGAAGCGGGTTGCTCTGCGCAGCTTCTGCATCTTCTTTCACCCCGGAAAAGCCGAGCGGGCCCTATGGCTGACAGACCACAGGACCCGCTGGCGGAGCGAAGTGAGCTGGCTATCAGCCGGTGACGACGACCGAGACCGCGGTGATCAGCGAGGGGTCGGGGGTGGAGCCCCCGGTCCAGGTGACGGCGAAGCTGCCGGTGGCGCCGGTCGAGGCGACCGTTCCCGAGCCGATGGAGGTGGTGCCGTTGTAGACGCTGACCTCGGCCGCCTTGCTCTCGCAGCCGGTGGCGCCGCTGGTCAGCCCGGTCACGGTCACGCCGGTGAGCTCATACCCGGAGGCGTTGCTGGCGCTGGCGGTGATGTCGGCGGTCGGGTAGGTGACGACCAGCGGGTCGGTGCAGCCGCTGACGGTGACCTGCTTGGCACCCAGGGTGTTGGTGCTGAGGTTCAGGGTGGCCGCCAGGGCGTAGATGCCGCTGAAGGCCACAACCCCGGCGACGATGGCTCCGATGATTCGCTTCATGGTTCTCTCTCGTGCTCCGCTTGATCTCGGCTAGTTCGGATGAATGGGATGTCGCCCGGCCGGTCCCCGAGGTGGGGCAGGCTGGCCACGAGGCCATAGTGCATCTGCACCATTTGCGCGGGACGAGGCGTCAGCACCTTTGCTCGTCCGCGTCACCCCGTCACCATCAGGAGTAACGCCAGTCACGGCTTGGTTCTCCGGCATCGGATTGCGGAGGCTCCGATGCGTTCGAACGGGTTGAGGCTAACGGCCGGGTTCAGCCGCCCAGGGCCACCGTCACCCCGGCGATCCGGGCGACGTCCACCGGGGAGGTGAAGCCGGTGGCGGGGGAGAAGCTGGCGGTGCCTCCCGGCACCATGCCGCCGACCTCACCGAGCGAGGCGCCCCCGGCGTCCAGGAGGGTGACCCGGTAGCTCGCCCCGACGCAGGCGCCCAGGTTCGGGGCGGCGGCGGTGTCGCTCAGGGTGACGTCCGTGACCGCCACACTCTGGGAGGCGGGGGAGAGCTCGGTCCTGTAGCCCACCTGGAGGGTGTCCGAGGTGCAGGAGGAGGAGGCCGAGGCCGGCGCGGAGCTCCCGGGTCCGTGGCCGATGGTGCTGAGGCCCGCGGCCATGGCCCCGCCACCGATGAGAGCGGCGGCGGTGGAGCCCACCGCCACGATCGCCTTCAATGCCCTGATCACGTCTTACATGCTGATCGGATCTCAGGCGGCCCACGAGATGCAGGTGGTCGAACCTCGGCTAGTGCGCGTGCACCGGCCGGTCGACGATATGGGCGTCCGCTGCCCGAGGTTGCCGAGCCCGATTGCTATAGTCGCCGCGGAGCGCCGGGAAGTCTGGTCGGCACCGTGATATCTGTGGAGGTGCGCGCGTGCCGGTCGCCCTGGCGGCCCTGCTGTTCGCGGTCGCGGCCTGCGCCAGCCTCCTGACCAGCTGGCTCCTGGTTTCGCGCCTGGAACGGGTCGGGGAGCGGCTCGGGCTTTCGGAGGCGCTGCTGGGCATGGTGGCCGCGCTCGCCGCCGACGCCCCCGAGATCACCTCCGCGATCACCGCCATGGTGAACCAGCAGCAACGGGTCGGGGTGGGCGTGGTGATCGGGTCCAACGTCTTCAACCTCGCGGCCCTGCTGGGCCTGGGCGCGCTGGTCGCCGGTCGCATCCATCTGCATCGCCGCGTGGTGCTGCTCGGAGGTGTGATCGCCGTGTGGGTGGCCGCGGTGGCGCTGCTCGCCGTGCTGGGGGTGCTGACGCCGGGGCAGGGACTCCTCCTGGCGGGGGTGATCCTGGTCGGCTACATGGCGCTGCTCGGGCTGGATCGCCAGGGTCTGCGCCGGCTGTCAACCCGGCGCGGCTGGGCGCGCTGGCTCCGGGCCGCGGTGGTGGAGGAGGAGAGGGAGCTGGGGTCGGCGATCCGCCCGGCGCGGGCGGGTCCCGCGGACCTGCTGGTCGCCGGCGCCGCGCTGCTCGTGGTGGTGGCGGCCAGCGCCACCATGGAGCGGGCCGCCTCCCAGCTCGGCAGCACCTTCGGCGTACCCGAGATCGTGCTCGGAGGGCTGGTGCTCGCTGCCGTCACCAGCCTGCCCAATGCCGTGGCCGGGGTCTACCTGGCGGGGCGCGGGCGTGGCGCCGCGGTGCTCAGCACCACCCTCAACAGCAACAGCCTCAACGTGGTCGTCGGCCTGCTGGTGGTCGGAACCGTCAGCGGGCTCGGTGCTCCCTCCCCCGGCGCGACCACGGTGGCCGCCTGGTATGCGGGCTTGACCGTGATCACCCTCGCCTTCGCCCACCGGGACCGAGGGCTGCGCCGCGGGGTCGGGGCGCTGATCGTGGGCGCTTACCTTGTGTTCACGGCCTCACTGATCCTGGTGGCCTGAGCCGTCTTGGATCCCGGGGTCAGCCGGCGGAGGGGGTTGATCCGCTCGGATCGCCCTCCTCGGCGAGGATGCGGTAGAGGGCCTTGCGGGTGTCCGCCAGGATCTGCCGGGCCCGGGCGACCTGGCTGTCGTCGCCGGCCTGGCCGACCTGGACCGCGGCGGCGCCGACCGCGGCCATCACCTCGAAGAGCGACCGAGCGTCCTGGTCGACCGAGTTGGCGACCGACGCCCAGGGGGCGGCGAGCTCTTCCGGGTGCTCGTCGGCGTACTTGCGGCCGGCCTCGGTGAGCTGATACTGGCGCCCGCCGCCGGCCTCGCCAGCCACGATCAGCCCCTCGTCCTCGAGCTGCTGGAGGGCGGGGTAGACCGAACCGGCGCTGGCGCGCCACAGCCCGCCGGTGCGGCGGTCGATCTCCTGGATCACCTGGTAGCCGTTGCGGGGCTCCTCCCGGAGCAGGGCCAGGATGGCTGCGCGCACGTCGCCGCGACGCATCCGCGGGCCCCTTCCCGGCCCGCCCGGCCCGAAGAAGGCGTTGAAGAGGTTGGGCCCGGGCCCGAAGCCCCGGCCGAAGGGCGGCCCGTGCCGCCGCTGGCGCCAGCCGAAGGGGAAGGGCGGCTCTCCGTAGGGCGGCTCCCCGGGCGGGGAATGAAAGCGGGCGCGGTGCCGAGCGATACGCTCGGACCAGTCGGAGGATGGATCTCTGGTCACAGGTCGATGTACCTCGCGAGGGCGATGAACGATACGCACACGATATATCAAGATAGCCCTGGATGCAACTCCGGCCCGCCGCAGCCCGCGGCGCTCGGGGAACGCGGAGAATCCAGCGGATGGGCTGCGACTGGCTGCTGATCGATGGCTCCAGCCTGATCTTCCGCGCCTACTACGGTGTGCCCGACAGCGTGCGCGCGCCCGATGGCAGGCCGGTGAACGCGGTTCGCGGTTTCCTCGACATCCTGGCCCGGCTGGTGGTCCAGCGCCGGCCCCGCCGGCTGGCGGTGGCCGACGACTGGGACTGGCGGCCGGCGTGGCGGGTGGCCCTGCTGCCCAGCTACAAGGCTCACCGCACCGCCGAGCCGGTGCCGCCCGGGCTCATCCCCCAGCTCCCGGTGATCCACCAGGTGCTGGAGGCGGTCGGAGTGGACGTGGCCGGCTGGCCCGAGCACGAGGCCGAGGATCTGATCTCGACCTGGACCGCGCTGGCCACCGGCACCCTCGAGGTGGCGAGCGGGGACCGCGACCTCTTTGCCCTGGTCGAGGACCCCAGGGTCCGGGTGCTGTATCCGGAGAAGGCCGGGATGGCCGTGGTCGACGAGGCCTTCGTGACCCGGCGCTACGGCATCCCCGGACGGCTCTATGCCGATTTCGCGGTGCTCCGAGGGGATCCCTCCGACGGCCTTCCCGGACTGCGCGGGGTCGGACCCTCCACTGCCGCCCGCCTGCTCCAGGTCCACGGTGGAATCGACGGAGTGCTCCGCTCCGGCGGGCTGTCCGAAGCGGACCGCGACTACCTCGAGCGTGCCATCCAGGTGGTGCGGCCGGTGCGTGACCTGCCCCTCACCCTGCCTCCGGGCCGGCGCCATGCCTACCCCGCGGATCCCTCAGGGGTTGCCCAGCTCACCGCCGAGCACGCCCTCGATGGTCCGATCGGCCGCCTGATCAGCGCGCTGACGGAGATGACCGGTGCAGCGCCACCCGCCACCCGGCCCGGTGAGGCTGAGCGGGAGAACACCACCGAGCCCTGAACGACCGGCTCAGACCCGGCGTCCGGCCCGCCAGATCATGTTGGCTGCGATCAGTGCCACCACGGCCACGACCACGAAGGCGATGCCATGCTTGAGCTGGATCCGGGCGGGTGGGCCGGCCAGGAAGGTCGTGTCCTGGGTGAAATAGAAGACCGCCAGACCGGCGCAGGCCAGGGCGACGACGATCAGCACGATGGCGATGGTTCGGTTGCGGTTGGCGCTGGACGTGGCGAGCTGACCTCCGGCGGCGCTCAGGAGAGCACGATCAGGCCGACCACCCCCAGCGCCGCGCAGTAGTAGGCGTAGGGGTCGAGCCGGCCAACCCGGAAGTATCGGACAAGGAAGCGGGCGCTCGCGTAGGCGGTGAGCCCCGCCACCACTCCGCCGACAACCATGGCGCCCAGCGCGGGAGAGCCGGCGAGCGAGGGCACCTCGAGCAGCCCAGCGGCCAGGATGATCGGCGTCGCCAGCAGGAAGGAGAAGCGCAGCGCCTCCTCATGGCGCAATCCCGCGATCAGCCCTCCAGCCATGGTCGAGCCAGACCTGGAGAGGCCGGGGAACAGAGCCAGGATCTGGCAGGCGCCGACCATCGCGGCGCTGGCGAAGCTCATCTCCTCGGCGCCGTGGAAGCGGCGCGCCTCCACGCCGGGGTCGCGCCGGGCGATCCCCGCCCCTCGCTCGTCGCGGCGGCGGAGCACCTCAGCCCCGAGCAGGACGCCGGCGTTCACCACCAGCAGGCCGGCGGCCAGCCGGGGGTCGCCGAACAGGCTCTGGAGGGGCTTCTGGAAGATCAGGCCCACCAGTCCGGCGGGGATGGTGCCCACCACCAGTAGCCAGGCGAGGCGCTCGTCCCCTCCCCGGATCCTCCCGGACACCGCGCTGTGGACGAACCCGGCGATGATCCGCGCCCACTGACGCCAGTAGAGAACGATCAGGGCGGTGGCGGTGCCGATGTGGAGCAGCACCAGGAAGGGCACGAAATCGGGGTCGCTCTCCCGCACTGGGATGTGGAGCAGGGGAGGCACCACCACCGCATGCCCGAGGGACGAGACCGGGAAGAGTTCGCTGGCCCCTTGGAGGACGCCGTAGAAGAGCGCGATGGGCAAGCTGATGGCCACGGCCTGAGGACAGTACCACTTGACGCCTCTGGTAATTCTGCTACTCCGCTGGTAGCTTGAGTGATATCGGAGAGGGTGGCTGAACTAGGAGGCCCCGACCGTGGACCCAGGGTCGCAACGCTGCGACTGGAGGGGGCGGGCGGATTGCCCACGTCCAGCTGAGCTGGCGCTGGTCTACCCGGAGGGGCACGTGGCCCGTGGCGACGGGCATCGCCGGCTCTGCCATCTCCACGCCCGGGTGGTCCTCGATTACTGCATCCGGGCCGGGGTGGAGGCTCCGGTGCCCGAGCCCCTGGCGGGCAAGGCGGTGATGGCCGGCCGCCGGGTCACCCTCTGAGCTTCCGGCTCGGCCAGCCTTCGGCGGTCCGCGCGCCGGTCAGCGGCGATGCGGCCAGAAGACGCGGGGCCCGATCAGGACCAGCAGCCCGGGAAGCAGGAATGTTCGGACCACGAAGGCGTCGATCAGCACGCCCACGGCCATCATGAAGGCGAGCTCCTGAAATGGTGCGACCGGCACCACCGCCAGCACTGCGAAGCTGGCGGCCAGGGTGAAAGCGGCGATCGACACCGCTCGCGAGGCCCTGGGAAGGGCCATCGCCACCGCCTCCGACAGGCTGGCGGCGCGCATCTCCTCCCAGATCCCGCCCATGACGAAGACGCTGTAGTCGGCACCCAGCGAGACCAGCAGGACCCCTCCGGCCAGTGGCACGAAGAAGGTGATGTCGGGGGCTCCGACGAGCCCCTGGAAGACATACACGAGCAGGCCGAGGGGGGCGGCGAGGGCGGCTGCGCTGCAGAGGATCAGGAGCAGTGGAGCCAGGATGGCGCGGAAATAGAGGATGAGGACCAGGGCCATGAGGCCGCCCGCCAGGATCGCCACCCGCCAGAGGTCGTCGGTGCTCCCCGCCACCGCGTCGGCGGCTGCGGGCGTTCCCCCCGACCAGGATGCCGAGGCCCCTCCGAGCCCCTGGTCCGGCAGGGCCGCCTGCACCCTCGCCTGGAGGCTGGTGAAGGCGGTGATGGCCGGCCCGTCGTAGGGATCGCTGGAGAAGAGAACCATGATCCGGACCGCCTCCCCGCCCGCACTGGTGAAGACGGGCAGCGAGGTGCCGGCCGGCAGCTGGGCCGGACCGATCGCCGCGGCCACCCCGGGGCTGGCCTCGATCACGCCCTGGAGACGGGCGACAGCGGCGGCGTCGGAGCCGGAGCCGATCCCGGGAGCCTGGAGGATGAGCGCGGTCGGCGCCACGATCCCCCCGGTGAACCCGGTCTCGGCAGCGATCGCAGTCGAGCGGGGTCCGCTGCTCGCCGGCAGCTGGCTGAGCAGGTCGCTGCCGAGCCGGATCCGGAGCAGTCCCGTGCCCGCCGCGGCCAGTCCCGCCAGGCAGACGAGCACGGCCACGGCGGCGACAGCTCGCCGGGTGAGCAGACTGGCGAATTGCCGGCGCAGGCTGGGTGAGCTGGAGACAGCCGCGGGTGCACCCGCGGGGGCGCTGAGCACCGCTCGTCCCAGGCTCGGCCAGAATGCGGCGCGCCCCAGCATCGCCACCAGGGCGGGCACGAAGGTCGTGGCCACCAGGCCGGCGATGATCACGCTCGCCGCCAGACCCGGCCCGAGGGCATGGAAGAAATCGACGTCTGTGCCGATCAGCGCCACCGTTCCGGCGGCGACGGTGAGCGCCGCCGCGGCCACCAGGGGCACCACCCGGGCGGCGGTGCGGCGGGCGGCGGCGGTCCGCCGCTCACCGGCGACGAGGCGGGCGCGCATTCCGGTGAGGCTGAAGATCGAATAGTCGGTGACCACCCCGAGGAGGAGGACCACCATGACGGGGTCGAGCTGGGCCGGGACCTCCACGTCCAGCTGTCTCGCCACCCAGCCGATGACGTGGTGGGTCACCACGTAGGCGACGGCGGTGCCGGTCAGGGGCACGACCGGTGCGATCGGGGAGCGGAAGACCACCGCGACCAGCAGGGCGATCACCAGCACGCTGATGACCTCGACCGGGAGCAGCGCGGAATCGATGAGGTTGCCCTCGTCGACCTGGGCCGGCACCGCGCCGGTGACGCCCACCTGCACGCCCGCCGGGTGGGGCAGGGAGCGGGCGTATGCCTGCGCCCCCGAGTTCGACGTTGGCGGCATCGACCGAGGCCGGGAACCCGAGGTAGGTGACCGCGGTCGTCGACCCCACCCCCGGCGTTCGCAGGGCTTGAGCAACGTTGACCACCGGCAGGGCAAAGGCGGGCGAACCGGCAGCCCCGGCGTCCGAGCTGCGCCGGTCCACGGCCACGGCCCGGGCCACGATCTGCTCCTCAACCGCCAGGGGCAGCGCCCCGATCCCGTGCTCCACCACCACCGCCTGGGTCTCGGCCAATGACGATCCGAACAGGTGGGTCTCGAGGCTCTCCGCCTGGAGGGCGGGAGCGTTGCCCGGGATCAGCTGCAGGAGCCCGGCCCCCTGGGAAGACGAGAAGTCGGGGAGCAATCCCGCCGCCGCCACGCAGACGCAGATCCACGCCGCCACGATGATCGGGCCCAGGTAGGTGGTGAGCGCCCCGTACCACCTCCAGACCCACGGGGCGGGGGCGCCCTGGTCGATGGGGTCGGCCCGGCCCATTGAGCCCTCCGCTCACAAAATTAAACCTGATAGCGCCGTTATCAGCTTATTCCACCGGAGGGCAACCGCTGCCGGCGAAGCTGGCGGCTGAGCCCCACCCATCCCGACAGCGCAGCCGTCATCCGGGACTTCCTCACCGCGGACTGAGCGCGTCCAGCGGACCAGGGAGCTCAGGGGAGGGACAACACCCACAGGGCGCTCAGCACCGCCATGGCCGGGGCCAGGATCGGGAAGGGGCGCAGGCGCGGACGCAGGGCGAGGAGCGCGGCCGTCGCGAGCAAGGGCAGGGCGCCCAGGGCCACGATCGGCAGAGGCTGACCGAGGAGGGGGGCGGCGAGCGGAGCTGCCAGCGCGGCGAGCGCAGCCAGGCCGAGGCTCAGCCGCCTCGACCGATCCGCCCCCAGCCGGACCGCGAGCCCCGTGGACCCGGCCTGCCGGTCGGCCGCGGCGTCGGGCGCAGCATTGGCGAGATGGAGGCTGAGCGCGAGGAACAGCGCAAGCGGCCCGACCGCGATCGCGGCGCGGGTGGCCAGGTGCTGCTCCGCCGCCCAGGCGCAGAGCGGCAGGCAGCTGAATCCAACCCACCAGGGCAGCCAGGAGAGGGGGCCGCGCTTCAGCCCGAGGTCGTAGCTGATCCCCGCCGCCGCGCACCCGGCGGCCAGCGGCAGGGTGGGGAGGGGGAAGGTCGCCGCCACCCCCTGCCCGATGCCGAAACCGGCGAGCGCCACCGCCCCGGCCAGCCAGGGCCGGACGATCCCCGCCACCAGCGGCTTCTGCGGCTTGGTGAGCCGGTCCAGATCGAGGTCGCAGAGGTCATTGAGGGCGCCGATGGCGAACTGCGTCGGCAGCATGATCGCGCTCAGGCGAAGGATGGTCAGCGGGTCGGGGAGCCGGTGCTGAGCAGCCCCCGCGGAGGCCACGAACAGGAGGGTCACCAGCACCGACGGCCCGGGGTGGAGCAGCGCCACCACCGCCCCCGGGGTGGAGGGCGATGATCGCCACCGCGGTCGGCCTGTCTCAGTCAGGTTCAATTGCTGGATCGTGACAGCCGAGGTCCACCCGCTGGCCGGAGCTGAGGCCTCCGGTGCCCGGACCCAGCCGGTGCGTCTCGCCGGCTTCGGGAGCGCCAGCCCGCGTCACCTCGCCGGGCCCGAGGACCTGGCCCGGCTGATCACCCGGGTGTGGCCCGAGATGGCTCGCCACGCCCGTCCACTCCTGGATCAATCGGTGGGCGTCGGTCGCCACCTGGTGCGACGTGCCGACCAGCTGGCCACCCCGCTCTCACCGGCCGCGCAGACCGCGCTGTATCGGCGGGTGGCGCCGGCACTGGCCGGAGAGGCGGCCGAGCGGGCGCTGGCGGTGGCGGGGGTGATCCCGGCCTCGGTGGGCCTGCTGGTGGTCGCCTCCTGCACCGGGTACGTCCTGCCCGGGATCGACGTCCCTCTGGCCGCGCGCCTGGGGCTGCGCGCCGACGTTGTCCGGATGCCCTTCAGCGTCCTCGGCTGCGGGGGTGGGGCCGCCGGGCTGGCCCATGCTTGCAGCTGGGTTCGCGGGCACCCTGACCAGCCCGCCCTGGTGGTCGCGGTCGAGGTGCCCTCCATCACCTTCCGGCCCGATGACACCTCGGTGGACAACCTGTTGAGCGCCCTGGTGTTCGCTGACGGGGCGGCGGCCCTGGTGGTGACCCCCGGCGACCACGGTCTGATGGTCGGCCGCACCCGCGGCATGGTGGTGCCGGGGACCGCCGATGCCCTCGGCTACCGCCTGGCCGACACCGGGCTGCAGGTGGTGCTCTCCCGGCAGCTGCCCCGCCTGCTCGCCGCCGCCCTGCCCGAGCGGGTGGCCGCGTTCCTCGGCGACCTCTCCGCAAGCGAGCTGGACGCGGTCGCCGTCCACCCCGGCGGCCCGGCCGTCCTGGAGGCGGTGGAGCGCTGCCTCGGGCTCGGCGCCGACCAGACGGCAGCCTCGTGGGCCACCCTCCGGCGCACCGGCAACACCTCCTCGGCAGCGATCCTCTCGGTGCTCGGTGAGCTGGAGCGGTCGCTGCCCGGGCCCCAGGGGCGCGGGCTTGCCATCGGCTTCGGGCCCGGGCTCGACATCGAGCTTCTGGAGCTGGCGTGGCAACGCTGAGCCGGCGCGGGGGCTGGCTGCTGGCGACCGGCCTGGGGACGATGCGGCTCGCCGAGCTGGGCTGGTCGGCGCGCAACCTGAGCAGAGCCGGGGCGGGTGAGCAGGCGGCACCGCGGGGCTTTCCGGCGATGGTCGGGGTCAACGTCGCACTCTTCGCCGTCTGCGTCGTGCCTCGCCGACGGCGACCCCCGGGCACGGTGGAGGCGGCGGCGCTGGCGGGCCTGGCGGCCGCCGTGGCCCTGCGTCTCTGGGCGATCGCGAGCCTGGGGGAGGGGTGGAACGTCACCGGGGTGGTCCCCGACGGGCTGCGGCTGGTGACCGGCGGCCCCTACCGCTGGCTGCGCCATCCGAACTACCTGGCGGTGATCGTCGAGTTCGCCTGCCTGCCGCTGGCGGTGGGCGCCTATGCGGAGGCGGCGCTGCTCAGTGCGGCCAACGCCGCGGTGCTGATCCCCCGCATCCGGGCCGAGGAGGCCCTGCTCAACCGGGTCCCCGGCTATCGCGAGGCGTTTGCCGGGGTGCCGCGCCTCCTCCCCCGACCGGTCAGATCCCGGCGAGGGCCAGCCAGTCGCGCGGGCTGAGGCGGCCGAAGCCCCAGTAGCCGCAGTTGACCCCGAGGAGGCTCTCGAGCGCCCGAGGACGCCTTGCCAGGGCGGTCACGGCGCGCCGGGCGGCGGCGGGGTGCGCGGCCAGCTCCAGGGCCAGCCCGGTGAGGCGGCGGCGGTCCGCCCAGAGCCGCCGGTGGTCGCGGGAGTAGGCGTCCGCCGCCTCGGCGGGGGAGACCCGCTGGCTGAGCAGGGCGTGCAGATGGGTGGCGATTCGTTCAGCCATCAGCAGGCCGACCGCGATGCCCTCGCCCGTGGTCGGATCGTCGTAGCCGGCGGCATCACCGACCAGGAAGAGCCCGTCACCGGCGATCCGCCGCGGGCGCTGGTGGAAGAGCCCGGCGGCGAGCGGGCGACCCAGGAGCGCGGCGCCCTCCAGGGCGGGCAGGACCGCCCGAGCCGCCCCGGCGTAACCGCCGGCAATGGCGCCGATCCGCCGGCGGCTACCGAGCACCGACACCAGCAGCTCGTCGGGGCCGACCGGTGCCTGGTACCACTCGTGGCCCTCGGCGAAGCTCACCGTGATGCCGCGGATGGCGCCGGTGTCCACCCGCCAGTGTCCGGCCAGCCCGTAGCGCCGCAACCGGGGCGTGGGTGAGGTCCAGCCGGCCGCGGCCCGGAGCGACGAGTGCAGCCCGTCGGCCGCGACCACCACCCGGGCGGTCAGTGCCGCCCCTTCGGCGACCACCCCGGTGATCTGGCCGGCACGGCCGCGCAGCAATCGCTCGGCGCGGAGGCCCTCGATCAGCCGCACTCCGGGCTCATCGCGCAGCGCCTGCGCCAGCGCCTCATCGAGGCGCAGCCGTCGGACACCGAGACCCCATCGGTCCCCGCCGGCGGGCGGGGGCGGGAACTCCGCGGTCACCTCGGCGGCCGGGGGGCGGACCATCCTGTAGGTCACCGAGCGCAGCCGGGGCGCCCCGGTGGCGAGCACCCGGTCGAGCATGCCGAGCCGCTGCAGCGCGGCCACGCCCGAGGGCATCAGGCCCTCGCCGCAGGGTTTGTCCCGGGGGAAGCGGGAGCGGTCGATGACCACCGTCCGGTGGCCCGCCCGAGCCAGCAGCAGGGCCGTGGCGGCACCGCTCGGGCCGGCCCCCACCACCAGGGCGTCGGTGTGGTCGGTGGCCAATTGATCCGATCTCAGGGGACGGCCGGCTGGGGCGACAGCCCGGTCCAGCTGAGGCCGCCGTCGCTGGTCTGGAGCAGGTAGGTCGGGCCGCCGCCGACCTGGCTGAGGTCGGGAGCCGCCCAGCCCAGCTGGGAGCTGATGAAGTCCAGGTCCATGCCCATGTAGGGAAAGGCCGCGATCGGTGTCCAGGTGCTCCCCCCGTCGCGGCTGGAGTAGAGGTCGGGAGCGGCGGCATCGGGGTACGCGGAGGCGAGCACCATCCACCCGTCCACCCGGCCGGAGAAGTCGGAGCCGAGGGGTGTCCCGGCGCCCGTGTAGACGAGCGACCAGAGCTCGCCTCCGTCCAGGGTGGCGTACACGCTGGTGGCGATGGCGGCGTCCCCGACCTGCTCGGTGAGCATGGTGCCGTCCTTCGCCGAGCTGAAGCTGGGAGGGAAGGTGGTCTGGCTGTAGGGGCTGCCGGAGGCCGCCGCCAGGTCCTGATTGCCCCAGGTGACGCCCCCGTCGTCGGTCCGGTAGAAGGGGGGCGGCCCGCTCGGGCAGGAGCCCGTGATCCAGCCGGTGGTGGTGCTGATGAACGTGGCGATGAGCTCGTCGCAGCCGGTGGGGATGACCCCCGACCCCCCGGGCCACTGCGAGCCGGTGGGGCCGGTCGCCGCCACCTGGCTCCAGTGGGCGCCCCCGTCCGCGGTTCGGAAGAGCGCGGTCCCGGTGAGCCCGGGGCCGTTCTCGATCTGCGAGTACCAGCCGTGCTCGGGGTCCACGAAATCCAGCCCGCCGGTCAGGCCGGAGGCGAAGCCGCGCACCGCGAAGCTGCCCCCGGCGCTCCAGCTGGCGCCACCGTTGTCGGTCGCCCAGGACTGAACTGCGGTCGGCCCCGGGGGTCCGGTGGGTGCGGTGAGCGCCCGTGCCGTGTCGCCGTCGACGTAGGCCACGGCCACGATCTCGGCGCTGGTGGGCGGTGAGGCGAGGGTCCAGCGGAGCACCCCCTGAGTGGTGTGAAGCAGGGCACCGTCGGCCACACGCTGGGCCCATCCGGTGCTCTGGCTGAACATGTGCAGGTCTCCGACGGCGCTGCCTGTGGCCTGGGCGGGGACGGCGGAGGACTGCCGGGGCAGGGCCGGCAGGTGGGTGCTGCTCGCGGCCCCGCTCCCCGGCGAGCTGGGGTGGGGCACGGCCAGGGCGCTCCAGGTCCCGGAGCCCAGCAGGAGGATGGCCACGCCGACCAGCAGCCACAGCCGGGGGTGGTGCTTCTTGGAGGGTGCGGGCTGGCGGGGCGCGGGTGGCTGGGGGATGGGTGGCGGCGCGGCTTCCCAGCCCGGGAGGGCGAGTCCGGAGCGGCCGAGCGACTCCCGTCTCAGCCGCCGGACCGGATGCAGCGCGTCGTCCGCGCGGATCGGCTGGTCGTGCCCCACCCGGCCACCTTAGAGCTTATCCGCCCGCCGGTCAGTACCCGGAGCTCTCCCGCCGGTCGCGGCCGGAAACGTGGAGGCGAGGGGCGGCACCACCGATGGGCCGCCTGCGGGCCGGCGAGGGCCCGGCCACCGCGGTCAGGCCGCGATGGCCGGCGAAACCCTCGGACAGAAGGGGTTAGGCGGCCCGCACTTGGCGGGCGCGAGGCCCCTTGTCGCTGCGCTCGACGTCGAACGCCACGCGCTCACCGCCGCCCAGCCTGTCGAACTCGAGCGAGCTGTCCAGCGCGCTGCGATGGAAGAAGTACTCCTCACCATCGTCAGCCGTGATGAAACCGAACCCGCGCTCGCTCACGACCTTCTTGACGTTGCCTGTCAACATCTTTGTCTCCACGCCTTCCCGAGATTTTAGAACAGACGCACGCGTCCGTTCGAGAAGGCGGGACGACCACGAGCGAGCGTCGACCACTGTTGGCGACACACCAAGGGTACCACAACCCGGTCCCGGCCAATCAGGGCCTCCCCGGCCGGCGCTCAGGCGGTCATTGGGCCCGGCGCGGGGGCTCTCCACCCGGGGTCAGCTCGGGCACCCTGGCCTCCTTCATCCGTTGAGACTGGAGCGGGCGGCGACGATCATCGGCCGGCCGTCCCGGGCCGGGTTTCCAGCACACTGAGGACAACCAGGATGAGAATGACCCTGCACACCCTTCTCACGCTGGATGGCGTGGTGGGCGCGGAGCTCGGAGGCCGATGGTGCCGCCTTGCTCGACGGGGTTGCCGGCACCATCCGCCAGGTGGTTCGCCCATGACCGCGGCCCCGTGAGCTTCGTCGTCGAGCACGTCGGGGACGCCCTCCGGCTCTCGTTCGCCATGTTCTGGCTGGTGCTCTGGCCGCTGGCGCTCGGCTTTCTGCTCTCGGCGGCTGTGGAAACCCTGGTCTCGAAGCAGACGATCGCCCGGCTGCTGGGCCGGGACACCCCGAGGGCGGTGGCCCTGTGCTCCGCCTTCGGCGCGGCCTCCTCCTCCTGCTCCTACGCGGCGGTGGCGCTGGCCCGAGCCCTCTTCCGAAAGGGGGCCACACTGGGCAACGCCATCATCTTCGAGTTCGCCTCGACCAACCTGGTCTTCGAGCTCGGCCTGGCCCTGCTGGTTCTGCTGGGGTGGCAGTTCCTCGGTGCGGAGTTCGCCGGTGGACTGCTGATGGTCGTCCTCCTTGCCGTGATCTTCCGACTCACCCTGAGCCGGCGTCTCACCGCCGCCGCCCGGACCAGCGCCGAGCGTGGACTGCTGGGCCGGATGGAGGGTCACGCAGCCATGGACATGTCGGTCACCGACGGTCCGTTTCCACGCCGCCTCTTCTCGGGGCGCGCCCTCACCTCGATGAGCCACTACTTCGTGATGAATGCCTACAGCCTGTGGATCGACCTGCTGCTCGGCTTCCTCATCGCCGGAGCCCTGGGCGCGTGGGTGCCGGACTCGCTCTGGTCGGCGCTCTTCCTCACCGGTCACGGCGCCGCCACCCAGGTCTGGGGTGCCGTCATCGGGCCGCCGATAGCGATGCTGAGCTTCGTCTGCTCGGTGGGCAACATCCCACTCGCTGCGGTGCTGTGGCGGGGCGGGATCAGCTTCGGAGGCGCCGTCGCCTTCATCTTCGGCGACCTGATCATCCTTCCCATCCTCGACATCTACCGGAAGTACTACGGCGCCCGGGTCAGCCTCTACCTGTTCGCCGTCTCCTACGCGACCATGGCGCTGGCTGGACTGGTCATCGGCTCGATCTTCGAGGCGGTCGGTGCGGTGCCGGCCAGCCGCAGCGTCGCCGCCTTCCAGACCACCATCTCGTGGGACTACAACACCGTCCTTGACATCGGCTTCCTGCTGCTGACAGCTCTCATCCTCGTCCGCTTCCTGCGCACCGGCGGTGTGGCCATGCTCAGGATGATGTAGGCGCGAGACCGGGCACCAGCTGGTCACGATGGAGTCCGCCCCCAGCATCACCGCCATTCGGCTCGAGTTGATTCGGCTCGTGCTGGAGCCGCTGCAGACTGAGCACGCGGATGAGCTCGCACCGGTACTGGACGATGCATCTCTGCATCGCTTCATCGGTCGCGAGCCGCTGAGTGTGGACGAGCTACGGGCTCGCTTCGATCGTCAGACGCGCGGCTGGTCACCGGACGGGCGTGAGCGTTGGCTCAACTGGATGGTGCGTCAGGGGGCGACGGACCGCGCCATCGGCACAGTTCAGGCCACGGTCACGAGACGCGAACCGGCGACCGTCGCGGAACTCGCGTGGGTCATCGGCAGCTCATTTCAGCGTCAGGGGTTTGCCAAGGAGGCGGTGCAGCTCGTGGCCGCCTGGCTGCGTGAACAGGGCGTCGGGTGCCTCCGTGCTCACATCCACCCGCGTCATGACGCTTCGATGGCGGTTGCCCGCTCAATTGGGCTTCGGCCCACAGGCGTGATGGTTGATGGCGAGATCCGATGGGACTCCCAGGGAGCTTGATGCCTCCTCCTATTTGCGCAGGGGGGGAGCCCTTCGTCGGACCCGAGGCTTGCCGCAATTGCCCGAGCCGCGGTCGTCGCCGAAGCGGGATGTGGCAACATCCTGGGCAGCGGCAGGTCGCGGTGCCGCCTCCGAGCCGGGCCGTGTCAGCGTGGAGCGACGACCATGACATCTCAGGCGGTCGATCGCCCCGCGATCGAGGTCGAAGGGCTGGCCAAATCCTTCGGCAAGGTCGACGCCCTGCGGGGCGTGGACTTCTCGGTGCCGCGAGGCAGCGTGCTCGGGCTGCTGGGGCCGAACGGAGCCGGCAAGACCACCGCAGTGCGGATCCTCGCCACCCTGACCCGACCCAGCGCCGGCCGGGCGCTGATCGAGGGCCACGACGTGGTCCACGAGGCATCTCTGGTTCGCCGCCGAATTGGCCTTGCCGGACAGGCGACGGCCATCCAGCCCGAGCTGACCGGGCGAGAGAACCTCAGCACCATCGGGCGGCTGAACCATCTTCCCCGCCCCTACATCCGCGAGCGGACCGCTGAGCTGCTCGAGAGATTCGAGCTGGAGGATGCGGCTGACCGCCCGGCGAAGACGTTCTCAGGCGGCATGCAGCGGCGGCTCGACCTGGCTGCCAGCCTGATCGGCGAGCCGAGCGTGCTCTTCCTCGACGAGCCCACCACCGGGTTGGACCCAAGGGGCCGCCTGCAGATGTGGGACATCGTCCGAGAGCTCGCCGCGGGCGGCACCACGGTGCTGCTCACCACCCAGTACATGGACGAGGCGGACGCCCTGGCCGCCTCCATCGTGGTCATCGATCATGGTCGGGTCATCGCCGAGGGCACGCCTGACCAGTTGAAGGATCGCGCGGGCGGTGACGTGCTGGAGCTGACCCTGGTGGACCGGTCCCATCTGGCCGCGGCGGCATCCACGCTGTCGGGGCTGACTCAGACCGAGCCCTACGTCGACGAGGCCGCCGGGAGGGTGAGCCTGGGGGCGGGCGGTACCGGGTCCCGGCTGGTGGTGGAGGCGGTGCGGCGCCTGGATGCCGCCCGGATCGAGACCGACTCCCTGCTGCTCCGCCGGCCCTCGCTCGACGACGTCTTCCTGGCACTCACCGGCCACCAGGCAGAGCACGAGGTTCAGCGCGTCCCCGGGCGGCGGCGCTCCGCGGCGGCGGCGAGCGAGGCCTGAGCCGATGGCCGTGATCGCCGCCGGCGTGGCCCCGACACCACCCTCTCGCCTCCAGCTCGCCCGCTGGGCGGTGAGCGATTCCCTGGTGATGACCTGGCGCAACCTGCTGGTGTGGTTACGGGTGCCTGCCTACATCGCCTTCACCGTCATCCAGCCGGTGATGTTCGTCCTTCTCTTCCGCTACGTCTTCGGTGGCGCGATACCGGTGCGAGTCGCGGGGGGTTACGTCGACTTCCTGATGCCCGGCATCATCGGTCAGACCGCGGCCTTCGCCTCCTTCGCGACCGCCATCGCCCTCGCGGAGGGGATGAAGCAGGGGATCTTCGACCGGTTCCGGTCGATGCCGATGGCCCGCTCCGCGGTGCTGGCCGGACGGCTGATCGCCGACGCCATCCGGATGCTGATCACCATCCTGGTCATCGTCGCGATCGGGTACGGTGTCGGGTTCCGTTTCCAGAACGGGGTCGTCGCGGCCGTCGGCATGGTCCTGCTCGCCGAGGTGTTCGGCATCGTTGTCTGCTGCGTCTCCGGCTACATCGGGCTGGCCATCAAGGACCAGGAGTCGGTGCAGGCCTTTGGCCTGATCTGGATCTTCCCGCTCACCTTCGTCAGCTCGGCCTTCGTGCCGATCGCCACCATGCCCGGCTGGCTCCAGGCGTTTGCGCTCCACCAGCCGGTGACCATTGTGATCAACGCCATGCGGGCGATGGCCCTCGGCGGCGACATCGGCACCCCTCTCTGGCAGAGTCTGGCCTGGCTGGCGGGAACACTGCTGGTCTTTGGTCCGCTGGCGGTCCGCGCCTACCGGCGCGGCTGAGCATCCTCCCGCGCGGACTACCGCGCCCCACTTCGGGTTGCTAGCCGGACCCAGCCAGCGGGAGGCCAAGCCGAGGCTGGGGCTCGACGCCGGAGGGCGTCAACGCGCGCCACGCCGGCGTCTCAATCTCGAGGTTGCCCGACGCACCCCACGGGCCAGGAGCCGGACCAGGGTGGCGATCAGGCCGGGGAGCTCGGCTCCGGGGCTGGGACCGTCGTGCGAGCCATCGGCCTCGGCCGGCTCGGGCTGCAGGAGCTGCCAGGATCGGGCCAGAGCGGCGCTGAACGCGCCGAACTCCATGTAGGCGAGGTCGTACACCAGTCCCGTCACAGTCGGGCGCGCGATGAGGACGGCGCCGACCACCAGCTCGAAGAGGTAGATGAGCAGCGACACGACGAAGCTCCGCACCGACGTATCGCGCCGGCCCGAGCGCGTGAAGTGGGTACGGACCGTCGACCACAGCGATCCGATCGCCACCGCCACCACCGGATAGCCGAGATTGACGCCGGGCACCAGTGCCCACAGCGAGAGTATCAGCGCGTTGGTCAGGGCCGTGAACGCGGCGGCGGCGACGGCCCGGTTGGCGCTCGGGGCGGTCGGGCCGAGAATGGCATCGTAGCGAAGGCTGATGGCGACGAAGAGCAGGCCCTCCAGGCTTCCCGCCACAGCCGCGCAGGCGGTGAAGAACGTCGTCAGCGCTGGCGGCGTCACGGCTCGAAGTCTCGCACGATGCCGCTCCGTGCCGCGCCCAGCACCCCCGTGCTTTCAAGGTTCGGCGCGGCGATGATAGCGGCCGCCACGGATCAGGCGCGATGGCGGAAAATGGAGAGATGGGAGAGACCCCCGGCGTGACGCTGGTCCGATCCGTATGGGACGCGGTGAACCGTGCCGGCATCGAAGCCGCCATTCCGTTTCTTGACAGCAGAGCCCGGTGGCGTGCGGTCGAGGACGGACCCTGGAACTGCGAGGGCCGGCAGGCCATCCTCGCCTTCTTTGCCAAGCGGGACAATCAGGCCCCGGCCGGTCGCTTGGAGAGCGCGGTCGACGTCGAGGGTCGCATCGTGGTGGGGTTCCGCCCAGCCCTTCCTCCCGACGATGGCTGGCCCCTTGAGGAGGGCATCCGCTACGTCGTGGTGACCGTGGCGGATGGGCGCATCACCGAACTCAAGGGCTGCCCCAGTCGTGAGGTCGCCCTCGCTTACGCCAGGGATCCGGTCCCGCCGCCGGCGCCGGCCTGAGGCGAAAGCGCGCCAGCGACGGGGCCAGGCACGCTCATGCGCCTGTTCCCACCGCGTCGGCAGGCAAGAGCTTCTGCTCTCTCGCCCTCCTCGGCGGTGTCGGCGTCGTTGGATGTCCCATCTCGTCAAGGCGCACGAGCGCGATCCCGGCCACGACCAGAGCCCCGCCGGCGAGCTGCGTCGCATCAAGGCGCTGACCCAGCAGCAACCATGCGAAGACGACCGCGAACAGCACCTCGGTGAGGCCGACGAACGAGGCAAGTTTTGAACCGAGGAGACGCACCGCGGCGATGCCCGCGACGTACGCAATCACCGCGGCGATCAGCGCCAGCCCGAGCACGGGGAGAATCCACGACACCTGCCGGCCGAGAAGCGTCACGGCCGTGAAGGCGGCGTGGAGCGGCAGGAGCCCGGATAGACCTGCCACGGCAAGGACCATCCCGCCGACGACGAGACCGCCCCACGCCATCACGAGCGGTGGAACACTCCCGTCCCTCTCGGCAGAGAGGATGAAGTACGCTGCCAGGCCCACTGCAGCTCCAAGTCCCCAGAGCACTCCGACAGCATCGAGACGGTGTGAGCCGGTCAGGTCGAGGACGAGGACGAGGCCCGCCACGGCAGCCGCGCCGCCGACCACGGTGAGCCGGGCCGGGCGATGGCCGTGGCGAAGCCATTCCCACCCGACCACGAGCAGGATCCCCGAATACTCGAGCAGCAGCGCGACGCCGACCGAGAGGTGGGACACGGCGTTGAAGTAGCAGAGCTGTGCGCCAGCCACGGCGATGACGCCGTACAGGGCGATTGTCCGTACGGAAGCCCAGGTGGCATGCTGGGCTCGGACGTGAAGAAGTGCCGGAACGGTCAGCACCAGAGCGGCGAGCAGGACACGGGCCGCCACCGCGGCCGCGGGCGTCCAGCCGGCGGCGATCAAGCTCGAGGCGAATGACCCGGAAGTGCCGAAGGTCGCCCCCGAGAGGAGTCCCATCGCCAGACCGACGTTGAGTGACCGCCGCACGTTCGGCCTCCTTGGTTCACGCGCCTTCGTAATGACCCAAACAAAACTACGACTCTTACAAAATACCGCGCGAAGGTGTAAGATGTCAAGGTGATCTTTGCTCATGACACCGAGGTCGCGCTGCAAGCCGCTGCGGCATTGGTGAACACCGAGGAGCGGGCCGGAGACCGCCTGAGCACCGTCGGGGACCTTGACCGGTTCGTGGCGGAGTGGGGATGGACAGGCAGCCGCCGGCGGGACGCCCCCGAGCTCGAACGGGTGCGGGGGCTGCGCCCGCGGCTGCGCCGCCTGTGGGAGCTGGACGCGGATGGTGTCGTCGCCGAAGTGAACGCGATCCTCGGCGAGTCGCACGCGCTGCCCCAGCTCCTTCGGCACGACGGGTGGGACTATCACCTCCACGCGACTCTGCCCGAGGCATCGCTCGCCGACCGGATGGCCGTCGAGGCCGCGATGGCGTTCGTCGACGTCGTCCGGCAGGGAGAGCTCCATCGGCTGCGCATCTGCGACGCCGACGACTGCGATGACGTGGTCGTCGATCTGTCGAAGAACAGGTCACGCCGGTACTGCAGCGCCACCTGCTCGAGTTCGCGTCAATGTCGCCGCCTTTCGCGCGCGTCAACGCTGACCGCGATCCGGTCAGCCGGCAGGCCTCCCCCCAAGACCGCTTGACGAGGCTGCCGTCAGCGCCAGGGGGGAAGCTGCTGGACCGTCCAGCCGTTCCCGTCCGGGTCGCTGAAGTAGACGAAGGATCCCCACGGCTGGATGTCGACCTCGCTGACCTCCACTCCGCGGTCCCGCAGCTCCTGGCGTGCCACCTGGGCGTCGGCGACCACCATCTGCAGCCCCTTGACCGATCCCGGTGAGGCGGTGGTCAGACCTTCCCCGAGGGCGATCGAGCAGGCCGACCCGGGCGGCGTCAGCTGGACGAAGCGCACGTTCTCGTTGACCCGCTGATCGTGGTCAGCGTGGAAGCCGACCCGGTCCACGTAGAAGGCCTTGGCGCGGTCGACATTCGAGACGGGGAGCACCACCAGTTCCAGCTTCCAGTCCATGGCTCTCCCTCAGGGCGTCCGACGGCTGCCTCGGCCGCATAGCCTGACAGGTCGGGGCCGGCTGCCCCGAAAGCAGATCGTCGGCCCAGGCGAGGAGGCGGGAGATGGACCGGGCCGGCGAGCCTGTGCCAGAGTCGGCTGCGGGTGAGCTCTCTCCGCCGTCCCGCCGACCGCTATGAGCTACGCCCTGTCGATGGTGTGCATGTGGCCGCCGCCGATCAGGTCTCCCGCCGGGCTTTCGCCGACCTGGGGTCACGGCTGGGCATGGACTGGCCCGACCCCCCCGAGGAGGAGCGCGCCCGGCGGGGACGGGCTCGCATCCTCCACCTCATCGAGACTGATCCGAACGGAGCCTGGGGAGCTTTCGCCGGTGACGAGATCGTCGGCCTCTCGCTCGCCATCCTCAGGGACGGATTGTGGGGGCTGTCGCTGCTGGTTGTCGACCCGCCTCACCAGAGCAGCGGCGTGGGACGCCAGCTGCTGACCCGCGCGCTCGGGTACTGCGGCGGATGCCGTGGCGGCATGATCGTCTCCTCGGCCGACCCCCGGGCGCTGCGCGCCTACGCGACATCCGGTTTCGCCGTGCATCCCTTCGCTCTCGCCCTTGGCCGTCCCCATCGTGAGCGCATTCCCGCCGGCCTCGATGTCGACGCAGATGGGGAGCCCGACCTGGAGCTGGTCGACGCCATCGACAGGAGGATCCGTGGCGCGTCGCACCGGCCTGACCTTCCCGCCATCCTCGATGCCGGCGGACGGTTCCTCAAGGTCGCCGGCGAGCAGGGAAGAGGCTACGCGATCGTCGACAACGGCCCCAAGCTACTGGCGGCAACGACACCGGAGGTCGCCCAACGGCTGCTGTGGACAGCGCTCGCCCTGAGCGTGGACGACGCAATCACCTTGGTCGGCCATCTCGACGCGCGCCAGCAGTGGGCCTTTCCGGTCGTGCTCGAGGCGGGGCTCGAGCTGATGCCCCATCTGGGGGCGCTGATGCTGCGGGGCGACGTCGGTGAGCTCGCCCCCTACCTTGCGCACGGCGCATACCTCTAGCGAGCTCAGTGCCGGCGCTGTGGTGCGGTGAGGAGCGCCAAGTCAAGGTACCCCGTCGGCGCCGAGCCCTCGGCAAGCTCAGGGGCTCGCGCCCTGGTCTCAGCAGTCGAACACCGACCAGCAGATGTCGTTCCGCAACCGCTGGTCGTCGAGTACGAGTTCGCGAATCGCCTCCGGGAGCTGATCGCGCTGCCATCGGCACTCGAGTCGCCCACCGCTCTCGCCATGTCCTTCCGGCAGGGCTGCGCGTGCGGCCTTGATCGCGTAGGCGGCCGCACCGAGCTCGTGCGCGGCGACGTGTGCGACGGCTGCGGCCTGGCCGGCAGCGTACGCGGCATGCCGCGCTGCCCCACTCAGGTACCTGGCCGCGGCCATTGCATGGCCGGCCGCGGTGCGAGCCTGGGTCATGGTGACCTCGCCGCGCGCCCAGGCCTGCCCGAGTTCGACGGCGCGACGCGGTCGCGGGTCCTCAGGCTGAGCCGAACTCGAAGAGGTCAAGGACGTGCTCCGCGCACGATGCCGCCCACCGGGCGAGGAGCTGGTGATCCGAATCGGTGAGGGTCCCCCCGCGGCGGATCGTCACGAAGCGAGGGTCGCGGTCCTTCGGGAGAATCACACCCGGCACCCATTCTGCTCGCATCTGCGCAACGGCCGGCACGATGCCAACGCCCCTTCATTCTCGTGGACTTGAACGTGGTTGGCTCCCCGAGCCGCGATTCTGGCCCAGAATGGGATCCAGTTGACGACCAACCGTGTGGGGAGCGCCCGTGACCCACTACCGGATCGAATACCAACCGCTGGCCGGCGCCCTGGAAAAGCTCGACGTCCAGGCGGTGATCGATGGTGTCAGCGATCCCTGGTTCAACCAGACCCTGTGCGAAGTGGACGGCACCGCGGTCCGGTTGGGAGTTCTCCAGGGCGAGTTCCACTGGCATCGGCATGAGCAACAGGACGAATTCTTCCTGGTCCTGGAGGGGCGTATGCGGATTGAGTTGAAGGGCAGGGAGGCGGTGGAGCTGGGGGCGCGCCAGGCGTTCATCGTACCCAAGGGGCTGCAGCACCGGCCGGTGGTCCCCGAGCGCACCGTTGTGCTGATGCTGGAGCGCGCAGGGGTCGTCGCGACCGGCGACTGAGGCCGACTCTCGATTCGTACCGAGTGGGGTCATCCATCTAACCGGAGCAGCGCGGGTCACAATCCCCATTCCGGTCCTTGGGCGCTCTGGCACAAGTCCCTCTACGATGTACCATCGTGGTAAATGAGCGCAACTTCACTGTAACATCCAACCTGATGGTCGAAGACGATCTCGGTGGTCCGCCACCGCGCTCGACGATCCGCGACGTCGCGGCAGACGCGGGCGTCTCCACGGCGACGGTCTCGCGGGTGCTCAACGACAGCGCGAGCGTCGCCGCCGGCACCCGTGCCGTGGTCCTGCGGGCCATCGAGCGGCACGGGTTCAAGGCCCGCCCCCGCCGGCGACACGCTGCTGGGCCCTCCCGGGTGACGGGCGTGATCGCAGTGCGCTGTCCGTACCTCCTCACCGACTACTTCGGCGTGATCCTCTCGGCGATCGCCAGGAGCCTGCGCCAGCACGGCAAGCGCCTGCTCCTCAGCGCCGAGGACGAAGCGGGCGACGAACCCAGCCTTCCCCAGCTCTTGATGCCGGAGATAACCGAGGGGGCGATACTCATCCTTCCGCCCGAGCCCGGTGCGGCACTCACCGACCTGCGGGGCCGCGGCTTCCCCTTCGTCGTCATCGATCCCCGCACACCGCCCCCAGCAGACATCGCGGCAGTCTCGGCCGCCCACCTCACCGGGTCCCGCACGGCGACCGAGCACCTCATCAGCCTGGGCCATACGCGGATCGCCGCGATCGCAGGGCCGCATAACTGGCTGGCCACCGACGGTCGTCTCATGGGATACCGTGCGGCGCTCGCCGCCGCCGGCCGGTTGGCGCCGGCGGAGCTCGTCCGCCTCGGAGGAGAGCCAACCACCGCGCACGGGCTGGCTGCTGCCCGGGCCCTGCTCGCGCTCGCGGAACCGCCCACGGCCATCGTCGCTTTCAACGACCATATGGCGATAGGCGCGCTGCAAGCGGCCGCAGAAAGAGGGCTGCGTGTCCCCGAAGACCTCTCAGTCGTCGGCTTTGACGACCTGAGGGTGAGCCGAGTTGTCACCCCGCCGCTCACCACGGTTCGCCAACCTCTGGACGAGATGGCCCGCATGGGCGTCGAATTGCTCATGCGCCTCCTCCACCAAGGCAGCGAGATCGACACGCTTCACGTGGAGCTGGCCACCGAGCTCGTCGTGCGCGGTTCGACCTGCCCACCGGCTTCAGTTACCCTGAGCCATTCGGGTTCCCAGCCGCCCCCCGGCGGCGCTTCCCGGGGGGCGGCGGGTCAGCTGATTCACACCAGTTGACGGGTGCGGATCGCCTCTAGGGGATACCGGGCCCCGGACGCCAGTGGCCCACGGAGACGTACGCACGGACCTGGGCCACGCTCCACCAGTTGCCGCTCGAGGCCGTGAGGGTGACCCTCACGTACTGGACCGGTCTACCGTCCAGAGCGACGCTCGTGATCTGTCCCGCCCCCGCGCCGATGGCCACGGGTGGGCTCCAGTTGACGCCGTCATTGCTCACGGTCACGGAGTAGCCCCGCGGGTAGTCGCCGGTGCTGGCCCCGCAGTCCAGCACGAAGTCCACGACTGGCTCGGGACGCCCGAAGTCGACCTGGAGGTACATCCCGGGCGCCTGGGCCTCGTCGGTCGAGTAGCGCTGCGAGGCGTCGTCGCCAACCGCGTTGGCGGCCACGTCACCGGTGCAGCAGGGGTTGGTGCCCCCGGGCGGGTTGGCAACGTCGGCCCAGCCTTGGTTGCTCAGGTCCCGTACCCGTGGGGCGGGGAGGGGCGGGGTGTTCCACACGAAGGTCACCAGGGAGTCAGCTTGCAGCGTGTAGTTGAAGCTCTGCCCGTTCTCCATGACCGAGAAGCTGTACGGGTACCAGAGCTCGTTGGTGGCAACCAGCACCGTCGACCCATCGGGGTTGACGAAGGCGGTGTCCATCACCTGGCCGTTCCAGGCCGTCGTGCCGAACGACGTGCTGGCGACGCGCACCGCACCGGGCTGCACGAAGCGGCTCAGTTGCCCCAGTGCGTAGTACTGAGCTCCAGGGGTCACGGTATCGCCTGGACCGATGGTGACGATCCCGTCGCAGGTGCCACAGCCACCGAGGTGAGGGCCGTTCTCGGGGTTGAGCGCAAGGTTCCAGTTGTCGATGGTCGAAGCCCAGTTGCGCGTCGAGCCGATCTCGAGGTTGCGAGCATGCCATTGCAAGGTGTCTGAGAAGGTATTTGCGGGGTCTGCGGATTCGGTGCCCGAGCACTCCGTCTGCATGATCAGCAGGTTGGGGTGCTCGTTGTGGAAGGTCGTCATGGCGCTCGGGTCGCCGTAATAGCAGTGGAAAGCGAGGCCGGCGATCCACCTGGCCGCCGGCGAGTTGAGCACGTTGGGGACGTAATCGTTGTCGTCCATGGTCGCGTTGGCCGGACTCGAGGTGATGTCGTTGGGGTCCTCGGACCAGTTGTGGTCATACGCGATGATCTTGGTGCCCAGGTGCGCCGCCGCGATCATGGGGCCAAGGTCCTCGATGACGTCGTCCTCCTGCCACGATGGCATGGCTGTGCCCGGGTAGGTGTCGGTGGTGCTGTCCTGGGGCTCGTTCTGGACCGATATGTACTTGACATACACACCCTGGTCCCGGTACGTCTCCAGGAACTTGAGTAGGTACAGGGCGTAGGACTGGTAGATCTGAGGGCTGTCGATCAACTCGCCCCCGATCAGCGAGTCCGTGGTCTTCATCCAGGCCGGGGGGCTCCAGGGCGCCGCCATGATGGTGAGGTGGGGGTTTATCTGCTCGGCTTCCCGCAGCAGGGGCAGGATCTCGGCTTCGTCATGGATGACCGAGAAGTGCTGCTGAAAGTAGTCCGTCTGGCCGGGGGGCATGTCGTCGTAGGTGTAGAACTGGTCCTCCGAGATCATGTCGGACGCCCCGATGGGCTGCCGAAGGAAATCCAGCCCGTCACCGGCTGTCGGGCTGAACAGCATGTTCATCGTCGCCGCTCGTGCCGCCGGAGACATCGAGTACAGCACGGAGGCCGACGAGTTGGTCAGCGAGCCGCCGAAACCGATCATCGACTGGTAGGTGCGGGTGGGATCGATGGTCACGATCTCGTTGGCCGGGGCGGCGGCGCTGAACTGCGTCGATGGCTGAGGACTGAGCAGCAGCATGCCATCGGCCGTGGTCTCCCACACGTTGACCTCGGGAGACAGAGGGGGCGGGTTGGGCGGGCCGGGACTCGCCCCGGTCGCGGGTGTGGTCGTCATGCTGGCCAACAGGACGAGGGAGGTCACGGCGGCCACAGCCAGGCCCGAAGTACGTCGTCTCAACCCAATCCTCCTTCCTCAGGTGACTCCGTCGATGCGGCGCCAATCCGGACGAGCGGCGCCAACGGGTCCACTCGCTACGGGTCGGTCGCCCGCCAGAAGCCCGGGCAGCTTGGATGTTTCATGAGATAAGTGTGAAAAAAATAGTAACAAGGGGGCTCACGAGGGTCAAGTGAGCCCGTCCGGCGGCCCCTCGGGGGCGTGGGCGGCAACGCCCAGATCCTGGCGGCAGGCGTCGTCGACCGGCGCGTTCAGCCCCTCAGGCACCGGCGACCCTCGCGAGCAGGGCCCGGACGTCATGGGACGACGGCAGCCGTATGAAGTGGAGATGGCTCCAGGCCGGGTCGGCGGAAGCCGCCGCGTAGCGCTGGCGCTGGGCGACGTGTTGAGTCCAGGCCCACGCGATGACCGATTTGGTGGGATCCCACGACACGAGGTTGGTCCAGCGCTCGCGATTGCCATTCCACAGCCTGCGCCGGAATACCAGGCGTCCAATGGTCCGGAGGATGAGTTGGCGCATCACCACGTGGCGAGGAGGGTCCAGCCAGATCACAGTATCGGCACGCGCCCAGATCAGATCTAGAACGGCAGCGTAGTTCCCGTCCACCACCCAGCCACGCGCCTCGAGCAGCCGCGCCACCCGCGGCTGGAACTCCTCGACCGGCAACCCGGTCCACCCGGCCTGGTGAAAGATGGCGTCCAACTCGATATGCACCGCGCCGAGCCGTGCTGCGAGGGCTCGCGCCACCGAGGACTTCCCAGCTCCTGAGCTGCCGATGACCGACACGCGTTGCATGTCGGGACCATGTTGCGCGAGAAGGGCACGGAAAGAATCTCGTAACCAGAGCCGAGACCCGGAAGTGGGCGGAGCCTTTGCTCAGATTGGCGCTCGGCCTGGAATTTACGCATCCCGGCGGCTGCCGTCGCGGGCTCGCGGGGAGTCCCGCAGCAGAGGGCGGCACCGTAGGATGAGCGCAGAGCCCATGATGAAGGAGAGACGGCTATGTCGGCACGGACGGCGGACATCGACGACACAACAGCGGCTGAGGTCGGACATGCGGTGATCCGCTGCCTCGTGAATGAGGATCCGGGCGGCATCGGCCGTTTCCTGCCCGCGTTCGCACCGTCGGAGGTCGACGACGCCAAGGCCGCTCGGATCGGACAAGCGGTCATCGAACTCTTGGAGCAGTTGACCGTCGCTTAGTCAACCGACGTCATGGTCCCGTCAGGGGCCCGAGGGCCCGGCGATTCGGTTTAGGCGGTGTCGGAGCCTGCCCGTCAGCGGCTCGAGGAGGTCACCTGTGCGTCTTCCTCACCAAGCGCCGCCCGTATGGCCTCCAGCTTCCGGGACGCTTCGGTCAGCGCTCCGCTTTCCGCTTGATCGCCGGCGGCCCACTCGGCCCGGGTGACTGCGGCGGCGAGCGAGTCGCTGAGCGGATCGTGGACCTGATTCGGCCGGGGGCCATGCTGCTGTGCAACGAGTCCTTCGCCTCGACCAAGGTGCGGGAGGGGGCGGCGCTTCCCGACGAGCTTTGGCCGTGACGTCTACGACGAAGTCTTCGGCCGCTGAGGCGCGAGGTACTGGCTCTCAGCTTCCGACGGGCTGAGCTTGGAGGTTGCGGCGCCAGAGCTCGAGGGTCCTTTCGAAGTGTCGCTCGGCTGCCTCGTGCTGGTAGACGGGGAGGTCGGCCATCGCGAACCCATGCGCGGTTCCAGGGAGGCGCTCCACCGTGCCGCGGACATGGAGGCGCTCCATCTCTGTGCGGAAGCTGTCGACGACCTCCGCCGTCGCGGATCGGTCGTTCTCCGCGAAAGCGACGTAGAGCTCGCCGCGCACCGTGGCGAGATCGTGATGCGGCGAGTCCGGGGCATCGGTCACGAGGGCACCAGGATGGATGCAGGCGGCGGCCACAACCTGGTCACCGAGCACGGAGGCGGCGTGGAGAGCGAGGCGCGCTCCCATGCAGTACCCCACGCAGACCTTGGCCCCCTTGCCTGCTTGAGGATCGCTGGTGACGGTGTCCAAGACCGCCAATGTATCGGCGATGACCCTCTCCGGTGTCACGGTCTGGACCACCGCCATCATGCGCTCCCGCACCCCCTCCGTACCCAGGTCGCGCATATCGAAGGTGACGCCCTTTCCGGCTCGGTAGAAGAGATCGGGAGCGACGCAGTAGTAGCCGTCCATCGCGAAGCGGCGGGCGTTCTCCTTCACCTGCTCGCGGAAGCCGATCCCATCCATGTAGAGCACGGCGACGGGAAAGGGACTGCCGGTCTCCGGATGGACGATGAAGGTGGTCATCTCGCCGTCCTGGGTGCGAACCGTGATCGTCCTCTCACTCATCCTCTGCCTCCTGAGAAGTCTCGGCGATGGATCCGAGGGCGGAGAGCCCTCCGTCTCGCGAGATTGCTCCAAGATTGCTCCGCTTGCGGTCGCGGACCGCAATCCCGCCATCGGCCGGGGGGCGGGGAGCCGTCGACAACGTCATCCGGATCGCAGCACGAGACGGCCATGTGCCCCGATGGGCCAGGCCCTTGGCTCCCAGCGGTCATCAAGATCTTGATGGGGCGCTGAGAGCAGTCGGATCCGCCCTGGGGACGCCCGCCGAACCACCTCAGCGCCGCCTCCCGCACCTGACGCGGGAAATCCTTGAAAACTAAGGTGCCGAGGGACAGAATCGAACTGTCGACACCGGGTTTTTCAGACCCGTGCTCTACCAACTGAGCTACCTCGGCACGCCTTCGTTTATCAACGATATTCTAGTTTCAAAGCTCCGAGTCCGTGAGCCGATGTCACCTTGGATGTCACCTTCGCGCTAGGATGGAGGATGCCGGGTTGCCGCGGCCGGCAGCTCGGCTGGTTTGAATAGCCGCGAGGCGGCACCGATGGACGAGGATAGCGGAGCAGGCGAGGGGCCGGCCGGAACCCGAAAGCTTCGACGGAGGCGCGCTTCCTCCGACGGGGCCCTCTACCAGCGCTCCAGCGATGACCGGTGGGTCGGCCGGATCAAGCTGCCCGGGGGAGGCCATCGCTACTTCACCGGCCGCACCGAGCGCGAGGTTCGGGCCCGACTCAGGCAGGCGCTGCGGGCGGCCGAGGATGGCGAACCGGTGCCTGACGCCCGCCTCACCGTGGGCGCGTACCTGGAATCCTGGATCGCCGGGCTGCCGGGGAGCGCGGTTCGCGGCGGGGGCGAGATCAAGGCGTCGACCCTCGACTACTACCGGCGCTACCTTCGCAAGCACATCATCGGCTCGGAGCTGGCCCGCAAGCCCCTGGCCCGATTGGAGGCCGGCGACCTGCGCCAGCTCTACGTCCGCAAGGTGGCCGAGGGCCTGAGCGCCCGCACGTGCCACCACCTCAACGCCATCCTCCACCGGGCGCTCGGCGACGCGGTCAGCGACCGCAAGCTGGCTCGCAACGTCGCCGCAGGGGTCAAGAAGCCGGGCATCGCCAAGGTCAGGCTGACGGTGCTGCAGCGGGTGGAGGGGCCGCGCGGGACGGTCGACGACCAGGCGGCCCGCTTTCTCACCGCCATCCGCGGGGAGCGCCTCGAGTCCCTCTTCGTGGTCGCGGTCACGGCTGGGCTTCGCCAGGGTGAGCTGCTCGGGCTGCGCTGGCGCGACGTCAGCCTGGAGCGAGGCCAGCTCCGGGTCACCGGGTCACTTCAGGGGATGAACCGGGGCAGCCTCCGCATCGGGGCCACCAAGACCGGCCGCGAGCGGGACGTCGCCCTGGCGGCCCGGGCGGTCGCGGCGCTGCGCGATCACCGCGCCCGTCAGCTCGAGGAGCGGCTCCGCGCCGGCTCGCGGTGGGTGGATCGCGACCTCGTGTTCACCACTGAGCTCGGCGACTACCTTACGCGAGCGATTCTCACGCACGCGCTGGACCGAATCCTCCGCGACGCCGGCCTACCCGACATCCGCTTCCACGATCTCCGCCACACCGCCGCGACGCGGATGCTGGAGGGTGGCATCAACCCGAAGGTCGTCTCCGAGATGCTGGGCCACTCCAGCGTCGCGATTACCCTGGATCTCTACAGCCACGCCACGACGGCGCTGCAGCGGCAGGCGCAGGAGGCTGTATGGGGAGGACCCGACGCGTAGCAACAGATAAGGCGGACGGCTCATCCCACCCCGGATCCACGGAAAGGAAGAGTTGGGGTCTGCAAATTGCCTCAGACGCCGTACACGCGCGTACGCCAGCGTCCGGACTCCACCTCGTCGAATTCGGATGCGTCTCCTGGCACTCCCCCTCGGACGCAGTCGGACCCGTGCGGATGGCAGAAAACTCGTTTCACCGCCCGCGGGAAGGTGTCAGGGAAGGTGTCGGGCCTGACGCCGCAGCATGTCGCTGACCAGCAAGTCGAGGAGCGCGGACTCGAACCGCGGACCCTGGTCCGAATGCATCCTCAGCGGGGCGTCCGATTGACGCGTCCGAGGCCAACCTCTCCCTGCGTCATGCAAGAACCTGGGCCCTTCCACCGAGATCGATGGCCTAGATGCGCTAGGTCGGGCCGCGTCGCTGGAGGTGGCTCACGCCTCGCATGGCCGCGACGCCGAGCACCAGGAGCACGATTCCGCTCACCCCGAGCGCCACTCGGGCAATGACCATGCCGTACGCCGGGGAGTGACCGAGGAGCTGATGACGAGAGTGAACAGCGTCGAGGCACAGATCAGCACCACCGCCACCACCATGACGACGAGCCGCCCGGCTGTGCCGACCATCTTCGGCATCCGGATCTTCGGTTCCGCCTGGTTGGGCGGCGCTCGCAGGTGCCTTGCCCAGGCCATCAATGCCAAGGCGCCCACGAAGACCACAAGGCCCGACGCCGCTGTGATGAGAGCAACCTAGTTCGGCGCGGGCCTTGCGATCATGAAGAACGAACTGACGAATGCCCCGGCTCCCAGAATCCCGAGAACCACGGATGCAATCATCAGCAGCCCCGCCAAGCCCCCTTCGCAAGCTGCCGCATCCCGGCGCGAGTTTGATCCGGCGGGCTGAAGGCCGTCAATGGAGCCCGTATCCCGCCATGAACCGTCGGCGATTCGGTGGGTCACAACAGCGGAGTTGGTCTCCACGAAGGCTAAGGTCGGGGAGCGCGGACTTCGAACCGCAGGCCTCTGGTCCCCCAGACGCGCCAAGCGCGTGTCAGATGACAGAGACTTTGTCACGATATGCAGGTGATCCCACGGCCCGCCGGGGCATGGCACCATGGCTGATGTGTCGCTCCGACTCAGCCTACGACCCCTCATGGCGGTGAGGCCGGCGGCCTGATCAGCCTCGGCCATCCCCTCCTCGACTCCTACGTCGAGCTGGTTCAGGCGCGGGCGCGTTGGAACACGGTGCTGGCCACCGTGTTCGATCTCAAGGGACCGCACCCGACGTCGGGGTGGGCCCCTCTCAGTCTGGCGCTCACACGCGAGGCGTCTTGGGTCGAGAGCGCGGCGTCCCCGCTGAACGACCGTACCGATGACTCCACTCTCCGCACAATACCAAGCACACGACGTACCCAAGGACGAACCCGAAGAAGGGGCCGAAGAGCTGGGCGCCCGTGCTGACCCAGCCGGGTACGCGCTGGCCGAGCAGCTCGAGCGTACCCGAAATGATGCCGAGAATACCCGAAGTCAAGGCCACAGCGCTTGCGACGGCAAGCCACGGGTTGCCCTCGAACCCAGTGCGTCTACGTGAACTCCGGCCACGAGGTGCTGGTGATAGGATCCGCTGCGAGGTTGGATCCCGTGCGTCGTCGTTCATTGTCCGCTGATCCACCAGACGCCGGGCCACCACTCGCGATTGAAGATGACCCCGTACCCCCTGTCCACCCAGCTCATCCATGCACCGATAAGCCCGCCCACAGCCCAGATCAAACCTCCAATCAGAGCGCATTCAGCCTGGCGGAAGTATGCACAAACAACACCCACGACGCCGCCGATGTTTGAGCCAATGCTGAGGAGGTGTTCGACGAACTTCGTGTCACTTTGGTTTAGGTAGAACTGGATACCCCACCATTGCCACTGAATGCCCGTCCAGTTGCGTGGCGATAGACCTGAAGGGTCGATGAGATCAGTGGGATCGCCTCCGGCGTAGGCGTAGGGTGACGAGGTCCCGGCCGCGTAATAGTCTCTTTCGAGCCACCTTGCGGTCAGTGGATCGTAGTAACGCGCGCCGAAGTGGATGAGACCGGTGCCATCCGTGTAGCCCCCCGCATAGCCGAAGGGATTGGCCACGCTCCCGCTCTCATAAGTCGTGTTGCCATACGGGTCGTAGCCGTAGCGGTCCGAGACCGTCTGGCCGCTGCCGTTGATGACGGCGACTACCGAGCCCTCGGCGTCGGTCAGGAAGTAGTAGTGGTTGGAGCCGATCCGCTCACCCAGAACGCCCCCTTGATCATCGTACAGGTAATAGGTGCTCGTTCCCGAGGTCGTCGAGATAGCCGTCGCGTTCGTACTGTTGTCGAAGGTCGTGGAACCCGCTGAGATGCGCTCGTCCTGGCCCTGGTCCGTGTAGGCGAGGCTGGAGAGTGTGGTCCCGCCGTAGGTGATCGAGGTGGTCTGGCTCTTGGTGTTGTAGCTGAAGGAGGCGCCGGCCGAACTCCCGGTCTCGTTGCCGTCGGCGTCGAAGCTGTAGGTCGTGGCCCCAGTGGGCGCCGAGGAGCATCCATTGGAGGATGTCCCGGTATACGCCCAGCAGAGCTCGTCGCCCGCGTTGTAGGCATAGGTGGTCGTCGTCAACCCAGCGGTCTTGGTGAGCATGTTGCCGTCGGCGTCGTAGGAGTAGCTGTAGGAGCTGCCGCTGCCACTCGTCACCGCGGCGGCGGTCAGGTCGTTGAGCGAGCTGTACGAGTACGTATAGGTGTTCGAGGCGACCGCGTCGTTCTCGGTCCGGGTCTGGACCAGCGGGGTGTCGTTGGCCCCGTTAGCGTAGGTGTAGGCGAAGCTGGTCAGCGTGGTCCCGGTCGAGCTCTTTCCCACCACCGAGGTGAGGTCGCCGTCATTGTCAAAGGTGGTGGTCTGAGTGGCCCCGCCGGGGAAGGTGATCAGGGTCCGGTCGCCGTTGGCGTCGTAGCCGAAGGTGGTGCACAGCGAGGCTGCGGCCGCTGCCTTGAAGACCGCCACGATAGCGCCATAGTAGCCGGACGTGCCGCCCATGGTCATCGACTGGCCGCTACTCGACGAGGAGAGCTTGCCCTCCACCCCCGCGTTGTATAGGTAGGCGTCGAGCGCCTGCTCCTGAAGGGTGAAGCCGGTGCCGGCGGTGAAGCCTGACCCGGCGTAGGTCTCACCGCCACTGCCCTCCACCAGCTCTCCGGCACCACCGATGCTGGAGGTTGGTCCCGCCTGGAGGGTGGTGCCGGTGCCTGAATTGCCCGCCACCTGGTCCAGGGCCGAGGTCGACGCCACCCCCGCGTACTCGGCGATGGTGATGGCCGCCGAACCGCCGGCGATGGTGACCGTGTCCGGCCCCGCCGCCGAGCCCTGGAAGTAATAGAGGTCCACGTGCCCGTTGCCGTACGCCTCCGACTTGGCCCGGGTCCAGGACCCGTTCAGCGTGTCTGAGACCCCGGTGATCGGATCGGTGCCGGAGTTGTTGGTGGTGAGGGCCAGGACCAGCAGGTCGCCCGCCCGCACCCCCTGGGGGAACGCCAGCGAGTTCGACGAGGTCGTCTTCGCTCCCTGGACAAAGGTCGGGGTCGACGCGGTGGGGCAGTACCCGCCCGGCTCGGCCTCGGCGATCAGCCGATTGTCGGGGTCGTAGGAGTAGGTGGTGGTCCCCCCGCTGTCACAGTATCTGATCATGTTGCCGGCCGGGTCGTAGCCGTAGGTGATCCCCGCCGGGCTCGAGCCGGAGCAGTCCGAGCTGGTATCGGGAAGCGATTCCGTGGTCAGCCGGTTGAGCGCGTCGTAGTAGTAGTCGGTGGTCCCGCTCTGGTCGGTCATGCTGGTCTCGTTGCCGTCGCCGTCGTGGGTGTAGCTGATGCAGTTGCCGGTGCTGGGCGTGCAGGTGGTGGCCCCCCCGTAGAGGATCTGGGTCACCCGATCGTCGCCGTCGTAGCTGTAGGTGGTCTTCTGGCTCTTGCCGTCGGTGACGCTGGCCACCCGGGACAGCGAGTCGTAGGTGATCGCCTCCGCCCCCTGCGGGCTGGGCGGAGTGATGCTGGTGTTCTCCCCTGCCGAGTTGTAGCCGTAGGTGGTGTCGTTACCCTTGCCGTCGATAACCTCGCAGACTTCCCCGGTGGTGCCCCCGCAGGAGACGCCCGTATCCCCCTGGTAACGGCTCCCGGCATGGACGCCACCGGTGTCTCCGGCGCACGGCGAGGTCTGCCCGGCATAGGTGTCGGTCAGGTTGCCCGCCGAATCGTAGACGTAGGCGGTGCAGTTGCCCTCCGCGTCGGTCATCGAGGAGGGCAGGTACTGGTAGCCGGCCACCGTCGATGGGGTGGTGAAGGTGGCGCTGTCGGTCGGCCCGGTCTGCCCCGACCCATCGGAGGGCTCGATCACCTGGGTGGGATCATTGTTGCTGTTGTAGCTGGCGGTGGTCGACTCCGAGAGCGGGTCGGTGGCAACCGCCACCTGCTGGTCGGAGGTGTAGCTGGCCGAGCTCGAGTAGGAGTTGGGGTCGATGGTCTGGATCACCAGCCCCTGAAGGTCGTAGCAGTAGGTGGTGGAGAAGCCATCGGGGTTGGTCGACACCGTGTAGCCGCCGAGGACATCCCCGGAAGGCGTGGCACAGCTCCCCTGCTGGTCCGGGTAATAGCTGTAGGTGGTGGTTGGTCCCGCGCCGGTGGAGGTGTTGGTGACCGGGGTGATCGAGGTCACCTGGGCATCGGCGTTGTAGCCGAAGAGGGTCTCGTTGGCCAGCGGGTCGATGATCTCGCTGATCAGCCCCGAGGAGTTGTAGTCATAGGTGGTCAGCTTGCTGTTGGGGTCGGTGTAGCTGGTCAGCTCTGGGTAGCCATTGGCGCTGGTGTAACCGTACTGCCAGGTCCGGCCTGTTGAGTCGGCGATCTTGCTGATCAGGTTGGATCCCACCGAGCTCGTGTAGCTGAAGCTCACCTGGCGGCCCTGGGTGTCGGTGATGGAGCTGAGGTTGCTTCCCGACATGGTGTAGGTGATGGTGTCGCCGTTGCGATCCACATCGGAGGTCAGCACCCCGCCACTGGAGAAGTTGAGCTGCTCGTGGGAGGAGTTGTCGGTCAGGGTGTAGCTGCCGTTGGAGTTCGCGACCAGGGTGGAGTTCAGCCCCGGCGGGGAGATGTAGCCCCCGCTGCCGTTGGGGTAGAAGCTGAGGTCAAAGCCGCCCGGCCCCTGGTAGAAGACGTCGCTGTCGATGAAGGTGAGCAGCTCGTCGACTCCGCTGCCCATCAGCCAGGTGCCGAAGGCATCGCCCTCACTGAGGCTGTTGAAGATCCGCTCCACCGAGAGATTGAGGCCGGTTCCCTGGATCTGCAGATCGTTGCCGGTCACCACCAGGTTGCCGTTGGCCACGTTGACCTCCAGGCCGGACCGGTCGGTGAGCTGCTGGCTCTCGGTGCCGTAGGTGGGCAGCTCCCCCAGGGCATTGACGTAGTACACGTAGAAGTAGGGGCCGCTCCAATTGTTGCTCGACTGGATGACATCGACCTCGTCGTTGGCTTCGTTGGCGGCCGCGAGGAGGATGCCGTCGTTGGCCTGGGTTCCGCTCAGCCAGGACTGAGACAGGGCGCTCATCGTCGGCCCGTTCCAGGAGTAGTAGCCGGCGCTGGTGGGCGTCTTGGAAACCAGCACGGTCGACGCATAGGTGCCCCCCGCGGTCGTCCAGGCGTGGGTCCCGTCGTAGTCGTTCCAGGTCACCCCCTCGGTCCACCCCTGGGTGAGCTGATAGGCATCAACTGCCCCGTAGCTACTGGTAGTCAGGTCGCTAACGTAGGCCTCCAAGCCAGCATGGGTCACCTGGGCCCCGGCTGGGATCACGTCCTGGATGTTGAAGAGAAGCGGTGAACGGTACACGCTGGTGCCGTCGTAGCCGGCGGCGAGGTAGCCGTTGCCGCAGAAGTTGGAGTTGGCGCTCGACCCATTCTCGATGTAGCAGTCCTGGTCCGGGGTGTAGTCGATTGTCGGGTCGACCACCACTGGCCACTGACGCGCCGAGCTCTGCAGCCAGCTGCTGGCCAGGTTCAGGGTGACCGTCTCCCCGGCCGCCGTCGAGGCCACCGCCAGGCCCGCGTCGGTACCGGGAGCGAGGCTACCGGCGGCGTCGGACATGGTCGGCGGCGCCAGCGCGAACTGCACCTTCCCGCCCGGGTCGGTGATCTCTACCCCACCCCCCACCGCGGTCGCAGTCAGCCCCGAGCTGAGCCCCAGGGAGTAGCTGAGCGAGGCCGGCGCCTGGGGACCGGTCAGGGTCAGCGTCTCCTTGACCGCGTCGTTCTCGGCGGTCAGGGTGACCGAGACATCGGGGAGGGGGTTCGCGTAGGTGACCGAGGCGCCCGAGACGGTCGCGGGGCCGCCCCCGGCTCCGGCCAACTGCAGGTTCACGGTCCCCTGGGGGGTCTTCAGCACCACCGGTGCCGCGCTCAGCGTCGCCGGGAAGAGTGCGGTGTAGGCGTTGGCCTGGTTGGTCCACGCGTACCCCGGGGTATCGCTGGGCACCAGGGTGTCGCTGATCGGCTCCCAGGCGCCGCTCGGGTCCTGGTAGTTGACCGAGCCGCTCGACACCACGGCCTCGTACTCTCCGTTCACCAGGTAGGTGCGCGAGGTTCGGGTCCGCAGTCCCACCACCTCGTCCGCCGCCGGCGGCACCGAGCCAACCGGCACCGACTGGGCGGACGGGGCGGGACGGATCGCCGCCCCGCCAGCGGAGGTGGAGGCGAGCCGGTAGCTGGACCGCTGGGACGACCCCGACGTCGAGCCAACCGCAGCAGTGCTCGCCCCGCTCTGAACGTTGCTCAGGGCGGTTGCCGCCAGCAACGCGCTGATCAGGCTGAGGACGATGACCCGGGTGGGGGACCCTTTACCGAGGTGGCCGGGATTGGATACTCCACCCATGGGTCGGCCCTCCGTTCGCCCGCTGCCTTGAGAGGCCGGCGCCCGGATCAGGCGTCAACCTGAAGGTGACCGGAATCTTCATCGATGGACGACCGTTTGGATACTCCCCGATGTCACTCATTTCCTGCGGGTTTGTCACTGGTAGGGGGGATACATTTTCACTATGGCGAGTAAGTCGTTTCGTCCGCGACTACTTTGACCAGCCAGCCCACCACCGAGACCATGGATGCAGGGCGTCCAAAGCCAGCATCGGTTAGGTCACCCAGTTGAGCCGGTGCCGGACCGAATGTCATTCACCGACCCCGCCCAGCCGACGGTCCGTCCCCGGAGGGGCAAGCCGCGGTCGACCGAAGCCGGCACTTGCGGCATCGCGCCCACGGTAGGCGTCGGCTTGAACTCTCTGAGCCGCCACATGGATCGAGCGTTCATTGCCTATCGCGGTGAGCGCGTCGCTTTTCGCCGCGTGCACATCCACTGACCACGGTGCCAGGCCCACGTCGTAGCTTTGCGTCGTCGGATTTGCCCGACCGGCCCCCGCCCGCCCCCGGGCACGACCACGGTGCCTCCGGTCGTCGCCCTCTCCGCGCTCCCCCGAGAACCTCCCGCCTGCCCTCGCGTTTGCGTCATTCTCGGACACCGTACCCTATGCACCCTCCGGTCATCTGTTCGATCCACGGGTCCCGGCGCCACCTCCATGTGCTTCCGGTCGGCCGTGCTGGCTCGGCCCGCAGGCGCCAGGATGGGGCAGTGATAAGGGCGCGACGGCGGGGCGCGACGGCCGCACGCCACGGGCCAGTCTCCAGTGGCCGACGGCACCCCGTCACGGGCCTGCTGGGGGCTCCGGTGAACGCGCGGTGTGGGACGACCCTTCTCCTCATGGCGAGGGCGATGGGCGAAGCGGCGGACCTATGCGTTGGCGCAGGCGGGGGACGACAGCGCGTACGCATCGGCCGCTGCGTACTACGCGATCCGTTGCCGCAGGCCGTGAAGAACGCAGTGTGGCCCACGGCCTGTAACAAGTCCGTGATGGCGCAGGATCGTTCGGCCGCTCCTGTACTCGCAAACGCACCGCTGCAAGCGCGTCTGTACCCTCATAAGCAGCGGAAGATCGCGTCTGTACCCGCAGTCCCCTCAAACGATGTGGCGCGTGTACGCGGGGATCGGTGCGTACTGTGCGATCGGGTTGGTCTGGTGGGGGTAGTCGCCGCGATTGCGTACGCGATTCGTACGCCCCATCTGTTCGGATGGCGTTGTGAAGCGACGAGACTGGGCCGTTGGCCGCGGCAGGGAGACGCTTGGGGACCGACGCCTCTGCTCAGACCGCGACGTGACGACCAAGGCCGATGGCGTCGCGGCTCCCGCCACGACCAGCACGGGTTCGGTGGCCTCGCCTCAGCTCCTGCTGTCGGTGCCCGAGGCAGTTCGGGCGCTCGGGATCGCCCGCAGCTCGCTCTATGCCCTCATGGACCGTCACGAGCTCACGAGCGTCTCGATCGGGCGCCGACGCCTACTCCCGGCGCGTGCCCTCGAGGAGTATGTCGACCGTCTCATCGAACGTTCCCGGTGCTGAGCTCCAGGGGGCCGGGAAAGCGAAGACTTCCGCGGAACGCCTCAGCAGTGCGGGTGGCGGTTGAAAGAGGATCGCGAAGGGATCAGGGCTCGCGAAAGATCCGGTGGCCGCCGAGCCGACGCCAGCGCACCGCCGGCCAGCGGCGCCCGTTGGGATCGGTGACCGCCGTCCACTCCCAGGTCGCCCGCCCGTCGGGTCCAGTGAAGCTCCACGTCATCTCGAATACCCCGGGCGCGTTCACGACCGCTCTGACCCGCAGCTCGGCCGGCCACGCCGACGCGTCCCTCGTCTCAACGAAGCGATCGCAGGCGGCATTGAACGCGCGCGCCGCGCCCCGAAACTTCTCCCGCTCCCCCTCGGAGAGTCGCCTGTAGTCAGCCCTGAATGGTTCGGTGAGCTCGAACCTCACGAGTCGAGGTCGGCGAGCAGCGCGTCGACGCCGTCGAAGACCACGACCCGCCCGGCGGCGACAGCCTCGTCAGCCTCGCGCTCCATCTGCTGCCAGCGATCGGTCCAGAACCAGGCCTGCTCGGCCGGAACCGCGACGTGGGGCCGGAGAACGATCTCCCCGTGGCGCTCGATCACCTCCACCTGCGCGCCGGGCTGGTCCAGTCCCAGGTGGCGCCGCATTGCGGCCGGGAGTGCGATGACGCCGCGGCTCTGCACGGCGACGAATGTGGGCTCTTCCTTCATCCTCTCCAATGATAGCCGGAAAGCAGCTAAGCTGCAATTCTGCCTACCTGTCCTCCACGAGCGCTGGAGGACGACCCCGGGCGGCAGGTGGCCTCGGCCCCTGGCGCCGCACGGTGTCACCTTGGATGTCACCTTCACGGGCGGAAGGACGCGGACATAGGTGGACGGCGGAGGGGGTGGCCGAATACGCAATGGACGGCCCTGGACGTCTATGCGCAGCGTTTGCCCGGTTTTTCAGACCCGTGCTCTACCAACTGAGCTACCTCGGCATGCCGCCGGCAGAGTTTAGCGTCTGCCGAGAGCCGGTCAATCCTCCAGGATCACCGCCGCAGGGGACGCCCGGTCGGCGCGGTCCCGGGCGGTCGCGATGGCCGCCTCGACGTCGGTCCCGAGCGCGGCCACCCCGGCCCGAATCGTGGTCTCCAGGGAGATCCGCCGCATCAGGCTGAAGATCCGGTCCGCCACCACCCGGCCGGCGTCCACCCCACCCTCGGTGATCAGCAGCGCGGAGGTGCCGTCCCGGTCGATGGTGACCGGCTCATTGGCTCTCGCGTAGGCGATGATCAGCTGGGCGTAGCCGGCCCGAGCGGTGGGGGGGATCTCCTGGGCGATCACGAAGACCAAGCAGGCGCCGTCCCGGCCCGTGTCCCGCGCGGTGTTCACGAATTCGCTCCGGGATACCGACCAGGGCAGGTGGGAGAGGGTGGACGGGTTCACGCCACAGCCATGGTGCCATGGTGGCGGCTCAAACGGTGCAGGCTGTCCGGCCCACCCAACTCAGCCCACCAGCAGGCCGGCCTCAAGAGCGTCCAGGGCGGCCTCGCGTTCGGCGGCGGAGCTGCCGGCAAGCCGCCATCGCCGCATCTGCTCGACGTGCTCCAGCAGATCGGCGAGCCGGGGCGGCTTACCCAGGGCGCTGATCCCGGCCGTGACCGGCGAGGGGCGGCGGACGGTCCCACTCAGCAGGCAGATCGCGGTGCGCGCGGTGCCTTGGCGGGCGATGAGGCGCCGTGCCAGCGCCAGGCCATGTCCGTCGGGGAGCAGGCCGTCGAGCAGGACGACGTCGTAGGCCCGGCCGCCGTCGACCCTGGCCTCGGCCTCCGCGGCGGTCGCCACGCCATCACTCTCATAGTCGAGCTGCGCCAGGGCGCGTCCCAGGAACGCCCGGACGGAGGGGTCGTCCTCGACGACCAGCGCCAGCATCCCTTCCTGCCTGGCCATGGCCGGCCCATGGTATCGCCTGACCGCCGGGACCGCCAGGGCGCCGCCTCAGGCCAGGTCGCCGTCCACGCGGTGCGGGCAGTCCTCGACGTCGTGATGGCAGTGGCAGCGGGCCGAGGTCTCGAGCAGGACCAGCTCGCCGTCGGGGAAGGAGAGGCGGGGCAGATTGCCCGGAGGCGGTGCCCCGGGGGGATGGATCCGCGCCGCCAGCACGTAGGCGACCTGCCCTTCCACCCGGGTCCACGCGGGCATGTTGGGAACGCCGGCACGGACCATCCGCTCGGCCACCGCGGCGGACCCCGCCTCCTCCAGGCGGCGGTGGCCCACCGACGGTCGGTAGCTCCCGGCGTGGAGGTCGGGCTGGACGCCGGGGGCGTCGCCGAGCAGGGCGGCAACCGCCTGTCCGAGCAGCGGCAGTCCGGCTCCCACCAGATGGCGGGTGAGGGTCCCGGAGGTGTCGGCGGGGTCCACCGTGACCTCCGCCTGGGCCAGGATCGGCCCGGCGTCCACCCGGGCCACGGCCCGGTGGAGGGTGATCCCGGTGCGCTCGGCACCGTCGGCGATCACCCAGTAGACCGGTTCGGGGCCGCGGTAGTGGGGGAGGAGCGAGGGGTGGATGTTCATGAAGCCGTGGCTGGGCAGTCGAAGGGTGGGAGCCTGCACGATCTGGTCGAAGCTGGCCATCACCGCCGCCTCCGGGCGCAGCGCGGCGATGTCGGTGCGGCTGTGGTCGTCGTTGATCCTCCAGGTGCGGAGCAGGGGGACGTCGAGGTGCCCGGCGATGCGGCTGAGCGCGTTGTCGCCGAGGATCGCGGGGTGGGCGCCGGGAGAGGTGACGATGCCGCAGACCCTGACCTCGAGCTGCAGCAGCCCGAGCAGGAAGGCGAGCGAATAGTCCGAGGGAAAACCCACGAACAGGATCCTCGGCCCCGATCCCGCCTGGGCCCGGCGGGCGGGTGCAGGGGGAAGGTCGCGGTCGGGGGTGAAGCTGAAGCTGGGACGCCCCATCAGCTCCTCACGGACGGCGTCGAGGTACGCCGAGATCGTGCCCATCGCCGCCATCCTAAGGAACGCTGGGGCCGGTGGTCGCCGGGGCCCGCCCCGCCGCCAGCACCCCGTCGCGGTGCAGGCCCGCCAGCGCCTCGGCCACCGCGCCCGGCCGGGCGGCGGCGGGGACCGCTGACACCGCGGCGGCGAGCTCGGCCGGTCCGTGCTCCGGATGGGCCAGCGCCGCGCGCAGGACCGCGCCCCGGAGCTGGCGCATGCTCCCCTCGTAGGCCGGTTGGCGGCGGGGAAGAGCCGGGACCCCGGCGGAGAGCCGCTTGCGGGATCGGCAGCCGGCGGCCAGCGGGCAGCGGTCGCAGGCCGCCTGGCGCCGCCGGCAGATCAGGGCTCCCACATCGAACAGGGCGAGGGTGTGGTCGCGCGCGGACATCCCCGGCGGTCGCGAGACGACGAGGGCGCTGTCGAGGGCCCGCCCCGGCGCCGACTCCACCCCCAGGAAGCAGCGTGCCGCCACCCGGGAGAGGTTGACGTCGCGGGCCGGCGCCCCCGGGCGGCCAAGGGCGAGGCAGAGCAGAGCTCGGGCCGTGTACGGCCCGATCCCGGGCAGGGCACGCAGCCCGGGCTCGTCCCGGGGCCACCCGGAGACCGCGAGCTGACCGGCGCAGCGCCACAGCGACGCCGCCCGACGGGGGTAGCCCAGCCCATCCCACTCGCGCAGCACGTCGTCGAGAGGTGAGGCGGCGCATGCCTCGGCGGAGGGCCAGCGGTCGAGGAACCGCTGCCAGCGGGTGATCACTCGGGCCACCGCGGTCTGCTGGAGCATGACCTCGCTGACCAGAACCGCCCAGGGATCGCGCGTCAAGCGCCAGGGAAGCCGGTGACGGCCGTTGCCGGCGTACCAGGCGGCGAGGTCGGAGGTCACCCGCCCACCCGGGTCCGCGGCGACCTGCCACACTCGGGGCCACACAGGAGGTGGCGATGGCGCGGCACACGGTGACTCTCATCCCCGGTGATGGGATCGGATACGAGGTGAGCGAGGCGGCTCGGCGGGTCATCGACGCCGCCGGAGCGGGGATCGAGTGGGAGGTGCATGACGCCGGGCTCGACGTCATCGAGCGTTATGGCGAACCCATGCCCCCTCACGTGCTCGAGTCGATCCGCAGGAACCGGGTGGCGATCAAGGGGCCGCTGACCACTCCGGTGGGTCACGGGATGAGGAGTGTCAATGTGGCGCTGCGCAAGGAGCTGGATCTGTACGCCCTGGTCCGCCCCTGCAAGTCCTACCCGGGGGTGCGCAGTCGCTACCGCGACATCGATCTGGTGATCATCCGGGAGAACACCGAGGACCTCTATGCGGGCATCGAGTTCGAGGAAGGTCGCCCCGAGACCCTGAAGCTCATCGAGGACATCGCCGAGCTCGGGGGCCATCACATCCGCACCGACTCGGGGATCAGCATCAAGCCGATCTCGGTGTTCGGGACCCAGCGGGTATTCCGCTTCGCCTTCAAGTGGGCCAAGGCCAAGGGCCGGCACAAGATCACCGCGGTCCACAAGGCCAACATCATGAAGCACACCGACGGGCTCTGGCTGCGCACCGGCAGGGAGGTCGCCGAGGAGTTTCCCGAGGTCGAGTTCGAGGACCGCATCGTCGACAACATGTCCATGCAGCTGGTCCAGAAGCCCGAGCTCTACGACGTCATGGTGATGCCCAACCTCTATGGCGACATCCTCTCCGACCTCTGCGCCGGGCTGGTGGGCGGGCTGGGGCTCGCCCCCGGTGCGAACATGGGTGACGACATCGCCGTCTTCGAGGCGACCCACGGATCGGCACCCCGATACGCCGGCAAGAACGTGGCCAACCCGATGGCCATGATGTTCAGCGGGGTGCTGATGCTCCAGCATCTCGGTGAGGTGGAGGCGGCGACCCACCTCGAGGCGGCGCTGGCGGCGGTGATCGCCCGCGGAGAATCGGTCACCTATGACATGAAGGAGCGGCGCGACGACCCCACGGCGGTGGGCACCTCGCAGGTGGCCGACGCGGTGATTGCCGAGATGGAGCGCGATCGGGTCTCGGCCTGAGCCGCAGCGGCCGGGCCGGTGGGCGCCGGGGCTCATTCCTCGCGGTATGAGGTCACGCGCAGCCGAGGCGGGGGCGCCCCGGCGTTGCGGCTGGCCTCGGCGAAGGCCGCAGCCAGGCCGCCCCGTTGGAAGGCGGCGCTGATCCGCTGGGCGGTGGCGTCCTCGGGGTCCCAGGCCACCGGCTCGGGCCCGGGGTGGTCATGAAGATGGCGCCAGATGGAGCCGGCGACCGTGGCGGCCAGTGCCGCGCTGGGAGCGCCCTCGGGAAAGGCCAGCGGGGCCATGGCGTGGCAGTACTCGAGGGCCTCGGGGATGCCGGCGAGCAGCTCGGCACCGGTGGGACCGGCCAGAGGGCGGGGCGGGGTCATCCTGGTGCGGATGATCTCACCGTGCCCTGGGCCGCGGGCCCCGCCGCCGCTCCACGGCGTCTGGCCCGGCGCCGCTCCGGCCAGAAGGGCAGGTCGACGATGAGGATGGAGAGGAGCCCCACCCCGGTGGCGGCGAACACATACCACGGCCACGGCCCCAAGAGGTGAAGCAGCCCGGGGGGCGAGCTGGTGTGCAGGTAGTCGTAGTCACCGCCGCTCAGGGCGTCGACCAGGCCGACCAGGGCGATGAACCCGACGCTGATGGCGACCACCCGGAGCGCGGCGCGCCGTCGCGGGTGAAGGCCGAGCCCGACCACCAGCCAGAAGGCGGTCACGACCACCCCGATGTGGGTCCCGTAGAACTCCAACCAGTCGTACGAGGGGAAGGCGATCGGATGGTCGGGAGTCGCGATGCCCTGGAGCGTGCCGGCGAGCCCCCAGTACCAGACGACGTCGACCAGGATCTGCTTTCGCGAGAGCAACGCCGCGGCGCCGACGAAGGCGCTCACGTCGCAGACGTACAGGGGAAGGCTGTAGCTCACCCCCCAGGTGGTGGGGATGTCGGGCTCATCGATCAGGCCGCGCCACTGGATCACCTGCCAGCTGACCTCGGCGCCGACCAGGATCGCCGCCAGCAGCCAGCAGACCGGGGTGATCCAGGCTCCTGGGCGAAAATGCGCCAGGGAGACCAGGATGACGACCGAGATGATGGTGGTGCCGATGGCCAGGAGATGGCCGAAGCTCGCCGATTGATCCACTGCCCGACAGCATGGACTGGGGCGACAACGGATGCGACTGGGGAATCCGCAAGCCCAACCGGGGAGGTCGCCGGGGACCGCCGTGGCGCTGCGTGTACAGTCGCCCTGTGTGCCGCGGCCAGGCTGGCGGGTGACCGCCGAGATGTCGGAGACGGCGGCCCCTGAGCGGGAGCCGGCAGCCGCCGCCGCCCCCGATCCGGGAGGGGAGCACCACCGCAATGTCCAGGGCGGCGTGGTGCGCGCCGGGGTCTTCGGGGTCAGCGACGGCCTGCTCACCAACATCTCGCTGATCCTGGGAGTGGCCGGGGCCAACCCGGGCGCCGGGGTGGTGCGCCTGGCGGGGCTCGCCGGGCTGGTGGCGGGGGCGTTCTCCATGGCCGCCGGCGAGTACGTCTCCATGAGCGCGCAATCCGAGTTGATCCGCCGCGAGGTCGCGGTCGAGAGGGAGGCTCTGCGCACCAGCCCTGATGAGGAGACCCGCGAGCTGGTGGCGGTCTACGTCCGCCGCGGGGTTCCCCACGACACCGCCAAGGCCGTCGCCGAGGCGCTGATGAGCGACCCCGACGTGGCCCTCGAGGTGCACAGCCGCGAGGAGCTGGGTGTCGATCCCGCCCACACCGGCTCGCCATGGGGGGCCGCGGCCTCCTCCCTGGTCAGCTTCGCGGTGGGGGCGCTGGTGCCGCTCCTCCCCTGGTTCTTCATGTCGGGGTGGTCGGCGGTGGTGGCTTCGATCGTGCTCGGGGCGCTGGCGGCGCTCTCGGTCGGCGGCGCTGTCGGTCGCTTCTCAGACCGCTCCATCCTCCGTGGCGCCCTGCGCCAGCTGCTGATCGCGGCCGTCGCGGCGGCCATCACCTTCGGAATCGGCAGGTTGGTGGGGATCTCCACCGGCGTGTAGCCTGTCCTGCCCGGCTCGCCTTGGCGCTGGTGTACAGTGCCCCAACGTTCGGGGCTCGCAGGCGCAACCACGCCAGGCCGGACCCCAAGGAGGGCCCAAGCCCGGTGAGCCACCACATCCTCGTGGCCGAGGACGAGGCTGACATCCGCGACCTCCTGCGGCTGGCCCTCGAGGGTGCCGGCTACACGGTCGGGGTGGCGGCTGACGGGGCCGCCGCCTGGCGGATGGCCCAGGCCGAGGCCCCCCGCCTGCTGGTGACCGACCTGCGCATGCCCAGCATGGACGGCCTGGAGCTGATCCAGGCGCTGCGCACCGACCCGGCGCTTCGGGCGGTCCCGGTCGTGCTCTTCACCGCCTACGTGACCACCGACCCGCGGGTCGCCGAGGCCCGCGAGATCGACGGCGTGGAGGTGGTGACCAAGGGTCCGATCGCCGACCTGCGGGCGGCGGTGGCGCGGGCCCTGCATTCGAACGCCTCGGGGACCGTCTAGCCCGGACCGGCCGGGGGCCGCCGGGGCCTTGCGTAACGAACCTTTGTTCGCTATGCTCCCCAGCCGTGGCCGTCGCCGTGGTCTCCGTCAGCGACCGGATCGCCGAGCTGCGCCGGCAACCGTGGGTGGGCAGCCGGCTGGCCCACGAGGTCGTCCTCCCACCCCGCCCGGCTGAGCTTCGGGACTGGCCCGAGCGGCTCCACCCCGAGCTGCTGGCTGCGCTGCGCGCCCGGGGTTTGGAGCGCGCCTATTCGCACCAGGCCGAGGCGATCGATGCCGCCCTGGCCGGACGCGACGTCACCCTGGTGACCCCGACCGCGAGCGGCAAGACCCTGGGCTTCGTGGTTCCGGTGCTGGACACGTGGCTGCGCGACCCGGAGAGCCGGTCGCTGTGGCTGTTCCCGACCAAGGCGCTGGCCCAGGACCAGCTCGCCGGGCTGCGCGACCTCGTGATCCACCTTCCCGGCGAGCGGCGGGACCGGCTCCGCGCCGCCACCTTCGATGGCGACACCCCCTCCGGGCTCCGCCGCGCCATCCGGGACGACGGCCACGTGGTGGTGACCAACCCGGACATGCTCCACTCGGGCATCCTGCCCCACCACACCGGCTGGGCGCGCCTGCTCCGCTCGCTCCGCTACGTCGTGATCGACGAGCTCCACACCTACCGCGGCCTCTTCGGCTCGCACCTCGCCAACGTGCTGCGCCGGCTGTTCCGGCTCTGCAGCTTCTACGGCAGCGATCCCACGGTCATCTGCTGCTCCGCCACCATCGCCAACCCGGGGGAGCTGGCCGAGCGACTTCTGGAGCGCCCGGTGACCGTGATCGAGCGCAGTGGCGCGCCCCAGGCTGAGCGCCACCTCTGGTTCTGGCAGCCGCCGGTTGCCGAGGGCACGATGGGGGTGCGCCGCTCGGCCGTGCTCGAGGCCCGGCGGCTGATGACCGAGCTGCTCGGTCTCGACCTCCAGACCATCGGCTTCTGCCGCAGCCGCAGCGGGGTGGAGGTGCTGCTCAGCTACCTTCGCCAGCTCCGCCCGGGGCGGCCGGGCGAACCCGAGCCGGTGCGCGGCTACCGGGGCGGCTATCTCCCCCTGGAGCGCCGGGCCATCGAGGCGGGGCTGCGGTCGGGCAGGGTCCGGGCGGTGGTGGCCACCAACGCCCTGGAGCTCGGCATCGACGTCGGCGGCCTGGACGCCGCGGTGCTGGTCGGCTACCCGGGCACCCTGGCCAGCACCTGGCAGCAGCTCGGCCGAGCCGGGCGCCGGGGCTCCGCATCGCTCGGTGTCTTCATCGCCTCGGACGGACCCCTCGACCAATTCCTGGTCCGCCATCCCGAGTACCTGCTGGAGACCCCGCCGGAGCGCGGGCTGATCGATCCTGACAACCTCCTGGTGCTGGGATCGCACCTGCAGGCGGCGGCATTCGAGCTGGCCTTCGAGGCCGGGGAGGGGTTCGGCCAGGCGGGGCCCGGGGTCACCGGGTCGCTGCTGGACTGCTTCGCCGAGGACGGGCTGGTCCATCGGACCGCCAGCCGCTACCACTGGAGCGCCGACGCCTTCCCGGCCGAGGCGATCTCGCTGCGCCGAGCCGCCGCCAGCAACGTGGTGATCATCGACACCTCGAGCGATCCCGACGGTCCCGGCCAGGGACCTCAGGGTCCGTGGGCGGCCACCGGGGGCGGACGGCCGGGCAGCCACGGCCGGGTGATCGGCGAGGTCGACCAGTTCTCGGCGCCGGTGCTGGTCCACGACGACGCCATCTATCTCCACGAGGGCCGCCAGCACCACGTCGAGCGGCTGGACTGGGAGGAGAAGCGCGCCTACGTCCACCCCGTGTCGGTGGATCACTACACCCTCGCCGAGACCCGGCAGACCCTGCGCATCCTGGAGCGCTTCGCGGGCCCGGCCGGGGAACTGGCGCGGCGCAGCCATGGGGAGGTGCGGGTGAGCCGGCTCGCGACCATGTACAAGAAGATCCGCTTCCTCACCCACGAGAACATCGGCTTCGGTCCGATCCACCTGCCTGAGCAGGACCTCCACACCACCGCGGTGTGGGTCGCCATCCCGCCGGCGGCTCTGTCCGGGCTGGCTCCCTCCGAGCTGCTGATCGGCCTGGCCGGTGCCGCTCGCGCCCTGCACAGCGCCGCCTGCCTGCTCTGCATGTGCGACCCGCGCGACCTGGGAACCCATGTCGAGCCGCGCGGTCAGAGCTCGCCGGGCGGGTCGGCGGGCCCGCCCCGGTCGCTCGGTCCGCCGCCGGCCGCCGAGCCCCAGGAGTTTGCCGCCGGCTGGCGGCCACCGGTCCCGACCGCGGCGGGGGAGGAGGTGTCGGGGTGGCCGACGCTCCACCTCTACGACACCACCCCCGGGGGGGTGGGCTTCGCTGAGGGCCTGTGGGATCGCTTCGCCGACCTGGTGGCCTCGGCCAGCGCGCTGGTGTCCGGGTGCTCCTGCACCTTCGGCTGCCCATCGTGCGTCGGACCGGGACCCCAGGGCAGCGACGCTCGGACCCCGGCGCTTCGCGTTCTCGCCGCCGCGGGACGGTGAGGTGGCGGTCGGGATCGCGGTCGCGCCGCCCCGCGGTTCGCAGACGTCGGCCGCCCTCGCCGAGCTGCGGGCCCGCCTGGCCGCGATGGGGGGGCTCGCCGATCTCTCCCGGCCGGCGCCCCCGCGTCCCCGGCCGGCGCCTCCCAGCACCCCTGCCGAGAGGGCGGCCGCTCTCGGCTTCGTGGCCGAGGGTGAGGTCCTGGTGCGCCGGGCGCTGATCGACCTGGGGCCCTTCCTGGAGCGGGCCGGTGTCGCGGGGCCGGCCGCTCCCGAGGATCTGGTGCGCCTGCTGCTCCGCCTCCAATCGGGGTCCCCGGTCGGCCCGTTCGCCGACGGCGACACCGCCGTCCTCGACATCGAGACGCTGGGGCTGCGGGGGAGCGGGGTGGTGCCCTTCCTGGTCGGGATCGGGGTGCCCAGCGGCCGCGCCCTGGAGCTCGACCAATGGCTGCTGGCCGACCTGGAGGGCGAGGCGGCGATGCTCGACGCCGTGTCGGCGCGGCTCGCCGGGCGGCGGGTCCTGGTCACCTACAACGGGAGGGCATTCGACCTTCCGGTGCTGCAGGCTCGCTGCATCCTCAACCGCCGACCCCCCGAGGCGATGGCGCCGCCCATCCATTGCGACCTGCTGGCCCCGGTGCGCCGGCTCTTCCGGGACCGTCTGGGCAGCTGCACCCTTCGCCAGGCGGAGCTGTCGCTGCTCGGTCTGGAGCGGGAGGGCGACGTCCCCGGAGCCGAGGCGCCGGCCCGCTTCCGGGCCTGGCTGATGGGGTCCCCGCCCAGGGTTCTCGAGGGCGTGATCCGCCACAACCAGCTGGATGTCTGCGCCACCTCGGTGCTGGGCTCCCGGCTGGCGGCTCACGTGGCCGGGAGCCTGGTCCGCCCCGTGCATCCCTCCGACCGCTTCCGGCTGGGGGTGCACCTCGAGGCGGTGGGGTTGGCGGACGCGGCCGAGGAGCACCTGGTCGCAGCCTTCCGCGACGCGGACTCGCCATGGTCCCGGCCGGCCGGACACCGGCTGGCCGGGAGGCTGCGGCGGCGGGCCCGCGATTTTCGGGAAGGACCGCGGGCGCCGGCAGCCGGGGGGGACGGCGGCTCGGTCGCCGTGCTCACCGAGCTGTGGCGCAGGCACCCCGACGACCTGCTCGCTGCGCGCGGACTGGTGATCGCCCTGGAGCGCGGCGGTGACCTGGAGGGCGCGCTGCGGATCTGCGCCGACGCCGAGCAGGCCCTCGCCGCCCGGGCGCTGTGGCGGCGCCGGCTCGGCGCCACGGCTCCCGGTGCGGGGCCCGCCGAGCTGGAGTGGAGCCGGCGGATGGCCCGCCTGGACCGGCGCCGGCGGCGCGCGGCCACCGCTCGAACGGCGCCAGCGAAACCCTGAGGGCACCGCCGGACGTTTCCCCGGGCGACAATGGCCGGCCGATGCACCCCGTGACCAAGCCATGACCGACGCGGGCGCCGGTCTCACGACGCCGAGCTCATCGGGCGGATCGGTGGCGCTGTCACCGGGAAGCGGGGTGCGCAGCCTGCGCAACTCGGCCATGGTGCTGGCCGCGCAGCTGAGCTCTCGCCTGCTCGCCCTGGGGTCGGTGCTGGTGATCATCCACTCCCTGGGCGCCGGGCCCTTCGGGCAGATGCAGACCGCGATCACCTACGGGGCGATCGTGTCGGTGATCGCCGACCTGGGGCTGAGCACCCTGTATCTGCGTGAGGGGGCCCGGCGGCCGGAGCTGATCGGCCGCTACCTGGACAACATGCTGTCGCTGCGGCTTCCCCTCACGGCCCTGGCGATCCTGGTGCTCACCGGCGCCCTGTGGCTGGTGGGCCTGCACTCACTGGTGGTGGCCAGCGCGGCGCTGCTGGTCGGCTCGGGGCTCCAGCTTCTCCTGCGCAACAGCTTCTACGCCCTCCAGCGGGTCAAGTTCGTGGCGGTCGAGATCGTCCCCGAGGCGGTGGTGCTGCTCGGGCTGGTGATCCTCGGCGCGGTGCGCAACCTCGGTACCGCCTACTTCATCTGGGCCTACACCTTCAGCTACCTCGCGGCCGCGGTCTACTTCGCGGTGGTGCTGACGGCGATCGGTGCATGGCGGCCGCACTGGCGCTTGGAGCCGAGCCTGATCCGGTCCCTGGCTGCTGATGACCCTGCCGCTGGCGGTGAGCTACGTCTTCACCACGGTGTACTGGCAGATCGACGTGCCGATCCTGCAGCACTTCGGTCCCTCGAGCCCAGCCACCTGCCCGACTCCCACCACCCTCGCCTACTGCGAGGTGGGCTGGTACCAGGCCGCCTACAAGCCCTTCCAGGCGCTGTTGGTGGTGCCCTTTGCCCTGCGCTCGGTCATCTTCCCGCTTCTCTCCGTCTACCACCGCGAGGCGCCGCAGCGGCTCGCCGACGCCACTCGCAGGTTCTTCAAGGCGCTCTTCGCCCTGGGGCTGCCGATCTCGGTGGGGGTGATCGTGCTGGCCAATCAGTACACCTCGCTGCTCAGCCTCTATCCGCAGGCATCACCGGCACTTCGCCTGCTGGGAGTGACCATCGTCTTCATGTTCATCGACAACGCCAACGCCACCGCCCTGCTGGCCATGGACAAGCAGCGGACCTATGCCTGGATCGTGGGCGTGGGGATGGTGATCAACGGCATCTTCAATGCAGTGCTCATCCCGGTTTTCGAAGCGCTGCATCCGGGAAGCGGCTACTGGGTGACCAGCGCCAATACCGCGCTCACCGAGGTCGGCCTGGTGGTCATCGGCTGGTTGGTGCTGCGCCGGCTGGGGGTCACCGTGCCGGTGGTGCGGCTCTGCTGGCGCATCCTCCCCGCCGCCCTGGTGATGGGCGGCTTGCTGCTCCTGGTCAACCCTCAGGGCCGGATCGCGACGGTGACCATGACCGTGGTCGCCGGCGCTCGTCTACCTCGGTCTGCTCTGGCTGCTTCGGGCCGCGGATGCCGACGAGCGCCAGCTGCTGCGTAGGGCTCTGCGGCGCACCTGAGAGCCGCCGGCCGGCGGGGTGTCAGGGACGGCCGGAGGCGGGGGTGGGGGTGGCGGCCGGGCTCGGGCCGGCGGAGGCGGTCGAGCTCGGAGATGCCGCCGGAGTCGCGGCGGCGACGTCCTGTCCACCCTGGACGAAGTCGCTCCACGGGGTCTGCCAGTCACCCTCTCCGTCGGAGAAGGAGGCGCCGAGCGGGCTGCCACTGACCTCCACCACATCGCCGGGCAGGCTCCAGCTGTAGTAGGTCACGGCGTTGACGGTGCTGAGGTTGACGCACCCATGGGAGCTGTTCACGGCCCGGCCGCCGGTGAAGAGGTTGCAGGTGTTGCCGCCGCACGCCCACGGCGCCGCATGGATGAAATACCCGTCCGAGGAGATGGCGGTGTCGTCGTAGACGTTCTCGTCGTAGTACTCCGAGCCCCCGGGGTGGCAGGCGGCGTAGGTCTCGAAGGTGGGGCACGACTGCATCTTCACAACCGGCGAATGGTAGAGGACCACCAGGGTGCCGTTGATGGTGTAGTAACCGGTCTTGCCGGTGTTGGTCGGCCAGGTGTGGAGCAGCTGGCCGCCGGCGCTCGGGTTGCCGTCGTACACCCGCATGATCCGGGTCTGGGTGTTCACCAGGGTGACGTGCTCGGCGCCGACGGTGAAGCCCAGGCTCCAATCACCCATGCCCCAGTAGCCGTTTCCGGCGTCGACCCCATTCAGCTCGGCATCCACGGCGACCTGGGTACCCGGTTGCCACCAGCTCTCCGGCCGGTAGTGCACCTCGTTGGGGGCAAACCAGTGCCAGCCGCCGGGCTGCGCCGGGCTGCTGACCACAGCGATGTGGTCGATGACGTTCTGCTGCTCGGCCTGGGGGATGTCGGCATTGAAGCGCAGCTCGATGGGCATCCCCACCCCCACGGTCTGACCGTTGCTCAGGTATTCCACCGTGGAGAGCAGGCGCTTGGCACTGGTGATGGTGCTGAAGGTGGCGGTCGCGGTGGCCTCGCTGCCCTCCTGGTTGTTCGCGACCGCGGTCACGGTGTAGGTGGCGTCGACCGCCAACCCACCCTGGTACTGCCACAGCTCGTCGTTCACCGACATGGTCCCGCCCAGCGAGATCGGCGCGCCGTTCTCCTCGATCTTCACCGTGTTGATCACCGCGTTGCTGGCGCTCACCGTCACCGGCTGGTCCAGACCAACCCCGGAGGAGCCGTCGGTGGGGGTCACGTCGAGGCTGATCGGTACCGGGGTCGGGGTCGCCGAGCCGACCGCGACGGTCGAGGGGGTGCCCGGAGTGGAGGCGTCGCTCGAGCAGCCGGAGACCGCCACGGCGAGCGCGCCGAGCACCAGCCACCCTCGCCAGGATGCCGCTCTGGTCGCGATCACAGCTCCACCTGCCTCCACTGAGCCTCTCCACCCCCCCGATGAAGATAACCGGCGCGGCCCGCGGGCGGTTACCCGGAATCGACTGCGCTGCCGAGCTGAGCCGCTCAGCTCAGCCGCTCCACGATCATCGCCATCCCCATCCCGCCGCCCACGCACATGGTCTCCAACCCCAGGTGGCCGTCCATGGCGCGGAGGTCGTTGAGCAGGGTGCAGAGGATGCGGGCTCCGGTCATGCCGAAGGGATGGCCCAGGGCGATGGCCCCGCCATGGGGATTGAGGCGGTCGTCGAAGGGGTCGATGCCGATCCCCCGCGCCGAGGGGATGACCTGGGCGGCGAAGGCCTCGTTGATCTCGATCACATCGAGATCGTCAACGGTCATCCCGGCGCGGGCCAGCGCCTGCCGGCTGGCGCCGATCGGCCCCAGGCCCATGTACTCCGGCTCCAGGGCGGAGAGCCCGGTGGAGACGATGCGGGCCAATGGGGTGATTCCCAGCTCCCGGGCCCGGGCCTCGCTCATCACCACCACCGCCGCCGCCCCATCGTTGAGCGGGCAGGAGTTGCCGGCGGTCACGCTGCCGCCCTCCCGGAAGACCGGCTCGAGCTCAGCCAGCTTCTCCAGGGAGGTGTTGCGCCGGGGCCCGTCGTCACGGGTCATCACCCGGCCGTCGCCGAGCGGCACCGGGACGATCTCCTGGGCAAAGAAACCCGAGTCCTCGGCGGCCACCGCCCGCTCCTGGGAGCGCAGCGCGAAGCGGTCCATCTCCTCCCGGGAGACCTCCTCGCGGGCCGCCACGTTCTCGGCGGTCTCGCCCATCCGGATGTAGATGTCGGGATATCCCTCGGGGTTGCCGGGCGCGAGCCTGGGGTTGCGGCACTCGGGCGGGTCGCTGCTGCCGTTGCCGAAGCGGCTCACCATCTCCACCCCGACCGAGAGGAAGGCGTCGCCCTCACCGGCTCGGATGGCGTGGACGGCCATCCGGGTGGTCTGCAGCGACGAGGCGCAGTAGCGGGTGACCGTGGTTCCCGGGACGTCCAGCCGGGCCAGGATCGAGACCACCCGTCCCAGATTGAAGCCCTGCTCCCCGCCGGGCAGCCCGCACCCGCAGTGGAGATCGTCGATGGACCGGCGGTCGAGCTCGGGGAGCTTGTCCAGGACCCGCTCGACCACCAGGGCGGCGAGCTCGTCGGAGCGCCAGTCGACCAGCGATCCCTTGAACGCCCGGCCGATCGGGGAACGGCCGAGGGCGGCGATGACGGGCTCGGGCATGGGGCGGGCCTCCACGATTGACACTGATGTCAATTCTGGATCAATCGGCGGCTCCGGGCACCGCCGGGGTGCCGGCGGGACCGCCACGGCTCACAATTCACGCGTGCAGCGAAGCGCAGGGATCCCGTGCGCTACCTGGTGACCGGGGCCACCGGTTTCCTCGGCCGGCAGCTCGTCCCGCTGCTGCTCTCCCGAGGCGGCGAGGTGGGAGCGCTGGTGCGACCCGGCTCGGAGGCCCGGCTCGAGCTGCTGAGGGAACGCCTGGGGGCGGCGGGCGAACGCCTTCACCCGATCCGCGGGGACATCCTGGAGCCCGGCTGCGGGGTGGCCGGGCCCGAGCTGGAGCTGCTGGGCGGCGCCCACCTATTCCACCTGGCCGCGGTCTACGACCTGGAGGCGGACCCGGCGGCGACCGAGCGGGCCAACCTGGGCGGCACCCGGCATGCGGTCGAGCTGGCCAACGCCATCTCCGCCGCCTGCCTCCACCATGTCAGCTCGATCGCCGTCGCCGGCGACCACCGCGGCGCCTTCAGCGAGGCGATGTTCGACGAGGGCCAGGGCCTCGACCACCCCTACTTCCGCAGCAAGTTCGAGGCCGAGCGGGTGGTCCGCCAGGAGAGCGAGGTGCCCTTCCGGGTCTACCGGCCGGGGATCGTCATCGGCTCCAGCGAGACCGGCGAGGCGGACCGGGTGGACGGCCCGTACTACGCCTTCAAGCTGATCCAGCGGATGCGCGACGCCCTTCCCCAGTGGGTACCCCTGGTGGGCCCGGAGGGCGGCCCCTTCAACGTCGTCCCGGTGGACTTCGTGGCCCGGGCCCTCGACCACATCGCCCACCTGCCCGGCGAGGATGGCAGGACCTTCCACCTCGTCGACCCCCACCCGCTCTCCCTCGGGGACACCCTCAACGCCTTCTGCCGGGCCGCCCACGCCCCCGAGTTCACCCTGCGCCTCGACCGCCGCATGGTTCGGGCGGTGCCCCGGGGGGCGACGCAGGCGCTGGCCGGCATGCCGGCCACCCGCCGGGCCTACCGCCAGATCCTCGACACTTTCCAGATCCCCGAGGTCGCGGTCCGGCACATGGAGCTGGGGGCGAGGTTCACGGCCGAGGAGGCCACCCGGGCGCTGGCCGGGAGCGGCATCGCCTGCCCGCCGCTCACCGAGTACGCCTGGAAGGTGTGGGATTTCTGGGAGCGCCACCTCGACCCGGGGCTGCTCACCCCCCAGAACCTGCGCCGCGCCGTCGAGGGCAGGGTGGTGGTGGTCACCGGCGCCTCCAGCGGCATCGGGCGGGCGGTGGTCAACGCCCTCGCCGGTTCCGGGTGTGTGGTGGTGGGGATCGCTCGCACCGTGGGCAAGCTGGAGGAGATGAGGTCCGAGGCGGAGGCTCGGGGCGGCACGGTCCACATCCACCCCGCCGACCTCTCCGACCCCGAGGCCTGCCGGCGGGTGCTCGCCGAGGTGGAGCGCGACCACGGCCGGGTGGACATCCTGGTCAACAACGCCGGGCGCTCCATCCGCCGCTCGGTGATGGCCAGCCTCGACCGCTTCCACGATTTCGAGCGGACCATGCAGATCAACTACTTCGGCGCGATCGCGGTGATCATGGCATGCCTGCCGGGGATGCGGGAAAGGGGCTTCGGCCACATCGTCAACATCGCCTCGATCGGGGTGCAGACCTACCCTCCGCGCTTCTCTGCCTACGTGGCCAGCAAGGCAGCGCTGGACGCCTTCTCACGTTGCCTGGCGCCGGAGGTGGCGGGGGACGGGATCCACGTCACCACCGTGTGCATGCCGCTGGTCCGCACCCCGATGATCGCCCCCACCGACATCTACCGCAGCTTCCCCACCATCTCGGCGGAGGAGGCGGCGGAGATGGTGGTGAAGGCGCTGATCACCCGGCCTCACGAGGTGTCGACGCGAACTCGGCAAATTCGGCCAGCTGGCGCACGCGGTGTCGCCCGGGTTCCACCAGCTGGTCATGGGAGCCGCCTACCACGTGCTGCCGGATTCGAGCGTGACCAGGGAGGCGGATGGGACGGTGCGCGACCAGGCGGCGGTCAGCCCCGAGGCCTACGCCCTCGGGATGCTGATGCGCGGCATCCACCTGTGATCGTGGCTCTGGACGCCCAGACCGGCCCCTGCGGGGCCTGCCACGATCGCGCGGCTCGATGATCAGCCGCCGGGGCCGGAGGAGCTGATCCAGTAGAGGACGGCAAGGGGGACGCAGGCGGCGAGGACCGCCGCCGCGATCACCCGCCGGCGGCGGCTGGAATGCTGGTCGCGAAGGAGCTGGGTGATGGCGGCGACCCAGAGCAGGCAACCACCGCCGACCAGGATGTAGCCGAGGATGGCTAGGCCTCCCGGGACAGGGCGGCGCGCGGCTCCGCCGTGCGCAGAGCCTCCGCCAGCTGCTCGGGGCGGATGTTGGCACCGCTGCAGATGAGGGCCACCCGCCGGCCCTCGAGGCGCGGCCTGAGCTCCGGGCTGAGGGCGCCGGCGAGGGCGGCGGCACCTGCCGGCTCCACCAGGGTGCGGGTCTTCTCGACCATGACCCGGGTGGCCCGGAGCAGCTCAGCATCGTCCACCAGGACGAAGTCGGCGAGCAGCTCACCGAGGATCCGTTGGGGAAGGGTGAACGCCGAGCCGGTGGCGAGGCCTTCGGCGGAGGTGGTGTTGGGCCGCTCCACCAGCTCGCCGGCCTGCCAGGAGGCGTGGGCCGCCGGCGCCTGAGCCGACTGGATGCCGAAAACCTGGACTGACGGGCTGACGGATCGGGCCACGATGCAGGCGCCGGCGGCGCCGCTGCCCCCGCCGATCGGGACCACGATGGCCTCGATTCCCGGCTGCTCCTCGAGCACCTCCAGGCTGCCGGTGGCCACCCCGGCAATCAGGTCGGGCTCGTCGCCGGAGTGGATGTAGCGGCAGCCGCGCTCCTCGGCCAGCCACTCGCAGTGGATCCGGGCCTGGTCGAAATCGCAGCCGATCACGACGACCTCGGCGCCGAGATCGCGGATGGCCTCGACCTTGACCGGGTTTGCCCCCTCGGGGACGCAGACGGTGGCCGGGACCCCGAAGAGGCGGGCCGCGAAGGCGACCGACTGGCCGTGGTTGCCGGTGGAGGCGGTGACCACCCCACGCCGGCGGGCCTGCTCATCCAGCCGGCTCATCAGGTTGATGCCGCCCCGGACCTTGAACGCCCCGGTGGGGAGGAGGTTCTCGTGCTTGACCCACACCTCGGCACCCACCAGCCGGTTGAGCGCCGGGTACGAGCGCAGCGGGCTCCGGGGCAGATCAGCGGCAATCCGAGTGCCCGCGGCAAAGACGTCGACGAGCGTCGGAGGCTGGAGCATCATTTCGGCATCGTAGGGATGGCACCGCCGCCGCCGCCGAGGAGGAACCCATGCAGAGCACCATGCAGGAGGCCCCGCTCACGGTCACCGAGATCTTCCGGAGAGGTCCGGCTCTTTTCGGGGACGGCCAGGTGGTCACCTTCCAGGGCGAGACCTCGCGGAGTGCGAGCGTCGCACAGGTCGCCGAGCGGGCCGCGCGCCTCGCCACCGGCCTGCGCCGTCTCGGGATCGGCCCCGGCGACCGGGTTGGGACACTGTGCTGGAACAATCAGCAGCACCTCGAGGCCTACTTCGCCGTCCCCTGCCTGGGTGCGGTGCTGCACACCCTCAACCTCCGCCTCTCCGCGCAGCAGCTGAGCTTCGTCATCAACCACGGCGGGGACCGGGTGATCATCGTGGATGCCAGCCTGCTGCCTCTGCTCGCCGCCATCCGCCCCGAGCTGGAGAAGCTCGAAAGGGTGGTGCTGGTGGGTGAGGGCGACACCACCGGCCTTGGCGAGGTGATCGACTACGAGGAGCTGATCGCCGGCTCGCCCCCGCTCCACGATTGGCCGCAGCTCGACGAGCGGCAGGCGGCGGCGATGTGCTACACGACCGGCACCACCGGTGACCCCAAGGGCGTGGTCTACAGCCACCGCTCGGTGTGGCTGCATTCGTACGCGATCCTCGCCAACTTCACATTCAGCGCCAGCGACCGGGTCTGCGTCATCGTCCCCATGTTCCACGTCAACGCCTGGGGAGTTCCGTATGCCGCCTGGAACTGCGGGGCCGACCTGCTCTTCCCCGAGCGTTTCCTCCAGCCCCAACCGCTGCTCAACTTTGTCCTCCAGGAGCGGCCCACCTTCCTCGGCGGGGTGCCGACCGTCTTCCAGGGCCTGCTGATCGCGGCCCAGGCGCAGGGGGCGGACCTGGGATTTGTCCGGCTGGGGATCTGCGGCGGCTCGGCGGTCCCCACCAGCCTGATGCAGGCCTACGAGCCCTGGTTCCCCCTGATCCAGGCCTGGGGCATGACCGAGACCAGCCCGATCGGGACCGTCGCCTACCCACCCCGCGGGGTGACCGAGGACGACCCGCGCTACTGGCACTACCGGTCCAAGACCGGGCGCATCGTCGCCGGCGTGGAGCTGCGCATCACCGGAGGCGACGGCGAGACCCTGCCCTGGGATGGAGAGTTCGGTGGGGGAGATCGAGGTGCGGGGTCCCTGGATCACCGGTTCGTACTACGGGGTGGAGGCACCCGAGCGCTTCCACGACGGCTGGCTGCGCACCGGTGATGTCGGCACCGTCGATGAGCTGGGCTACCTGCAGATCACCGACCGGTCCAAGGACGTCATCAAATCGGGCGGGGAGTGGATCAGCTCGGTGGAGCTCGAGAACCACCTGATGGGCCACCCGGCCGTTCTCGACGCCGCGGTGGTCGGCATCCCCGACGAGCGCTGGCAGGAACGGCCCCTCGCGGTGGTGGTCTTCCGTCCGGGGGAATCCGCCGAGCCGGAGGAGCTGCGCGAGTTCCTCAGCTCCAGGGTGGCCCGCTTCTGGCTCCCCAAGTCGTGGGCCATCGTCGTCGAGATCCCCAAGACCTCGGTGGGCAAGCAGGACAAGAAGCGGATCCGGGCGATGCAGTCCGAGGGGAGGCTGGAGGTGCGCCGGCTGGTCCGCGTCGAGGCGGGCTGATCTCGCCCGAGCGGCAGCGGCCGGCCTAGGGGCTGATCCCCGCGGCCTCCAGCGCCAGCGCATGGAGGAGGCCGTTGCTGGATATGCCGGGACCCCCGACGGGCGAGTTGGCGCTGCGGTCGGTGAAGCGGCCACCGGCCTCCTCGACGATCAGCGCCAGGGCGGCGAAGTCCCAGAGGTTGGCCCGGGCCGACCAGCCGATGTCGGCGGTGCCCCGGGCCACGGCGAGGTGAGAGAGGGCATTGCCCATGCTCCGGCTGTCCCAGCAGCGTCCCGCCAGGCTCCTGAGCTGGGTGTCGACGCCGACCCGGACAAACCCGGAGACGCTGGTGTGACCGAGCATCGCGGCCTCCACCCGGTCGACCGCCGAAACCTGGATCGGCACCCCGTTGACGGTGGCGCCCTCGCCGAGAGCGGCGGCGAATCGCATCCCCATGGCCGGCACCGACGCCACCGCGGCGACGGTCCGCCCGTCCCGCTGCAGGGCGAGCAGCGAGGCCCAGGTCTCGTAGCCTCGGATGAAGCTGCGGGTGCCGTCGATGGGATCGATGATCCACCGACCCCCGGAAGTGTTCTGGAGGTCGCCGCCGAACTCCTCGCCCACCACCCGCTCCTGGGGCCGCAACCAGCTCAGCTCGTCGCGGATCAGCTGCTCGATGCGCCGATCCGCCTCGGTGACCTCGGTGAGATCGGGCTTGCGCTCGACCCGGAGGTCGAGGCTGCGGAAGCGCTCCATGGAGATGGCATCGGCGAGGTCGGCGAGCTGCTGGGCGAGAAGGAGGTCCTCGTTCACCGGCGGCAAAGGTACCGGGTCGAGGCCCGGCTCGGCCCGGGGCGTTGCCGTAAGCTCTAGCGGTTGGCCCATCCACTCAGCACACGAGGCAAGCCATAGATGGCTCACCGCAAGCTCCCCCTCCTGGACCCCACCGGCTACCTCATCCTCCGCGATCACGAGGGCCCGGCGATACCTCCCGAGGAGTGGCGGCGCCTGGAGTTCATCGACTGGAAGTCGGGCGGAGACACCAACTTCGCGCCCCTGGCGTCGGCCATGGGCGAGATGGAGTGTCGGGGCTTCTGGGACCATGGCAAGCCCGACAAGGACGGGGTGTGGACCCAGAACCGGCAGATCGCCCCTGGCCTCTGCAGCTACGTCGAGCGGGTCGGCGCCCGATACGGCCGGGTGCGGGTCATCGAGCTCAACCCGAGTGACGAGGCGACCGCCCTCCGCCAGCTTCACCTCGACGACAACAACCGGTTGAATCCCGACGGCGAGGGCTGGGTGGTCCGGACCTGGCTGGAGCTGGACGCCCCGGCCGGATCGACCTTCATCCTCCGTGAGCAGAAGGACGACCCGAGCACGGAGAGCCGCATCCCGCTCCACCCGGGGCGCCAGCTGGTGATCGACACCGAGCGCCTCTGGCACGTGGTCCACAACCCGGGGCCCCAGCCCCGCCACGCCCTGATCACCTCCTTCGAGTCCGGCGGCGCGCTCCAGGCCTGGATCGACAGCCAGCTGCCCGCCGAGGTTGCGGCTCGCTAGCTCGCCCACGGGCGCCGCCGATCAGTCCGTGTCCATCCGGGCTTTGCGTACCAACATCTAGCCGCCGGAGACGGCGGGGGCCACGAAGACCTCCGAGCCGTCGTGGACGGGGGTGCCCAGCTCCCCGGCGCCGCGGACCCCGGCGCTGTCGACGAAGATCAGCACGTGGGGGCGGAGCTGTCCGCGCTCGTCGCGCAGACGCCGCTCCAGCACCGGCCAGCGCCGGGCGAGGTCGTCGAGCACCGCCCCCAAGGTGGTGCCGTCGCACTCGATCTGGGCGGCGCCCCCGGCCAGCGAACGAAGCTGCGCCGGGATGAGCAGCCGGCTGCTCACCGGATGACCGCCGCCCGCACCGAGAGGACGTCGGGGAGGTGCTCGGCAACCAGATGCCAGGAGTCGCCGTCGTCGGCGCTGGCGTACACCTCGCCCAGGCGGGTGCCGAAGTAGATCCCCGCCGGGTCGGCGGAATCGGTGGACATGGCATCGCGGAGCACCGCGCTGTGGTAGCGGTCGCCGGGCAGACCGCGATCCATCGCCTCCCAGGTGGCTCCGGCGTCGGAGCTGCGGTAGACCCGGCACCGCGAGCTGGAGGGGAAGCGCCCCGTCTGGTCCAGGGGGAACGCGTAGATCGTGTCGCCACGATGGGGATGAGCCACGATCGGGAAGCCGAAGTCGCTGGGCAGACCGGAGTCAATCGGCTCCCACCGGTCGCCCATGTCGTCCGAACGGTAGACCCCGCCATGGTTCTGGGCGTAGAGCCGAGCCGGCCGGTCGGGATCCATGGCAACCTTGTGGACGCACTGGCCGTACTCCGGGAAGCGGCTCTCATCGGGGGCGAAGCTCACCTGGATGCCGCGATTGGCCGGGTGCCACGAGGTCCCGCCGTCCTCGGTCCGGTACACCCCGCCGGTGGACAGCGCGACCAGGCCGCGCATCGGGTCGGTGGGGTGGGGGACGACGGTGTGGAGGCAGGCTCCGCCCTGTCCGGGACGCCACTCCGGGCGATGGGGGTGATCCCAGAGGCCGCGGACCAGGGAGAAGCTCTCCCCTCCGTCGTCGGAGCGGAAGAGGGCATGGGGCTCAACTCCGGCGTACACCACCCCAGGCTGATTCTCCGGGGCCGGCTGGATCTGCCAGACGCGGGTGAGCGCGGTGTCGGTCTCGGCGGGAAAGGCGACCGGCGCCTTCTCCGGCTCCACCCAGGTCCGGCCCAGGTCGTCCGAGTAGGTGAAGAAGGGCCCGAACCAGCCGGTGGTCCCGCTGGCGAAGAGCCGGGGCGGGTCGCGCCGGGTGTCGATGGCGACCGCGTACACCTCCTGGACCGGAAAGCGGACCTCGTCGATGGTCCAGCTGCTGCGCCCCTCATCGCCGCGGGCGACGATCAGGCCCTTGCGGGTGCCGATCATGAGCAGAGCATCCGCCATCCTGGGATCCCTCCAGCCGGGTGGTGACCTGCTGCCGAGTCTAGACGCCCCACCCGTCCTCGGGCGGCCACGTCCTCGGTGGCTCATGGCGCCACCGACGAGCTTGGGTTCGGCCCCGGCTTCTACTCGCCGGTGAAGCGAAACTCAGCCTCGGCGCCGACCAGTAAGAGGTGGTTGCGGTCGACCGTGCCGACGACGACGCTTCCTTCAGGGTCGCTGGTCGGTGTGCCTGTCATGAGGGCTCCTCACTCGTTCGAGGTGGCTGGCTGGAGAGAGCGGTCAGAGCTCGGCTACCGCGGGGAGCACCTCTCGCCCGATGATCTCGATGGGGGTGATCCGCCAGACGTCGGTGACCCTGCCGTGAGCGACGGTGAAGCCACGCTCGTGCAGGCCGCGCAGGTCGGCCACGATCTGGGAGGTGCGCTCGCCGTGCTCACCGACGTCGAAGTTGTAGAGGACGGTCTTCTCGATCTCGTCGTAGTCGCGACCCTCGGCCTCGCAGTGATCTCGCAGCACCTGGAGCTTGCGCTCGAGGTCGGGCCCCGGGAAGAGGTTGCAGGCCTGGGCGTAGCGGGCCACCAGCCGCAGGGTCTTGTGCTCTCCGGAACCACCGATCAGGATCGGCGGATGGGGCCGGGAAAGGGCCTGGGGTGAGTTCAGGGTTCGACCCAGCCGAGCATGGGTCCCGACGAACTCGCGGTCCTCGCCGCTCCACATCTGCAGGCAGATCCGAAGCGCGTCCTCGAGGTGTTCGAAGCGCTCGGCGATCGGCGGGAAGACGAGGCCGAGCCCCTGCGCCTCCTGCTCGTTCCAGGCGGCGCCGATGCCGAGCATGGCCCGGCCGCCGGAGAGCACGTCGAGGGTGGTCACGATCTTGGCGAGCAGCCCGGGTTGGCGGTAGACGACGCCGGTGACCAGGGTCAGCAGGCGCACTCGCGAGGTGTGCGCGGCGAGGAAGCCGAGGGTCGTGTAGGCCTCCAGCATCTCGTGCTCCGGAGGGCCGAGGTGGGCGATCTGGAAGAAGTGGTCCATGACGCTGACCCGGTCGAAGCCGGCTTCGTCGGCCGCCTCGGCCACCCGAGCCAGGTCAGCGCCGAGGCCGGCGGGGCCGCTCGGCCAGGTGAGGTCCGGGAGATGCAGGCCCAGCTTCACGGTGAGGATCCTCCACCGGGTTCTCTGGCGGCGCCGCCAGAGAAGAGACGGACCATCAACGCCGGGTCGACGTTGCCCCCGGTGAGGACGATAGCGATGCGGGACCCGGCCGGGTCCGGGGCCACGCGGCCGCTGAGCAGCGCCGCCAGCCCGACCGCCCCCGAGGGCTCGGCCGTCAGGTGGAGGCGGGTCCAGGCGGCGAGGGTGGCGGCCTCGATCTCCGCCTCGCTGACGGTCACGATCTCATCGACCAGCCCGCGCTCGACGATCACCTCGAAGCTGCGCTCCCCCAGGCTCATGCTGCGCAGCCCGTCGGCGATGGTCTTCGGCGGTTCGGCGAGCCGCTCCCGGCGCCCGCTGCGCCGGGAGGCGGCGGCGTCTCCGGCCAGCTCCGGCTCCACGCCCACCAACCGGACGGCGGTGCCCAGCCCCCTGAGGGCGAGTGCGCACCCGGAGATCAGGCCGCCGCCTCCCACCGGGCAGATGACCGTACCCAGCTCGGCGACGTCCTCGGCCAGCTCCAGCCCGGCGGTCCCCTGGCCGTGGATGACGTCCCAGGAGTCGAAGGGGTGGATCAGGGCCAGCCCGGTCTGCTCCTGCAGCTCCCGAACCCGCTGCTCGCGATTGGCCCCGGTGACGCCCTGGCTCACCACCTCCGCGCCCAGGGCGCGGACGCCGGCCATCTTGACGGGGTTGGATTCCTCGGGCATCACCACCACGCAGCGCAGCCCGGTGGCTCGGGCCGCCAGCGCCACCGCCTGGCCGTGGTTGCCTGAGCTCACCGCGATCACCCCGCCAATTCCGGGTTCCCGTTCGCGAAGTGAGAGCACGGCGTTGAAGGCTCCCCGCACCTTGAAGGAGCCGGTGGGCTGGAGCAGCTCGGGCTTGAGCACCAGCCCGGGCAGCACGTGGTCGGCGGGGAGGGCCGGGGTGTGGAGCACGTGGGGCCCGACCCGGGACCGGGCGGCGCGGATGGCGACGAGGTGCTCGTCCAGGAAGGTCACGGGATCAGGCTGCTGAAGTCGCCGTTGGCGGCGTCGGAGGCGGCGCCGAGCAGGGGCAGGCCGTAGGCCTCCTCGATGCTGCGCAGGGTGCCGAAGTGGTCGCCGGATGTCGGGATGCCGCCCCGGCCGCGGCTGCCGGCCGAGATCACCACCTCGGGGATCCGCCCGCCGGCGGCCTGGCCGCAGCAGGAGCCGGAGACGCCCTCATCCATGGTGATGATGACGGTCCCGCGGTCAGCGAACCAGGCTGAGGAGAGGACGCCCGGCAGATTGAGCCTCAGCCAGGAGTCGGTCTGCCGCACGTTGCCGGGGCCGCAGTCGTCGTGTCCGTCGTTGCACAGGTTGGGGGTGATCCACACGAAGTCGGGCCCGCCCGGGCCATCGAGGGCGCGGACCGCGGCGGCGGCGCCGGGATAGGGCTGGATGCGACAGGGCTTCGGCGGCATGTCATCTCGGAAGACCACGAACGGGTTGTGCTTGAGGGCGTAGGCCCCGGTGCTGTCGCTGCCGTGATCCGCGCCGGTGTAGCAGGCCGAGGGCATCGACTCCATCCAGGCCACCCAGGGGATGCCTGCGGCGGTGAGCTGACCCCCGAGGTCGGTGGCCGAGTAGGCGTCGGCACCCACGCAGTAGTCCGCGTGGCAGCCCTGGTCGGATCCCGAGACGATGGCGATGTAGTTGGGCTGCGACGGGTGCTCCACCCCGTACCACGAGGTGAGCGATGCGTACCCCGCCGCCAGCGAGCAGAGGTAGGGGTCAGGCGACCCCGAGGCGCAGGACCCGAGGGTGGCCTGGTAGCCGCTGTTCTCCTCCATGATCACCATGACGTGCGGCGGCGCGGCCGTGGGGGAGGGTGAGGCCGGTGGCTGACAGTGCCGGGCTGATCAGCGCCGGGGTGGTCGAGGCGTTACCGGACGATGCCGGCGGGACGGCCGAGCCGGAACCGCAACCGGCGGTCCCGACCGCGGCCAGGAGCGACACCCCCAGGGCTCCGGTGCGCCAGATGTCAGGGCTTCCGAATCCCACCGCGCGCAGCCTACGCGGAGAGCCTCAGACCTCGATATCAGTACCCGGAGTAGGAGGCGGAGGCCGAGGCCGAGGCCGAGGCGCTGCCACCCGATGACGCCGAGAGCGAGGGGGTGGCCACGTGCCAGGTGGCGCTGCCGTCCTTGATCCCCTCACCGTTGGCCTGCCCGGCGGCGGTGTCGCCGCTGTACCGGTAGAGGAGGTGGCCGTTGTATTCGACCTGTTGACCGTTGGGATTGCTGAATACGCTGAGCGCGCCCGAGACCCCCGCCGCCGCCGACGGCTGCCCCGACGGCTGCAGCAGAGGCGGCCAGAAGCCGGCGCAGCCGCCGGTGCAGGTCGCCTTGGTCGGCGTGTCCGAGGTGAGGTAGTAGAGGGTGAAGCCGCTCGGGGTGGTCAGCACCTGCTCCGAGCTGCCGGCGACGGTGACCGTGGCGACGTCAACCGCGGCCGCGGCCATCGGCGAGCTGGTGGTGCTGGTCGAAGCTGCCGAGCTGCTCGGAGCGCTGGTGCCGGCGATTCCGGCGCTGGTGCTGCCGCAGGCGGCGAGGACGATCACCGCTGCTGCGGCACCGAACCAGATGAGGATCCCTGGGCGCATGATGTGTCTCCGTGGATCACCTCGGGCGGCCCCGGCCGTCTCCGGTGAATGCGTGCTCTCACCCCTGCACACGGGAGTCGCTCAGCCCCGGTTCAGCCGCGGTGAACTGGGCCGGCCCGGCATTCGTGCTCTGGGTGTGAACGCCGTCGCGCAGAGTGAGGTGCCGAGGGTGTCCGAGGACGTCGACCAGGCTTTTGTGGGCGCCCTGTGGATGGAGCACGGGGAGGCCCTGCTCGGCCATGTGCGCCGCCGGGTTGGTGACCCCGGGCATGCCGAGGACATCGTCCAGGAGGTGATGCTCCGGGCCTGGCGGCATGCCGACCGCCTCGACGCGCGGACCCGATCGCTGCGGCCGTGGCTGTTCACGGTCGCCGACCACCTGGCCACCGACCAGCATCGGGCCCGGCAGGCCCGTCCCCAGGAGGTGGGCGGCACCATCCTGGAGCTCGGCACCGCCGGCAACGAGGTCGACCGCAGCCTCGAGGCCATGGATGTGGCGGAAGCCGTGCGCAGCCTCAGCCCCGAACACCGGGCGGTTCTGGTCGAGACCTACTACCGGGGGCGCACGGTGGCCGAGGCAGCGGCCGCACTGGGCATCCCCGCGGGGACGGTGAAGTCCCGCGCCTACTACGCCCTGCGCGCGCTCCGCCTCTATCTGGAGGAGCACGGGTGGATCGCATGAACGAGGGCTGCGAGCCGGTGCGCCTCGCCCTCGGCGCCTACGTCCTGGGCGCGCTCGACCCCGAGGAGCGCGAGCGGGTGCGCACCCACCTGCAGGGATGTGCCAGCTGCCGTGAAGAGCTGGCTGCGCTCGCCGTCCTCCCCCAGGCCCTGTCCCGCCTCGGCCCCGAGCAGGCGATCGCGGCTGACCCGGGCGCCGGCTCAGAAGGGCTGCTGCCCCGGATCACCGCGGAGCTGGTGCACCGCCGCCGCCGCCTCCGGCTGCGCCAGCGACTGGCCGCCGGCCTCGCCGTGGTGGTGGCCGGGGGAGGCGTCACCGCCGGCCTGCTGCTGGCCGGACGGGTCGCGACCACCCCCACCCCGGCCGCGGTCGCCCATCTGAGCGGCAGCGATCCCAGCACCGGGGTGACCGCCACCGCCGACGTCTACACCGAGAACTGGGGCAGCTCCATCCACCTGCAGGTCTCCGGGGTGCCATCCGGTGACCAGTGCGAGCTGGTGACCGTGGGCCAGAGCGGCGACCAGGAGGTCGCCGGGACCTGGGGGGTGGGCTACACCGGCACGGTGAACATCTGGGGCGACAGCGGGCTGAGCCCCGGGCAGCTCTCCTGGCTGCGCATCGAGACCACCGCTGGTGGCATCCTCGTCTCACTTCCGATGTCTGCCACCGCCTCTTCGTGACCGATCCCGACGCCGTGGTGGTCGGCGCCGGGCCCAACGGCCTGGCCGCCGCCATCACCCTGGCCCGCGAGGGCTGGTCGGTGCACGTCGTCGAGGCTGCCGAGCAGGTGGGGGGTGGATCGCGGACCGCTGAGCTGACCCTCCCCGGATTCCGCCACGACGTCTGCTCGGCGGTGCATGCCATGGCGTACCTGTCGCCATTCATCCGCTCCGCGGGCCTGGAGTCGCTCGGGGTGAGGTGGGTGGAGCCCTCGGCGCCGCTCGCCCATTCCTTCGCCAACCGCCCCGCCGTGGTGGTCGAGCGCGACATCAGCGCCACCGCGGCGGGGCTGGGGGCCGACGCCCACCGCTACGCCAGCATCCTGGGCGGGGTCGTCCATGCCCGTGAGGCCTTCGCCGACACGGTGCTCGGGCCGCTGCTGCGCATCCCCCGCCACCCCCTGTTCATGGCGGGCTTCGGCCGCTATGCGCTGCTGCCGGCGAGCATCCTCTCCCGGCTCTTCTCCACCACCGCAGCCCGGGCGGTGGTGGGGGGAACCGCGGCCCACGCCATCGCGCCGCTCTCCCAGCCGCTCACCGGGGCTGCCGCGCTGATGATGCTGGGCACCGCTCACGGAGGCGGCTGGCCGCTGGCCCGGGGCGGCTCTCAGGCGGTGGTCGATGCGCTCGCGGAGCGCCTGGTGGGGCTGGGAGGCACCATCGAGTGCGGCCGCGAGGTCCGCCGGATCGCCGACCTCCCCCGGGCTCGGGCCCACCTCTTCGACGTCTCGCCGCGGCAGCTGGCCAGGATCTGCGCCCCCGAGCTGCCCGCCCGGTACCTGCGCGCGCTGCGGCGGTTCCGGGCGGGACCGGGCGTCTTCAAGCTGGACTACGCGCTGTCGGCGCCGATCCCCTGGCGTGATCCCCGCTGCCTGGGGGCGGCCACGGTGCATGTCGGGGATCGCTTCGAGGACGTGGCCGCGTCCGAGGCGGCGGTGGCCGCGGGGCGGGTCCCCGAGCGGCCGTTCCTGATCGTGGTCCAGCCCTCGCTCTTCGACCGCTCCCGAGCCCCCGCGGGCCGGCACACCGCCTGGGTCTACTGCCACGTCCCGGCCGGCTCCGACCTCGACATGACCGAGCGGATCGAGAGGCGGCTGGAGGAGCACGCACCCGGGTTCCGCGACGCGGTGCTCGCCCGCCATGCCCTGAACGCCACCGACCTCGAGCGATACGACCCCAACTACGAGGGCGGCGACATCGCCGGGGGGCGCAACAGCGTCATGCAGATCGTGTTCCGCCCGGCGGTGCGGCTCTCACCGTACACGACGCCCAACCCGCGCATCTTCCTCTGCTCGGCGTCGACCCCCCCGGGGGGTGGGGTCCACGGGATGTGCGGGTACCACGCGGCCCGGGCGGTCCTGCGGCGCCATCACGGGGTCCGCGCCCTGCGCTGACAGCCTGCTACCCGCCGGCCTCGGGCTCCAGCGCCTCGAGGCGAAGCTCGAGGGGAGGGTGGGTGGCCGCCAGGGCGCGATCCCAGCCGGACCGGCCCGGCTCCAGCTCTCCCAGGAAGCTCAGCGCCCGGTGCAGCGCCGCTCCGCGGCCGGTGGCGAGCACCGCCGCGTCCGCGGCGTACTCGCGACGGCGGGAGCTCATCGCCGTGAGCGGTCGGATCACCAGCCGGACCATCAGCCAGGCCGGCCAGAGGATCGCCCAGCCAGCCAGCGCGATCAGCGAGTTCCCCTGCTGGGCCAGCCAGCAACCGGCGTTGTAGACGAGCGCCAGAGGCAGGCCGCAAGCCAGGACCAACCGGCTGCCCATCCCATCCCCGACCCCCCAGTGGAACAGGCCATGACAGATGACCGCCCCGAGGGCATGGTCGGCGAGGTCGTCGTCGCCGAGCTCCTCCAGGAGACCGCGTCCGATCACCAGGTGGCAGGCTTGGACGCGGACCCGCAACGAGCCGCCGTCGGCGCTCAGCACCTGGGGCAGCTCGGCGAGGCCGAGGTCGCGAGCCGCACTCTCCACCAGGGGCATGACCCGGGCTGCCTCGCGCCGGCTGAGCCGCCGGCATCCGCGCAGGCGCAGCAGCCAGGGTTCGAAGGCGGTGCCGCCCACCAGCACTGCCAGCGATACCGCCAGGCCGCCGGCCACCGCTGCCAGGAGCTGAAGAGGCTGGTCGATGATCAGCGCCTGAAGGGTGGAGCCCAGGGTCTGGGCGATCCCTGACACGGCTCCGCCGGCGACTGCGAGGACGCCGCCGCCCAGGCCGCCGCCGATGGTCCCTCCCCCCAGCGCCGCCTCGAAGAAGCCGAGCAGACCGCCGAGGAGTGCGCTCAGCACCATCAGCCAGACCGCCAGCCAGATCCCCGACCAGGCGCAGAGCAGGGCGGTGAGCGCGACGGCCCAATGGCTGCGGAACCCGGCCAGGGCACGAGCGCGGGTGGTTCGGGGCAGCTGGTCGGGCGCCGCCGGGAGCAGCCGCGAAGCCGAGTGGACCGCGTCGCCGCTCACCGCGCGTCCTGGAGCTCGGGCGAGAGCACCATGACGGTGGCGATGCGCCGGTCGTCAGCCGCCGCACTGAGCACCACCGCCTCTCCGGTCCGGAGCCGCTTCAGCAGGTTGGGGTCGACCAGCGGTCGATCCACGGTCTGAACCGAACGGCGGCCGGCCTCCTTGCCACCCTCGAAGGACCGGCTCACCCGCACTCCCCTGACGCTCCCGATCGCCTGGGCCACAGCCTCGGCGTCGCCGGCGCCCACCCGATGGGTGATGAGCAGGCCGGCGCCGAGCAGGGCCCCGCGCAGCGATGAGGCGGTGCGCGGGTCGGGCAGCTGCTGGGTGCTGACCACGGCACCAACCCGTGCCTCCCGGGCCTGGCGGAGCAGGTCGTTGATCTGGGTGGGATCGTCGAGGGCGGCGAACTCGTCGAGGATCAGCAGTGCGGGGGCCGGGTCCGGCTGCTGCAGCCGCTCGAAGGCGGCCTGCTTCAGGTCCTGGATCAATACCCGGGCCATCAGCGCCGTGTCCTGGCTCACCGCCAGGGCGGGCAACGAGAGGTAGGTGACCCGCGCAGCGGAGAGCGCGCCGGCCAGGTCGATCTGGGTCCCATCGCCGTCGAGGATCGCTCCGTACTCACCGTGGAGGAGAGCGCCGAGCCGGGCTCGCATGCCCTCAAAGGCCTCGAGGGTCACCCCTCTGCGCTTGGCCAGGTCGGCGAGATCGGCGGCGAGGTCGGGCGCCACATCCCGGGCCCGATGGGCGAGGCCGGGCATCCGGGTGCGGTCCAGCTCCCGGCGCAGCCGGCGGATGGTGACCGGCTCGTCCAGGCTGCGGAGCACGCCGACCAGCACCGACAGGGTTTCGGCGGCGATCACCCGGTACACCTGTCCGCTCGGTCCGTGGGTGAAGGCCGAGACCAGCTTGTCGGCCACCTGGGAGCGGCTGCCGATCGCGCAGGGGTTGTAGCCGAGCGTCACCGGTGATCCCGGCACCAGCTCCTGGTACTCGAGCCCGCGGGTCTCGGCGAGCCGTCGAGCGGCCTGGTGCAGGGAGGCGCCCTTGGCGTCGACGATCAGCACGGCGAAACCGGAGGCGGCCGTGCCCTCGGCGAGGCGCTCGGCGGTGGTGGTCTTGCCGGTGCCGGTCAGCCCCAGCAGAGTCACGTGCTGAGCCACCCCTCGCGGGAGGGGGATGTCGAACGGTCTGCGGGTCAGCGAGTCGATGCCGAGCCGGACCGCACCCGGCGGGTGGTCTCGGGTTGCGGCCGCGGGTGGTGCCGGTTGGCGTCGCCGGAGAGACGGCATTGGCCGGAGATCGTCGCATAGACTTCGATCGTTTCGAAAGGAGCTCAGGGCGCGAGTCGCCTGATTCGCGGCTCGATCAGGTGCTCGAGCGCCCGCTCCGCAACCAGGCTGCGCAGCCGGACCACGTTGCGCTCGCTGGGCAGGTACCACCAGACCATGTCGACCCCGGGATCCACTGCGTACGCTCCGGCAAGCAGGTCGAGCCGCGCCGACCGCTTGGGGGTGAGGTCGAGCTCGATGGCCACGCGCCGGCCCCCGGCCAGGGCGAGCAGGCCGTCGGGCACCCGCAGCTGCGGCTTCCAGCGACCCTGATCGCGGGCAGCCCGCATCCGGTCCCGGCGCAGCTCGCGCTCGGTGGTCCAGGTGCTGGCGGGGTGGGCGGCAAGCAATTCTTCCGAGAGATCCACCAGGGCCAGGCTGTGGCGGACCCGGGCCAGGTCCAGCGACGCCGCCGGGAGGTCGCTGCCGGAGAGCCGGGCCCCCTGGCGCGTGGACCGCACCACCGCGGGCAGGGTCGTGAAGATGCGGTCAACCGAGACCAGCCCGTCCTGTTCCATCTTGCGGAGGTGGCGCCGGGCGGCGGGCAGCGACCCGAAGAATCGCGCCGCGACCTGCTCCGCGCTCACCATGCCGTGGCGGGCGACGTAGGCGAGCACCTGCTGATCGCGCGAAGGGTGGCCCGGGGCGCCGGGCGCGTGGTCTGTTCGATTGGCCAGCTCGCTGTCCCTGATCTCCACGGTGCGACACCGTAACCCAGGCCGGATGGCTCGCACTCGGGGGGTGGACGTGCGCCGGTCCTCACGATCCGCGCCAGGGCTGGCGGCAGAGGCTGACCCCGCATACCTGTCGCGCGCCCCCCTGGAGGCGCAGCGCCCGGGCCACCTCATCGAGGGTGCGACCGTCGGTGAAGACGTCGTCCACCACCAGGATCCGGCGGCCGCTGGTCCGTCCCGGATCGGGGACGCGCAGGACGGGTCGGATCCTCTCCTGGGCGATCCAGCGACGCTCGGCATGGCTGCGGCCGGCCAGCGCCGGGGTGGGACCAGTCTTGATGATCGCCGGGGTGGGGTCGAGGTCGCAGCGCCGGCCGTGCTCGGGCGACAGGTGCACGGCGAGCGAGGTCAGGATGGCCCGGGTGTGGTCAAACTCCCGCCCGCCCGAACCCACGAAGGTGGGGCTGGCGATGACGAGGTCACAACCGTCGAGAAGCCGGGTCGCCGTCAGCAACGCGGCCAGCATCCGGCCGAAGGGGGCTGCCCAGACGGTCTCGCCGGCGTACTTGTAGGCGTCGAGGGCGACCTCCAGTGCACCACCTCGCTCGGCGGCGGCGACATTCCACCGGAACCAGCGTCCACTGCTGGCGCAGAGTGGGTTGGGGCATGCGATATGTCCGAGCTCGAGGCGGCGCTGGCAGACGGCGCAGGTGCGCACAGTCGGCGGCAGCTGGGCGGGTTCGTAGTTTGGTGAGTGCCGATACACCAACCTGATGTTACTCGGGGGTCGGGGAGGCAGGGGTGGCCCGCCCGCCGCGAGGACCCGGGTCTTCCCGGATGAAACGGGGCAGTGCGCCGGTGGTGGACCATGAGCGGGTCGGATGTCGGCCACCGAGGAGGCTTCAGATGGAGATCCACGCAGGCAGCGAGCGCCCAGGCGAAGCCCGGCCCGGCGGAGCGGAGTTCAGCGGGCAGGTCTGGATCACCGAGCTGCTGGCGGCGGGCGAGCCGGGAGGCGTCCACGTGCTGAGGGTTCAGTTCGAGCCGGGAGCGCGCACCGCCTGGCACAGCCACCCCGGTGGTCAGGTTCTCCACGTGTTGTCCGGGGTCGGCACCGTCGCCACCGCCGGTGGCGACAGGAGAGAGATCCGGGCCGGCGACACGGTGCGAGCCGCGGCGGGCGAGCGCCACTGGCACGGCGCCACCGCCGACCGGGCCATGACCCACCTGGCGATTCAACCGACGGGCACGGAGTGGTGCGAGAAGGTCGTCGACGACGGGTGATCCCAGCCCCGGCGCAGCGGATGGCCGGCTCCGGTGAGGTCTCCCGTATCCTGGAGCCAACGATGCCGGTCACTCGCATGAACCACGCCGTGCTCTACGTCCGGGACGCTCCCCGCACCGCCACCTTCTACCGCGAGGTGCTCGACTTCAGGACCGTCTTCGAGATGGCGGGCGGACGGGCCATCTTTCTGCAGGCGCCCGGCAGCACCAACGACCACGACCTCGGCCTGTTCACCGTGGGTGAGGGGGCCGCCCCCTCCGCCGCCGGTCGGGGCAGTGTCGGCCTGTACCACATCGCCTGGGAGGTCGACACCCTGGACGAATTGGCCAGCATCGCCGGTCGTCTGACCGAGCGCGGAGCGCTGGTCGGCGCCACCGACCACGGCACCACCAAGGCCCTGTACGCCCACGACCCCGACGGCCTCGAGTTCGAGGTCTCGTGGCTGGTTCCGGCGGCGCTGATCACCGAGGAGATGCGGATGCGGATGGCTCCGCTCGATCTCGAGGAGGAGCGGGCCCGCTTCGGCGGCGCCACCAGGGGCGGGGTGGGGGTGTCGATCCCGGCATGAGCCTGGGGTCAGGAGGCGGCTGAGCGGATCAATTGGACCGCAGCTCGGGCCGCAGCCGGCATCTCGGGGTCCAGCTGATGGAAGGACCACAGCCCGCGCCGGAACGAGGTGACCAGGCCGGCCTCGCGCAGCCGGGCCAGGTGATGGCTGATGGTGGGCTGACCGAGGTCGAAGGTGGCGGTGAAATCGCAGACGCAGACCGGCTCGGTGGCCTGGGCGAGGATGTGGATCATCCGGATCCGGGTGGGGTCGTCCAGGGCGCGGAAGACCTCGGCCAGCTCGGTGGACCGGGCCTGCGGGAGGGGGTCGGGGAGAGTCTGGCAGCAGCCCCGCACCCGGACCGGGAGCTCGGTGAAGCCCGGGGGGGCGAGGCTCACCAGGGTCGCCTCACACATTGACGCATATCGATGAGTTAGTGTAGCATCCATCCAAGCGCATCGACGATCATCGATGGAGTTCGGCTGATGAAGTGTGAGTGTCCGTGCGGGTGCACCTGCGACTGCGTGGCCTGCCGGGTCTGGAGCCGGATGCTGCGTGCCCTGGGGCTGGCCCGGCGGGGGCCGGGTGGCGGCTGCCGCGATGGAGAGTGCTCTCGATGACGCCGGCTGCCGATTCGCGGTTCGGCGAGGATGAGCGGCTGCGCGAGGCCGTCCGGGCCCGGTACGCCGCCGCCGCGATCGCGGCGGCGTTGGGGGGCGCGGAGTCGGTGGAGGCGGCGCCGGCGGCCCTTGAGAGAGGCTCGGAGCCGGCTGCGGAGCCCTCCGGCGGGTGCGGCTGTGGCACCGGCGGCTGCGGCTGCGCTGACGGCTGCGGCGGCGGGTCCGGCTCCAGCGGGGTCTCCGTGGACCTCTACTCGGCCGAGGAGACCGCGCAGCTTCCCGATGCGGCGGTCCGGGCGTCTCTCGGCTGCGGCAACCCCACTGCGCTGATCGACCTGCGACCCGGCGAGGTGATCCTCGACCTCGGCTCCGGTGGCGGCATCGACGTCCTGCTCTCGGCGCGCCGGGTGGGTCCCACGGGCTTCGCCTACGGGGTGGACATGACCGACGAGATGCTCGCCCTGGCCGAGCGCAACGCGGCCGAGCAGGGCGCCACCAATGTGCGCTTCGTCAAGGGGACGATCGAGCAGGTGCCCCTGCCCGACGCCACCGTGGACGTGGTCATCTCCAACTGCGTCATCAACCTCAGCGCCGACAAGGGCCAGGTGCTGCGCGAGGCGTTCCGGGTGCTCCGACCTGGAGGGCGCTTGGCGGTCTCCGACGTCGTGGTCCAGGGCACGCTCTCCGACGGGGTCCGGCGCGACCTCGAGCTGTGGGTGGGCTGCGTGGCCGGGGCGCTCGAGGAGGCGGAATACCGCAGCATGCTCGCCGCCGCCGGCTTCGAGGACGTCGAGGTGCTGGTGACCAGGGACCATTCCGGGGAATGGGTGCCCGGCCAGGGTCTGGACGGCCGGGTGGTCAGCGCCTTTGTCCGGGCCCGCAAGCCGCTCTCCGTGTCGGGATGACCGAGCGGCGGTCGCATCCGGAATTGGCAGTGCCAGCGGTGCTGTTCGTCTGCATCCACAACGCCGGCCGCTCTCAGATGGCCGCGGCGCTGCTCCGGCGGCACGCAGGGGGGCGAGTGGAGGTTCTCTCAGCCGGATCGGAGCCGGCCGACCGTCTCAACCTGGCGGTGGTCGAGGCGATGGCCGAGGTGGGGCTGGACATCTCGGCTGAGCTTCCCAAGCCGCTCACCGAGGCAGCGGCCAGGGCCGCCGACGTGGTCATCACCATGGGCTGCGGCGATGCCTGCCCCGTCTTTCCCGGGAAGCGCTACCTGGACTGGGAGCTGGAGGATCCGGCGGGCCAGCCCCTCGAGGCGGTGCGCCGCATCCGTGACGAGATCGACGTCAGGGTGCGCAGCCTGGCTGCGGAGCTGCTCAGCGGACGCTCGCGCTAGCTGGCGGTGGCGACCACCTTGGTGTGGATCTCACGGGTGAGGTCCTCCACCCGCCGGGTGAGCTCGGTGTTGTCGTCGAGCAGCCGCTTCAGCAGGTCGATGCCGTCCTCAGCGGTCTGCTGGCGCTTGAGCGTGGCGGCGGCGACGTCCTCGCGGTGCCTGGCGTCCGCATCGGCCTGAACCTTGTCGCGGTCGGCCTGACGGGTCTGGGCAAGCAGGATCAGGGGTGCGGCGTAGGCCGCCTGGAGGCTGAACATCAGGTTCAGCAGGATGAACGGATAGGGGTCCCAGTGTTTGACCAGGCCGATGGCGTTGAGCAGGATCCATGCGGCCACGATGATGGTCTGGCCCACCAGGAACCTGGGGGTGCCGAAGAAGCGGGCAAAGGCCTCGGCCTTCTGGCCGAAGCCTCCCGAGCCGAAGGGGTGAGACAGGTGCTCGGCGTCCTTGAGGAAACGCCGGTAGTGGTCCGGCGGGACGGTGGTGTCGGTCACTGGGCTCCTCCGAGAGATGAGCGGCGCGGCTGGACGAGGTTATCGCCCTCGCCCCGCAAGCGGCTCATCGACCCCCCGGAGGCATTCGCCCTCGGCCTCGCCCAGTCCGGGCGATCCGCCAGGCTCAGCTCCGGGAGGCTATCGAGGGCTGAGCGGTGCCGCCGGCCTGCGGACGCCGGGGCTGGAGCGGGGCGCCGGCGAGACCGGGGGGCGCTGTGCGTCTCTCGCGGGCCGCGCGCCCGGCGAGGTTCGGGGCGAGTGGAAGGGGAGCCAGCGCAGGAGGGGTCTCCGCCCGGCGTCGTCCCCAGATGCTGCCGCGATCAGGGCACCGAGACGGGCGCGGCGGTGCGCGTCCTCAACTCGTGCCCGGGCCAGTTGCTCGAGCGTCCATGGGTTCATCGACATATGTGTATCTTGCCATAAAGCGATGGACAAGTCAAGTTTATGCTGATATAGTCAGGTGGCTATGCCAGTCCTCTTCGACGACGAGGAGCAAGTCGCGCCGGCGCCGCGGGTCCAGGTCGGCGGCTCGATCGCGGTGGAGCTGGACTGGGCGATGCACGCGGCCTGGAACGCCCGCGTCAGGGAGCAGCAGCCACCCCTGATGCGGCTCTATGCGGACCGATCCGATCTCGAGGACCGGGTGCGCTCCTTCTGGCGCAGCGACGAGAGCGCACTCTGCAGCGGCGCCATGGAGCTGACCATCGTGGCCCACCGCGGCGGACTGCTCTTCTCCCTGGACGCGGAAGCCCTGCTGGGCCGGCTCGATGAGCTCTGCGCCACCGGACCGGTCGACCTTCCGCTGGCCTCGGAGAGCGAGGCCGACCGTGCCGCGATTCTGCGGCGCCTCGAACGGCTGCGGTCGTCGTCGGAGGCCCGCCGAAGCTATGTGGACCTGGTGACCGCTCTGTGGTCTGCGGTGGGGGCCGACTGGCGGCGGCACGGCCGGCCGGCGGTCGATGCCGAGGTCGCCGCCCGGTGCCAGCTGCAGCGGCGTGGGGTGCCCTGGCAGCAGGTGGCACGCAACCCGTACAAGCCGGACAACCCCCTGGTGAACCGGCTTGTCGGCGCTCTGCGGCCGGGTGGGGTGCTGGCGGTGGTGCCCGCCTACTTCTCCCACATCTCCGGGGTGGTGGACCTGCCGGGAATGGTCCTGGTCTCAGTGCGCGCCGAGGCAGGCGGGGCCGAGGCCCGGGCGCACACGGAGCTGCTGGCCCGCCGCCTCAAGACCATCTCCGACCCGACCCGGCTGGCGATGCTCGAGGTGCTGCGGACCGATCCGAGCACCGTCACCGAGCTCGCGGAGCTGCTCTCGCTGGCACAACCCACCGTCAGCAACCACGTCAAGCTGCTGCGCGACGCGGGGCTGGTGGAGGTGGGCCCCCGTCCGGGTCGTCGTCGCCTTCAACTGCGTCCTGACGCGCTCCGCGACGTCGTCGACCATCTGGAGCGGATGCTGATCAGCGACGAGGAGACCGCTCCCGCGCCTCCGGCCGGCGAGGGGGAGGCGGCGCCGCTCTCCTGAGCGCCGCCGCCTCCCCGCCGCAGCCTCGACTCAGGAGGCGACGACCACCGCCAGCCCCTTGGAGACCGACGCTCCGCCGTCCTGGGAAACCGGGGTCAGCGCATCCGAGCTGTCGGTGGTGAGCGCCAGCCACACCGCCGGGGTGCCCGCGTTGAGCTGGTCGAAGGCCTGCGGGACAGTCAGCAGCGAGCCGGCGGTGGGCGAGCCCACCTCGGCGTCCGGCACCTCGATGGTGATGATGCCGGTGTCGGTGTTCACGCTGCCGGTGGCGGCGCTGGACGCCGTGTCGTTGTACCCGTACGTGCTCGAATCGCCATAGCTGCCGGTGTTGCCGGAGGTGAAGGTCCAGCTCCCCTCCGGCGACTCGTTGGCGCGCGCGTAGTAGACGACTCCGCCGTACTCCCAGGCGACGAAGAAGCTGGAGCCGTTGGTGGCGTCGGGGGGCGGCAGCGCACCCAGGCTCGGCCCGGAGAGGGTGGCCACGATGCCCTTCGACGCTGAGGCCTGCAGGGTCGCCTGGGTGAGGTCGAGCGACGGGTCGTTGCCGAGGCTGACGTCCACGGGATCGGTCGCATTGCCCAGCGGGCTCGTGCTCACCGACTCGCTGACCTGGTGGGCGGCCGCTTCGGGTGCCCCCTCCGCTTCGCTGGCGGTGGTGGTCCCGTCGACGTCCTTGATGAAGTTGGCGACGTTCAACGAACCCCAGCCGCTGACGTAGTCCCAGCCAGGTCCCGGCTGGTACGCCCCGTTGCCGGCGCCGTACTCGGATTGGGTGATGTCATAGAAGTCGCGGGCGTAATGGCCATTCAGGGCCTGGCGGTAGATGGTCTCGTTGGCGAAGCCGAGCCCGCCGCTCTTCTGCACCTTTCCCGAGGCGGCAGCCTGCACCCTTGTCCACTGGCCCATCATCAGGGGACTGGAGAGGCTGGTCCCGCCCTGGCTCGACGGCTCACCGTCGATGTAGATGAAATAGGCATCGCCGGTGACGTTGCCCGACATGTCGGCCACATCGGGGACCCCCCGGCAGGTCGGAGCCGACTCCGGGGGATATGGGTCACCGGTCGGCGTGCTCACGCATGGGTGGTCGACGCTGGCCACCCCCACCTGGTAGCTGGGCTCGGGGATGAAGTAGCTGCTGCCGCCGCCGGTGAAGGTCCAGGAGACCTCGCCGGCTCGCTGCGCCGACTCCGGGTAGCTGGTGCCGTTGACCGACACCACGGTGCCGCCGACGCAGACGGCGTAGGGGCTGTCACAGGGGAAGTTGACCATCGGCACCGGCTGGATCGCCACCCCGTTGCCAGCCCCCGCCCCCGGGGCGACCAGCTCCGGGCAGCCGGAGCCGGTGTCACCTGCGGACGAGAAGAGGGTGCGCCCCTCCACGGCGGCCTGGAGCAGGATGGGGTTGCCAACCGCCTCCAGCTCGTCGCCGAACTCGGTCCCGTAGGGATCCTGGGCCAGCGGGCCGGTGACCGGGTTGGTCGGGTTCTCCTCGCACTCGCCGAAGCTGGCGTTCATCTGCCGCGGGCCGTTCGGGTCATTGGCCCAGTAGTCGAAATCGGCGAACACATCGGCGTCGAACAGCGACTTGGCGAAGTAGTAGTCGAGCTGGGAGACGTCAGGCGACATGCCCGTCGAGGCCTGGGAGTCGAGGTACCACTCGACCGCCCCGGTGTTGTCCCCGTAGGCGGAGTCGGGTCCGCCCTCGGTCTCGACCACCCTGGTCGGGACCTTGGGGAAGCCCATGGCCACCTCGAAGAGGCGGAGCTGGGCGATCACGCTCGAGGTCTCGCCCTCGCCGAAGATGCCCATGGTCTGGCCCTGGCCGAAATCCACGTTGGTGTGCAGCGGCGAGGTGGGGTTGGCGGGATTCACCGGGTCGTCGTAAACGCCCCACAGATCCTGGGGGGTCAGCACCCCCTCGACGCCTCCCGATGCCGACGGCGTCCCCTCGCTTCCCGCCGGCGCGGGGCCGGTCAGAGAGGCGAGGCTGAAGCTGCGCACGTTGTCGAGGCCGATCACCGCGTCGATGGGCAGGTCGGCGGGGACCGAGGGGGGGATGTCGTTGGCGATGAAGTCGTTGCCCTGGAAGCTGTAGCTGTTGATGGTCACGCCGAACAGCGAGTCCAGCTGGGCCACCGTCCCCTGCGCGGTCAGGTAGTCCCCGGCCGGCGAGGTGGTGTCGATGGTCAGCCCGCCGCCGCTCAGCCAGCTGGTCACGGCCGTCTCCTGCGACGACGGGACCCCGAACTCCTGGTCGAACTGCGCCGGGGTCAGGAACTGCTCGTAGAGAGAGCTCGAGGGGTCGTAGAGCTGGTCGTAGAGCTGCTCCTCGGCGGTGGGGTCGGGGCGCTGCAGGGAGACCCCGATGGTCAGCTGCTGGCCGGCTGGAGCCGCGCCGATCAGGGTCGCCAGGGGAAGCCCGGCGAGGACCGCCGGCACCATCTGGGTGCCGGCGCCCGCGAGCGCCGCCGCGGGCGGCGTGCCGGCCCCGAGGGCCAGGGCCACCAGGCTTCCGGCGCAGAGCGCCGCGGCGCCTCGCCGGCCGCCTCCCCGCACGCCCGCCGGGTACCGGCGAAGACGGGGGAAATGTGGCAAACGATGCGATGGAGAGGACGGTTTCACGCTGGGCTCCTGTAGTCCCGTGCCGGGCAACAACCCCGGCTCGGCATTCAGGTAAACGTCCCCGTTGCGGCGAACCTGCGCGCAGGGGCGGCAGACGAGCTGCCCATGCGGTATCCCCACCGGCAGGTCAGATGGGCGGGGACGGCGCCATGGCCGCCCCGCAGGCGTTCTAGGAGGCGACGCTTGCCAGGGCTCGATCCAGCGCTGACTTGATCACCCCGTAGCACTCGCAGGACGCCGACTCGAGGCCGTCTCGATCCAGGATGGTGACCCAGCCCCGGTGGTACCGGATCAGCCCGGCTGCCTGGAGCAATCCGGCAGACAGCGTCACGGTCGCTCGGCGGGCTCCCAGCATCTGGGCCAGGAACTCGTGGGTGATCGGAAACGAGTCGGCGCCCACACGATCGTGGCTCATCAGCAGCCAGCGGCTGAGACGCTCCTCATTCGAGTGCAGCCGGTTGCAGGCGGCGGCCTGGGCGATCTGGCCGAAGAGGGCCTGGATGTAGCTCTGCACCATGCGGCGGAAGGCGCCGGGACGTTCCACCTCGGAGACGAACGCGGCCGCCTCCATCCAGAGTGTCCGTCCCGCCACCTGGGAGATGGCCCGCACCGCCAGCGAGCCACCGGGGACCATGGGCACCCCGACGATGCCCTCATTGCCCACGGTGGCGACCTCCACGATGCCCCCGTCCTCCAAGGCGGTGACGAGGGAGATGACCCCATCGAGCGGGAAGTGCACGGAGCTGACCGATTGCCCGGGCTCGAAGAGCACGGTCTTGGTGGTCAGGGTCGCCGGGGTCATCTTGGTGAGCAGCGGTCCGAGGTCGGCGGCGGGCAGCGCGGCGAGGAGCCGGTTGCTCGGATGGCCGTTCGTCGGGGCAAGTGCGGGGGCCAAATGACTCACTGCGTGGGGCGGATCTTGGGCGGGTTGGGCCGCGGGGTCGGTTGGTTCGCCACCGTGCCGACGGGGCGATGCTCCTCACGCATTATCCTCGAAGGACCGCGCGAGGTCCAAGCGTGTGGCCACGGGTACGCGTCCTGCCGTCATGTTCAGTGGTCGCCTCGAGATGGGGTTACAGCGCCCGGAGACGGGCGCAGCGCGCCCTCCAGCCGGACGAGCGGGCCCTGAATGGCCGCGCCGCTGGCCGGCGACTTTCGGAGGGACTCTCCCTCGCCCATCCAGAACGCTCCGTTTGCGTCACCCCCCAGCCACCATTGCTCTCGAGCGCCCCTGTCATCGGTGTCGCCGCTGCTACCGGCTCAGCGTCAGCAGGAACTCCATGGTGCCGCTGTTGCCCACCTGAGCCGGGCCACCACTCGGGTTCTGGATGTCCCAGTTCGAGAATGTCACGGGGATTGAGCCGCTCACCTTGACCGACGCTCCCGTGTACTCCGCCTGCAGCGTGAAGGTGACGCTCCGCGTCACCCCGTGCATCGTGAGCGTCCCGGTCACCTGCTCGTCGACGATCGCATCCACGGCTGGAATGCTGCCCAGACGGATGGGGCTGGTCAGCTTGAACACGGCATCAGGGTAGGCAGCGACGTCCATGATGCGCGTCTCGAACTGGTTGTCGCGCAGGCTCTCGTTGCTGTGAACGGTGTCGAGCGCAACCGTGAACGCCGCCCCAGTCACGGTCGTGCCCTGCAGGGTGAAGGAGCCGTCCACGGTCGTGGAAATCCCAACCGCCGTGTTGCTCTGGCCGAACAGTGTCTCGCTGACGCGGTACTCCACCTCGGACCCGCTGCCGATCGTGTACGTCCCGGACAGGTTCGTCGCTGCAGCGGATGACGGGCTCGCGGCAGCCACCGCCGTCGGTGCTGTGGCCGTGGGTGTCGCCGTGCCGAGTGAGAGTGATGCCGGCGGCGGCCCCTCGATGAAATGGATGAAGACGAAGGGGCCAACAACGGTCACCCCGAGGACCAGGGCGACGGCCGCGGCGAGCCACAGTCTCCAGTGCCGGCGCACCGAGGTCCACGGTCGGGTCAAGTTCCTGCCTCCTTGATGCGGTGATGTCGCTGCATGCTGGCACCGCTTCCTGCGCATTGTCCGGACGTCTCCTGGGAGTTCGCTGGGAGCATGTACGCGGGGGCGGCAGCCTCCCAGGCCTCGTCGCGGCTCGTCCCGGCCGGGATCCCTCAGCGTCGCAGGCCGTGAAGGGTGGCGAAGGCCTCGAGCTGGCGGAGTTGCTCGTTGAGATCGGTCGAGGTCGTGCCCACCACCAGGCGGTCGACGCCCTGGGCGGCGTGGGCCTCCACCCCGCTATTTCATACAATCAGCTTCTCTCAGACGGGCCTGGTGCCACTGCTCAGTGGAGGGGAACCGCCGCTATCCTGCCTCGTGCGGGCAGCTGCTGCGCGCAGCCGATCGTCGTCCGCAGAAAGGGAGGTCAGGTGTCGGTCGAAGCGAGTGCCTACGACAGCGTGCTGGCCCGCGCCAGCGTTCATGCCCGCCGCTGGCTGGCGTCGGTCGGGACCCGCCGGGTCGGGCCGGTGGCGTCTGCCGATGAGATCGTGGAGAAGCTCGGCGGCCCCCTGCCTCTCCAACCGACCGCGCCCGACGAGGTGATCGACCGGCTGGCCGAGGTCGCAGAGCCGGGGTTGATGGCCATGGGGTCGGGCCGGTTCTTCGGCTGGGTGATCGGCGGGGTCCTGCCGGCGGCCCTCGGGGCCGACTGGCTGGTCAGCGCCTGGGACCAGAACACCGCCCTGCGCTACGCCACGCCGGCGACCGCCGCCACCGAAGAGGTCGCGGCCTCCTGGCTGCTCGACCTGCTCGGGCTTCCGGCATCGGCCGACGTCGGCTTCGTGACGGGCGGGATGATGGCCAACTTCACCTGCCTGGCGGCTGCGCGGACGGCCGTGCTGGCTCGCGGAGGCTGGGACCTCAACCGGCTGGGCCTGACGGGGGCGCCCAGGGTCCGCGTTCTCTGCGGCGCCGAACGCCACGAGACGGTCGACATCGCCCTTCGCTACCTCGGCCTCGGCGCGCCCGAGCTGGTTGACACCGACGCGCAGGGCCGCCTGCAGCCCCAGGCGCTGGAGGCGAGCCTGGCGGGCACTGAGGATGGAAGCCCGGTCATCGTGTGCCTGCAGGCCGGCAACGTGCACTCGGGCGCGTTCGACCCGATCGAGCAGGCGACGGCACTCGCGCATGCGAGAGGAGCCTGGGTGCACGTCGACGGCGCGTTCGGGCTCTGGGCGGCAGCGGCACCTCCACTCCGCCAACTGGTCTCCGGACTGGCCGAGGTGGACTCGTGTTCCACCGATGCCCACAAGACCCTCAATGTCCCCTACGACTGTGGCATTGCCATCGTCATGGACCCGATCCCGTTGCGCACGATCATGGGTGTCCATGGGAGCTACCTGATCACCGAGGAGCGCGGCCGGGGCGACCCGGGAGCGAGGGTGCCCGAGTACTCGCGGCGAGCGCGGGGGGTGCCGGTGTGGGCGGCGCTCCGCTCCCTCGGCCGGACCGGGGTCGCCGGTCTCGTCGAGAGGATGGTCGAGAATGCCCGGGCCATGGCGGAGCGCCTCGGCAGAGATCGATGGCGTCTCCGTGCTCAACGACGTCGTCTACACCCAGGTGTGCCTCGCCTTCGGGGATGACCAGACGACCCGGGCCGTCACCGAGAAGCTGATCGCCGATGGCACCGTCTGGATGTCGGGATCGCGCTGGCGCGGTCGTGACGTGCTGCGCATCTCGATGAGCAACTGGTCGACGAACGCCGACGACATCGAGCGATCCGTGGCGGCGGTCCGGGCCGCCGTCGCAGCGGTCCAGGCTGAGTTGCGGCGCGCTGCCAGCCCGGTGGGCTGGGCCAGCATCGAGTGAGATGAGGGCTGCTGACGAGGTCCTCATCGATGCGCCCAGCCTGGCGCGAACGATCGGGACAGCGGATGCGCCGGCGCTGCTCGACGTGCGGTGGTATCTCACCGGTCCTCGGGGCGTGGAGGAGTACCGACGCGGCCACCTTCCCGGGGCGTGCTTTGTCGATCTTGAGCGCGACCTGGCCGGCGCGCCCGGCTCAGGGGGCCGGCATCCTCTGCCCGAACTCGCGCCATTCCAGGCGGCGATGCGGCGATGCGGGGTGAGTTCAGGCCGTGCGGTGGTGGTCTACGACGCCTCCACCTCGATGGCGGCCGCTCGGGCGTGGTGGCTGCTGCGCTACTCGGGCCATCAGCGGGTGCGGGTGCTCGACGGCGGCTACGCCGCCTGGATCGGTGCAGGACTTCCGGTCACCACCGACGAGCCGAACCCGAAGCCGGGCGACTTCATCGCCGAGGCTGGCCACCTGCCCCTCCTGGACAGCAACGGAGCGGCGACCCTCACCGGGCACGGGGTACTCCTTGACTGCCGGGCGGCCGAGAGGTACCGCGGCGAGAACGAACCGGTGGATCCCGTAGCGGGACACATCCCGGGAGCGCGCAGCCTCCCCGCCGACGGGAACGTGGGATCGGACGGACGCTTCCTCAGCCGGCAGACGCTGGGCGCTCGCTTTGCCGCAAGTGGGGCGGTCGCGGGGGCGGCGATCGGCGCCTACTGCGGATCGGGTGTGACCGCCGCCCATACCGTGCTCGCCCTCGAGCTGGCGGGCCTGCACGGAGCCCTGTACGCCGGCTCCTGGAGCCAATGGATCACCGATCCCGCGCGTCCGGTGGCGACCGGCCCCGACCCTTCAGGTACACCGCGTCATCAGTTCCCCGACGACTGAAACCCGAGGCGTATCGTGCAGCAGCGGGCTTGCCCACGGCCCGACGAACCATGAGAAGGAGGTCGCCGCATGGCCGAGGTCGCCGTTCACGCTCCCGGGACACCCATCTGGGTCGACCTCTCGACCCCTGACCCGTCCGCCGCGTCGGCGTTCTACGCCAAGCTGTTCAGCTGGACACGGACCGAGCCGAGCGCCGAGGCCGGAGGTTATGCGATGTTCCAGCTCGAGGGCCGGATCGTCGCCGGCGTTGGTCCGCAGCAACAGGCGGGCGCGCCCCCATTCTGGATGACCTACGTGTCCACCGAGGACGCGGCGGCCACCGCGGCCAGGGTCGAGGCCAGTGGCGGCAAGACCATCGCGCCGCCGATGGAAGTGTTGGGTGAGGGCTCGATGGCGGTCTTCTCCGACCCGTCAGGGGCGGTCTTCGGGGTCTGGCAGCCAGCGCGATTCAAGGGTGCCGAAATCTACAACCAGCCCGGTGCGTACACCTGGAGCGAGCTGCAGGTCCGCGGCATCGACGCCGCCAAGCCCTTCTACGGCGCCGTCTTCGGCTGGGACGCGCACGTCAACCCGGGCGAGGTTCCCTACACGGAGTGGATGCTGAACGGCCGGAGCATCGGGGGCGGTATGGACATGAACGACATCCCCGACTTCCCGTCGAACGTGCCGCCGAACTGGCTTGTCTACTTCTCGGTCGCAGACTGCGCCGCCGGCGTGTCCGCGGCCCGGGAGGCGGGCGGTCAGGTCCTGGCCGAGCCACGCGACACCCCCCAGGGACCGTTTGCGGTGCTCAGCGATCCCCAGGGCGCCGTCTTCGCCATCATTTCCCCACCGAAGGGCTGAGCCGAGCGCGGCACGTCTCCCTGCAAGGAGCCGGCCCAGGAGGATTGGGCGGCCCGAAGGCCGCCCAACCTCAGCGGGGCCTACCGCGAGGCGACCGCTGCGACCTCCTTCCAAGCCGATTCCAAGGCTGAGATGTTCTCGCAACCGAGCACGAGGCGCGTGTTGGTGGCGAGGTATACGGTCGTGAGGTTGATGCCCGCGTCCGCTATGCGGCGCGCGACCTTACCGAGGATGCCGGGGCGATCCTCGATGTGCTCGACGATGACTTCGGTCTCGCGCGTCACGCTATAACCGACCTTGGTGACGGTGCGGGCGGTCGCGGCCCTATCCGTGGTCAGCAGGTGGAACACACCACCTCCGTTTTGCTCAACGGCGAACAAGCCCTCGATGTTGACCTTCTCCCGACCCATCTCCTCGGCCAGATTGGCAAGGCTGCCCTTTGTGTGCGGTCCGGCGATAGTGAAGTCGTATGCACGCATCACTGTCCTCCTGTGTTGGAGCTGAGGGTATCTCAGCTCACTTCAGCCAGCGGCCCAGGCTAGTCGCTTCACCACGCATATGCAAGCGGTGCGAAACGTGCACTGTCCTCGGCCAACGCACATTCGTTGAAGCTCTCGGCCATCCCCGCGGCGCCACCACGGCCACCCCACCGCATCCAGTTTTGAGGCCAAAGCGTCAGGAGAACCCGTCCGCCGCTGAGGTCAGCCAACTCAGGTGGCGACGTCAGCTCGCGCTCCCGAAGGGGGATGATCCGGTACAAGATGGCAGCGGGCCCGCGCGAGACCACTGCCGACGGAGCGGCAGGAGATGGAAACCATCAGACTCAACAACGGCGTCGAGATTCCCGCCCTCGGTCTGGGGGTCTTCCAGACACCCGCCGACCAGACCCGGGACGCCGTCCGCAGCGCCCTCGGCGCCGGGTATCGTCACATCGACACCGCGGCGGCATACGGCAACGAGCGCCAGGTCGGCGAGGCGATCCACAGCTCCGACGTGGAACGGTCGGCGGTCTTCCTGGAGACCAAGGTCTGGATCAGCGACTACGGATACGACGAGACGCTGCACGCCTTCGACAAGAGCGCCCGCAAGCTCGGCGTCGACCAGATCGACCTGCTGATCCTGCACCAGGCTCTGCCGTCGGCATTCGGTCGGACCCTCGAGGCCTACCGTGCCCTGGAGACGCTGCTCGACGCCGGCAAGGTCCGCGCGATCGGGGTCAGCAACTTCATGGTCGAGCACCTCGCGACGCTCCTCGAACGCGCCACGGTGGTGCCGGCCGTCAACCAGATCGAAGTCCATCCCTATTTCGCGCAGCGACAGGTGCAGGACTTCGGCGCCGAGCACGGCATCGTCACGCAAGCTTGGTCACCGATCGGCGGCATCACCTTCTACCGCGACGGCAACCACGGCAGCACACTCGAGGACCCGGTCATCGGAGACCTTGCCAGGGCCCACGGCAAGACTCCGGCGCAAGTGATGCTGCGCTGGGGTCTGCAGCACGGCCGCTCGGTGATTCCCAAGTCCACCAAGCCCAGCCGCATCGCAGAGAACATCGACGTGTTCGACTTCGAGCTGTCGGCCGACGAGATGGCGGCGATCGACGGTCTGGACACCGGCCGTCGCGGTGGCCCCGAGCCCGACGCCATCACCTTGGAGGCGTTCGGACGCGATATCCCGGAGGCCTGAGAGCCGTCTGTCACCGGGCCACCCCGGATCGGCCCTGTTGACGTCCGGGTCGCCGTTGAGAAGCATGGCGCGATGAGCGAGCGCGATCGCGACGGCGAAGGCGCCGGCCCATGCCATGCGGTGGCGCACCTTGATGCGGGCGGCCTGCTGCGCGGAGTTCTTCCGATGCTTCTCTTAGCCCTCGACATGGACAGGGGACGGTCGGCTTCGTCCGCCGCCAGAAGTCGCCGGCTTGCTGAGGAGGGTATCCAACCAGGGCGCCAAGGGTTGGAGGGCGTCGACGAGCGCCCTCGAGCCCGAGGTGTCACCACCCCTCATGCGGGCGACGATCTCCAAACCGAGGTAGAGAGCGATGACCGCTGAGCCGATGACGGCGTGGTCGACCCGGCCAGCCAAAGGTGAACCGTCGATGAGCCTGGCGGCCAACTCAGCGGCGAAGTCGACCCACGGCTGCATCCTGGCCAAGATTGCGGCCCCCAACTGGGGATCGAAGGCCATCGTCGCGACGATCTCTTGAACCGCGGTGAGCTGGCCGAGTTGGAGATCCTCGTTGTAGAGCTCCGACATCGCTGCGGCAAGGGCGCGGGCGGAGTCGACGTCGCGGAGGCGCCCCCGATACCGGGTGAGCCGTTCTGCGCTCACAGAATCGAGCACTGCCAATAGCAGGGCGTCAACGCTGCCAAAGTGATAGAAGACCAGGGCAGGGCTGAACCCGCCCACCGCAGCGATGGAGCGAACCGAGGTCCCGGCGTAGCCGTCGGAAGTGAGCGCGTGCTGAGCCGCCTGGATGATGCGGTGGCGCATCAGAACCCCGGCCTGGTTCCGCCGCTCGCGCCGCCCCCTCAGTCCCGCCGGTGGGGTTCTGCGGTCAGGAGGCGGTGGTTCTTCGCCAAGCGCTGCCCACCTCGTTGCCAGCCGCGCTGCTGGATGGGGTCTCGCTTTGGAGATATCCTGATCGATTGACTTGACCATACGATCAGTTTATGGTTGAGGGGGTCGGCAGTCAAGGAGGAGCGGAAGGTGGGGTCGGCAACTGGCCCGGACCCGGGACCGGATCAGCTCTCTGACGAAGGTAGTTGGAGATCACCGGGTTCGGGCGGCTCGGAGCGATGGTGGGGTAGTGCCCGCATGGTGAGCGTGGCCGCGCTCTCGCTCGGAGCCGTTGTCTTCGCCATATGCACCGCCGCCGCGGTGGCTCGGGAATGGGGCCAGCCTGCCTATGCGATACCGGCGGCGGTCGCGGCTGTTGCGGCAGCCTGCGCTGCTCTGACGGTATTCGGGGTTGTGTCGGCCCTGCGCCGCCGCGAGATAGGGCGGGCCTGGCTCACCACGCTCACGACTCTCCTCTTTCTCTGGGGTTACCTTGCCCTGTTCTCGATCGGGCTGCTGCTCATGGTCGCGGCGGTGGTCTGTCTTGTCATGCGTATCCGCCTCGCCGAGCGCCGTCCCCGGACCGGACGGCGATGGCGTCTTGGGGCGGGCCTCATTCTCTCCCTGGGCCTCGCGCCGCTCACCGCGCTCGCCATCAACGGTCCGGTGGTTGCATGCACGAGCGACGGCGTGAGTGTGGGCACCCCCCTATGGATGGTTATTGGCGCTGGTGGTGAGAGCGGCATGAGCGCCGGAAGCTCCTCAGCCGCCTCTGGAACTTCGGAGGAACAGTCATGGGGCACGGTGACTGTGGGCGGAACGACGTACGCATACAGCTGCACGGGCAGCCACCTAACACGATTCATCGCGCGATGAGCGTGCCCACCGCGGCGAGATCCGGTCCCCGCTCAGTGTGTTGGTGCGGTACCGAGGGCTCCGACAGGCTGACTCTTGGCGCGGCGGGGGCTCGTTGCCAACTGGAGCGGGAGACGAGGCTCGAACCTGCGACCCCTACCTCGGCAAGGTAGTGCTTTCGGTTCGACGCGTTCCCAATTCGGATCGCGTCACTCATCAGCGCAAGACCACTACCGTGGGGCTACTTCCACTGCGAGCGAGCCGAGTTCGACGGTGATGGGGTGGGCGTCGAGACCGATCGAGCGCTATCGAGAAGATGGAGCGGCCGCTTCCATCGCGCCTCAGTTCCCGAAGCATGCGCCATCGAGCTCATCGACGACGGGCCCGTCGCATGGCATCGGTTCGCCCAACGAACTCCGTCGAGGTCACCACCGGTATTCCTCGCCACGGGGACATGTCGAGGAGATCTCTGTCGTCGCTCACGATGAGGATCGACCCGCTGGCTGCGGCACACTCCAGGATGCGGTTGTCCTCGTGATCGCGGCAGTCGGCGACGGTCTCAGCGGGCGTGATCAGCCCGCCGCCCGAGGCGTCGGCGATCTCGATCAGCAGACCGACGTACTCCTCGGCTCGGGCCCTCTCCCATCCGAAGCCGTTGGGGGGTTGGCCGGTGAGGACCCTGAGGACGTTGGCCAGGATGTGCTCCGTCAGCCAGAGGCTGAACTCCCTCGCGTCGTTGAGGATGCCGACCACGTTCGCCGCAGGGTTCCCTCGCACCGGAGGGGGAGATGGCCACGAGTGGAAGTCGTCCCGTCCCCCGGCCACGGCGCGGACGAAGATGTTGACGTCCGCCGTGACCGGCGAGGTCACCGGTGCTTCAGGACGCGGCGGACGACGGCCAGGGCCTCCTCGAGGCTAAGCCCGGCCGCGGCCGAGCGCTCGGCTCCATACCCCTGCAGGGCGGTGAGCCGCTCGGCTCGGTCGATGACCTCCATCTGGCGCATTGCCTCCCGGAGGAAGGCGGAACGGTTGCCGTGGCCGAACCGCTCGGTCAGGCGGCTCAGCCGTTCCTCGTCCTCCTCGGCGATGGCAAAGCCGACGGTTCTTGTTCCCATGCCTGTCATTGTATCCACACTGTCTGCGGAATGCATTGAGGCCGCGACCCACCTGTCCGAAGCGATCGAGTTCTGCAAACCAGCTCTCAGGGCTCAGCATCGGTTCGAGGATCACACCACTCCCAACCCGGCGGACCCGGACCTGATCACCGCTGAAGCGGAACTGCTGTGGCAGCCGAACCGCCTGGGAACTCCGCCGCGCGGCCGCCACCCTCGGGTACTGACGCGTCCCCGAGCAGGTGGCCGAACCGCCCGCCGACGCAACCGGGCAATAGGGCCAGAGCCGGCGGGGGGCGCCTCCCACCATGCTGTCCCCTCCCGGGGTTCCCGCTCGTCATGAGAGCATCACCCAACCACACCGAGGTCACTCGACATGAAGTACGCCCTCCTCATCTACCAGGTCCCGGGATCCTTCGAGGCCCTCAGCCCCGAGCAGCAGCAGGCCTCCCAGCGTGAGTACATGGCCATCGGCTCGGCCCCAGGCGTTGTGGGCGGGGAGGGGCTCCAGGGGGTCGACCATGCCACCACCGTGCGCGTCCGCAACGGCAGGACCATCACCACCGACGGGCCCTTCGCCGAGACCAAGGAGATCTTCGGCGGCTATTACCTTGTTGAGGCTGATCACCTCGACAAAGCGATCCAGGTCGCCTCGCGCATCCCCGCCGTCCATCAAGGCGGCTGCGTGGAGATCCGCCCGATCCTGGAGATGTAGACACTGATCGACCAAGTCTTCCGCGACGATTGGGGTCGGGTCCTCGCCGTCCTGATCGGGATCCTCGGCGACTTCGATCTCGCCGAGGACTCCCTTCAGGACGCGTTCGCCATCGCGGTCGAGCGCTGGGGGCGAAGGGGAGTCCCCGCCAATCCGTCGGCCTGGCTGTTGACCACCGCCCGACACCGGGCCATCGACCGGTTGCGCCGTGAGCGCCTGGGTGCAGCCAAGGCCCGACTGCTGGAGCCGCTCCCGTCCGTCGCGGAAGAGCCCGAAGCGGCCACAGGTATCCCCGACGAGCGGCTGCAACTGATCTTCATGTGCTGCCACCCAGCGCTGGAGATCGAGGCCCAGGTGGCCCTGATCCTGCGCGCTCTCGCCGGACTGACCACCGAGGAGATCGCGCGATCCTTCCTGGTCTCATCGGAGACGATGAAGCGGCGGCTCACCCGAGCGAAGGCTAAGATCAGGGTGGCCGGCATCCCTTTCGCCATCCCCCCCGACGGACTGCTGACCGAGCGTCTCGCGGCGGTGCTGGCGGCCGTGTACCTCGTCTTCAACGAGGGCTACCGCGGGCGCACCGACCTCACCGACGAGGCCATCCACCTTTCCCGAGTCCTCGCCAGGCTGATGCCCGAGCAGCCCGAGGCCCTCGGCCTGCACGCCCTGATGCTCTTCCATGACGCTCGGCGGGAGGCGAGGTTCGGCGGCGACGACTTGGTTCTGCTGAAGGATCAGGACCGATCCCTCTGGAATGCGGCCCAGATCGCGGAGGGGCGCGTGATCCTGGACCGAGCCCGGGCCCTCGGAGGCCACGGAGCCTACGTCCTGCAGGCGATGATCGCCTCCCTCCACCTCGAGAAACCCGCGGACTGGCACGTGATAGCCACCCTCTATGCCCAGTTGGCCGAGCTCACCGGCTCGCCTGTGGTGGAGCTGAACCACGCTGTGGCGGTGGCGCATGCCGACGGGGCGGAGGCTGCCCTCGAGATGGTCGAGGGATTGGATCTTGACGACTACCTCTACCTTCATTCGACTCGGGCCGAACTGCTGCGCCGGCTGGGCCGCACGGACGAGGCACGCGCCGCCTACCGCCGGGCCGTCGACCTTGCCCAGGCGGCCTCCGAGCGCCGCTTCCTGGAGCGGCGTCTGGCCGACCTCTGAGGAGCGCTGGAACCGGCCCTCCGGCGCTGCCTTCCGCGTTCGGCCGGACCTTCGAGGCCTGCCGTCCCCTGGGGAGGCTGCTTGCTGACGGCAAGATCCGCACGACCCTCCTCGCCCACGGGTCCGTGGTGCCTGCGGTCAACCAGGCGGTCACCAGATCGAGGCCCATCCCCACCTCGCGCAGGGAGAGGTGCAGGACTTCGACGCCGAGCACGGCATCCTCCCCCAGACTTGGTCACCGACTGGTGGCATCACCTTCTACTGCAACGGTAGCCACAGCAGCACCCTCGAGGCCCCGGTCATCGGAGAAACCGCCAGGCCCACGGCAAGAGGCCGGCGCAAGGCATGCTGCACTGGGGTGTGCGACACGGGCGCTCGGTCATTCCAAAGTCGACCAAGCCCAGCCGCATCGCGGAGAACACACCGTGTTCGACTTCGAGCTCTCAGCAGACGAGATGACGTGACCGACGGCCTGGACGGGCGCCGCCGAGGCGGGCCCGAGCCCGACGCCCATCACCTTGGAGGCATTCGGGCGGCAGATCCCGGAGGCCTGCGAGCGTCGTGTCTCGGTGTGACCAGCACGCATTGCATCACCGTTCACCAACGACGGCACCCCACGTGCGCGTGCACGGCATGTCGTCGGCAGCCGCTATCCAGTGCGACGGGCTCCCCGCATCCTGACGTTGCTCCCTGGCAGCGGCCGCATGCGCGGACGTACCCCAACGCGAGCCGCCGGACGGCCGGAGATCGAGACCGAGTGCGAACGGCTGGAGCGGGAGACGGGGCTCGAACCCGCGACCCCTACCTTGGCAAGGTAGTGCTCTACCGCTGAGCTACTCCCGCATGCGGCGCCGAGTATACCGCCAGCCTCCCAGGCGGCTCAGCGACCCTGGAAGCGCGGCTGGCGCTTCTCGCGGAAGGCGGCCACCCCCTCGGCGAAGTCATCGCTTGCCATGGCCTCGGCCTGGATCTCTGCCTCCAGGTCGAACTGATCGTCGAGCCGGCTGTACAGGCTCGAACGAATCAGCCGTTTGATCAGCCCGACCGATCGCGGCCCGGAGGCAAGGCGCAGACCCAGCTCCCGCGCCGCCCCGGGCAGCTCCGAGTCGGGCACCACCCGCTGGACCAAGCCGATGTGAAGGGCCTCTCGGGCCGGCACCGGGTCGCCGAGCATCGACATCTCCATGGCCCGGCCCATGCCCACCAGGCGGGGCAGGAACCAGCTGCCCCCGGAGTCCGGCACCAGCCCAACCCGTACGAAGGCCTGCACGAAGCTCGCCGACTCCGCCGCCACCCGAAGGTCGCAGGCCAGAGCGAGCGAGAGCCCCGCCCCCGCGGCCACCCCGTTGACCGCGGCAACCACCGGCTTCTCCAGGCTCGCGATGGCCTCGATCACTGGGAGGTAGTGCTCCCGGAGGTGGTCTCGGGGGTCGAGCGCCGCGATGCCCTCGGAACCCGTGCCGAGATTCTGGCCCGCGCAGAAGCCGCGCCCGGCGCCGGTCAGCAGCACGGCCCGAACCTCGGGCTCCCGCGCGTCAGCGCTCAGCGCCCTGCCGAGCTCGAGCAGCATCTCAGTGGTGAGGCTGTTGAGGCTCGCCGGCCGGTTGAGGGTGAGGATCAGGAGCGGCCCCTCACGGCTCACCAGCAGCGGGGCGGGATCGGTGGCGCCGTGTGCCATGGCCACGGGCTAGCCGGACCGCGAGCTGCCGCGGGGTGCTCTGTCCCCGAGCTCGCGCAGGCGTTCGAAGGTGTAGATCCCAGTCGAATGTCCGTCGCCCCACACCGCGTTGAGGCCGTAGGCTCCGACCAGGGCGATGTCGGCGAGCTCGTCCTCTCCGGGTCGGAGCGCCCCCTGGGTCGCGAAGCGACCGGGCATCCCCAGCTCGCCGGCGCAGACCGCGCACGGGCAGGCGCGGCGCAGCTCGGGGAAGGGGATGCACTGGGTGGCGCCGTCCGCCCATTCCACGAGGAGGGCCCGGCTCGGCTCGTCGTAGTCGAAGCGGAGGGGGCGGGTCCGGTCGGGGGCGGGGATGGGCACGAGCGGGAACCTGCCGGCTGCGGGGCCGGATGCCTAGCGGAACAGCGACTGCAGCTTCATGGCCAGCCCCATGTCGCCCTTGACCTTGAGCTTGCCGGTCATGAAGGCCATGGTCGGGTCCAGCTGGCCGCCGGCGAGGGCCACGAAGTCGCTCGCCGCCATGGTGATGGTGGTGTTGGGATTCTCGGGCGCGCCCGCACCGGCATCACCGGCGCCGTTGTCGAGAACGATGTGGAAGGAGCCCCCGTCGTCCCCGCTCAGGTCGAATTGGTAGACGGCCCTGCCGCCGCCGGCGGCCGCGGCCGAGTTGGCGAGCCGCATGTTGATCTCGGTGAAGATGTCAGCGACGGTGGGCACGGACAGCAACCTCCCCTTGTCCTGATACTCGGCCCCAGTCTACGCAAGCGGCGCACCCGATCAGAGCAGGGTCTCCCGCTGCTCAGTGCGTGCCTGCCGCCGTCGGGGCCCCGGGCCGGGCGCGACTGAAGCGTCGCCGGCGGGGTGCTCGACCAGGGCAATGACCCGCGCCGCCATGAAACGCCCGGTGCGCACCGCCTGACCCGACCGGGTGACCTCGCTGACCTCGACCACGCCGCGGGCGGTGGAGACCTCCACCCGGCGACCGGCCCGGGTGGCCGCGATCTCATAGGTCTGGGCCGCACCCCCAGTGTCAATCACCACCTCCACCCGGTCACCCTTCATGCGCGGATCGTACTCGACGCGCCGACCGGCCGCCGGGCGCACGCCCGGCGCGATCGACCAGGTTTCGCCGCGCATCAGCGCGAGTACACTGCGATCAGCATGAGCTGGTGGTTGTTCTGGGCGGTGGTGGCGGTTGTCCTGGTTGCCGCCGAGATCCATACCCAGGCCTTCTACGCGCTGTTCCTCGCGCTCGGCGCCCTGGCGGCGGTGATCATCGCCGCGTTCGGCCTCCCCTTCTGGCTCCAGGTGATTGTGGGAGCCGTGGCCGCGGTCGGTGGGGTCATGGCCCTTCGGCCGGTGTTTCGACGCCTGATGGAGGAGCGCCGCGGTGTCCCCTACCGCTTTCCGGGGATGGCCGGCGGCTTGGTCGGCCAGCGGGCCATGACCAGTGACACCGTGGGCGACGAGCATCATCCGGGTCACGCCATCCTCGCCAACGAGCGGTGGCTGGCCGTGACCGACTCTGCGGAGCCGCTCCCTTCCCACACCGAGGTGGTGGTCGCCGCGGTGCGGGGCACGACACTTCTGGTGCGCGCCAGCGGCGCGTCTCGTCTGCAATAGCTGGAATCCCCTGGTGATTCCAGCCGACATCTGAGGAGCTCATCCCATGGGCGTGCTAATAGCTCTGGCCGTCATTGTCGTTCTGCTGCTGATCGGGCTCGGCACTGCCGTCAACCTGGTCCAGCAGGGATTCACGGGAGTGGTCACCCGGTTTGGCCGATACCACCGCGAGGTGCCATCGGGCATCTGCCTGATCATCCCCTTCTTCGACCGGCTGGTGCGGGTCGACATGCGCGAGACGCCGCGTACCGGAGATCGCCAGGATGTGATCACCCGGGACAACGTGGCCGTGGCCGTCAACGCCACGATCTTCAACCAGGTGATCGATGCCAAGGCAGCTCTTTTCAACGTTTCCAACTACACCATCGCCATCGACCAGCAGGCGCGCACCACGCTGCGCAACGCATTCGGAAACGTGAGCCTCGACGAAGCCCTCTCGCAGAGAGAGCAGATCAACGCGGCGATGCAGCTGCAGATGGAGCAGGTGACAGACAAGTGGGGGATCAGGATCAACCGGATCGAGATCGTCGATATCTCCCCGCCCAACCAGATCCTCCAGGCGATGGCCCTGCAGAAGCAGGCGGACCAGGAGAAGCGTGCCCGCATCCTCCAGTCCGAGGGTCAGCAGACCCAGGCCATCAACATCGCCGAAGGCAACCGCCAGGCCGCGATCAAGCAGGCCGAGGGGGAGCGGCAGGCCACCATCCTCCGGGCCGAGGGCGCGCGACAGGCGGCGATCCTCGAGGCCGAGGGTCGCTCCAAGGCGATCACCACCGTCTACGAGGCGATCAAGAGCGCCCAGCCGGACCCCACCCTGGTGGCCATCCTGCAACTTGACACCCTCAGCAAGTTCGCCGACAGCGACAACACGACCATCGTGGTCCCTGCCGAATCCTCGGCTCTGATGGGAGCTGCCCAGGCGGTGCGCAGCGTCCTGGCTGCGGTCCCATCGGCCAACGCGGTCACGGCGGACGGGATCGCGGCGGTGCAGGTGCCGCCGGCGCAGGGTTCGCCGCCGGCGCGGTGACCGGCCAGCCCGGCCTCTTCGACCACACCAGGGGCGAGCTCGCCGATGGCGAGACGCCGGCCCGGCCCGGCCGGGCTTCCGGCGGCGCTGGCACGCCGCTGTCGGCGGCGGTGGGGGAGTCCGCCCCGCTGGCGGCGCGCATGCGCCCTCGGAGCCTGGATGAGCTGGTCGGTCAGGAGTCCGTCATCGGACCTGGGACGGTGCTCCGGCAGGCGGTGGAGGGTGACCAGCTGCCGTCATTGATCCTCTGGGGGCCGCCGGGAAGCGGCAAGACGACGTTGGCCATGCTCCTCGCCGCCATGACCCGGGCCGACTTCGAGCCGGTGAGCGCGGTCTCCGCCGGGGTCGCCGACCTCCGCCAGATCGTCGCCCGCGCCCGGGAGCGCCGTCGCCTCGGGCGTCGCACCGTGCTCTTCATCGATGAGATCCATCGGTTCAACAAAGGACAGCAGGACGCGGTGCTTCCTCACGTCGAAAGTGGGCTGGTCGTGCTGCTCGGGGCGACCACCGAGAACCCCAGCTTCGAGGTGAACGCGGCTCTGCTGTCCCGAGCCCGGGTGGTCCGGCTCGAGGCGCTGAACGCCGAGGCGCTGCGCACCCTGCTGCGACGGGCTCTGGGCGATGCCGAGCGCGGGTTGGGGGGGTACGGGGTGGGGCTGGAGGCCCCGGCAGAGGAGCGGCTCGTCGGCCTCGCCGGAGGGGACGGCCGGGTGGCGCTGGATGCCCTCGAGCTCGCCGTCGTCGCCGTATCCAGGCGTGGGGGCGCCAGCGTCGACACCGCCGACGTCGAGGGTGCGCTCCAATCCCCGGCGCTGCTCTACGACCGGGCCGGCGACCAGCACTACTGGCTGATCTCCGCCTTCATCAAGTCCATCCGAGGCTCGGATCCGGATGCCGGCATCTACTGGCTGGCCCGGATGCTGGAGGCCGGCGAGGACCCGCTGTTCGTCGCCCGCCGGTTGGTGATCCTGGCCTCCGAGGACATCGGCCTCGCCGACCCCCAGGCACTGCCCGTGGCGGTGGCGGCCCAGCAGGCCGCCCACTTCGTGGGGATGCCCGAGGGATACCTGCCGCTCGCCGAGGCGACCCTGTACCTGGCGATGGCTCCGAAGAGCAACTCGGCGCTGCGCGCCTACGCGGCAGCTCGCCAGGACGTCCTCGACACCCTTCACCAGCCCGTGCCTCTCCATCTCCGAAACGCGGTGACCTCGCTGGGCCGGGAGATGGGGTTCGGCTCCGGCTACCGCTACTCTCACGACGCCCCCGACGGGGTGGCCGCCCAGCAGCACCTGCCCGACCGGCTGGCCGGACGCCGCTACTACGAGCCGGGGGACCGGGGAGCGGAGGCGTCCATGGCCGAGCGTCTCCGCGAGCTGCGAGCCCGGCTCGCCGGTGGCGGGGAATAGGGGGGCACGGGGGGACGGGTTGGAGGCGACGGTGGGAATCGAACCCACGATCAGGGTTTTGCAGACCCGTGCCTTACCACTTGGCTACGTCGCCGTATAAGGGGTTTTCGCCCATAAGGTATCAGCTTGACACCCTATCTGACACCTTATAGCATCTCGGGGTGTGAAGTCCCCGCGCTGCTGCAACGGCCGGGGACCTGGCCGGCTCCACCAGGGGCGCCGACATGAACGAGGATAGCGGGAACCAAGAGCCGGAGAGCCCCCGTTGCCGGGGCAGGGTGTCACACGGGGTGTCAGCGGAGCGCGGCGCCGGCCAGGAGACACGCCGCGGCCGCCGGAAGAAGGGCACGGGGGGCGTCATCCAGCGGAAGGATGGCCGCTGGGTCGGCCGCCTGAGACTCGAGGACGGGACCTACCGCCTGTTCTACCGGCACAGCCAGGGCGAGGCCGAGGCGGCCCTCGCCGAGGCCCTCCAGACGCAGCGTGGGGGCCTCCCGCTGCCCGACGCCAGGGTCACCGTCGGGGCCTGGCTCCAGGAGTGGGTCGCCAGCCTCCCCGCGAAGCTGAAGCCCGCGACGATCGACTTTTACGCCCGCTACGTGAGGACCCACCTCCTCCGCTCGGAGTTCGCCACCAAGCCTCTGGTGAAGCTGGAGCCGGGCGATCTGGAGCGCCTCTACCGGCGGATGACCGCTAGCCCGGCCGAGGGCGGCATGGGGCTGAGCTCCACCTCCGCCCACCACGTTCACGCCGTCGTCCATCGCGCCCTGGCCAAGGCGGTGCGCCAGGGCAAGGTCGCCCGCAACGTGGCAGACCTGGTCGACGAGGACGCCCGTCCGGCGATGGCCCGCACCGAGATGCGCGTCCTCGCCGACGCCGACTACGACCGCTTCCTGGAGGCGGTCCGTGGCGACCGGCTGGAGGCGCTCCTCGTCCTGGCCGTCCGGGAGGGGCTGCGCCAGGGCGAGATCCTCGGGCTTCGCTGGCGCGACGTCGACCTGGAGCGGGGAATGCTGTCGGTCACCGGGTCGCTGCAAGGGGCACGGCGGTCGAAGCTCACCATCGGCGCGCCGAAGTCACGCCGGTCGCGGCGCAGCCTGGTGCTCTTCCCCGAGACAGTCGAGGCCCTCCGTGCACATCGGGCGCGCCAGCTGCAGGACCGGCTCCGGGCTGGGTCCATGTGGGTGGAGCAGGACCTGGTCTTCCCCAACGAGTTCGGCCGCTACCTGAGCACCACCACCCTCACTCGCGCCCTCGATGGTCTCCTCCGGCGCGCCGCCCTCCCCGACGTCCGCTTCCACGACCTGCGTCACTCAGCGGCGACGGACTGGCTCAAGAACGGGATGCACCCGAAGGTGGCCTCGGAGCGGCTCGGCCACGCCTCGGTGGGCATCACCCTCGACTTGTACTCGCATGTGACCCCGACCATGCAGCGTGAGGCTGTCGAAGAGATAGCCCGCCGGCGCATCGGTCGCCGGCCCGAAGCCTGATGCCCCGGATCAGCGCCTTCTACTGAGGTCGACGAAGGGAGGCACCGAGCTGACAGCTCGAGTGCCGACCGAAGGACGCCTCAGTACGCAGTACGGCATCGTCATCGCCATGTACTGGGAGGCGGCGGGCCGGCATCACGCCGCGCACTTCCACGCCCTCTACGGCGAGCACGAGGCCTCGATCGGCATCGAGCCGCTCGCGGTCCTCGACGGCTGGCTCCCTCCCCGGGCGCTCGGGCACGTGATGGAGTGGGCGTCCCTCCATCTCGACGAGCTGCGCGACAACTGGCAGCGGGTGCTCGAACAGCGCCCGCTGGTCACCATCGAGCCGCTGGCTTAGGATGGGGTCGTGGTCAAGGTGATCAGCGTCGAGCCACGCGAGGGGTACGAGCTGCGGCTCACCTTCAGCGATGGCAGCGTCGGCGACATCGATCTCACCGAGCAGCTCTGGGGTGAGGTGTTCGAGCCGCTGCGCGACCCGGCGATCTTCCGCAGTGTGCAGGTCGATCCGGAGCTCGGCACGGTGGTGTGGCCGAACGGGGCCGACCTCGATCCAGAGGGGCTTCGCGAGGCGGCGCGCCCGGTCCAGCCGGCAGCCTGACCAGAGGAGCGTGGAGAGGACCGCCGTCCCTGCCCCCTTTCGGGATCCTCGCGGCTCAGCAGCGGGAGCGGCCGATGAGACGGTCGACATACTCCTCGAGGGCACGCGCAGGGAGCAAGCGTCGGCGCCCGATGGAGACGCTGGTGAGCTCATGACGATCCAACAGGACGTGCCGGGAGGGCGCCGAGGTGGCGCCAAGGAAGAGTGGATCGAACAGATGACCGGAGGGTGCATAGGGTACGGTATCCGAGGACGACACAAACGCGAGGGCACGCGGGAGGTACCGGAGAAGCACGGAAGGGGCCAATGAAACGACGCGCACGCGCTGTACGCCTCGGACTCTAGAGGCGCGGGTTGGTCACCGCATAGAAATAGTCGAGGATTCTCGGCCGCCGGTGTCAACTTCGACGGCGCTCGCCGCCCCGCCCCTGGTGATCACGCAGCGTCCACCGCCACCGGCTGAACCGCTTGGCCCATGGCCCAGACGAAGCCGCCGAGCTCCCTGGCGATAGCGCTGATCGCCCGCTGGCGGCCTGAGCGGTATACCAGTCGCTCCCCGAGGTGGCTTCTAGACGTAGACCTACCGCGCGAGACTACGCCGCTCCACTTTTACAGCGCCACCGGTACGCCACCGGGGTCACCGAGGCGGAGAGGGAAGAGACCGTCGCTGCCGCCCCCCGGCCCGAGTGGGAGACACGCCCCGCCTACAGCAGCGAACAACGCCCGGGAGGCGGCGGCTTTCGGCGGGCAGCGGAGGCAGACTGGAGTGCTCGGCGGCGTGGCGCAGGGACGAGGTGATGATCAGTGGAACCTGGCCGAGCACGGCGATGCACTGCAACGCGAGTGCCAGCCGCTGTTTCTGGAGACTCAGAGATGGGCCGGAGCTCGGCGCCGTCGACGCCCCCGTGTTCCAGTAGCGGCGGTCCAGCATCCCTCAGGGTGCCCGTCCGCGGCGCCGACCGGGCCGGATCCAGCCGCGACAGCTCGCTTACAACGTTGGCTCCATCCCAACCATCGTGCTGGGCACCGCCAGCCATGCCCAGCACGATGGCTTGCCTGATCTCACAGAGGCGCTTAGCCGCACCCGCCTGTAGTGCAGGGATTGGGCGGCGTGGCGGTTTCCGTAAAGCCGGCCGGGATCGCTGCTTGCAGCGACTCCATGTTGGCCGCGGTCGGACCGAGGTATTGGAAGTTCTCGGTAACAGTCGTCTCCATCCCACTCCCGCTAGCACCAATCGGACCGGAGAACTCAGCCCGGATCACGAGATCGGACGAGGTATCAACCCAGATGCTCTGCTTCACCGTACCTGTATCTGAGGTCAACGCAGAAGAAAGCTCCATCGCACCGTGACCGCCATTGAGGGTCGTCATTCCAGCTTCCGACCACTGGCCAGATGCCACTAGCTGTGTCAGCCCGGCAGTGATCGGGCTGATGAAAGTGACCGAGGTGGTCTTCTGGTCTGACCACGAATGAGTGGCATAATCGACGTCAATCAACTCGCCGGTGGCCGTGTACTCAGCACTCGGCACACCATCCATGAGCACAGAGGAGGTAGGAGACGCAGGGAGTGTGAACAGCTCCTCCGCATCCTCCGTAGCGGAGCCGTTCGGCCCCAGCGAGAGGGTCCGCATCTCGACCCGCTGGCCGGCTTGAGGCTGAGCAGGCCAACTCCAATTCTCGGTGCTTCCAGCCGGTCCGCTCACCCCAGCCGAACTTGATCCAAAGGAAGACTGGGTATAGACAATGTCCCCGGCTACACCGCTCGCCGCAGTGAGCACGGCCTGCCGAAGGGTCACCGCGGATGGCACCGTTACCTGAGCTGAGCCGGCCGGTCCTGCACCCCGGCTACCGCTTCCTGAGGCACCTGCAAGATGGAGCGTCACGACGGACGCTATCGTCACCGTGGCGACAAGACCGACCGTTGCCGCCACAAGAAGGCGCCGACGCGGTCTATTCCGCTCAGTCTTCAGACCATCCGGCCATCGCTGGAGCCTAAGGGGAATTGACGGCTTTCGTCCAGCGCCCCCCTCCGCACTCAACGCCTCCATCAGGGCGTACCGTGCTTTGGCTCGCGCCTCAGGGGTAGGTGAACCTGTTTGTGTCCCGAGCGCTTGCAGTCTCTCAATCTCGTCCATGGCGCCCCCTCAATGGAACCACGCCTTCCGCGCTACGGCCTGCAGGCCGTCTCGCGGGGCTCGGGTTGGACCTTCCATCACATCCAGCTCGCGCCGCAGCTGATTTCTCGGTCTCATAAGTCGCGTAGCCACGGTTCCTGTCGGTATACCGAGACAGTCAGAGATTTCCTCACGAGTCAGTTGAGCCCACGCATGAAGAAGAAGCACGTCCCGGCGATCTGGACTAAGCCGAGCAACGGCCTCCGAAACGCGCCTCAGCTCCGCGCCTATCTCAACTTCCTCGGCAGGATCGGTTTGAGGGCTACGCAACTCCGCTCCTAGCCGGGTGATTGCCGCCAGTCGTCGCTGCTCGGCACGATGATGGTTCCTGATCAGGTTCGTCGCGATCCCGTAGAGCCAGGGGCGAGCACTCGCCGAGTCGACGCGAAAGGCGTCTCGGGCATTGAAGGCTCGGACGAAGACCTCACTCGCAAGATCTTCGGCAAGGGTGTGGCCCAGGCGCCGAGCGATATAGGTATAGATTGCTTCAAAATGCCGATCGAATATGCCGGTAAAATGCTGGGCGTCCCGCAAAGACGGTGTGATCAGATCGGCATCGGTCCCCCGAGGGTCGACGCCGGGCGGGGCCACCAGGGCACAATAACTCATATCATTCTATTGTCGGGAGGGGCCAGTTGCGTTCCCAGTCTGGCGGGCTGAACTGCGAGCCGCCGCGGGGCTGGGGGCAGAAGGGTCATCAGGGCGACGCAGCACAGGCTCGGAAATCGTCGGAGGAGTCTCGCTACCGGAACCAACTGGCTCAAGGCTGTCACAAAGCTGCTGCTAAATTACGCCACGCTAAATCAGCACTCATACACCGGCGTATCGGTAGCCTCATAGTAGTAGTCTGACGAGTATCCATATACGCCTGTTGTCACGTCGGTGTTGTATACCCAGTATGGATTGCCGTTGATGTCCTGCCCCTCGACAATGTAATGCCAGACCGTGAACTGGCTCTCTTAACCTTCTCCCTTAGCGGTGTAGTTCGTTCCGGGTCCCGTTCGTATGTAAACGCCGTTCTATAGGTAGTAACCCTGATCACCAATAAAGCCGCAGGCCCCGACGCTCTGGGGCGCTGCCACGCCAATGTTCTGTTTCGCGCTACTGTCGATGGCCATCTGAACTCCCCACCCGGATGGGGAGTCTTCCGTGGCCACGGAAGGCCCAGACTCTCCTGCTGAGGCGTGAGGTTTCCCGGCCGGACCGTGTGTGGACGGTCCGAACAGCCGAGACGGATTCGCCGCCAGCGCCTGCTCTCCCACAGAGGTATACCGCAGCACGGACTCGGGACAGATCTAACAGCCCATCATGCTGTCAGCCACCGCAACGACCTGACACCTTCTCTGAAACCTTATGGAGGCAGCGGACACGAGTTATCGGCCGTCCGCAGGCGTGTACGTGCGTCCGGAACCCAACACGGACGGGCTGCGGCGAATACCCGGACGAACGATTCGGACGCCGCTGGACGCCCAGGGACATCGATCGCGGTAATTTGCAGACCCGTGCCTTACCACTTGGCTACGTCGCCTTGGCCTTCACGTGTGGACGTCGACTGCGCTCAGCTTCCGCATCCCCGCTCGGCTTCGAGGGCGGCGATCTCCGGCGAGACACCCAGCCCAAGGGCGCGGCGCCCCGAGGATGAGCGGGATACCCAACCACGGGGCGCCTGCCGTGCCGCTGCCGAGGCGGTAGGCTGTGGAGTCCACCCCGCGCGGGGTGTGCGCCTTCGCGCTACCCGCAGCCTCCGGCGATGGGGCAGGTCCCCTTCTGCAGGGTGAACGTATACGAGAAGGGCCCGCTGTCCTGCCCGTTCACCACCAGCTCGTAGGTGGCGACGGCCGGGACGGGAGTGCCCGCCACGCCGGGGAAGGGAGTGCTTCCGGTTGGGGGGATCTGCCACCACCCGGTGTTGCCCTCGGTGCCGCAGTCCATGCTCCCCAGGCGATGGCCGGCCGTGTCGAAGATCAGGACGTTTCCCACTCCCGTGCCTTCGTTCCCCGCGCTGCCTGGGGTGAAGCTGCAGCCGGGGCCCTTGATCTGCACAAGGTCACCGCCGTCGGCGGTGAACGTGTAAACATCGTGCGACCCGAAGTCGGGAATGTCTCCCGAGAGCGTCTGGCCGTAGGCGGCCTGGCGGACGACATCGCCGCGCTCGAAGGTGATTGGCACGCTGTACGTGCCACTCTCCTGGTGGTCGACGTTGGCCGTCAGCTGGTAGGTGCCTGTGGTGGTAGCTGTGAATCGATCGCCTTGGAAGCATGGGGGGAACTGCTGGTCCGGAGCCGAGGAGTCGGAGAACCCGGCGTCCTCGTCCGGAATCAGGGTCTTTCCCAGTGGGTCGGTCAGCGTCATCATGATGTCGCCAGGATCGCAGGCCAGCGGCTCGCCGATCCAGATGACGGCGCCGGCGTTGGCGGTGAAGGAGAAGGTCTGCTCTTCGGAGGGGTCACCCAGGTTTCCGGTGTCGATCAGGGTGCCCTGAGGGTTCGAGCCCGGAGGCGCACTCGCGCCGGCGGTTGGGGTGCCGCCCGGCTGGGCGGTGGATGGGGAGACCGGGGCGCCGGGCGGCAGGTTGTGGGCGAGGTCGTACTCCACGGTCGTCACCAGCTGGGCCTGAGCGTAGTGGGTGAGCACGGCGTGGTCAGGGCTGGAGGAGGCGTCGACCACGCAGTCCGCCAGCAACTGAGGCTCGGAGATGCCGTCGGCCTCGCACTCCTGGGTCGCCTGGGAGGCGCCCTGGATGGTGGTGGAATCGACATAGCTGGACGGAAACGAGAGATCCGTGAAGGTGACGGTCGTCTGGCCTGGCGCGTAGTCGAACAGCGAGTCCGCCTGGGTTAACCGCCACGAGTCGGCGTACTGGCCGTCGATGGTCTGCGCCGACGGCGAAGAGCCCAGGTCGGTGCCGTCAGAGGTCACCAAGTCGCCGCTCGACGTTCCGCCGTCGGTGCCCAGCAGTCCGACCAGCTTGGCGGCGCGTGCCGCGGACGGGGTGATCGTGACGTCGAGACCCACGCTGCCCATCTGATCCACCGTCATGGTCGTGCCGTCCGGCCATTCGACCAGGTAGGCGGCGCCGGCCTCGGTGCCGAGACGTTGCACAGTGCCGGTGCCAGCACTGGTCTCCTCATAGCTGTCGACGACCCCGTCGATGCGCACCACCAGCAAGCCGTTCTCCAACTGCAGGGTCACCCGATGCCCGCTCACCCTGGCTGCGACCGCCTCATTGACGGCCACGACGGGATGCGGTCCTGGCAGCGGCACCGTCCGGGTCTGGATCAGGAGGTCGTCGACCGTCGACTTCACGAGGGTGAACTCACCGGCCGCCTGCATGTCGAAGGTCTGGCCGTTGAAGGTGATCAGATGCGGATCCCCCCATGAGTGTCCGGCGGGCGGGGCCGGCGTCTCGGTCTCGCCGCCGCCACCGCCACCCTCGCCAGCCGGCGGCGACGGGGGCGCGGACGGGGGTCCCGGTGGAAGTGGCGGGTCGGGCTTCTGGCAGTACTTGTCCAGTGACTCCCCGGAGGCGGCGGCGACCAGGGAGAAGCTGCCCCCGTCCATGCCCACATAGACGGGACCCTTGGCTGGGATGGTGACCTCGGATGCGCCGGGGCTGCCATCCGGGCACTTGCAGCCGCCGACCCTCAGGCACAGGGCCACGGGAGCGACATCGGAGAGGGTCTGCTCCACGCCATACCCCTCGTCGTGCAGCTCGCCGTACCCTGAGGCGAGGGTCACGGTCAGAATATCGGGGTTATCGGGGGTCCCGCTGATCTTGACGTACTGGGCCAGGTAGGGGCCAACGTTGCCGATGAACTCGTTGTCGCCGTTGGCGATCGTCACGCTCTGGGGAGGTGGGGCCTGGATCGGCAGCGGACCCGGCCCTCCCATGTGCCAGTCAGCGTGCGGCTGGTCCTCGAAGTAGCTGGCCCCCCAGGAGCTGAAGTACCGGTTGCTGAGGCCGCCCATGAGCACGCCGAGCGCGGTCGCATCCTGGTGGTGTTCGCCTGCGGCGAAAACTTGGAGGAGCTGCAGCCAGACCTTCGACTGGTCGCCCTCGACATCCCCCTCGTGGCCGAAGACTCCCATCCCGTCGTAGTCGCGGTTGGCGTAGTTGACCAGTGGGCTCTCTGCGTATGTGGGCCAGGGCGCGAGCGGCGCCGAGGAGCCGGGCCAGAGCTCCTCCATCACCCAGGTGGCTTCACCCTCCTTGATCCAGCGGCTGACGCTGTTAAAGGTGTCGACCGTCTCGGCCAGGCGCTCCTGAAAACAGTGGAACGCCTCGTGGGCCAGGATTCCCGCCGGCGTGTTGCCGCTCAGCCCCTCGAACTTGGTGTTGTAGACGTTGATCTCGCAGCCGCCCGGTTGATAGCTGTATCCGGGGGAGTAGAGGACCGCTTCCGCGTAGAGCCCGGGGTCCTTGGGAGGCTCGAGATGGAGGCAGACGGTGAATTGCGGGATGGGGGTCATGGTGTCCGCGGCCTCGGTGGCCAGAGCGTTGGCGATCAGGTGGACGTAGTCGAAGGCCTGCTGGTCGTCGGTCTGCGCCGACAGCTGGATTCCCGAGTGACACGCCTGTGTCGCTCCTGAGAGGAAGCTCGTCGTCTGAGGCCCGGTGACCGTGCTCGACGCTGCCGACGACGGAGACCGAGACGCCGACGAGGAACCGGGTAGGGCCACCGACGCCGTCAGCAGCCTCGTGGCCGCAGCCTGCTGCGCCCTGGTGAGGCTGCCCCACTCCGCCAGGAGATCCTCCACGGCCGGGGTCCCGTCGAAGCCGTCATTCGGCTTGATCCCGGCCACGGATACCCCTGGAAGCGGTCCCACGTCGAGGGCGAACTCCTCCTCGGCCCGCTGCGGGGTCAGACCCTGCGTGCGGATGGCGGTGAGGAGCTGGTCCTCCGTGCTGATGCCCTGCTGCGAACGCGCCTGTGGTGGCGGGCTCGCCGTGGCCGTGGGGCCTGCTCCGGGTCGGGCGACCAGCAGCACCGCTGTCACCGCCCCGACCACCACGACTGCGATCGCCGCCACGGCGATGGCGATGCGGCGACGGCTGGGCCGGTGACGGCGGGCCACGCCAGGCGGGGGCGGAGGAGGTGGTGGTGGCACGGTGGCCGGCGGCTCCGGGATAGCCGGCGGCCCGGAGACGTCAGGCATGATTCAGCCGCCCGTGACCGGGCGCAGGGGCGATGTCCTGGCCGTGCAACGCGCTGATGAAGCTGCTCGAGGAGATGATCTGCTTGGGCATGGGGTCAGATGTGCGAGTAGATGGCGTTGATCAGCGCGCAGAGTTGGCTGACGGATGCGGACGCCTCCGCCGAGATCGCCAGGCTCTTGTCGTACGCCAACACCATGTTCTGGCCACCCTCCTGGTTTTCGCTGTGCAGGCTGTAGGCTGCCTGTCCCACGCCGCTCACCGTGGTGATGCCCGTCGTGTAACCGGACTCCTCGGCCTTGAACAGATCGAGGCTGGAGGCCTGGATGATCAGGGTGACGATCGGGTACTTGCCAGATGTCGGCACGGAGGAGAGGCACGTCACCATCTGCGAGCTCCCGCCCTGGGTGGTGGGCGCAGACACCGAGAGGCCGAGGGCGCTGCTCACCTCGGCGGGGCTCACCGACGAGCAGGCAGGAACGGTCTCCGTGCTGGTGTCGAAGGTGAAGCCGGCGCCCGCCGGACTCGACCCCGACGACGGGGTCGGGGTCGAGCCGGAGAGTGAGGAAGCGGCGGACGGGCTGCCCGGGAGAGCAACCGGCGACTTCGGCGACTGCCGAGCCCTCCATGTCGAAGACCGAGGCGCTCATGCTCAACTCATCAGCCCTCGGTCGCGCTCCAGGAACCGCCGGCGCCGCTGACGCTGGGGATCGACCATGTGCCCGACATCGAGCTGCCCGAGACCGTGCCCGTGTAGCTGACCCCTCCCACATGGCCGAACTGGATCGAGCTGCCGGTCACTGTCCCCTCGATGCTGTAATCGGACCCGGCCGGGTCCGACAGCTTGATGTCGCCGGTCAGGGCCGAGGAGCTCTGCGTCCATGTGAGGGTGAAGGTGCCGCTGTAGGGGCTGCCGCTGTATTGACCCGACCACGTTCCCCCAAGGTTCACGCTTGCAGGCGCCAGCGACGCCGATGCGCTCGGCGTCGGGGTGGCTGGGGGCGGTGTGGTCGCGGTGCTGTTGGCGGCGGTCGGTGGCAGCGTGGGGCCGGTACTGGACGACCCGCAGGCCATCGCGAACGACGCGGCGGCGAGGCCAGCGAGAAGTGGAAGAAACGCACGTGCTCTCATGGTTGGCTACTCCTGAACTGAGGTGGGCGGCGAGCCGAGGTCAAGCGCCGAGCCGTCAGCGGCGCCCCCGGCTTCAGCGAGGAAGTCAATCAAGCGGCGAGGCTCGGAAAACGTGATCTGCCGTCCGGATCCGAGATGGACCGCAACTCCCCGAACCCCCTCGGAGCGCTCCTCGGACATTGGTCTCCAGATCCGGACCATGAAGGCTTCCATGGGCGGCGAGCCTACAAGGCGGTATTCGGGCTTCCTTAAAGCCGTCTAAGGGGCACCGCCGCCCCGGTGGGCTCGAGCAGGGGGCTATTCCGATTGCTCATCGCGGCCCCCACATCCACGGTGACTCCGAGATCTCAACGATCCGCACGAAGGGAATCCCGGCCCGCTCGGCGGCGAGCCGGACCGATGTCTCCTGGCCTTCGAATCGGCAGAGAACCACCTCGTCGGCACGCATCAGCATCGACCCCCGGTAGCGCACGTCCTCACCAGCGCCGACCAGATCGGCGACGCAGGCGTGGGTGCGCTCGTCGAGCGCGCGCAGGTCGTCCTCGGTGACGCCGATCCAGAAGCACTCGGCCACGAAGCTCGCGGCGGAGCTGGGGCCGTTCATGGCTGTGCTCGTCGACGCCTGAAGCCGGCGCTGCGCCGGCCTGGCTGCGAGTTCATGGCGCACATGCTCCGCGACCGCGCTTGGACGAGGAAAGAGGCGATCACCCCCATCTGTTTGGCGAAGTCCCCCGAGCACAGGGGATGGCTCTCTCGGCTCGCTCAAGTGCTCGACGGCCATCTGGCCGGGCTGGATAGCACCGGGACAGCGGCATGCGGCACGGGCCTGACAGGGGAGTCCGCAGGGCATACACTCGCCAGAGGGTCGCGCCACCGGGGGACGTCGAGCGAATGCCAGACGGGATTGATCCGCCGCCGCCCGCAGCGGGAGTGATCGGCAGGCGTCCGGAGCTGGCCGCGGTGGAGCATCTGCTGGCCCGGGCCGCGGCGCGCCGGGCTGGGCTGGTGATCCAGGGAGAGCCGGGAATCGGCAAGACCACCCTGTGGCGAGCGACCACAGATGCCGCCGCCGCCCGGGGGTGGCAGGTGCTGTCGACCCGCCCGGCGCCCCTGGAAGCGGCACTGCCACTCAGCGGCTTCGGAGACCTGTTCGGCTCGGTGGCGCATCGGGTGGCGCACGCGCTGTCTTCTCTCCAGCGCCGCGCCCTGGAGGCAGCCCTGCTGATCGGCGACCCGGCCGAGCATCCGGCCGACCAGCGCACCCTCTCGGTCGCGACCGTGACGCTGCTGCGCGTGCTGAGCGAAGCCGGACATCCGGTGCTGATCGCCATCGACGACGTCCAGTGGCTGGACGCGAGCTCGGCCGCACTGCTCGCCTACGCCCTGCGCCGCCTGGCCGACAGCCCGGTGGGAATGGTCGCGACTCTCCGCGGAGGCCAGATCGCCCCGACTGTGGTGGGGCTCCGCGCCGACACCGACCCGCCCGAGCTCGAGCGGTGCCTGGTCGGGCCGATGTCCATCGCCGCTCTGCACCAATTGTTGATGGAGAGGCTGGGGCGCTCCTTCTCTCGGCTGCTGATGGTCAGGATCGCCACGGCGTCCAACGGCAACCCCTTCCACACCCTGGAGATCGGTCGCACCCTCAACCGCTCCGAGAGGCTTCCCGCGCCCGGTGAGCCGCTGCCCGTCGAGGACACCCTCGGTGGCCTGATGCGCGAACGCCTGGTGCACCTTCCCTCTGACACCCGCGCGGCCCTTCTCATCCTCGCGCTCGCGGCGGAACCGGCGACGCTGGAGCTGATGGCCCGCGCAGGAATCGCGTCCCCCGACCGCAGCCTGTCCGCGGCCCTGCGGGAGTCCATCGTGACCTTCGAGGCCGGGAGGATCCGGTTCACCCACCCGTTGCTCGCGCCGGTGGTCGTCGCGCTCGCCGGTCGCGACGCGCAGGCGGCGGTACACCGAATGCTCTCGCGGGCCTGCGCATCGGAGGAGGCACGAGCTCTGCATCGTGCCTGGGGATGCGACGGGCCCGACGAGGAGGCGGCTGCCGCTCTCGAGGCCGCGGCCACCCGAGCTCGCCGCCGGGGCGCTCCGCTTGTGGCGGGGGAGATGCTGGAGATCGGCCGCTCCCTGACCCCGCCCTCGGGTCGTGGGTCCTCCGGGCGCCGCGCGCGGCTGGCCGCGGTCAACTACTTCGAGGCGGGCGAGGGCGAGCGTGCGTCACGTCTGCTGGAGGACCTGGTTGCGACACTCGGTCCTGGAATCGAGAGAGCCATCACCCTTCAGCTGCAGGCCCAGGTGAGGGCTCGATCCCAGAGCTTCGCGGATGCCATCACCCTCGCCACGCGGGCGCTGGAGGACGCCGGGGACGACGCCGTCAGCGTCGCCGGGATCGAGATGGACCTGGGGGTGTACTCCTTCTCCCTCGGTGACCTGCCCGGAGCCGGCGTGCACATCCAGGCGGCGCTCTCGCGCACGGCGCCTGCGAAGGCCCATCCGCTGCGGGCGGAGGCCCTCGCGTGCGCCAGCATGATCGACTTCTGGTTTGGACGCGGACCCTCGGAGATCCGGATGGCGGAGGCGCTGGCCCTCGAGGACCTGGAGCGAATCGGCCCCCTGGAGATACGCCCGCGCTACGTCCAGGCACTGCTCCTGCTGTGGTCCGGCGATCTCGACGCCGCGGTGCGGATGCTGCTCGCCCTCCGGGACGAGCTGGTGGAGCGCGGCGAGGAGAGCGGCCTGCCGTTCCTGTCGCTGTTTCTCGTGGTGGCATTGCTCTGGCGCGGCGACCTGCCGCGGGCAGAGGCGTGCGCGCAGGAATCGTGGGACACCGCGCTGCTCAACGGCGAAGCGGTGGCCCGGGCGCTGGCGCTCTCCGCCAGGGCGCTGGTGAGCGCGCGTCGGGGCAGGGCCGAGGAGACCCGTGCGCAAGCTCACGAGGCTCTCGGACTGTTGCAGGCCGCCCAGTTTCACCTCTACTCGACATGGCCGCTGTGGTCGCTCGGCGTGCTCGAGCTCTCACTCGGCGATGCCGCCGGCGCAGCGCGGGTCCTAGCGCCTCTCTGCGACAGTGTCACCGCCATGCAAGGGGTGGACCCGATCCTCGGCATCGCAGTGCCGGAAGGTATCGAGGCACTTGCCGAGCTGGGCGAACCGGACCGTGCCGAGCCGTGGTGCGCGTGGCTGGAGCGCGGCGGCGCTGCGCAGGACCGCCCCTGGGCGTTGGCGCTGGCCGCTCGTGGGCGGGGCATCGTCTCCGCATCGCGCGGTGACCTGGCCGCTGCGAGTGCCTGCCTCGATGCGGCTCTGGACCATCATCGTCGATTGGACATGCCCTTCGAGCTGGCTCGAACCCTCCTCATCGCCGGTCGCGTCCACCGGCGTCTCCGCGAGAAGCGCAGGGCCGCAGAGGCTCTCGGGCGCGCGCTTCATCTCTTCGAGGAGGGGGGCGCGGCGGCGTGGGCCACCCGGGCTCGAGCCGAGCTGAGGCGTGTGGGACTGCGCCCTCGCGCCCCGTCCGAACTCACCGAGACCGAGCGAAGGGTCGCTGAGCTGGCCGCCCGAGGGATGACCAACCGCGAGGTCGCCGTCGCAGCCTTCCTGTCGCCCAAGACTGTCGATAACGTGCTGAGCCGCGTCTACCGCAAACTGGACATCGCCTCGCGGGCCGAGCTCGGCGCGGTCATGGCGGCGTTGACGGGGACGGAGCTCCGACGCGACCGCTGACCCGGGCTCATCCGGGGGCCGGGGCCGAGCGCGCCGGCGGCCACGCCTTCCGCGCCGCCTGCACAACTTCTCCAACGGACAGCCGACCGACGTCCTGAGGGAAGGACGGAGCGATTCCGTCACGCGGCGCAAGACTCAGAGGGATGCGGCGAGCATCGCCCGCACCTCCGCGGGCAGCGCGTCGCCGGCGTCCACGAGGCGGGGAACCAGGTCTCTCTCCCGGGTCAGCGCCCGAAACATGAGCTGCACCGTGACCTGGTGGGTCGGCCGCTTGATCACGGCGATGTCGTCGCCGGGGCTCACCAGTCCGGGCTCGATCACCCTCAGGTAGGTTCCGGGAGCTGCACGCAGTGTGAACCGCCGCTCCCAAGCGCTCTCCCGCAGCCAGGCGGCGAAGGTGCGGCAGGGAATGCGTGGACAGCTCACCTCGAGGATGCACCGCTCCCCGACCCGCCACCGCTCGCCGATCAGCGCACCGGTGACGTCGAGGTCCAGCGTGGTCACGTTCTCTCCGAACATGCCGCTGCGAAGTTTCCTCCCCAGGTCTCTCTCCCAGGTATCCAGGTCCTCGCGCGCATACGCGTACACCGCCTGGTCGTGGCCACCGTGGCTTGCGGTGTCGCAGATGGCGTCGCCGGCCAGGCCGCTGACCGGGGACGTGCCGGGGTCGCGGATCTCTACCGGGTCGCTAACCGGGCGCTTGTCGATGCCGGTCATGCCCACGTCCTTGGCGGTGGACGGTGCGCGCCGACCGACGTTGACGGAGAGCACGCTGGGCATGGAGAGGTAATCCTAACTCGCCGCTGCAGAGGTGGCCGTGCGCTGGAGGGGGAGTTACGAGCGTATGCAGGAGTGGGAAGGTGTGAAGGTATGAGCGCGGTTGGATATACAGTGCCCGCCCGGCGCTTCGGGCTCGCGCCTGGTCGGCTGTCAGCCAGCGACCTCGTCGACATTCAAGTGCGGACGCGGGCTACAACGCCTTCGCTCAAAGCGCGGCCGGCGGCGTTCTTCGGTAACGCCGGCTCAGGGCTGAGCTGGGGGAGCCTCCGCATCGGGCGGCAGGACGAAGCCGACCTCCAGAGCGTCGGCCAGGGCGCGCAACCGCTTGAAGAACCCGGCGGTGTGATACGAGCGGGGAAGCTTCAATCCATGGAAGTCGGAATGGTGAACCCATTCGTGAAGCAGCGTGTTCAGGAACACCTTGGCCGTGATCACCCGCTGCTGCACAGCGGTGCGATGGTAGATGCGGATGCGGGCCCAGGCCAGGCCCCCCTGGGGGTCGGCCCGGAACGTGTAGTAGCCGTATGTCTTGGATTGGAGCCGCCGGCCGTCGTGGCGGTGCACCTGGGGCCGGTCGGCAACCACCAGCCGGCAGTCGGGGAGCCCGGCGGTGCGGCACAGCTCGTCGAGCAGGTGCTGGCCGATGCGCTCGCGCTCGCCGGGGTCGGCCCCGGCACCCAGCACCCTCAGCGCCAGGCCGCGGGCCACCGGGGACGGCCGCACCGGAGCGCCGGTGGCCCGCTGGCTGCGGCGATAGGCGGAGTCGGAAGAGGCCCACCTGGCGAACATCCGTCCGCAGTATAGGACGGCCGGGTACACTCGGCAGCACCCACCGGGCTGGCGGAACAGGTAGACGCAGCGGTCTTAAACACCGTGGGGGCGCTGCCCCGTCCGGGTTCGATCCCCGGGCCCGGTACCATAAATCTGTTGGTAAATAAAGGGATTATGCCTATTCCTAGCATCGAGCGTTAGGCCTACTCGGACTGAAGTACCCCTAAACTACCCCCAAACCCGCTACAATAGCCCCTATTCGGTCGGGCTGCTGGAGGCCGCGCGTAGATGGCACCGACAAGGCGGGGACACGGCGAGGGCAGCATCCGGCAGCGGGGACCGAGGCTCTGGGAGGCCCGGGTCATCGTGGGCTACCGTGACGGCCGCTCGGTTCGCCGTTCGCTGTACGGCACCACCCGGAGGGAGGTCGCCGAGAAGCTGACCGCAGACCTGGCCGGGCTCCAACGGGGAGAGGGGCTCCTCAACGAGCGGCGTACCGTGGGCGCCTTCCTGGACGAGTGGATGGCCGGGCTCGACCTCCGCGTCCGGCCCTCGACAGCACTGAGGTACCGCGACCTGCTCGGGCGTCATGCCATCCCCGCCATCGGCTCAGTGAGGCTGTCCCAACTGACGCCGCAGCGGGTGGACGCTCTCCTGGCCGAACGACAGCAGGCCGGACTTTCGGCACGCTCGGTGTGGCACCTCCGCGCCGTCCTCCGCGCCGCCCTTGCCGACGCCCTGCGGACCGGGCAGGTGACCCGCAACGCCGCCGGACTGGCCCGCCCTCCCCGGAAGGCCGAGCCGTACCGCGTGGAGCCGATGAGTCCCGACCAGGCGGGTGCGATCCTCGATGCCGTGGCTGGGACGGAGCTGGAGGCGCCCGTGTCAGTGGCTCTCTGGACCGGGCTCCGGCAGGGTGAGCTGCTCGGCCTTCGGTGGTCGGACATCGACCTCGACCGGGGACGGCTGACCGTGACCGCGACCCTCCAGCGCCGCGGCGGGGAGTGGTTCGTGGAGGGGACCAAGACCGACAGGTCCCGGCGAACCATCCACCTGCCCGAGCCCGGCGTCGCAGCGCTGGCCGCCCTCCGGCAGCGCCAGCGTGAGCAGAGGCTGCGCGCCGGGCCTGCCTGGGAGACGCGCCACGGCGATCTCGTCTTCACCGACGCGATCGGGCAGCCGCTGAACGGTTCCACGCTTACCCACAAGTTCCGCACGGCCCTGGACCGGGCCGGGCTGCGGTCGGTGCGGTTTCACGACCTCCGCCACGCTGCAGCGACCCTGATGCTGGCGAGCGGGACAGACCTCAAGGTGGTGACTGAGGTCCTCGGCCACTCGACGATCGCGACCACCGCCAACGTCTACGCAGGTGTTCTCGAACTCTCTCAAGGCTGACGCCGCGACCCGGCTGGCCCGTCTCGTGAGGCCCGGCCCCGGCTGACTCCTTTGCGTGGGCTCGGATCCCAGACATAGGACCGTCGCCGCTTCCAGCGGGGTCTCCGCTGGCGCAAACCTCGTCGGGCCCGTGCTCCCCGAGGACCCTGTCGGTCACCGCCTTGGCTACGACAAACCGGCGGCCGAGCCGGATCACGCCGGGGAGCTCACCCCGTCGTGCCAGGTCGTAAGCCATGCCCCGGCCGATGCCGTAGCGCCGGGCGGTCTCCTCAACAGTCTCTGTGTCCGGCTGGACCGGAGCGCTCAGCCCGGGCGCCGTTCGCGAGAAAGCGGCGTCAGCTCTCGCGCCAGCGATCGGTGGTCCCGGTGTTCGAGGCACGGGCCTCGTCGGGCGACTTATGCCTCGGGTCCAGCGTTCGCTCTTGATCGCCACACGACGATCCCACCATGAGGGGCGTTCTCCGCGCGTCCCGTAGGCGTTCTGCAGGCGTACCGCGCCCGTTCTGCCGGCGTTCGGCCTGTGGCGTCCGTGAGGGCGTGGACCGCGGGACCGGCACGCTCCGGCAGCACGGCATGCCGTGTGGCCTGCGCGTTCTCCAGGCGTTCCCATGGCGTTCTGCCGGCGTACTACGCGCGTACTGCACGCGTACTCTCCGCGTACGGCGGTCCAAACGCGTCGAATGCAACCACTAGCGCCTGACCCAGCAGCCCTCGGCCTCGCGCGGACGGGATTGCCGCCGGGCAACATCCATGCGAGGATGACTTGTGCGTAACGATATGCACTCGTGCGATGCCTGCGGGAAGCCACTTCTGGACCACAGTGGTCCCGGCCGGGCGGCGCGTTTCTGCAGCCCGGCGTGCCGGGTGGCCGCCCACCGACGGCGCCAGCAGGGGATTTCCGAGACTGAAGCGCGCTGGTCGGGGCCGCGAGGGCGCCTCAGCTTGGCCCGTGCCGGGGCCTGGGAGGCGGCTCAGGCTGAGGCGGCCAGACGGCGCAGCGACCGAGCCCACGTGGCGGCTCAGAACCGCGCCTGGCGCCGGTGGCGGCATGCAGGGGCCGTCGCCGAGCGCCTCCGGGTGGGCTTCGGGTACGCTCCGAGACCCAGCGAGGAGGCTACCGCCGTGTGGAGGGAGATCCTGGCGGCGGAGCGCGAGTGCCTCGCCCTGGGGGTGCCTAGGGTCGAGCCGGAGATCGCGGCCCGTCTGCGCGCCCATCGGGTCTCCGCCGTGACCTGGGAGGAGGAGATCCGATGGGCCGAGGATAAGCTGGCTGAGGTGACCCCCCCTCACCTGCCGCGAGCCGAGCTGCGGAGGCGAGAGCGAGACGCGGCCAAGGCGGAGCGGCGTCGCCAGGTCGAGGAACGAGCCCTCGAGGCGGTCAGCCGGACCGTCCGCGGCGTCCGCTGACCAGGCGCATTCCGTTTCGCAAGAAGCCCTCCATTTCACTGTGGGATAGATGGCATGTGGAGGATCTCCCCAGCTCACGCGCCACGATGATGGGCGCTGCTCAAGTTCAGGAGCGTGAGGAGATCCCGATGGCCATCGTAGGCGGGTTCGACGTGCATCGCAGCCAGATCACCTTCGACTTTGTAGAGACGGAAACCGGCGAGGTCCGCCGGGGCCGGATCATGCCGGCCACCCGCGACACCGTCCGCGCCTGGCTGGCCAAGGAGGTCGTCACCCGTCCCGCGGCGTTCGCGCTCGAGGGCTGCACTGGCTGGCGCTTCGTGGTCGAGGAGCTGCAGCGAGCCGGGATCGAGGCCCATCTGGCGGAGCCGGCGGAGACCAGCGCCCGCCGAGGGCGGAAGATGCACGCCAAGACCGACCGGGTCGACGCCCGGCATCTGCGCCAGCTGCTCGCCGCCGGCACCCTCCCGGAGTCGTGGATCCCACCCGAGCACGTCCAGGAAGCCCGCGCCCAGGTGCGGCTCTACATGGACCTCACCGAGGAGCGCACCGCCTGGCTGCAGCGGATCCAGGCCTCCCTGTTCCACCAGGGCCGGCCGACCTTGACCAGAATCCTCGCCGAGGATCGCCGGCGGCAACTGGAAGAGGGCGAGGGCCTGAGCCCGGCCGCCCATCAGCTGGTCACCGTGGCCCTGGGCAGGGTCGATGACATCGACCGCGTCATGGAGCGGATCCGTCGTCAGCTCGCCGACTTCTCGGATCGTCAACCCGGCTGCCAGAGCCTGCGCTGGGAGTACGGCATCGGCCCGATCACCTCGGTGGCGATCTGGGCCGAGCTCGGCGACTGCCGCCGGTTCTCGTCGTCGCGCCAGGCCGTGCGCCACGCCGGGCTCGACGTCACGGTTCACTCGTCCGATGGCAAGCGCACCCCCGGCCACCTCTCCCGCCAGGGGCCGCCCACCCTCCGCTGGGCACTGTTCGAGGCCGCGGAGTGCGCCAACCGCAAGACCTCCCCGGATCACCCGTACTTCCTCGAGGTCAAGGAGCGCCAGGGCGCCAACCGGGCGGTGCTCTCGGTGGCCCGGCGGCTGGTGCGCCGCGCCCACCACCGCCTCCGCGCCCTGGGCGACGCAGCCCTGGCTCCGGTGAGCTGACCGTGTCGGAGCTGCGCGCCCTGCCCGTTCACCGATGGGACCCCTGGCGGCCTGCTCCAGCCGGACCCTGCCCCCACGACCTGGTCATGGCGGGCCTCGATAGAGTGAGCGGCCGCCTCCCTCTGCGCAGGGACACCCGATCAACCATCATGTCGCCGGGCCGATGGTCCGTGGGCCGAGATAAGGCTGGGCGCCCGCGCGCAGTTCCAGACATCATCGTCTCCAACCCACCGGGCACACAGCCTATGGCTTGATTCCCCGCGCGTGCTGTTGACCGACAACCTCCGTGGACTCGGCCGCTCACGCGCGCCCAAGGACACCCATCTCCCTACAGGAACGTTACCGAAATGTCACATCCCGCCCTTGACGCCACGCCCCCTCCACAGATAAGGGTCCGGTAGGGGGAGATGGCGTGGTGGAGGGGCTCGGGAGTGTCGCGTACTGCAGGCGTACCGCGGGTTAGAAGCGGCAAACGCATCGAGGCAACTGAGGCGGGAGGATGGGCCGCGTAGCATGGCCGCCGTGCGGGTTGTCTTCATCGCGAGCGTGGCGGTCGTCACTGCTGATCCGCCCGGGAGCCGCCGGCTGTTCATGGATGCCCTCGGCCTCCCGTTGGAGGGGGAGGGTGATGGGTATTACTCCAGCGGGAGCATCCCCGGGAGCAAGCACTTCGGGGTGTGGCCGCTGTCGGAGGCCGCCGAGGCGTGCTTTGGCACCTCGGAGTGGCCCGCCGACCGGGTCATCCCTCAGGCATCGATCGAGTTCGAGGTGGAGAATGCCGAGGCGGTCGCAGCGGCGGGTGCCGAGCTTGAGCGCGCTGGCTTTGAGCTCCTGCACCCCGCGCGGACGGAGCCGTGGGGGCAGACGGTGACCAGGCTTCTCACGGGTGACGGGCTGATCGTCGGCATCTCCTACGCCCCCTCGCTGCACGCCGCAGAGGCTGGCTGAGCCCCAGGGCGCGCCGGGCGGTCCAGCTGGCGGCGGTCGCTCGAGCTTCGAGTTCCGCGGTACGCGGGCGGCACGCCAGGAGTACGCGGGAGACGCCACATTTCGTCGATGACCTTCACGGTGGTCGCCCTCGTCATGCCCCTCTCGCTCGACAGCCTCGCTGTGGCCGCTGATCTGGGTATCGCTGGCCTCTCCGCCCCGGGGAGCGGCTGCGCCTCGGCCTCCTCTGCGCTGCCTTCGGGGCGCTGATGCCGCTGGTGGGCTTGGTCGGTGGACGCGCCAGCCAGGCTGGAGCCGCCTCGGCACCGGGATCGGCGGCAGGTTGCTGGGTGACGCGGATGCGATCGCGGGGCTGGTGCTCATCGGGCTTGCGGCTTGGCTCTTCCGGGCCTCTGGATCACCGGGCATGGTGGGCGGGCGGAGTGATCCTCAACCGGAGCGGGAGAAGCCCGAGCACCGGCGGCGACGGCGTCCAGGCGAGAGCGGTCTAGCCCGGCTCGCGCGCGGCGGGGTCGCCCAGGCCGAGCACGCCGTACAGGTCCCGGTTCCCGTGGCCGACGCGTTCAGGTCCCAGCTCTGCCGGATGACGATCCGCGCACCTCGAAGTCGGCCACCGTCACGATTCGAGCACCGCCATAGGTGGTCAGGGAGAGCAGGTCGGTGTCCCCGGTGACCAGGGCATCGGCGCCGCCGGCCGAAGCGATCGCCAGAACCTCATCGTCATCGGGATCGCGGCAGACATGCGGCACCTCGGTGGGGGAGACGACCTCGCCCAGCGCCTCCAGCTCGCCGCGGGCGGCGCGGGCCCGGTCCGGGGTCCAGGCGCAGACCTCCACCAGGACCGCCTCCAGCTCGGTGAGGATCGCGCTTCCGATGACCAGGTCATGCTCCCCGCGCAACACCAACTCAATCAGGCGGCGGGGCCGGCCCCCGAAGTGGAGCGCGGAGACCAGGACGTTGGTGTCGAGGACGACGCGCACTCAGCGCTGCGCGGACGGGTGAGCCCGGCGCCGGCGCCTGACCGCCACGGCAATCCCTTCCTCGGTGAGCGAGCCCGCCTCCGCGCGGGCCTCCCCGTAGGCGAAGAGCTGTTCCCATCGGCGGCGCCGCTCCGCGTACTGGCGGAAGGCCTCCCGGAAGAGCTCGCTCCGGGTGCGACCCTCCTGGCGAGCCAGGCGGTCGACCTCGCCGGCCAGCTCGGGCGGCAGCGAGATCGTCACGGTCTCGGTGGTACGCATGGTAGAAGAGTACCACTAAGTAAGACCGTACGCCGGTGGTACGCCCCTGGTACGCGCGGGGGTCGTCCGTGGTACGCGGGATCTGCTCGGATCAGGGGAATGATCGAACCCCGGAGAACCACGATGGAGAACCGGGCATCCGCAGCCGTAGAGCGAGGGGAGGGGGATCGGCCTCCGCGGCTTCTGACGGTGGAGGACGTCCGAGCCGAGCTCAATATCGGGCGCACACTCGTCTACCGCCTGGTCGAGAGAGGGGCGCTGCCTGTCGTGAGAGTCGGGCGCGCACTCAGGGTGCGGCCCGCGGACTTCGAGGCGTACCTCGAGGCGAACCTGTGCCCCTCGCCCCGCAGACGCCAGCGTGCCCTTCCAGAAGACAACGCATGAGTGCGACGACTGGGACGGCGAATTACGGAGCGGGCAGCAGCAGGCGCGCGAGCCGATCGGCGGCGTCAGCCTTGAGCTCGTCGAGGACCCCGGCGTAGACGTTGGCGGTCGTGGCGATGGCGGAGTGGCCGAGCACCTCGCTCACCACCTTGAGGTCGGTCCCGCTCGCCAGCATCAGGGTGGCCGCCGCATGACGGAGGTCATGGAACCGGATGTAACCAAGCCCCGCCCGCTCGATGAGCGCCTGGAACTTCACGGTCAGGTAGCGCCCGTCGAGCGGACGCCCGAACGGGTTGGTGAAAGCCAGTCCGTCGAACCGGCTATCCCACTCCGGCCCGACCAGGAGCCGCTGCTCCATGCTCCTGTCGGCGACGCGCAAGCAGGTGAGCCGCTGGCGCCGGGAGCCCGATTGTGCGTCGCGACTTCGGTGTCTTGGTCGGCTCGAGGAAGAACTCCCGCCTGCGGTACTGGAGGGTCACCTCCACCCGCAGGCGCCTCGCGGTGAGATCAATGTCCTGCCACCGAAGACCGAGCAGCTCGCCCTGCCGGAGGCCGGTCCACAGCGCCACGCTCACCGGGACCTCCAGGTCGGTCTCTGCCACGGCGCCGAGGATCGCCTGCGCCCGGGCCGGGGTCATCAGCTCCACGTGGTACGCCTCCACCTTCGGTGGATGGGCGAGGCTGGCGGCGTTGCGGGTGGCCTCACCTGCCCGGACAGCATCGGTGAGCGCGCTGCGAAGTACGGCGCGGAGGTGCCAGACCGTCCGCGGCGCCAGCCCTGCTCCGCGGCGCTCCGCAAGCAGGGCCTCCACCTGCTGCGGGGTGAGACGGGCCAGCTTGGTCCTGCCGATATAGGGGATGGCGTGGAGGCGGAGGATGTCCCGGTACCGCTTCGCGGTCGAGGGCTGGAGCCGCAGGTCCAGCCCCTGCATCCATTCCTCGAGGAACACGCCGAACGTGCGGTTGGCAGTCTCGGCCGCCTCCCCGCGGTGAGCCTGGGCCAGGAGGGGGCGCATCCTCTCGAGCACCTCGCGCTGAGTGCCGCCGTAGACGGAGCGGCGCACACGCCGTCCCTCGGCCCACCCGACGCTGACCCGGGCCTCCCAGACACCGTCGGGTCGACGCCGGATCATCCCCTCGCCCGACGCCCGCTTCCCGGCCATCTGCTACCCCGCGAACCCGACGACGCTTGGGGTAGTCTAGCAGCTGGTGGTGGTAGTGTGGTGGTAGTAGAGGCGGAGTGGCGCCTTTGGCAGTCGTCCTAAAACCCGCTCAGTACCGAGATACCCTAGGTCTATCA
>CAVQTJ010000016.1:0-457662 GCA_963716555.1 uncultured bacterium | reverse complement strand
TTCGGCAGGTCAGCCTCCCCAGTGAGGTCGAGCCCGACCGCATCACCGCAGGCTTCGAAAACGGCGTCCTGACCGTCACCGTGCCCCGCGCTGCCAAGGCGCAGCCCAAGCGCATCCCGGTTGCCGCGGGCCGGCCCGACGTCGTCGAGGCCCCCAAGAGCTGAGCCTGGCTCCACCCGCGCCGCGCTCGATGGCGTTTGAGGTGGTGAGACCGCCGGATCGAGCAGCGTCCTTCAGCCTCCAGGCGGGGCTGGAGGACGCTTCGCGTCACCAGGGTGTTGAAAAGAGCGAACCGTGGCTGGCGACAGGGGCTACGACACTGGTGAGTTCGTCGCCGGCTGGCATCCGGATCGTTGCACCGGACGGCCAGATGGCCTGACAGGCCGGGCGGGTGGCTCCAGGCGGTCATCAAGAAGCTTGATGGGGCGCTGAGAGCAGTTGGGTCCCCCCTCGGGACGGCCGCCCGACCAGCTCAGCGCCGCCCGGCTACGGCGACGGAGTTCAACACCCTGTCAGCGGAGAGCGGCCTTGCGCGAACGTTTGTCGCGATACATGTCGATGTCGGCGCGGCGCAGCAGCGGCGCCGATTCCGTGCCGTCGCCGGGATAGACGGCCAGCCCGACGCTGAGTCGCACCGACACCTGTCCATCCTCGAGCGTGAACGGCTCGTCCATGCGCTGGTGGATCTTGGCCTGGATCAGCTCGGCGTCCGCCCGGTCGGCGTCGACGGCGACGATGGCGAACTCGTCGCCACCCAGTCGGGCCACCGTGTCGGACGCTCGCACCGAGGCCTGCAGCCGGCTGGCGGTCTCCCTCAGCAGGACGTCTCCAACGCTGTGGCCGAGGCTGTCGTTGAGCGCCTTGAACCCGTCCAGATCGATCACGAAGAGGGCCATGCCGTGGCCCGCGCGGCGGGCATTGGAGATGCCGTGCTGGAGGCGATCGTTGAAGAGGAGCCGGTTGGGGAGGCCGGTGAGCGGGTCGTGCATGGCTGCGTGCGCCATCAGGGCGTTCTGAGCGATCAGCTCGGTCTCTGTTCGCTCCTGCTGCTGGAAGGCCCGGTTGACCAACCCGACACCGCCCAGGAAGAGCAGGGCCAGGGCTCCGCAGACGCTGACGACCGTGATGTCGAGGGTCGATACCCCGGCGAGCGACGACCCCGGGAGAGAGGCGACGACCACCCAGGGAACGGAGTCGAGCGGGCTGAGTGCGGTCGGCATGCCGCCCTGGTCGCTGATCTGCACCGCACGGGTGCGCAGCGCCGCTGCCGCCCCGGCGGTGACCGCGGAGCTGGGGGACCACCGGGTCACCAGAGCCGCCTTGCCACCGGCGCTCGGCGCCGACGCCCCGACGATCAGCTGGCCGGCCGGCTCCAGCACCAGCAGGGTCATCCCCTGGGCGGCGGCGAGAGACTGGAGGTCAGCCGCGGTGGCGCCGAGCCCCCAGCGCTCCACCAGGAACCCGCCGGCGCCGCCTCCGCCCTTCAGGATGGCGACCACGAGCACCACCGAGGGGGTCCCGCCGACCGCCGGCGCTACAGCTCCGACCGATCCACCGTGAGCGAGCTCGGCGGGCCAGTTGTCGGGCAGGCCGATCAGCGGCGGCTCGGTGCCGACCTCCTCCACCGGTGACCCCTCAGCATCGGTGAGGGCGATCCCCCAGGTCTGGGGGGCCGAACGTGCCAGAGCGTCGAGGTCGGCGGTCGCCCGGGAGGTGTCGGTCCCGGGGTTGTGCTCGGCCAGCGACAGTATCGGCAGGTCGTCGGCCACGGCGTCCATGGCGGTCAACCGAGCCGTGAGGACCTGGCCGAGAGCCGCGGCCGCCTGGCGGCTGGCGTCGACGGCGCGGGTGTTGACCTGGTCGACGATGGCCGCACCGCCAAGGGTGCTGGCCAGCACCGCGGCGGCCACCACGGGCACCAGCCCGAGCAAGAGCAGGATCAGGATGGTGCGGCGCCCGTGGGTTCCACGATGGCGCGGCGGGGGGCCGGAGGCGACCGCCGGTGCCAGCGGGGGCGACGTCCTCAGGACGGCGCCCTGCTCCAGGCCCGGGAGGCTCGAACCCTGCCGATGCCCGATGAGGCTCTGGCGGCTCATCGCCCACCCGCGGTGCCAGTGGCCCGCCTGCACCAACCCATCGGTGGCCCCCTCCGCGGGGGCTCACAGCCCCGCTGGTCCTGGGTAGTGTGGCAAAGCCACCGGACCATGTGCAGGGTCGGCCGCCTGGCTCAGGAGGGCAGGGAGGGCTGGCCCTCGACCTCGACCAGCTTGCGCCGCCCGCGATGTCCGGCCGCCAGCCGGACGGTGGAGGGCGGCACCCCGAGCCATCCCGCGACCATCCGCACGCAGGCCGAATTGGCCGCCTCGTCAACGGGGGGCTGGGTGATCCAGATCTCGAGCTCCTCTCCGTCCCACCGCAACCGCTCTCGGCTCGAGCGGGGGTGGACCACCACCGCGATGCGCACTCTCAGCCGCTCTCACCGGCGGGGGCTGCTCTCACCAGCCGGCGCAGCTCCTCGCTGATCTCCCGGGTCAGCCGCACCGGATCCGGAACCAGCTCGGAATCGGCGATCACCCCGGTCTCGATCTGGCCGGAGTAGCTGAAGAAGCTGACCCCGAGCCCGAGCTCAGCCGACTGGGGTACGAAGAAGGTGACCCGGCGCAGCACCCGGCCGGCCAGGTACAGCTCCCGATCCGGTCCCCGGACGTTGGTCACCACGGCGGTGCCCTTGGACCCGAAGAACCGCATCAGCACCCGCTCCACTGGCCGAGGCACCAGGCCGGCCACCCCGAGCACCTCCATGGCCACCGCTGGGAGCGCGGACTGCCGCTCGGCCCGCATTCCCTCGTGAACCGCCTGCAGCCGCTCCAGGCGATCGGCCAGCCCCACCGGCATGGGCAGGAACACCATCCCGAAGCTGTTGCCCAGCTCGGAGCTCTGGGAGGCGCGCCGCAGGTCGACCGGGACGATCGCGCGGATTGCGTCGGGCACGCCGGCCCGGCGGCGGATCAGGTTGCGCCGCAGGGCGCCGGCCAGAGCGGCCACCACGATGTCGTTGACCGTGCAGCCGGTGGCCCGGCGCAGCGGTCGCAGCTGCTCGAGCGGGAAGGGCTGGGTCCAGGCGACCCGCTTGGTCCTGGTCAGCGGCCCCCGCAGCGGGGTGCTGGGGTCCGGCCAGAGAGACACCACCCGAGCCAGCGCGTACAGTCGCAGCCCCGCGTCGCGGAGCAGCCGGGGGGCCTCCCGCGGATCGGGAAGGACCAGGCCCGGACCGTCACGTCGGGGCTTGGCGACCGGCGCTGGGGCAACCCGCAGGGACGCCTCCCGGTCCTCGGCGGTGAGGCCCACCAGCACTCGGACCAGGGCGTTGCCGTCGCCGATGGCATGGTGGATACGGGTGATCAGGGCACTGCCCGCGCCATATCCCTCCACCAGGTGGCAGTCCCAGAGCGGGCGGTGCATGTCCAGGGGCTGGCTCATCAGGTCGGAGACCAGGGTGCGAAGCTCGGCATCGTCTCCCGGACGGGGGAGAGCGATCCGGTGCACATGGGCCGGCAGGTCGAAGTCGCGATCCGGGACCCAGCGTGGTGGACCGAGCAGCGATGGCCCGATCCTCTGGGTGAACCGCGAATGGACCAGCAGCCGGCGTCGCAGGGCCGTGAGCAGGTCGGCGTGGCTCAGCGGGTCATCGAAGAAGCAGATCGAGCCCACCACCATCAGGTTGGTCGGCGCGTCCATGTGGAGCCAGGCGGTGTCGATGGGGGAGAGCCGCTCGACCCGCGCCTCGGCTGCGCTCACCAACTCGCACCCACTCCGCCAGCTTCGCCTGAGACGGTGTGCTCGCGCAAGTGCGGGTGGCCACTAGGATCCGAGCTCGTGCCCGATCTGACCGCGACCACGGGGGACGGCGTCCGGCTCGCCGTCAGCGTCAGCGGAGAGGGCGAGCCGCTGGTGCTGATCCCGGGCCTGGGCTCCACCAGGCGCGTCTATGCGCCGCTCGTACCATCTCTCGAGCGACGCCATCGGGTGATCGTGTACGACCCCCGCGGGGTCGGTGACTCGGATGTCCCCCCAGGCCCCTACCCGATGTCCCGACTTGCCGCCGACTGCGTGAGCGCGGCGAGTGCGGCCGGAGCGCGGAGGTTCCACCTGTTCGGCGCCTCCATGGGCGGGCTCACCGCCCAGCACGTCGCCGTGCTCCATCCCCAGAGGGTGGTCCGGCTGGTGCTCGCCGCCACCGGGCCGGGCCGTCACGCCGCCGTCGCGGCGGCGCCGGAGGCGACCGCCGCGCTCCTCGGCCGGGGTGCGAGGACGCCAGAGGAAGCGTACCGGATGGCCTGCACCGTCCTCTACTCGCCGAGGTTCCAGCGCGATCGACCCGACTTCATCGCCGGGGAGGTCGCCTACCGGGCCCATCACCCGGTCTCGGCCCGCGCCTTCACCGCCCATTTCCGGGCCTCCCGGGATGCCGACATGGGTGAGCGCCTGGGCGAGATCGTGGCTCCCACCCTGGTGCTGCACGGCACCGATGACGTCCTGGTCCCCCTGGCCAACGCCGAGCGGCTCGTGAAGCTCATTCCTGGAGCTCGCCGCTACTGGTTCGACGGCTGCGGCCATCTCTTCTTCCACGAGGAGCCCGGTCTCACCGTCGAGGTGCTGCTCAGCTTCCTGGGCAGCGGCACCCCCGGCGCGCCCGCTCTGGTGGGTTGAAGGGGTCCGGCGGCGGCTGGACGCCCTCAGCCCTCGCCGGGTCCCCCTCGCTGCCGGTCTCACCGCCTGCTTCGTCGGGCGCTGCGCCGCCGCTCGCGCCCTCGGGCGGCCCGCCGCCCTTGCGCCGGCGCCGGCGGCGGCGTCGCTTGACCGCCGCCCCGGCCAGCACCGGCTCCAGGGGCTCGGCGGTTCGCCCCACCTGGACCGGGGCGGTCGCGATCGCCTGCGTCTCCCGGATCACCGTGACCTTGATCACCCCCGGGTACTGCATCTCGCTCTCGATCTCCCTGGCGAGCTCCCCGCTCAGTGCCGGCATCGCAGCATCGGCGACCTTCGCGGCGCGGACAAAGACCCGCAGCTCTCGCCCCGCCTGCATCGGGAAGGCGCGCTCCACCTCGCCGTGCCGGGTGGCGATCTCCTGGAGCTGTTCGAGGCGGGCGAGGTAGGCGGCCAGGGTGTCCCGCCGGGCACCGGGGCGGGAGGCCGAGATGGCGTCGGCGCAGATCACCAGCATGGCCAGGTCGCTGGAGGGCTCCTCGTCGAAGTGGTGCGCCTTGACCGCGTGGACGACCTCGGGGTCGGTGCCCAGCACCCTGAGCAGCTCGCCGCCGATGATGGCGTGGGATCCCTCGATGTCGTGGTCCACCGCCTTGCCGATGTCATGGAGCATCCCGGCCTGGCGGGCTTGAGGTTGGGCCATCTCCAGCTCGGCGGCGAGCACTGCGCAGAGCTGCCCGGTCTCCTTGCAGTGCAGCAGCGCGTTCTGCCCGTAGGAGAAACGGTAATGGAGGACTCCCAGCAGCTCAGCCAGCTCGGGCCGTCCCTCCATGGCCATCTCCCAGAGGGCCCGCTCACCGATGTCGGTGATCTCGGCGCTCAACTTGCGCCGGGTGCGCAGGAGCAGCGGGGGCACAGCCGACGCCTGGACGCTGCGGTCGAGCACCTCGAGCGAAGCCTGCCGGGCCACCTCTCGTCCCACCGGATCGAGACCGCGCAGGGTCGCCTGCTGGCGCTCATCATCCACGCCCAGCTCGGTGCCGGTGGCGTCGGCGACCACCCGCAGGGCGGTGAGGACGCGCTCACGCCGAACCTCGTCCAGTCCCTCCAGGACGAGCGGCACCAGCCGCGGCGCGCTGTCCACGTGGCCGGCTGCCTGCCGCTCCATCGCCGCCACCATCAGGGAGCGGGCCGCCGGCTGGGGCTCACCGGAGAGGTCCTGGAGCCGCCCCGTGACCCGCGAGGGGCGCTCAGCCTCCAGCTCGGCCTCCAGGGAGTCGATGACCTGCCGGCGGGCGGCCTCAGGCTCCAGCGCCGCCCTCTCGGCGACGGTGCGGTGGACTTCGGCGCGGGCCTCGGCGACCTCGACCTCCCGTCCCTCGATCTCCTCTTGGCGCTTTCGGTGGTCGAAACGCCGCTCGTCGAAGATTGCCCGCCGGTCCCTCCAGCTCCGCTCCTTCTCGGCCAGCGCGGCCTCGCCGGCCTCCAGGGCTTCGCGGCGGGCGTTGATCTCGTCCGAGGCGGCCTCGCGAATTGTGAGCGCCTCAGCGCGGGCCGAGTCGACGATCGCCGCACACTCGGTGCGCAGCGCCGCCGGACTCGGCGTGGAGCCGGGGCCCGCGGGTGCTCGAGGGCTCCGACCTGACGCGGCCACGACAACGCCAGTGGCGGCGATCAGGAGGACGGCGACGACGATGAGGATCACGGCCATGGCCTGGCGGCCAGTCTAATCGGGCAATCAGGTCCCCGGCCGCAGCCCCAGGCCCAGCTCCGCCAGCTGGGCGGCGTCGACGGGCGCGGGGGCGCCGGTCATCAGCTCCTGCGCCTGCTGGTTCTTGGGGAAGGCGATGACATCGCGGATGTTCTCCTCGCCCAGCCCCTCCATCACCAGGCGGTCGATGCCCGGCGCGATGCCGCCGTGGGGCGGCGCCCCGTACTCGAACGCCTCCAACAGGAAGCCGAACTTTCGGCGGGCCTCGTCGGCGTCGACGCCCAGGGCCGCGAAGACCCGCCGCTGGAGGACGGGATCGGTGATGCGGATGGAGCCGCTGGCCACCTCGCGGCCGTTGAGCACCAGGTCGTACGCGCGGGCACGCACCGCCAGAGGGTCGCTCTCCAGGATGTCGACGTCATCGGGGTGGATCTGGGTGAACGGATGGTGGGCCGGGCTGATCGCCCCGCCCTCGGCGTCCTTCTCGAACATCGGGAAATCGGTCACCCAGAGCATCGCCATCTCGTCGGGGTCGTACAGTCCGCGGACCCGGCCGAGGTGGTTGCGCAGAGCTCCCAGCGAGGCATTGGCCACCGAGGCGCGGTCAGCCACGGCGAGAAGGCAGTCGCCCGGCCTGGCGCCGGTGGCGGCGGTCATGGCGTCCAGCTCGGCGTCGCTGAAGTGCTTGGCGATGGGTCCCTGCCAGCCGTCGGCGCGGAGCCACAGCGGCGCCAGCCCGCGGGCCCCCCCGGTCCGCGCCACCGCGGTCAGCTCCCCCTCGACCACGGCTCGGCTCAGGTCGTCACCGCCCCCGACACAGATCACCTTGACCGCGCCACCCTGGGCGACGCTCTCGGCAAAGACCCGGAACGACGAGGTCCGTGCGATCGCGGTGAGGTCGCGCAGTTCGAGGTCGAAGCGGATGTCCGGTTTGTCAACCCCGAAACGGGCCATCGCCTCGGCATGGGCCATGCGTGGAAATGGAGCCCGCAGCTCACCCCGGAACGCGGCCGCCCGCCAGGCCGAGGGCAGGGCGTGCTCCATGGCCGCGAAGACGTCCTCCTCGTCGATGAAGGACATCTCGACGTCCAACTGGGTGAACTCCGGCTGGCGGTCGGCGCGGAGATCCTCGTCGCGCATGCAGCGAGCGATCTGGAAGTATCGGTCGAGCCCGGCCACCATCGAGAGTTGCTTGTAGAGTTGCGGTGACTGGGGCAGCGCATAGAAGCTGCCCGGAAACAGACGGCTGGGTACGAGATAGTCGCGCGCTCCCTCGGGGGTGGCGCGCACCATCATCGGCGTTTCGATCTCCACGAAGCCCTGCTCGATCATGGCGGCCCGGATGCCGTTGATGAACACGCTGCGAGCTCTGAGGTTGCGCTGCATCCGGGTGCGCCGGAGGTCGAGATAGCGGTACTGGAGGCGCAGCTTCTCGTCGACCTCGGAGTCTTCATTGACCGCGAAGGGCGGCGTCTTCGCCTGCGAGATCACAGCGCAGTCGCTGGCGTGCAGCTCCACATCTCCGGTGGGGCGTTTGGGGTTCACGTGCTCCGGTTGACGGCGGCGCAGCTGACCGCTGCAGCGGACCACGTACTCGAGACGAACCTCGTGCATGGCGCTGTGGGCTGCGGGTGCCAGATCCGGATTGATCACCACCTGAAGGATTCCGCTGCTGTCCCGGACGTCGAGGAAGATGAGGCCGCCGTGGTCGCGCCTCCGATCCACCCAGCCGTAGACCGTCATGGTCTCGCCGGCGCGGTCGGCGCGCGGCGTCCCGCAGAGCACGCGCTCGACGCTCACCGCCGATCTCCGTGCACGCGTGCGCCCGCCGCCATGTGGACGGGCATTCTACCGGGCCGCACGCCTGAACCATGGGAAGCGACGCAGGGCGCCACCACCCTGCCGTCCGCGACAGAGCTCACGCCGTCGCTGGATGCTCAAGGGGTTCGCCCACCTCCTCGACGATCCGTCGCCAGAACAGCTCGGCGGCGGGCGGCAGGGTGCGCCGCCGGTCCCAGGTGATCGCCATGGTGCGGGCGATGGGCGGATCGCGCAGCGGGATCACCACCACCCTGGTGGAGGGCGCGGGCAGGGGCATGGGCAGCAGGGTGATGCCGAGCCCCGCCTCCACCAGGCCCTGGATGATGGTGAAGTCGTCACCCTCGTAGGCCACGTTCTCGGCGAGCCCCTGGCGGGCGAAGGCGTCGTCGATGACCCGACGCAGACCACTTCTTGCGCGGGGCAGGATCAGCGGCTCCCCGGCCACCTCCTGAAGCGCCACCGAGGAGCGACCGACCAGCCGGTGCTGGCTGGGGACCACCACCGACACCCTCTCCCGGAACAGCGGCACCACCTCCAGCTCCGGGGTGTTGGGGGGCGGGGGTCCCAGGATTCCCAGGTCGAAGCGTCCCTCGAGCACCCCGGCCACCACCTCGGCGGTGGTCCCCTCCTGGAGGATGAACCTCACCCCGGGGTACAGCTCCAGGAAGCGCGCCAGTCGCTCGGGAAGCCAGCGGGCGCCGACGGTGTGGAGGAATCCGAGGTGCACCTCCCCGGACTCGGGGGAGACCGTCCCGGCGGCGTCGGCCACCGCGTCGCGGAGCTCTCCGAGAATGCGCTCCGCCCGGCCCACGAACCGGCGACCAGCACGTGTCAAGCGTATGGAGCGTCCGATGCGTTCAAACAGGGGTACGCCAACAGCGTGCTCCAGCCTGGCGATCTTTCGGCTCACCGTGGACTGATCGCTCTGCAATATTTCCGCGGCTCGTCCCAAATGCTCGGTACGCGCCACTTCGACGAATGTGTGCAAAAGGTCCGCATTGATGCGGTTCATGCAATAATTTCAACCGAGACCGGCTGTTGATGTCAACGACCTCACCCGATAGCCTATAGGTGCAACCGAGGCAGGGCGGGTGTCGCGGGTTGCTTTCACCTACAGGGAGAGAACCACAGCCTTGCTGATCGAGAACGCCACTGAGGAGGTCCACCGCGCACGTCAGCGGCATCACCTCGAGATCGTGGAGCGCACGCGCCTCCGGCGGCTCGTCGAGAAGGTTGACGCCGCCATCGAGCTGTGCGAGGAGACCCATTTGCAGGGGATCAAGGAGGTCCCCCCCGACATTGCCGACCGGGCCCAGCGGGTCTTCGCCTTTGCCCGCAAGGCGGTCCGCCTGACCGGCGACGATACGGCGCAGCAGCAGGTCGAGGAGACCCTGGCCCGCCGCCACCTCAAGATCACCGAGGTGATGGACATGCTCTGGACGATCCAGGAGATCGTCTTTGACCTCATGCTGCCCTGGCGCACCGAGCTTCCCGAGGACGTCGAGATGGATGACGACGAGCCCGGGGCCGGGATTTGGCGCCACTTCAACCCCGCCGCCTGACGGCGCCGCTCATTTCCGCCCAGCTCGGCGCCGGTTCGTCCGCCGGCTCGGTCACGCACCTCGAGAGCGCTCCCTCGCCTTGGCTCCTCGCCTCGTTGATCTGGTCGGCCTGAGCGGCCCCGTTTCAGAGGGGCCGATCCCAACGGGCTGAGGGCGCTCTGTGGGACCCGCGTCTGCCGGAGTGGCGTCGTCACGTGGCGGATGTTCTTTCCACTCGCCGGACAAACGGAAGCGGGCCACCGGTCTCCTGCGACCGGTGGCCCGCTCCGTGTCGGGCAGGTTGTCGGCTAGCTGTCGTGCCGGCTGAAGTGAGCCACGCCCACCCCGGCCGGGGTGCTGCCGAACGCAGGCGCAGGTGGCGCGGCGGGGGCGAGCTTCTCCGACCGAGCCGTGATGCTCCACTGCCAGAGCTCGAAGACCAGGGAGAGCACGACCAGCCCGGCGGCGATCGTCAGACCGATGGCCGCGTAGAGGGCGTAGGTCCCGACGGTCCACCAGCCGTAGGCGTTGAGCAGCATGCTGCGCAGCGTCGTGCCTTCGAACACGGTGGTCACGAGGGCTGCGTCCTTGGCGTTGGTTGGGTTGGCCCGAGCCAGGGCGCTCGCCTGCGACGTAGGTGTACCCCATCTCGCCGAGGTGGACCTTGATGAAGTTGTTCGCGTAGACCTCAGCCTGGGCGCCGGTGGTCATCGTCTCGCCGGCGTACTGGCGCATGGCGGCGGCGTCGACGGCCGGGAGGGCGGTGATCGCCGCGTTGTTGGCGGTCGGGAAGGAGATGTTCTGGGCGGCGAGTTGGCTCGTCACCGTGCTCTGGGTGAAGTTGGAGGCCCAGAAGGCGATGCCGGCAACAAAACCGAGAAGGAGGACGAGTCCCGCCTGAAGAACTAGGATTCGCCAGCGGAGTCCCTTGGTCATGGTGAGTGTCTCCCGTGTGGGTTGTCAGGTACCCCACCATGCTGCGGTCCCCCCGGATGCCCAGCCAGGGCCAGCCGTCACCAGACGATGTGACCGCCGAACCGGACGGTCCCGGGCCGGTGCCCGGCGGCACCCGTGACCTTCTCCTCGGGCGCATCCCGGCCCGGGGCGCGATGATGGACGGGTCAGGTCAGGCGAGGGGCCCGGCCGAGCCGCCACATCAGAAGTGGAAGCGCTGAAGGACTGAGCGACCGAGCTGCGTGGCCCCTCCCGACCTAGACGCTTGGCACCTTCCAGGTGATGACCACCCCGCCATCGCTGCGATTGGCGGCGCGGAACGTCCCGCGCAGGGCCTCGGCCCGCGCCCGCATGTTCTCGAGGCCGTGACCCTCACCGAGGTCACCGGCGAGTCCGATCCCGTTGTCGGTCACCCGCAGGGTCACCCCCCCCGAACCGCTCGTCACCTGGACCTCGACCGAGGTTGCCTGGGCGTGGCGGGCGACGTTGGACAGGGCTTCGCGGAGCGTCTTGAGCAGCTCCTCGGCGACTCCGCCGGAGACCGCGGCGTCGAGCGGACCCTCGAGGTGCACCCGCGGTTCGAAGCCGAGACCCTCGGCGGACTCGCTGGCCAGCTCGAGGATCCGGGCCCGCAGGCTGCCGGAGCTGTCGCGCGCCTCCAGGGCAAAGATCGTGCCCCGGATCTCGCGGATGGTCTCATCCAGCTCGTCGACGGCCTGCTGGAGGCGCTCCCCCGCCTCCGAGCCCTGCAACCGACCCACCAGGCCCTGGAGCCCCATTCCCGTTGCGAAGATCCGCTGAATCACGGTGTCGTGCAGGTCGCGGGCGATGCGCTCGCGCTCGCCGAGCACCGCCAGCCGCTGGAGCTCCCGATGGAGCCGGAAGTTCTCGATCGCCACCCCCGCCGCGCCGGCCAGCGCGATCACCACCTCCTGGTCGGCTTCGGAGAACTCCGGCGCACCCCGTTTCTCGGTCAGATAGAGATTGCCGAAGACCTGGTCCCGGACCCGGATGGGGACCCCCAGGAACGACCGCATCGGCGGGTGGTGAGCGGGGAAGCCGTAGGAGGCGGGATGCCGGGTCAGGTCGCTGATGCGCCGCGGCACCGGATCGGTGATCAGCAGACCCAGGATCCCTCGCCCCTCGGGAAGGTGGCCGATCGTACGCCGTTGATCCTCGTCCATCCCGGTGGTCACGAACTCGACCAGGCCCCGATCGAGACCGGCCTGCCCGGGCCCGATCACCCCCAGAGCGCCGTACCTGGCCTGGCTCAGCTCCGCGGCCGCCTCCACGATCTTGCGCAGGATGCTGGGGAGGCCGGTCTCCGCGGAGAGGGCCACGACCGCGTCGAGGAGGCGGGACAAGCCGGTGGTCGGCCCACCGCCCGGCGAGGTTGCTGTCACTGCGGCGAAGTCTAGAGGCAATCGCGGGACCAAGGACCCTGGCGAGCCGGGACCGGCGCGAGTCATCCTGGCAGTGCCAGCAAACGCGCAGAGTGAGGGCGAAGCGATGAACCGCAGCGATGAGCGTCTCCATGAGCTCTCCCGCGACGAGTCCGTGGAGCTTCTCCAGTACCACTCGTTCGTCGGCAGGCTCGCCTTCATCGTCGAGGGGCGGCCGATGGTGCTGCCCGTCAACTACGTGGCCGACGAGGCAGGGGTCGTCTTCTGCACCGCCGAGGGCAGCGTTCTCAGCTCGGTGGGTGACGGGGCTGCCGTCGCTTTCGAGGTGGACGACAGCCGGCCCCTCGAGCACTCCGGCTGGAGCGTGCTGGTCCAGGGGACCGCGCGCGCGGTGACCGACTCCGACGAGCTCGAGTCGCTGCGTCGCGGCCCGCTGCGCTCCTGGGCCGCTCGGGAGCCGCAGGTCTGGGTCCGCATCGCCATTGACGCGGTCTCAGGTCGCCGCCTCGGCGGCTAGGATTGCGCTCCCCTGGCGGCGCCCACCGCGGGCCGATGCGTCAGATCGCCACCAGGAAGAGGAAGCCGACGAGGGCCACGGTGGTGATCACCATCACTGCGGTGAGCGCAACCCAGGCCACCCTGTCGAGGTCATCGGAGAACACGGGCCATCTGTCGATGGTCGGTCCCTGCAGCCCCCGCCGCCAGGGTGGTCGGTCACCGCAATGGAGCGGCCGAGTGACCCGGTGACCGTGGTGCTGCCATGCCACCGGCGTGGCGGGCAAGCAGGGCTGATCGGCCCCACGATATCGGGACCTCCGGCTCTACCTGGCTCCATGGCCATGGCCCAGGCTGTGATTTCGTGGCCCCTTTGGGCGTCCGCGCGCTCTCGCGCACCGACTGTCTGGACCTGCTGGGTACCGCCACCGTCGGACGGTTGGGAGTGAGCGTCCAAGCGCTGCCCGCCATCCTTCCGGTGAACTTCGTCCTGACCGGCGACCGGGTGGTCTTCCGCACGGTGCCGGGGACCAAGCTCGACGCCGCCCTGGCCCGCGCCGTGGTCGCCTTCGAGGCGGATGAGTACGACGCCGCCGGTGCCTGGGGATGGAGCGTCCTGGTGCGGGGTGTGGCCGGCGAGATCGTGGCGCCGGACGAGCTCGCCGAGGCCCGGGCGCTGCCGCTGCGAGCGTGGCCCTGCGCGGATGGCGCGGGACGCTTCGTGGCGGTGCCGATCACCTTCGTCAGCGGGCGCGCCTTCGGGGTCATCCCCGCCGGCTGACGCCCGGGTGGCCGGGTGACTCAGGCGATGCTGCGCCGCAGCGTGACCGTCGCCGCGGCGAGCAGGGCGACGGCGAAGGCCGCCACCACCCCCAGGTCGAGCAGCAGGCTGCCCGAGCCCAGCCCAGCCCCCTCCAGCATGACCCTGCGCAGCCCGTCCACTCCATAGGTCAGCGGGAGCAGCTGGGAGATGTCCTGGAGCCACCCCGGCTCACTGCTGACCGGAAGGATGATGCCGCTCAGCAGCACCTGAGGGACGATGGCCAGGGGGATGAACTGCACCGCCTGGAACTCGGTGGTGGCGAACATGCTCAGGAAGATGCCAAGGTTGACTGCAACAAGGGTCATGAGCAGGGTCATCACGATGATCAGCAGCACGCTGCCCTGGTTGTCCACCTGGAGCGCGTAGAGGGTGAAGAGAGCGACCTCCACGGCCTGCACCGCCGCGACCATCATGAAACCGGCCATGTATCCCGCCACGATGTCGCCGCGCCCCAGCGGGCTCGCCATCAGCCTCTCCAGGGTGCCCTGGCTGCGCTCGCGAAGAAACGCGATGATGGTGACCACGAACACCACGAAGAACACCACCAGGCCGATGAAGGCGCCACCCAGGTAGTCGAAGCTGTTCAGGCCGGGACCCCCGTACAGGTAGGTGATGGTCGGCTCGATCTGGGGGAGGCGGGCGCCGCCGGCGGCGGCGAGCGCGCGCGACGCGCCGGTCATCGACTGATCGAGGGCGAGCAGCACCGGCTGGGTCAGCCCGGGTTGGGTGCCCTCGAGGGTCAGCCGGGGCGCGATGACGCCGCCGCTGAGCGCGTTCGTGGTGAGGTTGGCGGGCAGCACGATGGAGGCGGCCACCCGATCCGCGGCGAGGTCGCTGGCCGCCTGCCGCGCGGTGGTCAGGGTCACTGCGATGCCCGGCGCGTGCTCGAGCTCGGAGGTCAGGGTGGCTCCGACCAGTCCGTGGTCGAGATCGACGACGTCCACCGCGGGAAGGCTGTCGCCGCCGTGGATGAGGAAGTAGAAGAGGCTGAGGATGATGATCGGCGCCACGAAGAGCAGCGCCAGGGTGCGCCGATCGTGGCGGAACTGCTGCAGGATCCGGCGGGCCACCGCACCGGTGCGCCGCGTGCTCACCCTCCGGCCCCAGAGAGCGCCAGGAAGGCGTCCTCGAGACGCTCGAACTCCGGCGGCGGCGCGGAGCTCGGCCGCGGTGCCCTCGGCCAGGAGGCGGCCGAAACGGACCAGACCCAGCCGTTGGCAGCGTTCGGCCTCGTCCATGACGTGGCTGGAGACGATGATGGTGGTGCCCTGCGCGGACATCTGGGCGAAGCGCTGCCACAGCTCCACCCTCAGCTGGGGGTCGACGCCGACCGTGGGCTCGTCGAGGAGCAGCAGCCGCGGCCGGTGGACCAGGGCGCACGCCAGCGAGACGCGCTGGCGCATGCCGCCGCTGAGGGTCGCCACCACCGAGCGCGCCCGGGAGGCCAGGTCGACCAGCTCCAGCGACTCCCGGACGCGCTCCCGCGACGTCCGGCCGTCGAGCCCATGGATGGCCGCGAAGAACGCCACGTTCTCGCGGACGGTGAGATCGGGGTAGAGGGCGGGCGACTGGGGCATGTACCCGACCTCGGCCATCACCTCGCGGTTCGGCATTCGGTGTCCCAGCACCGTGACCGCCCCGCTGTCGGGGGTGATCAGCCCCACCAGGCAGCGGATCAGCGTCGTCTTGCCCGCCCCGTTGGGTCCGAGGAGGCCGTAGATCTCGCCGGCGCCGACCCGCAGCGAGATGCCGTCGAGTGCTCGGACCCGCCCGAAGGTCTTGGCAACACCCTCGGCGCTGGCCGTCACTTTGCTGCTCATCGGGCCTCCGTCGCGTCGGGGCGCATAGCCCGCACCCAGCTGGCCGCGAGCGAATCGGCGACACTTTCCAGTGGGGCGCCGAAGCCCAATGCGTGCTCGGCGATGTCGCGGGTGATCAGATGCATGATCAGCGGACCGGCGAATGCCTGGAGCGAGACCAGGGGTTCCATGCGGCGAAGCCGGCCCTGCGCCATCTGCCCGGCCACGTAGGCGACCAGCGGGGCGATCGTCTCGGCGAGCGCGAGGTCGCGAGCCAGCCCGGCATCGGCGTCCGGGCCGGAGACCTCGAGCAGAAGCGTGCGGAAGAACCCGACCCGGCCGCTGACGCTGCGCATCAGCGTCTGGGCGAGCTGCGGCATGAGGACCTCGGGCGGCTCGTCCGCGTGAGTGGCCAGCGTGCCGGCCAGGGCGGTGAAGGGAGCGTGCACCCGCACCACCTCCCGAAACAGGGCCGCCTTGCCGGGGAACAGTCTGTAGAGGCTCGCCCGGGAGATGCCGGTACGCTCGGCGAGCTCATCCATCGAGAGGCTTGCCAACCCGCCTCGGCCGAGGAGGTCGACCGCCTGCGAGATCACTCTCTCGCGAGCGGTGGGGTCGGGCTCCACCTCGAGCAGGCGCAGCAGATCGGCCCGCGATCCAATCAAGCGATGGACCGTTGCGCGCGAGACACCCGCCGCCGCGGCCACGGCTGCCATCGAGGGTACGCGGCCGTCATGCACTCCGCGTCGAGCGGCCAGGACGATCCGATCGCGGGTCGCCAACCCGCTGGTCGGCCCATCCTGCCGGGATGCCGGCGTCGAGAGTGACATCGAGACGATACTAGACGATACATCTCGTCTCGTCTCGTCTCGTCCCGTCACGGGACGTCTCTTACGCCCCGAACAGAGCGCCCGGCGTCCTCAGTTGGCGCGGACCGGGTGGTGATGCTCTGCGCGCCGCAGCACCGCGGTCGCCCAGGTTGTGGCCCGTTCCGGCTCGCCCGCGAGCAGCTCGCCGCCCGCGCCCGGGGTCACCAGGAAGCTGGCCGGCCGGGTCACCAGGTGGCAGCCGCGGCGTCGCAGCGCCCGGTAGAGGCCGAGGGCGGCGGTCCCGGTCAGCACCCGGAGGCCGGGCTCACGGGTGTCGAAGGTGGCGGCCGAGAAGCCGGGTCGGGCCGGGACGTGGTCGAGCCAGTGGCGAACCCCGTTCGCCGGCTGGCCGGCCTCCCGGAGCACCCGGGCGGTCGCGGGCGAGCGCCGTGCCTCCTCGGGATCGCAGCGATGGGTCGGACCCCCAACCACCAGGAAGTCGACCCCCTCCAGCTCGGAGACCGGGATGTCGGCGACCTCGCCGACCACCACCGGTCCGTGCCGGGCTGCCTCGGCAGCGATGAGCCGGACGATGGCCGCGCTGCCGCCGCTCGGTCCCTCGTAGACGATCGCCGTGCGCACTGCCTCCGGTACCTCCTTGGGTCCTCAGCGTGGTTCAGGCATCGCCATTGCACCAGGGGCGAATGGCCCGTTCTGGCGTGTGCCTCGGACCCGCCTCAGATCGCCTCCGGGATCATCTCGATCGCGCCCGCCGGGCACTCGACGGCACACAACCCGCAACCCTTGCAGTAGTCGAGGTCGACCTCGTAGCCGTAGGCCTGTCCCGGGTCCACCTTGTGGATGGCGTTGTCCGGGCAGACCCCGTAGCAGTTGTCGCAGGCGAAGCAGTTTCCACAGGAGAGGCAGCGCCGGGCTTCGAAGAGGGCGTTGCCCTCGTCGAGGCCGCCGACCACCTCGTCGAAGCTGGTCTGGCGCCGTGCGGCATCGAGTTGGGGACGGATCCTGGCCGGGGCGTCCGAGTAGTACCAGATGTTGAGCCGCTCGAAGCCTGCCAGCTGGTGTCGCGGTTCCGCCCGGTGCACCGTACCCCACAGCCACGCATCGATGTTGCGGGCCGCCTTCTTGCCATGTCCGATGCCCACGGTCACTGTCCGCTCCGCGGGGACCATGTCGCCGCCCGCGAAGATCCCCGGGTGACCGGTCATCATGGCCCGGTCCACCTTGACCACGCCGTCCTCCACCTCCACTCCGGGAACGCCGGCGAGCAGGGTGAGGTCGGCCTCCTGGCCGAGCGCGAGGATCAAGGAGTTCGCCTCCAGCTCCTCGGTCTCGCCGGTGGGCTGCGGGAAGCCGTTCTCGTCCAGCTCCATCCTCTCGATGAGGAGCTTTCCGGCGTCCGCATGCTTGACGGTGGAGAGCCACCTCATGGTGACCCCTTCCTCGAGGGCCTCCTCGACCTCGACATCGTGGGCCGGCATCCGCTCCCGGGTCCGGCGGTAGACCACGATCGCCTCGGAGGCGCCGAGGCGCCGGGCGGTGCGGGCCGCATCCATGGCGGTGTTGCCGCCCCCGTAGATGGCCACCCGCCGTCCCAGCATCGGCCTCTCTCCTGATTCCATGCTGCGCAGCAGCGATACCGCGTCCACGATCCGGGCGGCATCCCCTGCCGGAATGTATGCGCGTCTGCCGATGTGGGCTCCAACCGCGAGAAAGACGGCGTCAAAGGCTCCCTCGCGCATCTCGCCCAGGAGGTCGGTGATGGTGTGGTTCAGCTCGAGCTGCACACCCATGCCGAGAATGCGCGCGATCTCGCCGTCCAGGACTTCGCGGGGCAGCCGGTAGCGGGGGATGCCGAAGCGCATCATGCCGCCCGGTGCCGACCCCGAAGTCGCGGATCACCACATCATGGCCGCGGCGGCGGAGGTGGTACGCAGCGGAGAGGCCGGAGGGCCCGGCTCCGACCACCAGCACCCGCTTGCCGCTCGGCGTCGCAGGCGCCGTCACGGTCCAGCCATTGCGCAGCGCCTCGTCGCCCAGGAAGCGCTCCACCGAGTTGATGCCCACGGCCTCGTCGAGCTGGGCCCGGTTGCAGGCCGTCTCGCACGGGCGGTAGCAGACCCGACCCATCACAGCCGGGCAGCGGGTTGTCCTCCATGATCTGGCGCCATGCGGCTTCGTAGCCACTCTCCTCGGCGTGATACAGCCACTGCTGCACGTTCTCGCCGGCCGGGCAGCCGTCGGCGCAGGGCGGGAGGCGGTGGACGTAGATCGGCCGCTCGGTTCGCCACGAGCCGGTCCGGTTGGCAAGGCTCGAGCCGACGTCAAGGGTGATTGCGAAGGGGCTGTTCATGACACTGCCACCAGCTGGTCGAGTGCAGCGGGGGACGCCCTCCCGCTCGGCGTCGACCAGCCCGAAGCGTTCGATGTTGCGGTCAGCGATGGCCTGGATCCGAGCCACGATGTCGGGCCGTCCCGGCGTCCCGAAGAGGTGCGCATACCGCTTCTGGATCCTCAGATAGTCCTCGACCGCAACCCGCTGGCGGATCTTCGTCACCGAGGTGATCCGGCCCGCCTCCGCCTCGAAGACCGGGAACAATCCGCTCTGGGTGGCCAGGCGGGCCACTCGGACCGAGTCCCCCGCGTCGGTCCCGAAACCCAGAGGACAGCTGACGAAGAGGTGAAGGTACCGGGCACCATGGAACGCCATGGCCCGCTCCACCTTGTACTCGATGTCGCGCAAATCGGCGATGGTCGCAGTGGCCACGTACGGGATCTCGTGAGCGACGGCGATGAGCGGCAGGTTCTTGCCCTGGCCGAACACGTTGCCGGGCTCGGGACCCACGGCCTGGGTGGTGGCGGTTCGCGCGCCTGGCGGGGTCGACCCGGACCGCTGGATCCCGGTGTTCATGTAGCCCTGGTTGTCGTAGCAGATGTAGAGCACGTCGTCGTTGCGCTCGAACATCCCGGAGAGCGCCCCGAAGCCGATGTCGACAGTTCCCCCGTCGCCGCCCTGGCCGATCACCCGGATGTCCTTCTTGCCCTTGACCCGCAGCGCTGCGGCAACGCCGGTGGCGACGGCCGGGGCGTTGCCGAACAGCGAGTGCACCCAGGCCAGCTGCCACGACGACTCCGGGTACGGGGTGGAGAAGACCTCCAGGCACCCGGTGGCGTTGGCGATGACCAGCCGCCCACGGGTCGCGCGCATCGCGGCGTCGAGCGCGTAACGCGCTCCGAGCGCCTCACCGCAGCCCTGACAGGCGCGGTGCCCTGAGGTGATCGCGTTGGACCGTTCAGGGTCGGACTGCACCGAGCGCTGTTCGGGGTCGAGGAGCCGGTTGCCGGCCACGAAGCTGCCCGCCTGGTAGAACTTGATGGGCTGGTAGGGCATCGCTGGAACCTCGCTCAGCCGGCTCTGGCCGCGACCATGCCGACCTCACGGAGGCTCTCCTCCGCGTAGCGGCCCGATGGGGTGTCGCCCAACCGGCGGACCTCCTCCTCGAGGAGCCCCCGGTTGAGGTCCAGGAATGTCAGAGCTTGGAGGCGGTCCTGGGCGGCATCGTCGAAGAGCCGGTGCAGTGAGGCCTTGGTGATGGGACGGCCCCCGAGCCCGGCGATGACCGTGCTCACCTGTGGTCCGCCGCCTCCCAGGGCGACCCGGATCTCGTCGGAGACGATCCCCCCGATGCCCGGTGCCAGGGCCCTCTCGACCACCACCACCCGGCGGGCGCTGCTCAGGCTCAGGCGCACCTCGTCGGCGGGGAAGGGCCGGAAGGCGGAGATGCCCAGGGCTCCGATTCGGACTCCGCGCTCGCGCTGCTCGTCGATGGTGTCCTTGATGGTTCCGAGCACCGACCCCAGCGCCACCACCACGGTCTCGGCGTCGGCCAGGTGATAGCCGCGGACCAGCCCGCCGGAGTTGCGGCCGAAGGTGGCATGAAACTCGGCGGCCACCTGGGGGATGACGTGGAGAGCTTCCAGCTGGCGTACGTGGGCGAGGTAGCGGACCTCGGTGAACGCCTCCGGGCCTACCATGGCCCCGATCGAGAGCGGGTGGTCGGGGTCGAGCACCTGGCGTGGCGTGAAGCCGGGGAGGAAGCCGTCGACCTGGCCCTGGAGGGCAGGTCGACCTGCTCGAAGGCGTGGGTGAGGATGAAGCCATCCATGCACACCATCACCGGGAGCGAAAGCATCTCGGCGATCTTGAACGCCTGGATGTGCAGGTCGGCGGCCTCCTGGTTGTTTTCGGCATAGAGCTGGAGCCAGCCGGAGTCACGCTGGGACATGGAGTCGGACTGGTCATTCCAGATGTTGATCGGCGCGCCGAGGGCGCGGTTGGCGAGAATCATCACGATCGGCAAACCCAACCCCGCGGCGTTGTACACCGCTTCGACCATGAAGAGGAATCCCTGACTCGAGGTCGCGGTGTAGGCGCGGGCTCCGGTCACCGAGGCCCCTATTGCCACTGACATTGCGGCGAACTCGGACTCCACGTTGATGTACTCGCACGAGCTGAGCTGCCCCGACTTCACGAGGCGCGACAGCTCCTCGACGATGTGGGTCTGCGGTGAGATGGGGTAGGCGCAGATCACCTCGGGACGGCAGAGGGCCACCGCCTCGGCAACGGCTCGCGACCCCTCAACCTGCTTGAGCACCGGCCATCACCGGACCCTGGGTCCGGGCCCTTGTCACCTGGTCGAGCACTGCCGTGTAGGCGCGCTCCGCGCCGGCCACGTTGCCGTCGGCGACCGTTCCCGAAAAGGTCGCACGGATGGCCGCGCTCAGCGAACTCCAGCGAGATCACCCCGGTGAGCGCAGCGAAACCCCCCAGCAGTACCGCGTTGGGGAGCGGACGGCCGACGGTCTCGGCGGGCGACGTCGGTGGCCGGCACGGTGATCAACCTTTCCGGTCTGAGCCGAGCCGCAAGCTCACCGATACCGAGCTCATGCGCGCTCCTCGCCGAGTTGACCAGCAGGTAGCCGTCGTCATCGAGGTCGGAGAGGACGTCGATCTGCCTGAGCAGGGTGGGGTCCTGGATGATCACCGCGTCCGGATGCACGATCGGCTCCGGCGAAGCCGGATCGGCCGGTCGTCGATGCGGCAGAAGGCGACCACCGGCGCGCCGGTGCGCTCCGAGCCGAAGCTCGGGAACGCCTGGGCGTGGCGTCCCTCGGTGAAGGCGGCAACCGACAGCATCTCCGCCGCGGTGACCACGCCCTGTCCGCCCCGTCCGTGTATGCGAACCTGAAACATCGGCACTCCTCGACGGTAGCGGCGGGTCGGGTACGCCGCCCAGGGCCGAAGGTCCTCGATAGACCCTGCTTTGGTCCTCAAGCCCGAGGTCGCGGCCCATCCAGATGAGCCGGCGGCTATCGGATTGTGGCCGGCTGCACCTCGGCGAACCGGAGCGGTGCCGAGTCGGCCTGGCCCGCCAGGTGGCGCGCGACCCGGTCCAGGAGGGCGCGGACGCTCGCCTCGGCAAGGCGATGGAGCAGCATCCGGTCGGCTCCGCGCCCCACCGGACCGAGCGGAGGAACGTAGCTGCCGTGGAAGCTGATCGAGGTGAGGGTCTCGCCCATGGGGGTGATGTCGAGCTCGGCCTCCATCGACGGGAAGAGGCCGGTGGCCCCAGAGGCGCGCCAGCAGAGTGGCTGGGTGACCCGATCGGGCCGGACCACGGGTACGCCGAGCTCCGCCCAGACGCGCTTGCTGAGCCGCACCGGGCCGACCGTCGAGAAGACCCGGAGCACGAGCTGCTCACCCTCCTCGTACGCCGCGACGGCCGAGTTCGGCGAGCCAGCCGGATCCGGCAGCCGCCAGGTCGTCGCGGACCGCCGGGAACGGCCGGTCGATCTGCACGAAGTCCGAGACCAACATGGACCGAGCATCGCGGCTCCTTCGCCTCCCGACCAGGGCACAGGGTCACGGTTCTTCGGGGTCCATCGCCCTGTCCCGCCGGAGGCTTGGCGCCGCTCCCTCGGATGCGGATGACGTCGGCTGCACCGTAATCGCCGCGACCCTCGGGCAGCAGCCCGGGGAGCCGGGCGAGGTCGTCGCCGCTGGTCACGATCGGGGGCTCCACCGTGCCGTCCTTCTGCACCTGGGCGAAGCCGGCGGTGGCGAGCAGGCCGTTGCACAGGCAGCGGCGCTCCACGGTGTCGGCCAGGGTCCCACCCTTGGCCAGGTGGGCGTCAGCGGGCTCGGCGGCGCACCGGTAGGCCAGGCGTCCGCCGCCAACCGCCACCGGCTCGCGCAGGTAGCCGTTGTCGCGGAACTCTTGGCCGGGCGGCGTAGATCTCGGGGCGCGCGACGGTGCCGTCCAGCTGGACCACCTTGAAGGGGAACCCGGTGGACGAGCTGCGGGCGTCGGTGCGCACCTCGGCGGCACCCCGGCGCGCCGCTTGGATCACCTGGTGGCGAAGCCCGGGCTCCATGCCGGGACTCGCGTGAATACGCGAAGAGGGTGCCCACCTGGATTCCGTTGGCGCCGGCGGCCAAGGCCGCGGCGAGGGCCTCGGGGGAGCCGGTGCCGCCGGCTAGCCAGAACGGAAGTCCCAACTCCTTCATCCGGCCCACGTCGGCGAGATCGCGCTGGCCGTATACGGGCTGGCCGCTCGCGTCCAGGACCAGACTGGCCTCGGGGCGGCGCGTTGTGCCCTCCGCCGATGGGCCCTCGACGACGAAGCCGTCGACCCGCCCGTTGGAGCGTCGCACCAGCATGGCGGCCAGCGATGCCGCGGACACGATGACGAGGAACGCCGGGCGGGGGAGATCGGCAGCGCCGTAGGGCACCCGGGCCGGGTCGAACGACAGCGCGGGCTCTGGCTCGCCGGCCGGGTGGCCGTCCTGAAGCCGCATGATCGCCTCGCGGCCCCCGGCGAAGGCGTCGAGAGCGCCGGGGATCTCGCGAGGGATCCCCGCACCCATGAGGACGCAGTCCACCCTGGCCAACATGGCGCCGTACAGGGTCGGGAGGGTCGGCCCCCTCACCTTGGTGAGCAGGTTGATGCCGATCGGTCCGGCATGACCCCGCCGGGCCAGGTTGACCTCGACGTAGGCGGCGAGGACGGTCAGGTCGCGGAGCAGCGGGCGCACCGCGTGGGTGTGCATCCCGGCGCGGCGGTAGGGAAGCTCCGGGGCGGCGTCCGTCAGGGAGATAGAAGCGATCCAGCACCCGCCCGACCACCTCTCGATCGGGGAAGCCGGCCATGGCCTCGCGGAGGTCTCCGCCGCGGTCTCCATCCTGGAGCCGGCGGGCCAGCACGGTGTCGATGGCGGTGCCCGAGACGACGCCCAGGCATCCGGAGAGAGAGCCCACCGCTGCGGCCAGGCGCCACCCCGAGATGGCCACGCCCATGCCGCCCTGGATGATCCGGACCTCGGAGAGCCAGGTGTCACTCCGCTCACGGAGGTTTGCCGCCGCCGGCGGCTGCAGCGCGTTCACCTCGACCGAGTCTCTGCCGAGGAGGTCCCGCCAGCGCATCGGCACCAGTGGCCAACTCGATGGCCACCTCTTGGCCCGCCGGGACCTCGGTCCCACCCGATCCCTGGCCAACGGCTCTACCCGATCACCCCTCCCACCGCGTTCACTGAGCTGGCCCACTCATGACCACACCACCTCCCGTCGACCCCCGCCTGGGCCCCGTTGCGGAACCCGGTTCGATCCCCCCCGAGAAGACGCTTCCCGCTCCGCTGGTGATCGACCGCTCCGGACTGCAGAGCCTGATCAGCGTGCTCGGCGAGGGGCGGCACGTCATCGGACCCACGGTTCGCGACGGCGCCATCGCATACCAGGAGATTGCCGGCATCGCCGACCTCCCGGAGGGATGGGGCGACGATCAGGCGCCGGGCCGCTATCGGCTCCGCCGTCGCGAGGACGACGCCCTCTTCGGGTACGCGGTCGGCCCCGACACCTGGAAGCGCTACCTCTTCCCGCCGGTGGCGCTGCTCTGGCAGGTGGTGGTGGCCGGCGACAGCCTGAGTCTCAGCCGGCCGGAGGATGGCGAGCGCTACGCGTTCCTCGGGGTGCGCGCGTGCGAGCTCGCCGCCATCGCGGTCCAGGACCGCGTCCTCGTCCACACCAACCATCCCGACCGTGACTATGCGGCCCGGCGGGACGACGTGGTGCTGGTGGCGGTGAGCTGCGGGACGCCGTCCGGGGCGTGCTTCTGCAGCTCGATGGGAACCGGTCCACGGGCAACGTCCGGGTATGATCTCGCGCTCACCGAGCTCATCGACGAGGACGGTCATCGCTTCCTGCTCGAGATCGGTAGCGAGCGAGGCGCGGCCATCGCCGCCCGGCTGCCCGCCCGCAGCAGTGGCCCCCAGGACCTCGGAGCCGCAGCCCACGCCTGGGCGGCGACGGAGGCCGCCATCACCAAGTCGATGGACACGACCGACCTGCCCGCCCTGCTCCGACGAAACCTCGAACACCCCCGCTACGACGACGTCGCCTCTCGCTGTCTGAGCTGCGGCAACTGCACGCTGGCCTGCCCGACATGCTTCTGCGTCGATCTCCCCGAGACCGGTGGCCTCGAGCCAGACCGAGGTGAACGCACGCGTGTCTGGGCCTCGTGCTTCAGCGTCGATCATGCTCGCCTGCATGGCGGTTCGGTGCGCAGGAGCTCCCGCTCGCGCTACCGCCAGTGGCTCACCCACAAGCTGTCCACCTGGCACGACCAGTTCGGCACCTCGGGGTGCGTCGGCTGTGGCCGATGCGTCACCTGGTGTCCGGTTGGGATCGACATCACCGAGGAGGTGGCGGCGATCCGCGCCACCGACGGCCAGTCCTCGTCACGGATCGCGGATGCGCAATGAACACGATCGCGGACCTGATCGCTGAACACGCCTTCTTCACGGGATTGCCAAGCGAACAGCTCGCGTTCCTGGCCGGCTGCGCTCGCAACGTGCACTTCGAGGCTGGGACCCGCCTGCTCGCCGAGGGCGAGCCGGCGGACGAGTTCTACGTGCTCCGCAGCGGCAAGGTGGTGCTCGGCTACTTCGCTCCCGAGCGCGGAGACCTGGTCGTGGACACCCTCCACGGAGGGGATGTCCTGGGCTGGTCATGGCTCTTCGAGCCCTACCGCTGGCATTTCGATGCCGACGCGGCGGAGCCGGTTTCGGCCGTGGCCTTCGACGCCTCCTGCCTCCGCGCCAAGTGCGACACCGATCCGCGTCTCGGCTACCAGCTGGCCCAGCGCTTCTCGCGGGTCATGCTCGAGCGCCTCCAGGCCGCACGTCTGCGACTGCTGGATGTCTATGGCCCTGCCAGTGCTCGCTGAGCCTGCAGCCGTCGAGGCGATGGACCCGGTCCCCTATCGGGTGGACTCGCGCTGGCGGGAGACCGGCGACACCGTCACACTCCGCTTGGAACCGGCTGCCGAACCGATCCCACCGCCCCGGCCGGGGCAGTTCAACATGCTCTACGCCGTCGGCGTCGGCGAGGTCCCCATCTCGGTGAGCGGCGCTGACGGCACCGTGCTCCTGCACACCATCCGTGACGTCGGTGCGGTGAGCCGGGCGCTCTGCGCGCTGACGCCGGGAGCGCTGCTGGGGGTGCGCGGCCCTTACGGGACCGATTGGGGGCTCGGGGCCATCCGAGGCGGCGACGTGATCGTGATCGCCGGTGGCATCGGCCTGGCGCCGCTTCGCCCGGTCGTGCACGCCCTGCGCCGGGATCGTCCCGACTTCCGCAGAGTCGCGGTTCTGATCGGAGCCCGAAACCCCGCCGAGATCGTATTTCGCGACGAGGTCCGTTCCTGGCAGGAGGATCCAGGGATCGAGGTCCTGGTCACCGTCGACCAGGCCACCCGCGCCTGGCCCGGAGACGTCGGCGTCGTCACCACGCTGCTCGCCCGGCTGGCGATCGACCCCGAGGTCACCACCGCGATGCTCTGCGGCCCCGAGGTCATGATTCGTTTCGCCGCCGCCGAGGTCCTCTCTCGGGGCGTTGCGACCGAGCGGGTCCGCGTCTCCCTGGAGCGCAGCATGCAGTGCGGCATCGGCCGCTGCGGCCACTGCCAGCTGGGTCCCTACTTCGTATGCACCGACGGGCCGGTGTTCCCGTGGTCCGAAGTCGCCCCGCTGCTCGCCCGGAGGGAGCTGTAGTGGGTGCGCGCCCGACCCTTGCGATCTGGAAGTTCTCATCGTGCGACGGCTGCCAGCTCTCCCTCGTCGACTGCGAGGACGAGCTGCTTCGGGTGGCCGGAGCCGTCGACATCGCCTATTTCCTCGAGGCATCGTCGGCGACCGCCCCGGGCCCCTACGACGTTTCGCTGGTCGAGGGATCGGTGACCACCGCCCACGATGCCGAGCGGATTGTCGAGATCCGGCGGATGTCCCGCTGCCTGGTCACCATCGGAGCCTGCGCAACCGCAGGAGGCATCCAGGCGCTGCGCAACTTCTCCGATGCCGGAGAGCTGGCGGCGGCGGTCTACCCGCATCCCGAGTTCCTCTCGACGCTGGCGACCTCGACCCCCATCGCCGACCATGTAGCCGTCGACTTCGAGCTGCGTGGCTGCCCCGTCGACCGCGGTCAACTCCTCGAGGTTCTGGCCGCGCTCCTGCGCGGACGCCGCCCCAACACTCCCAGCTACAGCGTCTGCCAGGAGTGCAAGTGCCAGGGAAACGTCTGTGTCATGGTCGCTCACGGCACGCCCTGCCTCGGACCCGTGACCCAGGCCGGGTGCGGCGCCCTCTGTCCGGCCTTTCACCGCGGCTGCTACGGGTGCTTCGGACCGATGGAGACCCCCAACACCGCCGCCCTCACCGGTGCGCTGGCCGCGGCCGGCATGGGCCGCCCGGCCCTGGTGAGAGTGTTCCGGACCTTCAACGCCGCCGCCCCCGCCTTTCAGGCTGTGAGCGTCGACGCCCAGCGCCGGTCGACCGAGAGCGAGGTGCCGGCGTGACCCGGGACACCCGCGACCTGACCGTGAGTGGGCTCGCCCAAGTCGAGGGCGAGGGCGCCATGCACGTGGTCATCGAGGGCCGGACCGTCACCGACGTCCGCCTCCGAATCTATGAGCCGCCGCGGTTCTTCGAGGGCTTCCTGCGGGGTCGCGACTTCACCGAGGCTCCGGATATCACCGCTCGCATCTGCGGGATCTGCCCGGTCGCTTACCAGATGAGCGCCTGCGAGGCGATCGAGATGGCATGCGGGGTGACCGTGGACAGCCCCATCCAATCTCTGCGCCGCCTGCTCTACTGCGGGGAATGGATCGAAAGCCATGCCCTCCACATCTACTTCCTGCACGCCCCGGACTTCCTGGGTGCGGACAGCGCCCTGGAGCTGGCCCGCGACAACCGCGAGGTCGTGGAGCGAGGCCTGATGCTCAAGAAGGTGGGCAACCAGATCCTGGAGGCGGTCGGCGGTAGGGCCATCCATCCGATCAATGTTCGGATCGGGGGCTTTTATCGGGTGCCCACCCGCACCGAGCTCGCCCCCCTCGCGGAGCGTCTTCGCTGGGCCCGGGACGCGGCCCTGGAGACGGTGCGCTGGGTGTCGCGATTCCCCTTCCCCGACCTGGCGGTCGAGCACGAGCTGGTGGCCCTGGCCCAACCCAACAGCTACGCGATCATCGGCGGCCGGGTGGTCTCGGACCGGGGTCTCGACATCTCGGTGCCGGAGTTCCCCGAGTACTTCGTCGAGCAGCAGGTGGCTCACTCCACCGCCCTGCACGCTCGCACCCGGGCTGGTGGCCGGTACCTGGTGGGCCCGCTCGCGCGTTACACGCTGAACCAGGACCGCCTCCCGGTGGTCGCCCGCGAGGCGGCTGCAGAGGCGGGTCTGGGAACTGCCTGCCGCAACCCCTTCCAGAGCATCGTGGTCCGAGCGGTCGAAACCCTGGCCGCCTGCGACGAGGCCATCCGGATCATCGAGGAATACGTCGAACCGGAGCGCCCCGCGGTGCCCGTGGAGCCGCGGGCCGGGATCGGGCACGGCGCCACCGAGGCGCCCCGCGGTCTCCTCTACCATCGCTACGAGCTGGACGCTGAGGGCACCATTCTGAGCGCGGTCATCATCCCGCCGACATCGCAGAACCAAGACGCCATCGAGCACGACCTCCGACGCGTCGTCGAGGCCAATCTCAGCCTGCGCGACAGCGCCCTCCAGCACGTCTGCGAGCAGTCCATCCGCAACTACGACCCCTGCATCTCGTGTTCGACCCACTTCCTCGACATCCAGGTCGACCGGCGATGAACGGGAGCTCGCGGGTGGTGGTCATCGGGGTCGGCAATTCCATGCGCCGTGATGACGGCGCTGGTCCGGCGGCGGTCGAGCGGGCCCGCGGGCGGCTCCCCGACGGGGTGTGCGTGGTCGAGTGCGCCGGTGATCCCGTGGAACTCCTGGACCGCTGGGATGGGGCCGACCTGGCGGTGCTGGTCGACGCCGGCCGCTGGCCGGGGGCGGCGCCGGGTCAGATCGCCTGGTTCAGCGATGCCGCTCACAAGCCGGACGGCCCGCTCACCGCCGTGGGCAACCTGGGGACCCACGGCCTGGCTGTCCCCGAGGTCCTTGAGCTGGGCCAGGCGCTGGGGCGCTTGCCGCGGCGGCTCGACGTCCTGGTCGTCGCTCTGGACGATTCTGGTTTTGGGATCGGCTTCTCGCCGGGGGTGGAGGCGGGCGTGGACCGCGCCGCCGAGATGCTGGTGGACCAGGTTCGCAGTTTCGCGGACGGCGCCGCCGTCGCATCGCGGGAGGCCTGAGCGTGTGCATGGCGGTGGTTGGCCAGCTGCTCAGCCTGAATGCCGAGACCGGTTGGGCGGTGATGGAGGTCGACGGCGTGCCCCGTCATGTCTCCCTGGCCCTGCTGCTGGTCGAGGGCAACCCGATCGCAACCGGTGACTGGGTCCGGGCGCACACCGGTCTCGCTCTCCAGCGGATTGATGAGCAGGAGGCACGTGCGGAGATTGCCGCCGCGCTGGAGATGAGACAGGAGGCGATCGGATGAGACGCGTGGGTGCTCCGGCTATCGCGGCGACGGTAACTCGCGGCATGGGCCTTGCCGTGCTGGCTGCGCTGGTCAGTGGCTTCTCGATCTTCCTCAACAGCTACGCCGCCCACCACGTCAGCTCGACGACAGCCTTCACCACCGCCAAGAACCTGGTGGCGGCGCTGGTCCTGCTGGGTGGCGCGCTGCTGCTGGCCGGTGGTCGCCGCCGGGTTGCGGCGCTGCCTCGGGGTCCCCGAGACTGGGCCCTCCTCGGGCTCATCGCGGTGGTCGGAGGGAGCGTGCCCTTTGTCCTCTTCTTCCAGGGCGTGGCGCTGACCTCGGCCACCGACGCCGCCCTGATCCAGAAGTCGCTGGTCGTCTGGGTCGCCCTGCTCGCCATCCCCCTCCTCGGGGAGCGGGTCTCGGTCTGGCACCTGGGCGCCATCGCCATGCTCCTGGTTGGCCAGGTCCTCCTCCTGGGCCCTCTGACCGGCACCCATGCCGACGTCGGCAACCTGATGATCCTGGCCGCGACCCTGCTCTGGTCGGTCGAGACCATCGTGCTCAAGGTTGCGCTGCGCTCGATGCCGCCACTCACCGTGGGAATCGCGCGCCTCGGCCTGGGCATGGTGCTGATCCTCGCCTACCTCGGCCTCCGCGGGCAGCTCGGCACGCTTGCCACCCTGGGGGCAGTCGGCTGGTCATGGGCGCTCGCCATGGGGGTGGTGCTCGCCGCCTACGTCTCCTGCTGGCTCGGCGCCCTGGCCCGGGCCCCAGCCATCGACGTGACTGCGGTGCTGGTGGCTGCCGCCTTCGTCACCGCAGCGCTGGACGCTGGTTTCCAGGGGTACTCCCTGGGTTCCCACCTCCCCAGCCTGGTGCTGATCGCGGCGGGCGTAGCCCTGCTGGTGGTGGTGGCTCGGCCTAGGTCGGCCGCGGCCAGCCTCGCCCAGGTTCCTCTGTCGGCCAGCCCACCGCGGTCGGGATGACCGACCGGACGGCCGTCTGGGCCGGCGGCGCACGGGCTGCGGGGTCGGGTGCGACCCTGTTTGCCCGCTTCGCTTACCCACCCAACGTGCTCGGGTTCTGCGGGCCACCTGACCACCAGAGCGTCCTGGAGCATGCGGCCACCGGGGTGGTCGATGGAGGGCTGCTCCAGCTCGCCCGCCAGTTCACCGGTGCCTGGCCCTATCTCGAGCTGCTCGCCGGGGCGGCGCGCCTCGCCGATCCCCTCGACCCGGCCGTGGTCGAGGCGTACTGGGTCGGCTCCGATCTCCTCGACACCGTGACCCTCGCCGACCTGGGCGGTTCGCTCGACGGGCGCTTCCGGCGCCGCCTCGGAACCGAGTGGGGTCCTCTCGCCGAGCTGGTCTCGGTGGGGGCGCGCCCTCACCACAACTTTCACGTGTTCGGCGTCTATCCCTGGGTGGGCCTGCTGCGCTCCGGGTCGGTCGACGAGCCCCTGCGGGTTCTCGACCGCTGCCGGGTTCGCTGGGGACGGGTGGTGGGCTCGGCCGCTCCCGGGCGGCTACTGGTCCGATCCCGACCGCTCGTCTGGGATGGAGCGAGGCTCAGCCTCGGCGTCGCTTCCGTCGAGGAGGCCACGGTCTCCACCGAGGGTCAGGCGCTCACCCGCGCGGCGCCGGGCGACTGGGTGGCCCTGCATTGGGACTGGGTCTGTCACCGGCTCTCAACGCGGCAGCTCGGGGCTCTGCGCCAGGTGACCCTCGGCCAGCTCGCGGTGGTGAACGGCGCGTCCCACCCGGGACCGGCTGCCCTCCTCGGCTGAGCCGCAGGACCTCTGCGGCGATGCCATGCGGCCCTGTCGCGGCCCTACAGCGCCCCTGATCCGCTGATCCTGGAGGTGACCGACGGCACTTGCCGCCGACCGGTACTGGGGTCAGCGTGACCCTATGAGACCGTGATGTGCACGAGGTCTCCGCACCTCAAAAGGAGGGGTGTGAGATGGATGGCAACGGCATGGTGGTGACCGCATTCATGAGGGGGGTGGAACCTCGCCAGGATGAGGCGCCAGGACCGGTGAGCGAGGTGCAGAGGGGACGGCTGGTTCGTGACGTCATGACCTCGCCGGTCGTGACCGTGCCGCCGGGCGCGTCCATCAAGGTGGTGGCCGAGGTCCTGCTCAGCAACCGGGTCAGCGCGGCGCCGGTCGTCGACCCCCACGGCCACGTCCTGGGCGTCGTCTCCGAGGCCGATCTGCTGGTGAAGGAGATCGCCATGGGGAGCGGCGCCCACCTTCCCTGGCTCGAGGGCCGCCACGCCCAGGACATACGCCGGCGTCGGGAGGCCGTCAGCGCGGAGGACCTGATGAGCTCTCCCGCGATCAGCGTCCACCCCGACACGCTGCTCCGCCAGGCCGCCAGGACCATGTGCGAGAAGCGGATCAAGCGTTTGCCGGTGCTCGCCGACGGCTGGCTGGTCGGGATCGTGAGCCGAGCCGACGTGCTCCGGGTCTACCTGCTCGCCGACGAGCAGCTTCGCCGCCACGCCGAACGCCTCCTCCAGGGCACGCTCGGCTCGGCGGGCGCGGATCTCGAGGTCACCGCCCTCGAGGGGGTGATCTCGGTGACCGGCGTGGTGGACACCCGCAGCGAGGCGGAGCTGGTCGGCCGCCTGCTGACCCGGCTCGAGGGTGTGGTGGGGGTGGAGGCCCGGGTCACCTGGCGGGTCGACGACCATCTCGCGGCCGAGATCCGGCGCGTCTCCCACCTCTAGAATTTCCGTGACGACAGCACGACGCGCTGAGGAGCCGGATGGGGTCGGGAGCCGCTGCCGATCAGCCTCTGGGTGAGGGGCCGACCGGCCGGGGCGTGCTCACCCGAACCAGCCCCGGGTCGGTTGCCGACACCCTCACGCGCCTGTCGGCCCTGCTGGCCGCGCGCGGCATCAAGGAGTTCGCGGTGATCGATCACAGCGGCGAGGCGCACGCTGCGGGCCTCGAGCTGCGCGACACCAAGGTGGTCATCTTCGGCAATCCCCGAGCGGGGACCCCGGTGATGGTGGCCGCGCCACTCGCGGCCCTCGACCTGCCGCTCAGGATCCTGATCTGGGACGACGGAGGCGAGACCCGGCTCAGCTACACGTCGCCTGCGGCGCTCGCCGAGCGCTACCGGCTCAGCGAGGAGCTCGCCGCCAGGCTCGCGGCTGTCGAGACGATCGCCAGCGCGCTGACCCAGGGCGAGCCCGGAGCTACGACTTCTCCCCGCTGAGCTGGGCCCGCGCCTCAGCCAGGGCGGTCGGCGCCGTGGCGTCCAGCTCGGGATAGCGGGGGTCGATCCTGGCCAGGGCATCGACCACGATCGCCGCCACCGCCACGCGGGCAAACCACTTGTGGTCCGCCGGGACCACGTGCCACGGTGCCCACTCGGTGCTGGTGTGACTGAGCGTCTCGGAATAGGCGTGCTGGTACTCGTCCCAGTGCTCGCGCTCGGCGAGGTCCGCGGTCGAGAACTTCCAGTTCTTCTCGGGGTCGTCGATGCGTGCCAGCAGCCGCCGGCGCTGCTCCTCCCGGGAGAGGTTGAGGAAGATCTTGGCGATGTGGAAGCCGTTCTCCACCAGGTGGTGCTCCCACTCGTTGATGCCGCGAAACCGGCGCTCCCAGATTCCCTTGCCCAGGGTGTCGGCGGGCAGGCGCTGGCGCTGCAGGTTCTCGGGATGCACCCGCACCACCAGGACCTCCTCGTAATGGGAGCGGTTGTAGATCCCGATGACCCCGCGCGGCGGCAGGTCGCGGGTGTAGCGCCACAGGAAGTCGTGGCTCAGCTCATCGGTCGACGGCACCTTGAAGCTGCGCACCCAGACGCCCTGGGGGTTGACCCCGCTCATGACGTGCTTGACGGCGCCATCCTTGCCGGCGGCGTCGAGGGCCTGGAGAATCACCAGCAGCCCGTACGTGTCCTGGGCGGCGAGCCGCGCCTGGTAGCGGGTGAGAAGACGCACCCCGTTCTCCAGCGCCGAGGCGGCATCCGCCTCGCGGTGAAAGCTCCCCGTCGCCGCCGGGTCGAAGTCCTTGGGGAGCTGGACCCGCGTCTCAGGAGCAACCCGCAGAGCCTTCGGCAAGCTCGCGCAGAGTCTCCAGGCGGTCGTCGCTCACCGGCCATTCTCCGCTCCGACATCGGCGTCATTCTGGACCCGGACCTCTGCGCCGGCGCAGGACCGTCTCCGGCGGCCAGCACCTGACTGACCCCACCGGCAATCTCCAGGTCCTCCCTGGCCTCGACCACCAAGGTACGCACCCGGGCCCCGGCCATCCGCGATCTCGGCGTCGGGTCGCACCGCGTCATTGAGCTCAGGATCGATGGCGACGCCCAGGAAGCCCAGACCGTCCGCTGCTCGCGCTCGGATCGGGGGCGGCATTCTCGCCCACGCCGCCGGTGAAGACCAGGGCGTCGAGCCCATCCATGGCGGCGGCCATGCCGGCGATCTCGGCCCGCAGGCGGTGGAGGTAGACCGACACGGCGAGCGCTGCGTCCGCGTCCCCCCGGCCTCGGCCTGGCAGGATCGCGCTCATGTCGGAGCGGCCAGTGAGCCCGAGCAGCCCGGAGCGGTGCTCCAGGGTGGTGGCCAGCTCTGATGGAGGCATGCCCACGTGCTCCTCCAGCCAGAGCAGCAGCCCAGGGTCGACACTGCCGCGAGCGGGTCGCCATCACCAGCCCTTCCAGCGGAGTGAAGCCCATGGTGGTGTCGACCGACACGCCGTCGTGGACCGCGGCGAGCGAGGCGCCGGCTCCCAGATGGCAGGTCACGACCCGAAGGTCTGCCGGCGACCGGTTCAGCATCTCGGCGGCGCGACGCGCGGCGTGGGCGTGCGAGAGGCCATGAAAGCCGAAGCGGCGCAGGTCCCAGCGATGCCGCCACTCGGCAGGCAGCGCATAGGTCGCGGCGGCCGGGGGGATCCGGGCGTGGAAGGCGGTGTCGAAGCAGGCGACAGCCGGCACGTCAGGGAGCAGCCGGCTGACCAGCTCGAGACCTCGCAGGGACTTCGGCTGGTGGAGCGGAGCGAGGTCGGTCAGCGCCTCCAGCCGGCGCCGCACCCGGGCGTCGATCAGCACCGGCTGGGTGAACTCGGTGCCGCCATGGACGATTCGGTGGCCCACCGCGTCGAGCGGCCGGCTGCGCGCGATCGCCTCTCGGAGTGCGCCCTCATCCAGCCTTCCGGCCGGGGCCGGGATGTTCTCGGCGAGGAGCGGCCGGTCGCTGCCGGCGAGCACCGAGAGCTTGAGGCTGCTCGAGCCGGCGTTGACGACGAGGATCCGCACCGCCGTCAGACGGACCAGGTCCAGTTGCGGATGTCCGGCGGGTCCTCTCCCTCCTGCCGGGTGTAGGCGCGGCAGCGGACCCGCTCATCGGCCATCCGCTGGCGGAGCGCGGCGGCGTGCGACTGCAGTCCGGGCACCCGGTCGACCACGTCCATCACCAGGTGGAAGCGGTCCAGGTCGTTGAGCATCACCATGTCGAAGGGGGTGGTGGTGGTGCCCTCCTCCTTGTATCCGCGCACGTGGAGGTTGGGGTGGTTGTTGCGGCGGTAGGTGAGCCGGTGGATCAACCACGGGTACCCGTGATAGGCGAACACCACCGGACGATCGGTGGTGAAAAGGATGTCGAACTCCCGGTCGGAGAGCCCGTGGGGATGCTCGGTGTCAGGCTGGAGGCGCATCAGGTCGACCACGTTGACCACGCGGATCCGCAGCGTGGGAAGCTCGCTGGCGGAGGATGTCCACGGCGGCGAGCGTCTCCAGAGTGGGGATATCCCCGCAGCAGGCCATCACCACGTCCGGGTCACCGTCGTCGTTGCTCGCCCACTCCCAGATCCCGATGCCTCGGGTGCAGTGCAGGATCGCCTCCTCGGGGGCGAGGTAGTTCAGCGACGGCTGCTTTCCGGCCACGATCACGTTGACGTAGTGACGGCTGCGCAGGCAGTGATCGGCGACCGAGAGCAGGCAGTTGGTGTCGGGAGGCAGGTAGACGCGGATGATCTCAGCCTTCTTGTTGACCACGTGGTCGATGAAGCCGGGATCCTGGTGGGAGAAGCCATTGTGGTCCTGCCGCCAGACGTGCGAGGAGAGCAGGTAGTTGAGCGACGCGATGGGCCGGCGCCAGGGAATGTGAGCTGTCGACCTTGAGCCACTTGGCGTGCTGGTTGAACATCGAATCCACGATGTGAATGAATGCCTCGTAGCAGTTGAACAGGCCATGCCGACCGGTCAGCAGATAACCCTCCAGCCAACCCTGGCACTGGTGCTCGGAGAGCATCTCCATGACCTGGCCCTGGGGGGCGAGGTGGTCGTCGCCATCACACAGCTGGGCGTCCCACTGCCGGTCGGTCGCCTCGAAGACGGCCTGCAGCCGGTTCGAGGCTGTCTCGTCGGGACCGAAGACGCGGAAGGACTTCGGGTTGGCGCGGATCACGTCGCGGAGCAGCGTGCCCAGCACCCGGGTCGCTTCTGCGTAGGTGGTCCCCGGTCGGGCGACCTCGATCATGTAGCTGCGGAAGTCGGGCAGGACCAGGTCCTTGAGCAGCAGGCCGCCGTTGGCATGGGGGTTGGCGCTCATCCGCCGGTGAGCCTTGGGTGGCAGCAAGGCGAGCTCGCTGACCAGGGCGCCGTGCTCATCGAAGAGCTCCTCCGCGTGATACCCCTTCATCCACGACTCGAGCTGGGCGAGGTGCTCGGGATTGGTGCGCACCTCGGTGAGCGGCACCTGGTGGGCCCGCCACGTGCCCTCGCTGGGAAGCCCGTCAACCATCTTCGGCCCGGTCCATCCCTTGGGAGTGCGCAGCACGATCATCGGCCAGGCGGGACGCGAGACCTCGCCCCCCTCGCGGGCGCGCTTCTGGATCGCGGTGATCTCGTCGACGACCCGGTCGAGGGTTGCGGCCATCAGCTGGTGCATCTGGGCGGGGTCGTCCCCGGAGACCCAGTGCACGGTGTGCCCGTAGCCCTCCAGCAGGGAGGTGAGCTCGCCGTCCGGTATCCGGGCCAGCACCGTGGGGTTGGCGATCTTCCAACCGTTCAGGTGCAGGATGGGCAGCACCGCGCCGTCGGTGGCGGGGTTCAGGAACTTGTTCGAATGCCATCCCGTCGCCAGCGGCCCCGTCTCGGCCTCCCCGTCTCCGACGATGCAGCAGACCAGAAGATCGGGGTTGTCGAAGGCGGCGCCATAGGCGTGGGACAGCGCGTAGCCGAGCTCGCCTCCCTCGTGGATCGAGCCGGGCGTCTCCGGCGCCACGTGGGAGGGGATGCCGCCCGGAAAGGAGAATTGGCGGAAGAGCTGGCGCAGACCGTCCTCGTTGCGGGTGATGTGCGGGTACAGCTCGCTGTAGGTGCCCTCCAGGTAGGCATTGGCGACCGCCGCGGGACCGCCGTGGCCGGGGCCCATCACGTAGATGGCGTCGAGGTCCCAGTTGCGGATGACCCGGTTCATGTGCGCGTACACGAAGTTGAGGCCCGGGGTGGTCCCCCAGTGGCCCAGCAGGCGGGGCTTGACATGCTCGGGACGCAGCCGCACCCGGAGCAGGGGATTGTCGAGGAGGTAGATCTGGCCGACCGAGACGTAGTTGGCAGCCCGCCAGTACGCGTCGATCAGCGAGAGATCGTGGTCGGAGAGGGGGCCCGCGGCGGTCGCTGCCGATTCCGTGGTCTGGGTCATGCCGCTGATCCCTCCTGTCCTGGCGATCGGCTGTCATGGTCGGGCATCGCCGTGCCGGCGTGCATCCCCCGGACCTTCGGCCCAGGGACTTTCCCGCCCCTGGGCCCTATTCCCCACGTCCCCGCGGCGCTTGACTGGATGGATGACGACGAACACCTCCACCCCAGGAGCCTGAGGAGCCCGACCATGCACTGGCCACGTGAAGCCCGGACCCGGGTTGCCGAACGCGACGAGCGTGAGGCCCTGGACCGCTACATGAGGTGCCGCGGCGCCAGGGTGTCCGAAAAGTGGCTGGCGACGGTGGAGGAGGCCAGGCGCTGGGCCGACGCCCGCACTCGATTGGAGCGCCTGCTGCAGGCGATGCGCTGATCGGAGGTAGGCGCAGGGCGGCGATCAGCCGGGGCCTTCTGCGCGCTTGCGCCGCCAAGCCTGACCACCGCCGCTTGGCTAATCACGCATCTGCTTGACATCGAGCACATGCTTGGTATACTGAGCATGTCTCCCGGATCCGGGCTCGGCGGACGAGCCGGGGAGGCATGAGGTTGATGGTCATGGCCGAGTACCAGGAGTTCGTGGAGCAGTCCAAGGCTGCGCTGGTCGATGGGGTCAAGCAGGCCGAGGAGATCACTCTGAGCAGCATCGACGTGCTGCGCGCTGTCACCGCTCTGTTCGTGCCGCTGAGCGTCGTCGCGCTGCCCAACGGAGACCGGCTGGTGCCGACGCTGGACACCGTGGTCACCCGCGGCTACGAGGCGGTCAGCAAGGTGGTCGAGGCCGAGTACGGCTTTGCCGTTGCGGCTCTTGAGCGGGTCGGCGCCGCGTCCTGACCGGCGGGCGTGCGCAAGGGTGGGGTGTCCCACCGGCACCAGCGCCGGTGGGTCCTCGCCTCGGCCGCTCCGGTGCGCGCTCCCCTCACCGATGACTGGCGGCCTGGAGATCTGACGGTATGATCGCGATCGTGGCCCGCGGCGGCAACTCGCTCAGTTCGCTCGGCGATTTCATCCGCACCCAGAGGGAGCTGATGTCGCTCTCACTGCGCAAGCTCGCCGAGATGTCCCGGGTCTCCAACCCCTATCTGAGCCAGATCGAGCGCGGTCTCTACACACCCTCGGCGCAGGTCCTCAAGGGGATCGCCGACGCCCTCGACATCTCCGCCGAAACCCTCTACCGCCAGGCCGGCCTGCTCGGCGACGAGCTGCGCCGGCCCGCCCCCTCGGTCGAGGACGTGGTCCGCCTCGACACCCGGCTGACCACCGAGCAGAAGGAGGCGATGATCCGCGTCTACCGCGGCTTCGTGGGCGATGCGGCCCCGTCGTCGGCCACCCGGGCGGCCCGGGGCCGCGCTCGCGAGCCCAAGGCTGGGGAGCCGGCACGGGGCGCGGCTGCGCCGGTGGTGCGACGAGCGCGCGCGCGCGCTCGGGAGGCGCCCACCAGGTCAAAGGGCGGTCGCACCAAGTCCACCACGTAGCCTCCCGGGGCCGGCTCGCCGCCCGCGGGCAGGGGACGCGCCGCGATCTTCGCCCCGGATCGCGATTCGGCCCAGGCGAGCCAGTCCTCCCACCAGCTTCCCGGCCTGCGCTCTGCGCCCGCCAGCCAGGAATCGGCATCGGTTCCGCGACGGGCTCGCTCCCGGGTCCAGTAATGCGCCTTGGGATTCCCCGGCGGGTTGACGATGCCGGCGATGTGGCCGCTGTGGCTGAGCGTGTATCGAACCTCCCCGCCGACGTGCTGGGTGGTGAGATACCCGCCACGCCATGGGGTGATGTGGTCCGAGACGGCGCTCAGCACGTACATCGGCACCCGGATCCGGCGCAGGTCGATGGGGGTCCCGCCGATCTGGAAAGCGCCCGGCCGCACCAGGCTGTTGTCGACGTAGCAGGCGCGCAGGTATTGGGAGTGCATGGTCGCCGGCAGGTTGGTGCTGTGGCCGTTCCAGGCGAGGATGTCGAAGGCCGCCGGACGGCGCCCCATGTACCAGTTGTTGACCACATAGCTCCAGATCAGGTCGTTGGCTCGCAGAGCGTCGAAGGTCTTCTGGAACGACTCCGCATCGAGATAGCCGCGGCGGCGCATCCGCCGCTCCAGGCGGTCGATGCTCTGCAGGCTGGTGAACGCTCCCAGGTCGCCGGGGACGCTGAAGTCGACCAGGGTGTTGGTGAGCGTCGCCCACCCGACCCGCGCCGCCTGGTCGCGGGCAGCGAGGTGGGCGAGGGCGAGGACCGCCATGGTTCCGCCGAGGCAGAGACCGACCAGATTGACCACGGGCGAGCCGGTGAGCGCCACCACCTTGTCGATCCCGGCGAGCACGCCGAGCCTCAGGTAGTCGTCCCAGGTGAGCTCGGCCATCGACTTGTCGGGGTTGCGGTAGCTGAGCGCAAACACCTGGAAGCCGTTGCGCACCATGTACTCGATGAAGGAGCGGTCGGGGGCGAGGTCCATGATGTAGTAGCGGTTGATCCAGGGCGGGCTGCACAGCACCGGTTGAGCGTGCACCAGCTCGGTCTGGGGGGTGTAGGCGATCAGCTCAACGAGCCGGTTGCGGAAGACCACCCGTCCCGGCGTGGCCGCCAGGTTGCGGCCGACTTCGAAGGGGCTGGTATCGACCTGGCGGGGGCGGCCGCCGTTGTGGGCGAGGTCGTCGAGCACGTTGGCCAGCCCCAGCCAGAGGCTGCGCCCTCCCGTGTCCAGCGCCTCCTTGATCACCGCCGGGTTGAGCCAGGGCAGGTTGGTCGGGGAGGCGGCGTCCAGCATGGTGCGCAGCGCGAAACGCGCCCGCCGGCGGACCTCGTCCGGCTTCCCGGAGCGGTCGACCAGGGCCAGCGCCCAATCGCCGAGTTCCAGATAGCCCTGAGCCAGGGTGCGCAGGAAAGGATTCTCCTGCCAGGCGCGGTCAGCGAAGCGCGGGTCCCCCGGCGCCAGTGGTCTCGTGGAACCGTCGCCGACCAGCTGGCGAAGTCCGTGGACCGCCGCCTGGCTCTGGCGCAGCGAGAGGTCGGCGAACGTGGACACGATGCGATCCGGCCGGTGGGTGAGCTCACCGGTCACCACCTCGCGCAGCGCTCCCCCGAGGTCGGCGGGATCGAGCACCGAGGCCAGAAGCCCAGCGCTCCCGCGGGGGCTGCGAGTCGCCGGTCTCTCAGGTGGCGAGGCCACCGTTGACCGTGTACATCGCGCCCGTGATGTAGCTCGACCCGTCCTCGAGGAGGAAGCGGACCACCCGGGCGACCTCTTCCGGAGTGCCCAGCCGGCGCATCGGGATCTTCTGGACAATGCCGTCCAGAACCTGCGGGGGGATGGCGGACACCATCTCGGTCCCGATGAAGCCGGGGGAGACGGTGTTGACGGTGATGCCCTTCCGCGCCACCTCCTGGGCCAGGCTCTGGGTGAGCCCGAACAGCCCGGCCTTGGCAGCCGCGTAGTTGGCCTGACCGATGTTGCCGATCTGTCCGATCACCGAGCTGATGTTGATGATCCGGCCGTAGCCCCGCTCCAGCATCGGCTCGAGCACCGCTTTGATCATGTAGAAGGCACCCGAGACGTTGGTCCGCATCACCGCGTGCCAGTCCTCGACCGTCATCCGCCGCACCGTGCGGTCGACGGTGATCCCGGCGTTGTTCACCAGGAAGTCCACCTTGCCGTGGCGGTCGATGACCTCGCGGACCAGGCGCTCGCAGTCCTCCGGCTGTCCGACATCACTGAGATGGAGAGAGACCGAGCCACCGTCGCCGGCCAGCGCCTCCTGCAGCTGGGTGGCCGATTCGACGTTGCTGCGGTAGCTGGCGGCGACGTGGGCTCCGAGCTGAGCCAGCTCGGTGCTGATGGCGGCGCCGATACCCCGGGTGCCGCCGGTGACGATGGCGACCCGCCCGGCGAAGATGGGTCGCGCTGCGATGCCGATGACGTCGACCTCGAGATCGGCTGTGGTGGCGGCGATGACGTCCATGGCCCTTCCCCTGGCTCGGGCGACGGAGAGCCTCCCAGGGCGCTCACGATACTCGGGGCGGGCCTGAGACAGAAGGGCCGGACGGCCTGGGTTGGACGGGAGCGACGGCACTCGCAGTCGCAGAAACTTGGTCATGGGCCTCCGTGGACCGAGATCACCTGCCCGCTCACCATGGAGGCATCCGGGCCGCACAGCCAGGCGATGACCCCGGCGATGTCCGACGGCTGGCAGATCCGGCGCAGCGGGATGGTTTCGGCGATGTGAGCGACGAACTTCTCCCAGGGGAGGCCCATCCGCTCCGCCGCCGCCCTGGCCAGCCGGGTGTCGGTGAACCCCGGGGCGACCGCGTTGACGGTGATCCCGAACCGGCCCAGCTCGATGCTCAAGGTGCGTGCCAATCCTTCGATGCCCGCCTTGGCGGCGGAGTAGTTGGCCTGGCCACGGTTGCCCAGAGCCGAGATCGAGGAGGTGAAGACCATCCTTCCCGACCGCTGCGGGACCATCACCCGCTGGGCCGCCTGGGCGCAGAGGAAAGAGCCCTTGAGATGGGTGTCGACGACCGCGTCCCAATCGTCGACGCTCATCTTGTGGATCAGGTTGTCGCGGACGATCCCGGCGCAGGCGACCATCAGGTCGAGCCGGCCATGGCGCTCGATGGCGGTGTCCACCATCGTCCGCACGCTCTCCGGATCGGTCACGTCGGCCGTCACCAGGGTGGCCGTGCCTCCGCTCGCACCGATCCCCTCGGCGACCCCGGCGGCGGGCTGCGGGTCCATGTCGGCGACCACCACCACCGCCCCTTCGGCGGCGAGCCGCTCCGCGGTCGCGGCGCCGATGCCCCGGCCTGCCCCGGTCACCAGCGCCACCTGGCCGTCCAGTCTCATGGCCGAATCCTCCATGCGCGGTCCCGGCCGCCCCGGGATCGACTGCTTGGTGAATATAACGCATGATAGGTTCTTCAGGAATGGGGGATGCCCCACCGGACGCGAGCGGATGGGCTCCGACGCAACTGGCAGAGGCCATCGCCCTGCGCTCTGCGATCCATTGGTCCCGCCCTCGGGGGGACCTGCCCTGAAGCATCGTCAGCCTTGGACCCTGGCGTGGCGCCCGCCGCGGCCCCACCATCGAGCCGAGGGTCGCGGAACGGACATTCCGGGGAGCGCGATGATGAGCGTTGCATCTGTCACCGACGAGGTCGCCGGGCTCTGCCCCGGTGCCGAGCTTCTCGAGGATCCCCTGCTCAACCGGGGGACGGCCTTCACCAGCGAGGAGCGGACGGCCTACCGGCTGACCGGCCTGCTGCCCTCGGCTGTCCAGTCCATCGAGGAGCAGGTCGCCCTGGAGGTGGAGCACCTGCGGCGCAAAAACGACGACCTGGAGCGCTACATCGGCCTCTCCGCCCTCCAGGACCGCAACGAGACGCTCTTCTACCGGGTGCTCACCGAGCACCTGGAGGAGCTGCTGCCCATCGTCTACACGCCGGTGGTCGGTCGGGCCTGTCAGCAGTTCAGCCACATCCTGAGGCGCCCGCGAGGACTCTGGATCTGCCCCGATGACATCGAGCGTATCCCCCAAGTGCTGCGCAATTCCGGCCGCCGCGACGTCCGACTGGTGGTGGTCACCGACAACGAGCGGATTCTCGGGCTGGGCGACCAGGGCGCCGGAGGCATGGGCATCCCGATCGGCAAGCTGGCCCTCTACACCGCGGGTGCGGGCATCCATCCGTCGCGGACCCTGCCGGTGTCGCTGGACGTGGGCACCGACAACGCCGCGTTGCTCGAGGACCCCCTCTACACCGGCTACCGCCACCCCCGGCTCCGAGGCCAGCCCTACGAGGAGTTCGTGGAGGCCTTCGTGCGCGCTCTGCTGGAGGTCTTTCCTCGAGCCGTGCTGCAGTGGGAGGATTTCAAGCAGCACAATGCGATCCGTCTCCTGGACCGGTACCGGCGGCGGATCGCCAGCTTCAATGACGACATCCAGGGCACTGCCGCCGTGGTGGTGGCCGGCGTGCTGGCCGCGCTCCGGCGTTCGCACGAGCGGCTCTCCGAGCAGCGCTTCGTGTTCCTGGGCGCGGGCGCCGCGGGGATCGGGATAGCCCGGCTGATCTCTCGGGCGATGCGCCAGGAGGGGGCCTCCGAGGAGGTGGCGCGGCGGGCCATCGTGATGCTCGACTCCCACGGTCTGGTGTACGAGGGCAGGACGCCCCTGGATGAGGACAAGCGGGAGTTCGCGTTCCACCCGGCTGAGACGGAGGGACCCGAGGTCCCCGGCCACTGCCCCGGCGACCTCGAATCGGTCGTGGCCGCGGTTCGGCCCACGGTCTTGATCGGCACCTCGAGCACCCCCGGGTCCGTCAGCCGGCAGGCCGTCGAGACGATGGCGCGCCACTGCCGCCGTCCGATCCTCCTGCTCCTCTCCAACCCCACCGCCAACTGCGAGGCGCTGCCCCAGGATGTCCTGCTCTGGAGTGAGGGACGGGCGCTGATCGCGACCGGAAGCCCCTTCGAGCCGGTGCTGCTGAACGGTCGGCGCCACCTGATCGGACAGGCCAACAACGTCCTGGTCTTCCCGGGGATCGGGCTCGGAGCGATCGTGGCCGAGGCCAACGAGCTTCCCGATGAGATGTTCCTCGCCGCCGCGACCACTCTGGCCGCAATGGTCGGCGACGAGCGCCTCGATCAGGGGGCCCTCTACCCCTCGCCGGCTGAGCTCCGCGCCGTCTCGCGGGAGATCGCTCTTGTCGTGGTGAGGGCGGCTCGGGATCTGGGCGTCGGTCGGATGCTCGAGGATGAGCGCATCCCCGAAGCCGTCGAGTCCGCCATGTGGTTCCCCGGCTATGCGTCGTCCGGCCTCGGCCCGGGCGGGAAATCGCCTACAGCCTGACTGCCGCGGTCATCGCGGCCAGCCCGGCGACGACGACCGCCGCGATCACCGCCAGCAAGGCTAGCCGCTCCACCCTTCGCAAGCGGAAGGGTGCGGGAAGCACGGTCCACGCCAGTGCCACCAGGAACCCCAGGACGATGGGGAGCAGGATCGCGTTCAGGATCTCGATGTCGACCGCCAGGCGGACCAGTGAGGCGCTCGTCAGCACCAGCACCGCGGCAACGATCAGAGCGCAGAAGTAGGCTCCGTAGAAGAGGGGCGCCGCGCCCGCGGGTCGGTTGAGGCTTCGCGGCTTCCCACCCAGCTCGGCGACGGCCCACGAGGCGGCCAGGGAGACCACGATCGCCGCAACCAGAGCGGCGCCGGTCACGCCCAGGGCAAAGGCGAGCCTCGCGACGGCGGGCCCCAGAACTCGGCTCCAGAGCGTTGGAGATCTGACTCACAGTGGCCAGCGATCCCGCCCGCCGCCCCGCCAGCGTGGCGCCGGTGGCAACGAGGACGGCGATCATCACCACCTGGGTGATCACCGCGCCGACCGCGATGTCGACCCTGGCCGCACGAAGGTTTCTGGCGGTGAGCCGTTTGTCGACAATTGCCGCCTGCTGGTAGAAGAGCATCCAGGGCATCACCACCGCTCCCACGTTGGCCATCGCCAGCGCAAGGTAACTCCCATTTCCGAACGGCTGTCCCGCCCATAGACTTCGAGCCAGCGATGCAGGGTCCGGGTGAGCCTGGATGGCGGCCACCAGGAAGGCCACCTCGAAGAGCCCCAGGCTGATTCCGATGAGCTCCACCCGCCGGTAGGTGCCGGAGACGACGACCAGGGCCAGGAGCACAGCCGCCGCCGGGACCACCAGATTCGGGGACAATCCGACCAAACTGGCGACGCCGGCGATTCCGGCGAACTCCGTGACCAGGGCTCCGACCGCGGTCACCCCGAGCGTGGCCACCGACAGCAGGGCCCAGCCGCGGCCGAATCGCTCCTTGATCAGTGCGGCATGGCCCTTTCCGGTCGCGATGCCGAGCCGCGCCGTCAGCTCCATGACCAGGTAGAGCACCGGAATGAGCACCACCTCGAGGGGCAGAAGCCGGTAGCCCCACTCGGCACCGGATTGAGCCGCAGTGACCACGCTGCCCACGTCGGTGTCAGCAAGCATGACCATCAGCCCCGGCCCGATGACTGCGAGCAGGCCGAGGCCGGCGGCCGCGCGCAGACCCGTGGGTCGCCCCCATGCCGACCGGAGCCGCCCAGGGGGCTCGAGCGTCAGCTGCTCGGCGTCGACACGTACCGCGCTCATTGCAAAGCCGTCATCGAACCGGCGGTGTGGGCACTGCCATTTGCTTCCACCCTACGGGGCGATGGGGCGGCAACGATAGGGTCCCCCGCCCCCAACCGGCCGGGACCAAGTGCCACGAGTGCCACGAGTGACATCGGGGCTGGCCGGAGCCACCCCCGATTGCCACTCGCCGAGACGGGCTGGTCAGTCTCAGCTGAGGCCGACGATCTCGCCCCCCTCGTCGAGATCAATATGTTCGGCCGCCGGATGGCGCGGTAGACCGGGCATGGTCCGCATCTCCCCGCTCACCAGGTAAATGAATCCGGCGCCGGCCGCGGGCCGCACCTCGCGGATGCGCAGCGTCCATCCGGTGGGTGCTCCCTTCAGCCACGTCCTCGTACCAGCAGGGCCGAAGGGCTGCCGGTTCGATCGACGGCACTCGCCGCGATCACACCTCTCCGAAGCGCTCGAGCTCGGCGGCTCCCGGACAGAGCCTGACGAAGGGGACGTCCACCAGCGGCTGGAGGACGGTGCCGCTCAGCTCATGGAGGTCAGGGCGGGCGGCGTCGACGAAGAGGATGCCCGTCAGTACTTCCCCTCTGACGTGGGCCTCTCGGAGATGTGCCCCGACGGCGTCGCGATCGGATGGGTCGTAGCCGGGAGGAACCGCTCGTGCGCGCACCCGGCTGCCATCGTGGAGGGTGAGGTCGGTGATCCCATCGCGACCGATGGAGGCGAGGATCTCGGGGCGCGGTGGCACGAAGTCGGTTTCGGTGACCCGGACCCCGTGCTGGCGGGTGAACCGATAGCTCTTGGTCGATCCCTCATGATCGTTGAAGGTGACGCAGGGTGAGATCACGTCGACCAGGGCCAGTCCACGGTGGGCGGTGGCCGCCTTCAGGATCGGAACGAGCTGTGCCTTGTCCCCGGAGAAACCACGGGCCAGGAAGGTGGCGCCGAGGCTCAGCCCGAGCACCAACGGGTCGATCGGCTCCATCGCATTGGCGGTTCCGCGCTTGGTGGTCGAGCCCACGTCCGCGGAGGCGGAGAGCTGACCCTTGGTGAGTCCATAGACCCCGTTGTTCTCGATGATGTAGACCATCCGCAGGTTGCGGCGGATCAGGTGAACCAGGTGCCCGATCCCGATCGAGAGCGAATCTCCGTCGCCGGAGATGCCGATCAGCAGCAGGTCCCGGTTGGCGGCGCTCGCGCCGGTGGCCAGCGGGGCCATCCGGCCATGAAGCCCGTTGAAGCCGTGGGCACCGTGCACGAAGTAGGCGGTGGTCTTCGCGGAGCAGCCGATCCCGCTCAGCTTGGCGACCATGTGGGGTGGCACCGCCACCTCCCACAGCGCCTGCACGATGGCGGCGGTCACCGAGTCGTGGCCGCAGCCCGCGCAGAGTGTCGACATCGCCCCCTCGTAGTCACGGACCGAGAGCCCCAGCTCGTTGACTGGCAGTCCGGGGTGACGGACGGGCGGCTTCTGAATCGAGGGCACGGTCAGCTCTCCGGCGACCCCATCTCGGCCAGGACTGCGCTCACCACCTCGTCGGCGCTGATCGGGAGGCCCCCGTAGACCAGCACCGACCCCAGCCTCTCCCGGTCCACTCCCGTCTCCAGGAGAAGCAGGGAGCGCAGCTGGGCATCTCGGTTCTGCTCGACCACGAAGCATTCGTCGTGTCCATCCAGGAACTCGAGGACGGCGGTCCCGAATGGATAGCCTCGGAGCCGCATCCAGTCGACGTCCAGCCCTCGCTTGGCCATCAGCTCGGTGGCCTCTCCCACCGCGGGCCCGCTGCTGCCCAGGGTGACCAGGCCGATCCGCGCCCCCGGTCGGTGCTGAATCAGCGGGGCAGGTACCCGCGCGGCTGCGGCCGCATGCTTGCGCACCAGCCGGTCCACCACCGCGCGGTATTCGACCGGATCTTCGGTATAGCCTCCCTGCTCGTTGTGGCCGGAGCCGCGTGCGTAGTAGGCGCCCTTCGAGCTGACCCCCGGCAGCGTCCTGGCGGTGACCCAGTCGGCGTCGGGGTCGGCGTAGCGATGAAACTCACCGATTCTCTCCAGCTCGGCGGCGGAGAGCACGCGCCCGCGGTCCGGTCGGTAGGAATCGTCCCAATGAAGCCGGGGCACGACCCAATCGTTCATCCCGATATCCACGTCGGAGAGCACCAGCACCGGGGTCTGGAAGTGCTCGGCGAGGTCGAAGGCGCGCACCGCGAAATCGAAGCACTCCGCTGGATCGCCGGGGAAGAGCAGGATGTGCTTGCCGTCCCCGTGAGAGGCGAACGCTGCCTCCAGGATGTCGGCCTGCTGGGTCCGAGTCGGCATCCCCGTGGATGGTCCGGCACGCTGGACGTCGAAGACCACCGCCGGCACCTCGGTGTAATAGGCGAGGCCGAGCAGCTCGTTCATCAGCGAGAGACCCGGACCGGAGGTCGAGGTGAAGGCGCGTGCCCCCGCCCAGCCGGCGCCGACCACGGTGCCCAGCGCGGCGAGCTCATCCTCGGCCTGGAGGATGAGGCAGTTGTTCAGCCCGGTCTCCGGGTCGCGCCGGTAGCGCCGGCAGAAGCTGGTGAAGGCGTCCATCAGCGAGGTCGAGGGGGTGATCGGATACCACGCCGCCACCATGGCACCCGCATACACGCAGCCCAGGGCCGCTGCGGTGTTGCCGTCCACGATGATCGAGTCGCGGGTGGCGTCCATCGGCTCCACGCGGCAGGGGAGAGGGTGGTCGAAATGCGCCGTCACGTACTCGTGACCGCGCAGCAGGGCTCGGCGGTTGGCGTCGCCGAGCCGGGGACGCTTGGCGTACCGCTCCTCGATGAGCGTGTTCATCACCTCGAGGTCGATGTCCAGGAGGCCGGCGAGCGCCCCCGCGTAGACGAGGTTCTGGAGCAGGATGCGTTCCCGTGGATCCGGGAACTCTGCTGCGCAGATATGGGCGATGGGGATTCCCAGGTAGGTGACCTCGCGACGGATCACCAGCTCCTCCAGCGGCCAGGATGAGTCCCAGAGCACGTAGCCGCCGGGTCGCACATCGCCGATATCGCGGTCCCGGGTCTGGGTGTTCATGGCGACAAGGACGTCGGGGTGAAGTGCGCGCGCGCTGTGGCCGGCTCCGCTGACCCGGATCTCGTACCAGGTCGGCAGCCCCTGGATGTTGGATGGGAAGAGGTTCTTCCCCGACACCGGCACGCCCATCCGGAAGATGGCCCGCATCAGCAGGTTGTTGGCGCTCGACGAGCCGGTGCCGTTGACCGTGGCGATCCGGACGGAGAGCTCGTTGACCCGCACTGCAGCCGGGGAGACCGGCTGCGGAGCGGGGCCCACCACGCTCACCCGACTGTCCCCGCTCGGGGGAGGCAGAGCTCGAGCTTCTGCATCTGCCAGGCCGCGGTTGGGCAGCGCTCGGCGCAGAGACCGCAGTGCACGCACAGGTCCTCGTCCTTCACCATCAGCCGGCTCGTCTGGGGAAGCGGCGCCGAGACGTAGAGGGGTTGAGAAGGGCTGAGCCGTGGCGCCGACAGCCGGGTGGAGACCTCCTGCCCATCGCCGTCGGCGGTGATGGTCAGGCACTTGACCGGGCAGACGTCGATGCACGCGTCGCATTCGATGCACAGCGGTGCCGCGAACACCGTCTGGATGTCGCAGTTGAGGCATCGGGTGACCTCCCGAGCCGTCTGCAGAGGCGTGAAGCCGAGCTCCACCTCCAGGTCCAGCTTGCGGAATCGCCGGACCATCGCCACGTGCTCCATCTGCTGGCGTGCCGAGGGGTTGTATTCGTTGTGGTAACTCCACTGAGCCAGGCCCATATCCCGGCTCACCAGGTTCATCCCCGGCCCGGGGCGCTCGCTCACCGGAAGGCCATGGCAGTGGTTGTGGATGGAGATCGCGGCCTGATGACCGTGCTCCACCGCCCAGATGATGTTGAGCGGCCCGAAGGCGGCGTCGCCACCGAAGAAAACGCCGGGCAGGGATGACTGCAGGGTTGTCTTGTCGACCAACGGTTGATCCCATCGCCCCAGATCGATGCCCAGATCGCGCTCGATCCATGGGAAGGCGGACTCCTGTCCCACCGCCAGGATCACGTCGTCGCAGGCCATGACCCGGCTTCCGGCCGTGACCGACTGGGTGGCGGTCTCGTCCCAGCTGAGCTGGTCGAATTCCATGCCCACCAGCCGGCCGTCCTCGACCAGGAAGCGCTTGGGTGCGTGGTTGACCCGGATCTCGATCTCCTCCTCCTCGGCGTCCTCGAGCTCCCACTCGGAAGCCTTGAAGAAGGCTCGAGGTCGGCGGGCCACCACGGTCACCTGGCGGCCGCCGAGACGTCGCGCTGAACGGCAGCAGTCCATCGCCGTGTTGCCAACCCCGATGACCAGAACTCGGGCGCCGATCGAGCTGACGTGGCCAAAGGCGATCGACTGGAGCCAGTCGAGGCCGATGTGGATGCGCTCGCTGTCGTGACGCCCGGGCAGGTCGAGGTCCTTCCCGCGGGGTGCCCCGCTGCCCACGAACACCGCATCCCAGCCCTGGTCGAGCAGCCCTCGCAGGCTCTCGACCGGCGTGTCGTAGTGGACCTCGGCGCCCATCTCGAGGATGCATCGGGTCTCCTCGTCGAGTACCGCCCCGGGCAGCCGGAAGGCGGGGATGCTGGTGCGCATCAGTCCACCCGGGCGAGCGTGGCGCTCGAAGATCGACACCTGGTAGCCGAGTGGCAGCAGGTCGTTGGCGACCGTGAGCGAGGCCGGTCCGGCACCGATGCAGGCCACCCGCTTGCCGTTCTTGTGCTCCGGGATCCGGGGCAGGCGCTCATCGATCTGGCCGCGCAGGTCGGCGGCGACCCGCTTGAGACGGCATATGGCAACCGGAGTGCCGTCGACCCGGCCCCGCCGGCAGGCGGGCTCGCAGGGGCGGTCGCAGGTCCGTCCCAGAATCCCGGGGAAGACATTGGATTCGCGATTGGCCATGTAGGCGTCGGCGTAGCGCCCCTGGCCGATCAGCCGGATGTACTCCGGGACGTCGGTGTGGGCTGGACACGCCCACTGGCAGTCGACCACGCGGTGGTACCAGTTCGGGTCGCTGGTGTCCGTGGCTCTCACCCAACCAGTCTGGATGCCCCACCGCCAACACCAGTAGAGGCCATTGTCCCAGAGCCGCCTGGCCGTTGGTCATGCGGTGGCCACACGGCCCCGGTGGGTGACCTTCGGGTCTACCGGACCGGGTGCTTTCGGCCCTATCGCGGGCGCCGTCGCAGCGCTTGACTAGAGACATCGGGGCGGCTCCCCGATGCCTGCATCCTGCCGTCCGTGGGAGACCTCCCATGTTCCGCAGCATCCTCGTTCCCGTCGACGGCTCGGCCCACGCCGAGGCCGCGCTGTCCGAGGCGATCGACCTCGCCAGCTGCCAGCACGCCCGGCTCACCCTGCTGTGCGCCTGGAGGCCGTACACCTTCACCGGGGGCGAGATCGGCGCAGCAGCCGAGATCCAGAAGCTCGACACCGACCTCGAGGAGGAGGCTCGGCTGACGGTCAGAGCAGCCCGCAAGCGTGTTCCGGCCGGGATCAGCGTGGAAACCGAGGTCAGCTGCGAGCGGCCTGCCGACGCCATCCTGCGGGCGGTCGAGCGGGACGGCCACGACCTCATCGTGATGGGATCACGGGGACGGGGAGGGCTTCGCTCGCTGATCCTCGGCAGCGTCAGCCTGAGCGTGCTGCATCGCAGCCACGCCGCGGTGATGGTGGTCCACGCGCCGGCAGTGAACGGAGCCGCGCATGGGGGCAAGGAGGTCTACGGGGTGCTCTCCACGCCCGGCGGCGGCTGAGCTGGGCGCCACCAACCGCGCTCACATGATCCCGATGGTCATCATCGCCCGGAGCAGGGCGGAGACCACGTCGGGGTCGGTGGGCACGTCGATGAGCGCCGGTGTCCCCGCGCCGGCAGCCCGCTCCAGAGCCGGACGGAGACCCGCGAGCGACTCGACCCTCTCCCCGTATGCCCCGAGCGACTCGGCGAGCCGATCGTAGCGACTGACGGCGAGGCGGCTGCCCACCTCGCGGCCCAGCACCGAACGCTGGTGGTGGCGGACGTCACCCCAGCCCCCGTTGTTGGCCACCACCACGATGATGGGCAGGCCATGCCGCGCCGCCGTGTCCATCTCCATCGCGCTGAGACCGAATGAGCCGTCGCCGGTGAACAGGATGACCCGCTCTCCGGGGCGTGCCAGCTGCGCCGCCAGGGCGAACGGCAGCCCCACGCCCAGGGTGCCCAGCGCAGTGGTGGTGGAGAGCAGGTGTCCGGGTCGCTCCGCCTCGGCGTAGGCCAGCGCCCAGGTCAGCGTGTCTCCCCCGTCGGCCACCAGGGTTGCGGCCCCTTTCCAGGTGGAAGCTGCCCAGCCGCAGACCTCCCGGGCCAGCGCTCCGGGGTGCACGAGCGAGCCTCGGTATTCGTCCACCTGCGAGTCCCACATCGGGCGAGAGAGCGCGGTGAGCTCGCGCGCCTGGCGCAGCCACTCCCGGCGGTCGCGCGCCGGCGGACGGGACCCGGCGAGCTGTCGCGCCACCGCGGCGACGTCGCCCTGAACCACCACCTGGGGGCGCCGGTTGCCGCCCAGCTCCTCGGCGGAGAGGTCAACCTGGATCATCACCTGCTCATCGCTGAAAAGCGGCGGTCCGCCATAGACCAGGTTGGCGTTGAAGGCGCTGCCCAGCACCAGCACGCAGTCGGATTGGGCGACCGCCACCCCCGCGTGGACCAGCGATCCCAGGCACCACTCGTTGGAATCGGGGACCAGGCCTCGGGCTGCGCTGGTGGTGGTCACCGGGATCTGCAGGGTCTCGCAGAGGTGGGCGATCTCCGCCCCGGCACCCGACCAGAAGCTTCCCCCTCCGGCCACCACCATGGGCCGAGGGGAACGTCGCAGCGCCTCGATGGCCGGCTCCAGGTCCGCGTCCGAGGCCGTGGGGTGCGACGGCGCCGCCGGGAAGCCGGCCATCCCCTCAACCGGGTCAAGCCGGGTCATGAAGACGTCGTGGGGCACCTCGAGGTAGACGGCTCCCGGACGGCCGGCCCGGGCGCGATGCAGCGCCTCGTCGGTCAGCCGCTCCACGTTCTCGGCGCTCTGAGCGGCCGCGGTCCATTTGGCCACGGGAGCGACCAGGGACTGCTGGTCGAGGTCTTGGACAGCGCCCCGGCCGCGCCGCTTGAGGGCGGTGCGTCCACCGACCAGAACCAGGGGGGCGTTTCCCACCGCTGCATCCGCGAAGCCGGTCAGCGCATTGGTGAAGCCCGGCCCGGCAGTGACGGCTGCCACCCCGGTCCGGCCGGTGGTCAGCGCCCAGCCCAGTGCGCCGAGAGTGGCCGTGCCCTCATGGCGTACATCGACGACCCGCACCCCCGCGTCGATGCAGCCGTCGAGGAGCTCCACGATGTGGCCCCCGGGGAGGGTGAACAGCGCCTCGACGCCGCCGGCGCGAAGGCGCTCTGCCATCAGCCGGCCGGCATGCGCCTTCTGGGCAACGTTGTCCCCGGCCGTGGCGCTCATCCGGTTCAACTCTGGCGCCCCGGGGAGCTTCCCACCAGGGCCGTGGGACGCGGTCAGCTGACGACCAATGGCCCTGGGGGCGCCAGGTTCACAGTTGCAGGATGGAGGCGGAAGCATCCGCCGACCTGGAGCAGTACCCCATGACGACTCGTGTCACCTCCCTGCGCCCGGAGGGGCTGCCCCTGTTCGTGACCGTGGTCTACGGCGAGTCGGACGTCGACCTAGCGGCGGAGCACCTCGGGGTCGCTCTGAGCGACGCGGAGACCGAGTCCGTGCTGACCAACCTCGATGAGGAGCTCCCCCAGCTGGCCAGTGCGGCAACCCGTGAGGCGATCGCTGTCCGCATCGCTGCCGAGGTCACGCGGATCTCCCAGGCCCACGCCGTCGACGTCGACGACTGAGCGCCGGACAGCCTCTCTCGAACTTCCTTTCAATCGCCGGGCGGCTCCGGCTGCGTGACGCCGGCCGGGGGAGCGAGACGTGCCAGGGTCAGCACCGTGGTGATCAGGACCACGAGATGGATCGCGGTGCACCACTCGCAGATCTCGTGGAGCACCACCACCTCCGCGTAGACCAGGTACAGGCACGCGGCCAGCCCCAGGGCGGCCCAGGCAGCCTGGGCGGGACGGATCCAGAGCGGCTCAACGCGATCCGCCCGGTCCCGCATCAGCGCGGTGACCGCCATGCCGCCGCTGACCACGAACCAGATCATCCCGGGGACGGTGATCGGCACGGTGGTCCCCGGCACCAGTGAATAGCTGCTCGAGGTCACCGCGGCGCAGTTGACGATGCCCCCGCTGCTGCAGATGAGGCCGACCCCCGCGTAGTGGACCGCGGTCAGGTATGCAGAGATGCCCAGACCGACCAGCGCGAGGCCCGCGAGGGTCCAGGCTCCGGCGCCCGCCCGCCGCGCGAGCGAAGGCTGCAAGGCGCTGGGCCGCAGCTCCAAGGCCGCGTCGCGGTGGTCCACTCCCGGTCATGATGACCGGGCCGCGCCCCGGACGGCCAGAGCCGAAGGTCGGCAGCCGCCCGGGCCATCCGGCCGGGGCGCCCTCCGAGGGCTGCTTCAGCGATGGGATGGTGCGGCCGGCGGCCTCCTGAGGGCCACGGCCGCCTCGAACTGGGCCTCCTCGAGGCGCTCGTAGATGGCGCGCACCGCCTCGTCGGTCAAACGTGCGCCCAGTTGGGGGAGAAGCAGTTCCTCGACGCTCTCCAGATGACGGCGCAGCAGCCGCACCAGTGCCGCGATGTGCCGGCGGCACCCGACGTTGTCGCAGATGCCGTCACGAAGGCGGTCACGGTCGTGAACAATCCGGTCCGCGTAGCACTCGAGCTGCTCGCAGTTGTCGATCAGCCGGCGGACCAGATGGTGGTCGATCCCACGGAGCAGGTCCGATTCGGGATACAGGACGCTGAGCTCGCCGCGAAGGTGGGGGATCACCGTGCCACGCAGATAGTCGACGACTCGGTCGAAGCTCTCCAGCTTGGCGACCTCGCCCTCGTGAGCGAGCAGCTGTTCCTCGAGCTCGGCGACCAGCGTCACCCCGGTGCGAAGCCGGTCATGGAGCCGGCGCAGGTTCTCGGTCGCGATCATGACGAGACGGGTTCGGGGCGGCGCAGCTGGCGGGCGTGGGCCAGCGGGTCCCGGGCGACCGGCATCAGCCGGACCTTGACGTCCACGGCGACGGCGCCTCTCGGGCTGACGATCACCGGGTTGAGGTCCATCTCGGCGATCTCCGGCACCGCGGTCACCAGGGCGCTGATGCGCTGGATGATTCCGGCGAGGGCCTCGGTGTCGCAGGCCGGGCGGCCGCGGTAGCCGAAGAGGAGCCGCGACCCCCGAGGCTCGTGGATCAGGTCATCGATGTCCCTGTCGGTCAGCGGGGCGGCCCGAAATGCCTGGTCTCCGGAGAGCTCCACGGCGATGCCGCCCGAGCCGAAGACCAGCAGTGGCCCGAAGTGCCGGTCCCGGACGACACCGACGATGGTTTCGACCCCGGCGCTGAGCATGGGTTGAACGATCGCTCCTCCCATCTCGACCCCGAGCCGCTGGTGCATCTCCACGAAGGCCATCCGGAGGATGTCGGCGGAGGCAATGTCGGTCACCACCGCACCGCGCTCGGTCTTGTGGACGATGTTGGCCGATGCCGCTTTGAGCACCACCGGGTAGCCGATGGACTCGGCGGCCGCCACCGCTTGGTCGGGGGTGTCAGCGTGGGTGGTGGCCGGCAGCGGGACCCCGATGGCACTCATCACCGCGGCGCACTGGTCGGGGTCGAGCTGACAGCCGTCGGGATGGTCGGTCAGAGCCTGCTGTACGGCGTGGCGAGCCTCGCCGAGGTCGATGTCCGCCGGTATCACCACCTGGCCCGGGTCGCGTCGGCGCCACTCCGCATACTCGGTGACCGCTCCCAGGGCATAGGCCGCCTCCTCCGGGAAGCTGAAGACCGGGAGCTCACGGCTTCGGCGCAGCTTCTCCTGAGCCTCGCCGAAGAGGGCGGCGAGCACCGGCTTGGCGGCCTCGCGGGCCACCCCTCGGATCGCCTCCGCGATTGCCACCGGATCGGTGTGGAGCGGGGTGAAGATGGCGATCACCGAGTCCACCCCTGGATCGGCGAGCACCGCCCGCAGCGCTTCGGCGTACTCCTCGGGTCCGGCCATCGCCGTCATGTCCACCGGGTTGCCGAGTGCGGCTGCCGAGTTCAGGGTATCGCTGAGCCGCCGCTTGGCATCCTCCCCCAGAGTTGGGACGATGAGACCGGCGCTCTCGCAGGCGTCGGCGGTCACGATGCCTGCGCCGCCGGCGTTGCCCACGATCCCCACCCGGTTGCCGGACGGCAGCGGGGCCGAGGCGAGCACCCGCGCCACGTCGAAAAGCTGCTCGAGCGACTGGACCCGGATCACCCCGGACTGGTGAAAGAGTGCATCCACAGAGACGTCGGGGGAGGCGAGAGCCGCGGTGTGTGAGGCGGCCGCCCGGGCGCCCGCGGCGCTGCGGCCACCCTTGACCGCAACGATCGGCTTGCGCCGCGACACCCGCCGCGCGATCTCCCCGAACTGCCGCGGGTTGCCGAAGGACTCGAGATAGAGGAGGATGACGTCGGTGCGCCCGTCCTGCTCCCAGTACTGGAGCAGGTCGTTGCCGGAGATGTCGAGCTTGTTGCCCGCCGACACGAACCCGGAGAGCCCGATCCCCAACCTTTCGGCCTCAGCGATCACGGCGATTCCGAGCGCGCCCGATTGTGTGAAGAACGCGATGTCTCCGGCGGGAGGCTCGATGGGGCAGAAGGTGGTGTTGAGGTGCACCGCGGGGTCGGTGTTGATCACGCCCATGCAGTTGGGCCCGATCACTCGCATGCCATAGCGCCGGGCGATCTCGAGCAACTCTCGCTCGCCGGCTGCGCCCTCGGCCCCGGTCTCAGCGAAGCCAGAGCTGATGATGACCAGGGAGCTCACTCCGGCAGCGCCGCACTCGCGCACGGCGTCCAGGACAGCCCCGGCGGGGACCGCGATCACTGCCAGGTTGACGCCTCCGGGGATGTCCGTGACCGAGCCATAAGCGGGCACGCCGGACACATGGTCGGCACCTCGGTTGACCGGATAGACGCGGCCGTTGAACGGTCCCTGGATGAGGTTGCGGAGGATCTGGTGCCCGATGCCGCCGGGGGTCCGGCCGGCCCCAATCACCGCCACGCTGCGGGGCTCGAGGACAGACCGGACCGCGGCCACTGACGCCAGCCGATCGCGCTCACCGATCGCGGCCCGGGCCCCGCGGAGGTCGGAGATGTCAAGGCGGATCCCGACGATTCCGGCCTCGGGACTGCCCACCTTCTCGATGAACCCGGCGTGGCGGAAGACATCGAGCATCTTGAGGTTGTCCGACATGGTCTCGGCGAGAAATCGCCTGACGCCCAGCGCGCGGGCGAGCTCGGCCAGATACTCGAGGAGAAGCGATGCCACGCCGTGCCCCTGGAGCTGGTCGCTGACCACGAAGGCCACCTCGGCCTCGGTGGGTGTGACGAGGATGAAATCCCCCACCCCCACCAGCTGCGAGGCCTGAAAGGCGCCGAGGTGGACATGGGTGCTGCCGTCGCTGCCGGTCAGCCGTGCCACCTCGGTGTCGGTGAGCTCATGCCGCGGCGAGAAGTAGCGGAGCCGGATGCTCTCCGGCGAGAGCTGTTCATAGAAGAGGCGGAGCGCGGGCTGGTCCGCAGGGATGAGGGGACGGATGGAGATGGCGGTGCCGTCGATCAGAGCGGCGTCGGCCGTCCAGTCGAGCGGCACAGCGGGCGGGGTGGCGGTCTCAGTGGTCACGTCACCAGACTAGGCGACGGCCGGTGCTGCTGTCCTGAGCCGATGGTCACCGCGTTGCAGGGGCCGGATCGCACCGCGGATCCTGGCCGCCTTCGCTCCCTGCGGCCACCGGAGGCGCCGGGGAGAGCCCACACCATCGGCGTCTGGGACCGCAGGGAGTTCGGACGGGTCTTGACCGATCAGGCCTCCAGCAGAGCGGCGTCGGATGGCACCGCCAGGGCCTCAGCCAGCGTTCGCGGGCAGAGGGTCATGTGCGGCGAGACCTGATAGGGCTCGGCATCGATCATCCCCGCGGGGACGACCTCGCTTCCGGCGCAGGGGATCACGTCCCCGACGGCGACCAGAGGACACGAGCCGTCGACCTGAGGCCCGGCGCAGGCGCCGACCCGGCCGTGGGTCTCGGTGTCGCGAATCAGAATGTCGGGTCCCATGTACCGGAGCATCCGCGTGCCCGCCCGCGCCCGCCAGGGCACAAAGTCACCACTCTGCGTGGGCCGGTGGGACGAGTGGCGACGAGACACTGCAGAGACCCGCCACGTTCCCGGGATGGCCCCACAGGCGTCCCGTGCCGAGCGCCGTTGGGTCCTTCGGCCCTGACGACTGGCGACCTTCGACCCTCACCACCATGGCCGCCGGATGCGAAGCTGGGAGGCGATGATCGTGTTCGTTTCGCATCCGGTGGGGTCCCAGTGAGGCCTGCCGACCCGATCTCCTCTGGAGCCGCGGATCGACTGGTACACTCCGAGCGTATGGACGAGACCGAATCGATCCGGGTCCTGCTCTGCGACGATCACGAGCTCGTCCGCCTGGGGATCCGGCGACTCCTGGAAGCGGAAGCGGGGATCGCTGTGATCGGCGAGGCCTCCGACGCCGACGCGGCACTCGAATCGGTTGCCAGGCTCGGGCCCGACGTTGTGGTGATGGATGTCCGGATGCCCGGACGCTCGGGCATCGAGGCCTGCCGCGAGATTCGTTCCGCCCATCCCGAGACCCACGTGCTGATGCTCACCTCCTTCGCCGACGACGAGGCCCTGTTCACCTCGATCATGGCCGGCGCCTCGGGGTACGTTCTCAAGCAGATCCATGGCGGCGACCTGGTCGGGGCCATCCGCGAGGTGGCCGCCGGTCACTCGCTGCTCGATCCCCAGGTCACCGAGCGAGTGCTGGCTCGGCTTCGAGGGGAGGTGGTCACACCCGGCGACATCATCAACGACCTCACCCCTCAGGAGCGCAAGATCCTGGCCCTGGTCGCCGAGGGAATGACCAACCGCCAGATTGCCGAGCGCGTGCACCTTGCCGACAAGACCGTCAAGAACTACGTCTCCAACATCCTGATGAAGCTGGGCTTGGAGCGGCGCGCCGAGGTGGCTGCCTTCGTCGCCAGGCGCAGGGCGAGCCAGCCCAGCGAGTGGCCCTGAGCCTGGCCGCGATTTCTTCATTACCCTCGCTGCTCAACCACCCGAGTTCTGAGCTCCCTGAGTCAGCGAGTCCCGTGCGGGATGTCGCCGTCCCTTGCGCACCGAGGTTTGGCCGGCTCCGGCTCGGATATTCGCTCCGCGCACCGGCGGATCGTCCGCTCGGGCGATGACCTCCGGGCCTCGCCCCGGCTAGGTCAAGCCGCGGTAGTGCCGCCGCCAGATCAGCCGGTGGATCGGGATCCAGCGCGGGATGTCGCGGAGGCCGGGAATGAACGGGATGAGCAGCAGTGCCAGGCTCAGCACCACCATGGTCAGCACCACCAGCAGATCGGCGTTGCTGGCTGTGCTGTACGGGGGAATCTGGTACCACAGGGTGTACAGCCAGAGCCACGCCTGACCGGGGTACCGGCCGGTCTCGTTCATCATTCCCCACTGGCTGCCGGTCAGCTTCTGGGCCTGGGCCAGGGCCGCCAGGTAGCCGCCGTCGGCCATGAAGAGCAGTGGCTTGCTGTAGTCGGTCTGGTAGAAGTGGTCGCTGATCAGCAGCAGGCCGTCCAGCGCGCCCGATTGAGCGAGGCTGAGCAGCCGTTCCATCAGCACGGGCACGGGCCCGTAGCTGCCCGCTGCGACCTTGACCTGCCCGTCGGCGACGCTGGCATTTCCCAGGGCGGTGCCGAACGCGGTCAGCCACTGCTGCTGCTGATCGGAGCTGGCGGCGTCATAGGTGCCGAGGGCCGTGGTCAGCTGCTGGTCGGCGACGGCGGACTCCGAGAGCGGCTGGAGCACGAAGTCGACCGGCGTGTTGATGGCCACGTGCACGCCGGCCCACTGCTCCGGCGCCACCGGTCCGAGGGTCTGCAGCGAGCCGCTGCCGGTGTTGTAGGGAGGGCCGTAGTCCCCCGTGGTGCTGCTGCCGGCGAGCTCACTGGCCGCGGTGGTGACGAAATCCACCGGATCCGCGGTCGCCCAGCTCCGGATCGTCACCGATGGGATGTCCGGCGAGGAGAGCACCGCGGAGAGCACCAGGATGACGACGAACAGGCCGCCCAGGGCGATCGTGAGCTCCTTGATCAGGTCGTAGGGAGCCGTCCTGACCCCCCGGTAGTAGTCGGACTTCTCGACCCGGGGACGGCGGGCGCTCACCGTGCCTCACCCCCGCCACCCGGAGCTTCGGGAACGAAGGGGTCGTCGATCGGCCGCACCACCCCCCGGCTCCTCACCTGGACGATGTGGAGCACCACCAGGAGGGTCACGGCGATGGGGAAGAGCATGACGTGAAGGCCATACATCGCGCCAAAGTTGAGGACGTTGAAGAAGCCGCCCAACCCGATCGCGTTGACCGCATCCTTGGCGTTCACCGCGATCCACTGGGAGTCGAAGTTCTGCTGGATCAGGTATCCGGTGAACGCGGTCACCACGCTCACCAGGAAGATGACCACCCCGACCATCCAGGTCTTGGCCCGGCCGTCGCGCCAGCTCGCCATCCAGTACTGCCCCCAGAGGTGCAGCACCATGAAGATGAAGAACATCTGCGCCGACCAGAAGTGGAGGCTGTTGAAGAAGTGGCCCAGGCTGGAGGTGTGCCACCAGGCTGATCCCATCAGGGCCAGGACGGTCCCGCTCAGCACCACCCACACCAGGGCGGCGATGGTCACCACCCCGAACACGTAGACCCATGAACCCACGTATGCGGGCTGGCGGGTGGGCAGCAGCTCGCTGATTGGCAGGCGGCGTTCCACCTGCTCGCGGATCGCCGCGGTCCATCCCGCCTCGCGCGGCGCTGGCGGCTCGGGGAGGTTCGCCGGGGTCGGGCCGGGCGGAGACTCAATCATCGTCGTCGGCCGCTTGGGCCCCGTGATGCGGGAAAGGCGCGATCAGGGCGAGGGCGAAGACCAGCAACATCACCAGGATCACGACCAGGTTCGGCAGCGAGATGAGGATGAAGCCCCAATGGATATACGGTGCCGGAGCGTCCATGTCCTTGAGCCCTCGAGCCGGGTGACCGGCGGACCGTGGTCGGGGTGCTGGTCGGCGCCCCGGATGGCGGCAATCGTGTCCCGGCCGCCGCTTCGCCTGCCAGGGTCCAAGGTCCTCAGAACCCGAGGGACCGATGGCGCTGGTCAGCTCAGTGGCAGCGGCGGAGCATGATACCGGAGGTAGCGTGGTTCCGACACCTGCAGAGCCTGACCGGCTCTTCGCTCTGGTCGATCGGCGCAGCCGGAAGGCGGTGGCGTTCTGCCCCGGACCCGGGCCGTCGGGGGAGTGTCCAAACTTCGTCCCAGGGCAGCCGCTTCCATGCGAGGGGCACCGGGTGATCCCGATGCGGCGGACCCGCGCCGACGGCCTGCCCTTCCTCGTCGATCCGGCAGAGGGCAATCGCTGCCCGCTGGCCTGGGTGGACAGCGTCGATGACGAGGAGATCCCGCCGCCACCCTGACCCCGGGCCAGCTGCCCCCGGCCAGGACTCCTGGTCACAGGGCCGTGCGGACGGCGGCGAGCAGTTCGTCGACGGAGGCATCGTCGCTGGCCCAGGAGCAGACCAACCGGATCAGGCTGGTGCGCTCGCCGGGTGACCAGACGTGGAATTGGACCGTCTCGGCCAGGCGAACGACGGCATCGCCGGGGAGGTCGACGAAGACCTGGTTGGCCTCCGCGCCCCGCGGCGGGAAGCCACACTCAGCCAGCCCGCGCGCCAGGCGCGCCGCCGCGGCGTTGGCCTGCGCCCCCAGCTGGTACCAGAGGTCATCGGTGTCAAAGAGGCGGGCGAACTGGATTCCCAGCAGCCGCCCTTTGGCGAGCAGTGCCCCGCGCTGCTTCATGTGATAGCGAAAGTCGCCCCGGAGCCGGTCACTGACCAGCACCACGGCCTCGCCGCACAGCGCACCGTTCTTGGTCCCCCCGATGAAGAAGGCGTCGACTCCGCAGGCTGCGATGGTGTCCAGCCGGGCCTCGAGCACCGCCAGCGCCTGAGCCAGCCGGGCGCCGTCGAGGAAGACCCACAGCCCGCGGGCGTGAGCGTGGGCACAGATCGCCCTCAGCTCCTCATTGGTGTAGACGCTGCCCACCTCGGTCGCTTGGGCCACGAAGATTCCTGCCGGTCGCACGCTGTGCTCGTCCTGGTGGTGGGTCAGAACCGAGTCGACCAGCTCGGGGTCGAGCTTCCCGGCTGGCGCGGCCACCTGCACAATGCGGTGGCCGGTCGCCTCGATGGCGCCCGTCTCGTGGACGTTGATGTGCGCTGTCTGGGCGGCAATGACGCCTTCGTGGGAGCGCAGGAAGGCACCGAGGCAGGTGAGGTTGGTCTGGGTGCCACCAACCAGGAAGTGCACTTCACAGTCACACCCCACCTGGGCGGCGATCCGCTGAGCCGCGAGCTGCGAGTGCCGGTCCAGCCCGTAGCCCAGCTCCTGGCCGCCGTTGTGTGCCACCAGCGCCTCGAGCACCGCAGGGTGGGCACCTTCGGAATAGTCGTCGAGGAACATACGCATGCCCCGTATCGTCGCAGCTGGCCCTCCGCGATACGCGCTAGAGGCTCCGGCCCTCGTCACACACGGTTCGGAACTCGCATCTGCGGCAGCGCCACGCGCTGGGGCGAGGCGGGAAATCGCCACGGCGCCGGGCGTCAGCCAGCTCGCGGGCGATGCTGTCGACCTGGACCAGGTGGCGGTTCAGTGAGCGGTTGTCCAGGAACAGCCGGGTGACCTCGGCCGTCTGCAGCCAGTGCAGCTCGACGGTCGCCTCGTCGGAGCGCTGCTCCCGAGCCAGGGCCACCCCGTAGGCTCGTACCTGAAGGTTCCGGCCCATCTCCTCCTCGCCTCGTGGAGGGCCGGTCTTGTAGTCCACCACCACCCTGGCACCGTCCGGATCCTGGTCCACCCGATCGAAGCGCCCGGTCACCTCGCCCGCTCCCACTGCCAGCGAGAAAGGACGCTCGACGTCGACCGGCCGGGCGCCCAGCCATCCTGGTGAGCTCACGTAGCGGCGGAGCTGGCTCATCCCCAGCTCCCGGAGCTCGGGGTGGGTTCCCTTGGGCCCGCGCGCCGCCTCCCATGCCTCGACCCAGACCGCGGCGGCCTGGTCGGCTCCCACCTCGGCTCCGCCGCGTCTCCGCCCGGCGAGGTCCTGGAGGACACGATGCATCATGACCCCGTACCAGCGCTGAGCCGATTCCGGGACGGGGAGCCGGTACACGCTCCGGTAGGCGTAGCGGCGCGGACACTCCCGGAAGGCGGCGAGGTCGGAGACCGACGCCCGCAGTGGCGCGGCCTCGGCGGAGGGGGAGGGACGCCGACGGGTCGCCGGTGGGGGCGATCCCGCGATGCTCTGCCGGACAACACCGTCCTGGGCGTCGAGGCAGGCGATGAAGGGAGTCGGCCGCTCGTCCTTGAAGGAGTGGGAGTAGCGCCGCGAGTGGACGAAGACCAGGCGTTCCCTGGCCCGGGTCGCGGCCACGTAGAGGAGCCGGCGCTCCTCGTCACGAGACGCCTCGCCCTCCGGTGCCGGCTCCGGGACCAGCTCGTCGGGCAGGGTCAGCCTGGCCGAGAAGCCCCCCATCCCCGGCCACCGCTCCTCGCTGCAGCGCCCCAGGAATACCACCGGCCATTCCAACCCCTTGGCGGCGTGGGCCGTGAGCAGGTTGACCCCCGCCTCCACGGTCTCCACCGCGGCCACCTCGTCGGCGGCCCGGCTGTTGCGCAGGATCTCCATGTAGCGCAGCGCCAAGCCGAGGCTGCGGTCGTCGCTCCAGTCGGCGAAGGCCTCCAGCAGCTCGCCGAACTTGTTGAGGTTGGCCCCCAGCTGGGCGCGCTCCCTCGCGTCAGCGGCATCGAGCACGCCCAGGAACTCGCTGGCCTCGAGCGCGGCATAGAAGAGGTCGCGCACGTCGTCGCGGGCCACCCGTGCGTGCAACTCCAGGAGCGCGTCGACCAGGCTCTTGGCGGATGCCAGGTCCTCGGCGCCCAGCTCGGGCAGGCCGGTGGAGATCACCGACGTCAACGGGAGCTCGTGATCGTGGGTCGCCTGCCCCAGCGCCAGGCGACCGGCGTTGCTCACCCGGAAGGCGGGCAGGTGCAGGCAGCGGAGCACCGCCTGGGAGTCGCCGGGGTCGGCGATGGCGCTGAGCAGGGCGATCAGGTCCTTGATCTCCCGGCGCTGGAAGAAGCCGCGCCCGCCGTGCACCACGTAGGCGACGCCCGCCTCCTCGAGGGCACGGATCGCCGGGCGCATGTCGTCGTGGCGCCGGAACAGCCAGGCGATGCTGGCGGGGTCGGTGCCGGCGGCCGTCAACCGGCGGCACTCCTGGGCGACGGCAGCCACCTCACCCCGCTCGTCGTCGGCACGCCAGACCTCGACCGCGCCCCCCGTACCGCGCCGGGCCAGGAGTCGCTTCTCGATCCGGGTTCCTGGGCTGGCAGCCGCGATCATCGCCCGGCTGGCATCGACGATCTCGGTGCGCGAGCGGTAGTTGACGTTCAGCACAACCCTGCGGTGCGATGGGTAGATGCGGGCAAAACGCTCGAGGTTGGCCAGCGATGCCCCCCGGAACTTGTAGATCGATTGGTCGTCGTCAGCCACCACCAGGAGGTTGCCACGCTCACCGGCCAGGCCCTCGACCAGCCGGGCCTGGGCGTAATTGGTGTCCTGGTACTCGTCGACCATGACGTGGTCCAGCGAGCCGGCCACCGCGTCGTGGACATCCGGGTCCTCGCGGATCAGCTTCTCCGCGTGGAGGATGGTGTCGTCGTGGTCGAGGATGGCCCGTCCCAGGAAGCGCTCCTCGAGCCGGCGATAGACCTCGGCACACTCGCGGTGGCGGAGCAGCAGCTCCTGCTGCACGGGCGTGGCGGCGGCCGCCAGGTGAGTGTCGGCCCACTTCGCGTACTGGTCGGGGGAGACCAGCTCCTGCTTGGCCTTCTCGATCAGCTCGAGGATGGAGTCGATCAGCTCGTGGGGGCGCAGCGGGTTGTAGAGGGTGCGGGGCCGGAGCTCGCCGAGGATGGACTCGACCACCAACCATCGCTCTGCCTCGTCGGCGATGCGGAAGGCCGGGGAGATCCCCAGGCGCCATCCCCAGCGCCGCAGCACCCGCTGAGCGAACGAGTGGTAGTTGAGCAGCGGCGGCTCCCCCTCGAAGGGCCCATGGACCCGTTCCACCCGGTCGCGCATCTCGGCGGCGGCCTTGCGGGTGTAGGTGAGGACCAGCAACCGCTCCGGCGGGGTGCCTTCCCGGACCAGCCGGAGGAACCTCTCGGCGATCACCCTGGTCTTGCCGGATCCCGGGCCGGCCAGTACCAGGCAGGGGCCTTCCCCATGCTCGACCGCCTGCCTCTGGGCGTCGTCGAGGTCCGCGCTCACCGCCCCGTCGCCGGCGTCGCTCCCGTTGGACAGGATGAGGGCCGCGACCATCGCGCAATGTTACTCCACCAACGTACATCCGTTTGATCCGGGTGGCCCCGGTAGAGGCCCGTCTCAGGAGCGAGGCAGCTGGCTCTCGAGCGAAGCGATCGGAGCCATGCCGCACACCGTTCCGGGTTGGTCGCCGCTCACCTCACAGATCGCCGCGGTCAGCCAGTTGGCGTTGCCGACGATCTGCTGGGCGATCTGGCTCTGAGGGTCGCTGAAGGTGGCGGCGATCTGCTGCCAGGTCATGCCCTGCAGCAGCTGGGGGTTGACGCCGCTGCCGCTCACGATGAAGCGGTTGCCGAGGTCCAGGAAGGGGATGCCGTCGGTCTGGCTGGAGTAGGGGGCGGTGTCGTAGATGCCCATCAGCTTCTGCTCAGCCGCGCTCGGAGTCTGCAGCGCATTGCCGTTTCGGTCCGCGGTCTCGACCGCAACCAGGTCCAGGTGGGAGCTCGCGTAGCCGGCGCCGTAGAAGGAGAAGGTGTGGGTGTCGGGGATGTCCGCGGGGTTGGAGTTGGAAGTGGTGATGTGCAGGTTGGAGAAGCTCCCGAAGCGGCTCAGCGCGATCACCACGCTCCAGCGCTCGGCGGCGCAGTAGGGACAGTAGTCGGCCCCGACGAAGAGCAGCTCCGGCCGGCCCCCCGCGCCGGTGAGGAGGGGCGGCGAGCCCCGGGCGGTCTGCGCCGGGTCCGGTACGTCGCCGGCGCCGATGCTGCTCACCACCTGGGTGCGCAACCCGGTGACCTGAGAGATGAGGGACGCTGGAGCGAGCTGGTCCGGGCCGGCGGCGGCCGGCGGCGCCGAGCTCGCCAGGACGACGAAGACGATCACCACCGCGGCCACCAGGGCCGTGGTGCCACCACCCCAGGCCCAGGGGCTGCGCCACCAGGGACGCTGCAGCTTGATCGGTTGCGGCTGGTGGCGGGACGGTGCGACCGGCCGGCGCGGGGGCGAGGCGGCCACCCGGGGCCGAGCAGGGACCCCGTGTCGGGGCGCCGGATTGGCGCCGGCGGACGGCCGCGGGGCGACCTTCGATCGCACGGTTGCGGCGGTTCCGCCCGACGGCGACTCCTGACGGCGGCGTTGAGAAGGACGAGCCATGCCCTCGGTCATCTTCGGCCGCCAGCCGGCTGGCGGCCAGAGCCGAAGGTAGGGACGCGTCAGGGACATCTGGCCTGAACGACCAGACCGGCCGGCGGGCCTGCGATCGGCCTCCGGCCCGGGCTCCATGCCCTGGCTCCGCCGCCCCTGGTATTGTGGGCCGACCCGCTCGCGGCGCCGCCGAGGGTCGGTGCCCGAGCCCACTGCGCCGCCGCCGGCGGCCCGAGGAGGTGAGCCCTCTCCTGTGTCCGAGGTCAAGGTCCGCGAAGGCGAGACCTTCGAGAGCGCGCTGCGTCGCTTCAACAAGAAGATCAAGCAGAACGGCATCCTCTCCGAGGTGCGCCGACGCGAGCACTACGAGAAGCCGTCGGTCCGCCGCAAGCGCAAGCTGGTTGCGGCGCGCAAACGCCGGGCCAAGGCGGGCTGACGGGCTCCCGCTCAACTCCCCCGGGCGGCGCCGCTAGTCTTCCGTTCGCATGCGGGTCACCCTCCACCGCTCTCCCACGCTGGGCTCGGCTGACCTGGCCGCCGTCCGCGAGGCGGCGATCGCCCCTCTGCTCCGGCGCAGCGGCGATCTCCTCGGAGTTCCGCAGCGTGCCGGGCTGGCCGTGCGCCTGACCGATGACGCCGAGCTGCGGACGCTCAACGCCCGCCATGCGCGCGTGGACAGGCCCACCGACGTGCTCGCCTTTCCCGGAGACCGAGGATGGATCGGCGACATCGCCATCGCGGTACCGACGGCCCGTGCTCAGAACCCGGGCAACCCAGGCGGCGAGCTTCGCCTGCTCGCCGTCCACGGGCTGCTCCACTGCCTTGGCCACGACCACCATGAGCCGCGGGGCGCAGCCCGGATGACCGCGGAGACCCGGCGGCTTCTCCCCGGCGAGGCGATCCCGGACCTGGTGGCGGTACCCCCCGGCGAATGAACCTCGTGATCGGCCTCGGCAACCCCGGCGGCGACTACGCCCACACCCGCCACAACTGCGGCTGGATGGTGCTCGACGAGCTGGAGCGCAGGGGTCGGTTCGGCCGATCCCGCCGGGAGGGGCCGGCGCGTCTCCGCCAGGGTGAGGTGGACGGCTTCGAGCTCGCCCTGGCCCGCCCCACCACCTATATGAATTTGAGTGGGCGCGCCGGGGTGCACCTGGTGCGAGTGCTCGGGGTGGACCTCCCCGGGGTGGTGGTGGTGCACGACGACGTCGACCTCCGCTTCGGCCGGCTTCGAGTTCGCCGGGGGGGCTCGGCCGGCGGCCACCGCGGAGTCGCGTCGCTCATCGATGCCTGGCGCACCCAGGAATTCATCCGAGTCCGGGTGGGGGTTGGCCGGCCCCCGGCCGGGGACGACACCATCGACCACGTGCTCGCGGTGTTCACCGACGAGGAGCTCGCGGTTCTGCCGGCGATCATCCGGCGGGCCGCCGATGCGACCATGGCGATCGTGCGCGACGGTCTGGAGCGGGCGATGAGCGAATACAACCGCCCCCTCCCCCTCGACCCGCCGGGTGACTGAGGGGCGCCCCGCCGCCGGGGGTCGAACCCTCGGCACCTTGCTCGACGCCTGTGCCGCCCTGCAGCGGCTGGTGGATGGCTCTGCTCGCGTGCTCGGCGGCGTCCCCACGGGGGCGGTCGGGCTGATCGCCTGGTGGGCGGCGCGGGGCGCCGGCCGCAACGTCCTGCTGGTGTCGACCGATCCGGAGAGCATCTATGCCGACGCCCGGCTGTGGGGTGGGGAGGCGACCCTCGGTCTCTGGCCCGCCGCCGACACCCCCGGCTTCGATCGTGTGCCCCCGTCGGAGGAGGTCACCCGTCGGCGCGTGGACACGCTGGGGCTCCTCCGGCAGCGGTCCCCGGCGCTGGTGGTGGCCTCGCCGGCGGGGCTGCTCCGGCCCACCCTGCCACCCGATGCGCTCGCCGCCGCCCTCGAGCTGAGCCGCGGACTCCGGGTGAGCCGGGAGACCGTGCTCCGCACGTTGGTCGCCCTCGGTTACCGGCGCGTGGATGCGGTGACCTCTCCGGGGGAGATGGCGGTTCGCGGTGGGATCGTCGACGTCTTCGGTCTCGATCGCAGCCGCCCCTGGCGTGCCGAATGGTTCGGCGACGAGGTGGACGACATCCGGCCCTTCGAGGTCGCGACCCAGACCTCGGTCGGGCGGCTGGAGAGCGTTTCGATCCTGCCCGCCCGGGAGCTGGACCTGCGCCCCGATAGCGTGGAGCGGGCGCTCGCCGCCATCGCCGAGCTCGACATCTCCGCCTGCCGCCCCGAGGTTCGCGAGCAGTGGGAGACCGACCGCGCTCAGCTCCAATCGAGCGTCTACGACGACGGCGTCGACCTGTTCGCGCCGTACCTCAACGGCTCGGCGAGCCTCTGGGACCACCTGGGTGCAGACGTCCTGGTGCTGGTGGCCGGGGGGGCGGACCGGGCTCTCCGAGCCGCGCTGCGCCACGCCGAGGAGATGGAGGGGCTGCGGGCGCAGGAGGAGGCCCGCGGCGAGCTGCCCGCCGGGGCGTGGAGCGGCCTCCTGGAACCCGCCGGCCTCGACGCCCACCTGGATCGAGCCGTCGAGCTGCTCGCCGACCTCCCCGCCGACGGCGCCGGCATCGAGCTCGGTTGGCGGGGCGCCGAGCCCTACGCAGGGCGTTGGCCGGCCTTCGCCGCCCAGCTCGGCCCTGAGCTGGGCGGCGGCGGGTGCGTCCTGGTGGTCTCCCGGCAGGAGCGGCGGGTCGAGGAGCTGACCGCGGAGGCCGGGCTCGAGCCCCTGATGGTGGAGGACACCGCAGCCGAGGCCCTGCCCACCGCCCCCGGCGCCCTGCTGGTGGCGGCGGGGGAGGTGTCGGCCGGGTTCCGAGCGCCGGAGCTGGAGCTCGCGGTGTTCACCGACCACGAGCTCTTCGGGACCGTGAAGCGCCGCGGCTCGCCGCTCGCCCGGGGGGCTCGGCGGGTCGAGTCCACCTCGGCGCGCGGGGCGCGGCGGGCGGCCTCCGGCCGGGCGGCGGCCCAGGAATTCGTCCTCCAGTTCGAGCCCGGTGAGCTGGTGGTCCACCGCGACCACGGGGTCGGCCGCTTCGTGGAGATGCGCCGGGTGGCCGTCGACGGAGCCGAGGGTGATGGAGCGCCGGCTGAATCGACGGTCGAGCGCGAGTACATGGTCCTCGAGTACGCCGACTCCGATCGGCTGCTCGTCCCCGTCGAACATCTGGACAGAGTTGACCGGTACATCGGTGGGTCCGACGCCCATCCCGCCCTCTCCCGGCTGGGCACCGGTGAGTGGGAGCGGGCCAAGCGGAGGGTCCGGGAGCGCACCGAGGCGGTGGCCCGCGACCTGCTGGGCCTCTACTCGCGCCGCGAGGCGGCGCAGGGACACGCCTTCGCCCCCGACTCCGACTGGCAGCACGAGCTGGAAGCCTCCTTCCCCTTTGAGGAGACCCCCGATCAGGCGCTGGTCCTCGACGAGATCAAGCGCGACATGGAGGCGTCACGGCCGATGGATCGGGTGGTGTGCGGCGACGTTGGCTTCGGCAAGACCGAGCTGGCCCTGCGGGCGGCGTTCAAGGCCGTTGACGAGGGCCGGCAGGTGGCCATGCTGGTGCCCACCACCGTCCTCTGCCAGCAGCACTTTCTCACCTTCTCCGAGCGTCTTCGCCCCTTCCCGGTCACGGTGCGCCAGCTCTCCCGGTTCTGCAGTGAGGAGGAGCAGCGCGCCACCCTCCTCGACCTCCGCGCCGGGACCGTCGACATCGTCATCGGCACTCACCGCCTGCTCCAGCGCGATGTCGAGTTCCGCAACCTCGGGCTGGTCATCGTGGACGAGGAGCAGCGCTTCGGCGTGCTCCAGAAGGAGCGCTTCAAGGAGCTGCGGGTGGCGGTCGACGTGCTCTCGCTCTCGGCGACCCCGATCCCGCGCACCCTGCACATGGCCCTGGCGGGGATCCGCGATCTCTCGGTCATCCAGACCCCGCCGGAGGAGAGGCAGCCGATCAAGACTTACGTCACCGCCCGTGAGGACTCCCTGGTTCGCGAGGTGGTGAGCCGCGAGCTGGCCAGGGGAGGCCAGGTGTTCCACGTCCACAACCGGGTTCAGACCATCGAGCGCGAGGCCGAATGGATGCGTGCGCTGGTTCCCGAGGCCCGGGTCGCGGTGGCCCATGGCCAGATGCACGAGGAGCTGCTGGCCTCGGTGATGCGGGCGTTCGTCGATGGCGAGGTCGATGTGCTGGTCTGCACCACCATCATCGAGTTCGGGTCTGGACATCCCTAACGCCAACACCATCATCGTCAACGACTCCCACCGGCTCGGCCTGGCCCAGCTCTACCAGCTCAGGGGCCGGGTCGGTCGCGCGGGTCAGCGCGCCTACGCCTACCTCCTCTACCCCGCGGAGCGGACGCTCACCGAGCGCGCCGACAAGCGCCTCGACGTCATCGGCGACCTGCAGGACCTCGGCGCGGGTTTCAAGCTGGCCATGCGCGACCTCGAGATCCGCGGCGCCGGCAACCTTCTCGGCGAGGAACAGCACGGCGAGATCGCGGCGGTCGGGCTGGAGATGTACAACCGGCTCCTGGAGATGGCGGTGCGCTCTCTCCAGGGGAAGCCGGTGGTCGAGGCGCCGGCCCAGGTCACGGTCGCGCTCCCGGTGGCAGCCTTGCTTCCGGCGGCGTACATCGGTGAGGAACGGCTGAGGCTGCGCTGCTACCAGGAGCTGGCGGGCACCACCACCGAGACCGAGCTGGACCGCGCGGCCCGTGCCCTTGCCGACCGCTTCGGACCCCTGCCAACCGAGGCTCAGGGGCTCGTGTACTCGCTGCGGGTGCGGTTGCTCGCAGCCGAGGCCTCTGCTCAGTCGGTCGAGCGCCACAGCGGTCCGCTTCCTCGCGGGGTCGTCTCCGATCGCGCTGCCGGGGCGGTGATCCAGCTTCCCGCCGACCACGGCCTGGACCTGGAGGCGGTGGCCCGCCAGTGGCGTGCCTACTGCGCCACCTCACCGACTCGGCTGTACGTGATCCCGCCGCCGGGGCGGACAGCCGACCGGGAATGGCAGGATGTCCTGCTCAAGGTGCTGCGCGAGCTGGGACGGCTGGTACGGTCGCGCCAGGCGGTCCCCGCATGAGAGGACGTTCCGATGCGTGACGAGGCGGCGCAGGCGCTGCGCCAGCTCAATGAGGTGGTCGAGCGCCTGCGCGCCCCCGGCGGCTGCCCCTGGGATCGCGAGCAGACCCACCGCTCCCTCCGCCCCTACCTCCTCGAGGAGACGTACGAGCTGCTCGAGGCGATCGACTACCGCGGTCCGGAGACCCTTCGCGAGGAGCTGGGAGACCTCCTGCTGCAGGTGCTGATGCATTGCGCCATCGCCGCCGAGAGCCCGGACGGGTTCGACATCGGTGACGTGGCCGAGACCACCCGGGCCAAGATGATCCACCGCCACCCCCACGTCTTCGGCGACGCATCGGTCCGCGATGCCGCCGAGGTTGTCGTGAACTGGGAGCGGCTCAAGCGGACTGAGAAGCGGGACCGCCTCTCCCTGCTGGATGGTGTCCCCCACGCCCTGCCGGCACTTGCCTTCGCCCAGGGGGTGCAGAAGCGGCCGGCTCGGGTGGGCTTCGACGAGACCCCCAGCGTGGCCAGCGCATTGGACCTGGTGCGGGCTGCGGTCGATGCCGTGGTCGAGCTGGCCGCCACCGCTCCCCGTCGGGTCACCCAGGGTGGTGACTGGGTGGTGACCGACGGCGCCGTGACCCGGGTGGCAGCCGGCTCAGCGCCCCCCTCCCCGGAGGCGGACGGCGCGGTGGCCGCCGCCGACCTGGTCGCCGGGCACGCCCCGCCACCTCCACCGGCGCCGCCGCTCCTGGAGGCGGCCGTGGGGGAGCTGCTCTTCTCCATCGTGGCTCTCAGCCGCCAGCTCCGGGTGAACCCCGAGGACGCGCTCCGCGGCCGGGCGATCGCCTTCGCCGACCGGTTCCGCCGCTTGGAGGCCAGGGCCAGGGCCGAGGCCACCGACCTTCACGACATCGGGCCCGCCGAGTGGCAGCGCCGCTGGGAGGGAGCCGCCTCAGACTGACTGCAGGTTCTCGGAACGCCCACAACCGGCGCGCAGCACCTTGTCAATTCCGGAACGGCGCCGCAGACTAGGGCCGCCGTCACGGCCAGTCCTGCTCACGTCTCCGAGGGCCGTCATGAAATCCGCCCCGTCGCCGCGGCCGCGGCCGTTGACCCCCAGACGGCTGCTCGCGTTGATCGCCGCTCTCGCCTGTGGCTGGGCCGCCTACTCGCTCTACGGCGAGGCTGCCCAGGATCGCGCCCTGGCCGCCAGCGTGGCCCAGCTCCAGTCCGCCAACACCACCCTCCAGCAGCAGATCGCCGAGCGATCGCTCGAGATCGAGGAGGCCCAGGGCTCGGCGTGGGTCGAGGAGCAGGCCCGCAAGCTCGGCTTCCACCTCCCCGGGGAGTTCGATCTACGTGGTGGTGCCTTCCGGAAGGCAGGGACCCAGCTCCGGTGGCATCAACGCCGCCCCGCCCACCTACAGCCCGACGCCGGTCCCGACCCCCACCCCCACGCCGGGGGTGGCCACGGGCAGTCCGGGATCCACCCCGGGCACCGGAACTCCGACACCCTCGCCCATCTCGCTCACCGTCTCCGTCCCAACCGCGTCACTGGGGCGCTGACGCCCGGGCGCCGACCCTGCGCTATGCTGCCTCTGCGGCGTGGAGCAGTGGAAGCTCGTCGGGCTCATAACCCGAAGGTCGCTGGTTCGAATCCAGCCGCCGCAACCATGCCCCTCTCGCCGGTGATCTCCTTGGGCGGGTGGTCCGCCGGGCGCCAGGCGTTCTTCTCGGCGGTATAGCTCAGGTGGTAGAGCAGCCGGCTCATACCCGGTATGTCCCTGGTTCGACCCCAGGTACCGCCACGGGGAGCGGCCACGGCTCCTCGCTCCCCCCCAGCCAGCGGGTGGCCGCGGTCGGCCGGTTGCGCCGGGCCGTCGCCACCGCCTGCGACCTCCGCGGGGTGATTCGCCCGAGCGAGACTGTGGTGATCGCCTGCAGCGGCGGTCCCGATTCCAGTGCGCTCGTCGAGGCCCTGGCGCGGCTGGCACCGCCGCGGGGCTGGCGGCTCCACGTGGTCCACGTCGATCACGGCCTCCGCCCGGACTCGGGCGCCGAGGCCTCTGCGGTGGCTGGGCTTGCAGACCGTCTCGGGCTGGCCTTCAGCGCCGTGCGGGTGACCGTGGACAAGGGCCCGTCGCTGCAGGACCAGGCCCGCAGGGCCCGCCACAGGGCGCTCGCCGACGCCGCTGGCAGTCTCGGAGCGACCGCGATCGCCCTCGGCCATACTGCCGACGACCAGGCCGAAACGGTGCTGATGCGCCTGCTCACCAGCGCCACGCCGGCGAGTCTGCGGGCGATGTCGGAGAGGGAGGGTCGGCTGGCCCGGCCGCTCCTCCACGTCTGGCGCGAAACCACTCTCGCCTACTGCGCCGCGCTGGCGCTCGAGCCCCTGGACGACCCCAGCAACCGCGACCGCCGCTACCTGCGCAGCCGGGTGCGCCACGACCTGCTCCCCGCCCTGGAGCTGGTCTTCCCCGGCGCCCGGAGACGGCTGACGGTCCTCGCCGATCGCCAGCGGCGTCTCCTCGCTGGGAACACCCCACCCTCAGCCGAAGGCTTCACCGCCGGCGAGGGCCGATGATTGGGCCCCTCACCATCCGGTCGATCAGGGCTCCGGGCGCAATTCAGGGCCATGCTATTCTGGCTTTCGATGCGCACCTCCCGCCGCGGCTTCACATACCTCATGCTTCTTCTGGCCATCGTGGTGGTGGCCGCAATCCTCTACAAGGGCTTCCCCGGGCAGGGTCCCGCATCGGCGAGCAGCGGGCAGCTGGCCCGGGCCGCCGCTCAGTACGAGAACAGTGCGAGTGCACCGACCGCCCTCAAGCAAGCAGAGATCAGCGGCGACGGCTCCACCGTCACGTGGACGGACAATGCCGGGACCCAGTATCAAACCACCGTCGGCTCCAGCGAGGAGGTTGTCCAGGAGTTCGATGCCGCCGGCTTCTACAATTTCGAGAATGAACTCGAGCAGTGCGTCCAGCATCTTGAGCTTCCTCCTCCCCAACCTGCTGATCTTTGCCCTGATCGGGCTGATGCTCTGGTGGTTCCTGCGTCAGACCCAGTCCGGCAACAACCAGGCGATGTCATTCGGGCGCAGCCGCGCGCGCCTGCTCGCCGGCGACAAGCCCTCGGTGACCTTCGTCGACGTCGCCGGAGTCGACGAGGCCAAGATGGAGCTCGGCGAGATCGTCGAGTTTCTCAAGTACCCGGACAAGTTCACCGCCGTCGGCGCACGGATCCCCAAGGGCGTGCTCCTGGTGGGACCTCCCGGGACCGGCAAGACCCTGCTCTCCAAGGCGGTCGCGGGTGAGGCCGGGGTCCCCTTCTTCAGCATCTCCGGCTCAGAGTTCGTGGAGATGTTCGTCGGGGTCGGCGCCAGCCGGGTTCGTGACCTCTTCGACCAGGCCAAGAAGAACTCGCCCTGCATCGTGTTCGTCGATGAGATCGACGCGGTTGGCCGTCAGCGTGGTGCCGGTCTCGGCGGCGGTCACGACGAGCGCGAGCAGACCCTCAACCAGCTGCTGGTCGAGATGGACGGCTTCGAGACCTCGACCCACGTCATCGTCATCGCCGCCACCAACCGTCCCGACGTCCTCGACCCGGCGCTGCTCCGGCCTGGGCGCTTCGACCGCCACGTCATGCTGGACCGTCCGGACATCCGGGGCCGGCGCGCCATCCTCGAGGTTCACTCCAGAAACAAGCCACTGGATCCGGGCGTCGACCTCGAGGTCCTGGCCAAGCAGACCCCCGGGTTCTCCGGCGCTGACCTCTCCAACCTCATCAACGAGGCGGCGATCCTGGCCGCGCGTGAGAACCGCAAGCTGATCAGCATGCCCCACCTCGAAGAGGCGATCGCCCGTGTCATCGCCGGTCCCGAGCGCAAGAGCCGGATGATGAGCGAGCGGGAAAAGGCGATCATCGCGTACCACGAGATGGGCCACGCCCTGGTGGGCATGAGCCTCGAGCACACCGATCCGGTGCACAAGGTATCCATCGTGAGCCGCGGGATGGCGCTGGGCTGGACCATGTCGCTGCCCACCGAGGACAGATACCTGGTCAGCAAGGCCGAGCTCCTCGACCAGCTGGCCCAGATCCTCGGGGGCCGCTGCGCAGAGGATCTGGTGCTCGGAGAGGCCAACATCACGACCGGGGCGAGCGATGACATCCGCAAGGCAACCGACCTGGCCCGCAAGATGGTGACCGAGTGGGGCATGAGCGACAAGCTGGGCCCGCGCACCTTCGGCGAGCGGCAGGAGATGGTCTTCCTCGGGCGCGATCTCGGCGAGCAGCGGAACTACTCGGAGGACATCGCGTCGGAGATCGACCAGGAGGTCCATCACCTGGTGGAGTCGGCCTTCCTCCGCGCTAAGGAGGTGCTGCGCAGGCGCGAGAAGGTCCTCCGCGAGCTGGCCAGCCGGCTCACCGAGGTGGAGACCATGGACGCGGCGACCATGCGCCACATCATCGAGGAGGTCGAGGGCCAGCAGGAGCCCCCGGCCGTGGCCGAGCCGGCCGCAGCCGCGGAGGTGTAGGCGAGCGCTCATCGAGGCATCGCGGGACCCTCGGAGTCGCGACCGACCCGTCACATTCTCGTGGAGTGACGGCGTCTTTCCCGCGGCGACACTGCGGACGATGCCCGACGTCACCTGCCCCAGGTGCTGGTTGTGGCAGCCGATTGGGAAGGCGACCCGCTGCCAGGCCTGCGGCGCACCGCTGATCACCCCCAGCGGCCTCCGCTTGGACCAGGCGACCAAGCCGCCACCTCCTCCGCCCCCCCTCGCGCTGACCTTGGGTCCGGGCGGCCCTCAGGGTCTTCTGGTGATCCCGCCCGACCCAGTCTCCGCCTCCCCGATGGCCGGGTTGCCCCTGGCGGGGTGGGGCCCGGCGTACGGTGAGAACCAAGCTGTCGGGGTGGATTGGGTGCTGTGGGTGCGGGTGGCTCTCGCGGTTCAGGGGGCGCTCGGGGTGATGGGCCTTCTTGTGCTCGGTCTCGTCCTGCAGCACGTGGCTGTGCACGGGTCGACGTCAGCCGGCGGCCAGGGTGAGGCCCTCAAGCTCGGCCCCGGCCTCGCGGTGGTGCTGGCCCTCTACGTCGGCCTCACCGTCGTGTTCGTGTGGCTGGTACAGTTCTCGGTGGCGCGAGCGCTCCTTCTCGTCATCATGCTGCTCGGCGTGGGATCGTTTCTCTCCCAGCTGGACGCCGCGACCGGCGTCCTGCGTCTCAGCGCCGCTCTGGCGCTGTTCCTGGATCTGGGATTCATGGTGCTTCTGGTGGTCTCGCTGGTCGCCCCGCGGCCGGCGCGCCGCTGGCAGTAGCTGCGGAGGCTCAGCCGCAGCTCGGCAGGCGGGCGGAGCGCGGCGTAGACTGATCTCCGCAACGGCCCACCTCCTACGGTCGGTGGCCCGGGGACGCCCATGGGGCGCCTCGAGGCAGCGGCAACGACCCAGGGGTGGACCGTGCATAACATCCCGCTTGGATCCCGGAGGTGACCGAGACGGAGCCCCAGCCCCGTGCGCCCGGACATCGTGGAGGCGCCGCTGAGGTGCTGACCCCAAAACCGGAGATCGCCCTGGTCGGCGCCGGCCGCGCCGGAACAGCCCTCGCGGTTGCCCTCAGCGATGCCGGCTACCCGGTCACCACCGTGTGCAGTCGGGATTCGGACCACGCCGATCAGCTCGCCGCCCGGGTCGGAGCCTGGTCCGTGACCACGCCGCTGCTCGCGATGCAGGCCGCAGACATCACCCTGCTCACCGTCCCGGATCCCGCCATCGCCGAGGCGGTGGCCTCCGTCGTGGCGCGAGGCGCCGAGCTCGCCGGCCGGGCTGTTGTCCACTGCAGCGCGAGTCGCGGCCTCGAGGTGCTGGCTCCACTTCGGCTCACTGGTGCATCGGTCGGCAGCCTGCACCCCCTCCAGGCCCTCGCCGGCGAGGCGTCGGCCGCTCTGCTCCGGGGCAGCCTGATGGCTGTTGACGGCGACCCGGGGCTTCTCGACCAGCTGCGCCGGATGGTCCGCGATCTCGGGGGCCGCCCGGTGGCTGTGGCGCCGCGCTTCCGGGGCCTGTACCATGCCGCTGCCTCGCTGGCCGGCAACGCGCCCCTCGCTCTGGTCGCCGCCGCCACGGAGCTGATGGCCACCTCCGGCATCGATGCCCGGGAGGCGGAAGCGGGACTCATCTCGCTCATGCAGGGAGCGCTCGCCAACGCTCGCCGCGGCGGAGCGAAGGCGGCGCTCACCGGGCCGGTGGTGCGTGCCGACGCCGAGACGGTCTCGCTTCACCTCGCCGCCCTCCACGGCCGCCCCGGCGCCGACGCGCTCTACCGAGCTCTGGCGAGGGCCACCCTGCGCCTTGCCGGCGAGGAGGGGAGGGAGAGCATCGCCGCCCTTCTCGACGACGGCAGCCAGAACCAGCGATCGGCAAACGGACACCGCCAAGGGGACGCGGGGGTGCGTGTGAAACGAGGCTTTGCGCAGGCGCGGGTGCAACCGCGCCGAGCAAAGGCCGCGGCACGCCAGTCAGGGCGTGCCGACGCCCGTGCCGAGCGCAACACCACCCCCGCGTCCCCACATGGTGCGGGGGACTCCAATTGCCAGTAACCATCCCCCAGCTTCTTGACAAGAAGCGCCGCGGCGAGCGCTTCGCGATGCTCACCGCCTACGACTACACCACCGCGCGGATCCTTGCCGAGGCGGAGATCCCGGTCATCCTGGTCGGCGATTCCCTGGCAATGGTGATGCTCGGTCACGCCACCACCCTGTCCGTGACCATGGAGGAGATGCTCCACCACGCCCGGGCGGTGACTCGCGGCGCGCCCGAGCAGCTGCTGGTCGGGGACATGCCCTTCAACTCGTACCACGCATCCGATGAGCAGGCGATCGACAACGCCGCCAGGTACCTCCAGGCGGGGATGCACGCGGTCAAGCTCGAAGGCGGCGGTCGGGTCGTCGCTCTGGTGGAGAAGCTGACCGCCAGGGGCATCCCGGTGATGGGCCATCTCGGGCTCACCCCGCAGTTTGTCCACCTCTTCGGTGGTTACCGGGTGCAGGGCAAGGATGCGGATGCCGCGGCTCGGATCGAGAAGGATGCCAGGGGACTCCAGGACGCCGGCGCATTCGCCCTGGTGGTCGAAGGCGTCCCACGCTCCCTGGCAGCCCAGGTCACCCAGGCGCTGGACATTCCCACCATCGGGATCGGTGCAGGGCCCGACTGCGACGCCCAGGTGCTGGTGATCAACGACCTGCTCGGGCTCACTCGCGACCCCGCCCCCAAGTTCGTCAAGCACTTCGCCAACCTCGGCGACGAGGTGGTCGCCGCAGCGCGGCGGTTCGCCGCGGAGGTTGCGGCGGGCGGCTTCCCCGACGATGCTCACGCGTATCACTGACCCGCAGTCGCTGCGCCGCCGGGCCGAGCGGATCAGAGCCTCCGGGCTCACCCTGGGATTGGTACCGACGATGGGAGCACTCCACGCCGGCCACCGCTCATTGATCCAAAGGGCGTGTGCCGAGTGCGACCGGACTGCCGTGAGCATCTTCGTGAACCCCACCCAGTTCGGGCCCGGAGAGGACTACGAGCGCTATCCGCGGTCGCTGGAGGCGGACCTCGAGGTCTGCGCCGCCGTTGGGGTGGATGTGGTCTACACGCCCAGCGTCGACGCCGTCTACCCGCCTGGCTCCGTCACCGGGGTCACTGTCAGCGGAGCTCTCACCCACACCCTGGAGGGTGCCATTCGGCCCGGCCACTTCGATGGCGTCGCCACCATGGTGGCCAAGCTGCTGGTGGCCGTCCGCCCCGATCGCGCTTACTTCGGCCACAAGGACGCGCAGCAGTGCGCGGTGGTCCGCCGTCTCGCCGCAGACCTCGACTTCGGCACCGAGATCGTGGTCTGCGCGACGGTCCGCGACCCGGACTCGCTGGCGCTCTCCAGTCGCAACGTCTATCTCGACCGGGAGGCGCGCCGTCAGGCGCTCGCCATCCCGGCAGCCCTGGCCTCAGCCCACGCTCTCCATCGCGCCGGCGAGACCGTCTCCGAACGCCTGATTCAAGCCGCGATGCGCCGCCTCGCCGACAGCCCTGACCTGGCAGTGGACTACGTTGCCGTCGTCCACCCTGACAGCTTCGCACCGGTCTCAGCCGCCGTTGATCGCAGCGAAATGCTGATCGCTGCTAGAATAGCTGGCACCCGGTTGATCGACGCGGTCACGCTGGGTGCCGATGCGGGGCTGGTCGTCGGCGACTTGGAGATAACTCCGCTGACGCCCTGAATCGGAGGGGAAAAGGCGTTGCAGCGCATCGTCCTGAGTTCCAAGGACCGTCCCACCCGGGATCAGGTGGCGACGCCCTGAGCAGCGTGCGAGCGCCCCGAGGAGGCGAACCGGATGTGGTTGTCGTGGGGAGCGGGATCGCCGGACTCGCCGCTGCCCTGGCGGCGGCGCCGCGGTCACGGGTGCTGGTGGTGAGCAAGGGGCCCCTCGACTCGGGCTGCACCCCTCTCGCCCAGGGAGGGATTGCCGCTGCCGTCGGCCCGGGAGATTCCCCTGAGCTGCATTTCCAGGACACCATCGCCGCCGGGCGTGGGCTCTGCGACGAGCGGGCGGTGCGCGTGCTCGTCGAGGAGGCCCCGGCCGGGATTGCAGAGCTGGCGTCGTGGGGCGTGCGGTTCGATGCGACCGCGAGCGGCGAGCTGGACCTGCACCAGGAGGCGGCGCACAGCCGGCCTCGGGTGCTGCACGCCGGGGGCGACGCGACGGGTGCGGCCATCGAGACCGCCCTGATCGGGCGGCTTTTGGAGAGCGGGGCCGAGGTGCTCGAGGAGGTTGCGGCGATCCGGCTGGTGCTCGACGGGAACCGCTGTGCCGGAGTGGAGGTCTGCCACCTGCTCTCCGGTGAGGTCCTTCGCATCGGGGCCGGGAGCGTGATCCTGGCGTCGGGTGGGGCCGCGGGCCTGTGGCGTCACAGCACCAATCCACCCGGCGCCAGCGGCGACGGCATCGCTATGGCGTTCGAGGCCGGCGCCGAGGTCGCCGACCTGGAATTCGTCCAGTTCCACCCCACCGTCCTCGCCCTGCCGGGAGCCCCTCCCTTCCTGATCAGCGAGGCGGTTCGGGGCGAGGGCGGAGAGGTGGTCGGCCGGACCGGACGGCGCTTCCTCTTCGACTCCGACCCGCGAGGGGAGCTGGCTCCTCGGGACATCGTGGCTCGGGCCATCGCCGAGGAGATGCTGCGCAGCGGCGTCGCGAACGTTCTGCTCGACTGCCGGCGGCTCGGCGAGGGCTTCGCCCAGCGCTTTCCCACCATCGCGGCGACCTGCCGCCGCCACGGCCTCGACCCGGCGATGACCCCGATCCCCATCGCCCCGGCCGCTCACTACACCATCGGCGGGGTGGCCACCGATCTCCAGGGTGCGACCACTCTGGACGGGCTCTACGCCTGCGGCGAGGTTGCTCGCACCGGCGTCCACGGCGCCAACCGGCTGGCCAGCAACTCCCTGATCGAGGGACTGGTCTTTGGCCGCCGCACGGGAGAGGCCGCAGCTCAGTCCGGCTCAACCCGCCACCCCGGTTCGGCCCCCGGCCTCCCGGCCGGCCTCGCCGAGCCCGCCGCCGGCGCCGGTTCGGGGGAGGGGCGGAGACGTGCCGAGGCGATTCATACGAACCTGGCGGACATCGCCGCCCTGCACGAGCTCCGCGAGCTCATGTGGTCGGCGTGTGGAATCAGCCGGACCGGGTCCGCTCTCGTCGGAGCGCTGACCGCCGTCGACCAGATGCGGTCGGAGCCGGGCGAATCCCGGGCCTCCGGGCTGGCCCGAACCACCGCGCGACTGGTGCTGGCGGCCGCGCTCGATAGAGAAGAGAGCAGGGGGGCTCACCATCGCGATGACTTCCCCCTGAGCAGCGACCGGTGGGGTGCGTCGCGCACCACGCCGACCCTTGAGAGGAGTACACCTTGACCACGACCCTGCAGCCGATCACCGACGCCCTGGCCCCGGAGCACCTGGACCCCGTCATCCGTGCCGCCCTCGACGAGGACCTTGGGGCTGGCGACGTCACCACCGATGCCCTGATCCCGGCGGACATGACCTGTCGAGGCAAGGTCATCTGCAAGCAGGATGGGGTGATCTGCGGGCTCAGCGTGGCCAGCCGGGTCTTTGAGCTGGTCGATCCTCGGGTGCAGTTCGATGCCAAGGCCGCTGATGGCGACCGGGTTCAGGCCGACCAGATTGTCATCCGGCTCTTCGGCCCGGCTCGCGCCATCCTCAGCGCCGAGCGGGTGGCTCTCAACTTCCTCCAGCATCTGTCCGGCATCGCCTCGCTCACCGCTCGCTACGTCAAGGCGGTGGAGGGGACCAAGGCCAGGATTCTCGACACTCGCAAGACCACTCCCGGACTGCGCGCACTGGAGAAGTACGCGACCCGGATCGGCGGCGCGGTCAACCACCGCCACGGACTCTTCGACGCGGTGATGATCAAGGACACTCACCTCTCCCTGGTCGGGGGAGTGACCCCGGCCCTGCGCGCGGTGCGCAAGGCCTATCCCGGCGACGAGCTGATCGTCGAGGTGGCCTGCTTCCAGGAGCTTCAGTCGGCGCTCAACGACAAGGCTCCTCGGATCCTGCTCGACAACTTCTCGCCGGGTCAGGTGAGGGAGGCGATGGGTTTGATCCGCGGTCGCGCCATCGTCGAGGTGAGCGGCGGGGTGCAGTCGAACAATGCGCGGGCCTATGCGCTGGCCGGTGTGGACTACATCTCGGTGGGGGCCCTCACCCACAGCGCGGGCGCTCTCGACATGTCCATGAAGGTCACCCGGTACTGAGGCTCCGCACCAGGTGGCGGCACGGGGCAGGTGCTCCGCTTCGGTGCGGCCGTTGGGGGGTGGTGGAGGGCGATGTGCGCCCTTTGGTCTACCGCGTGCCGGTGGACACAGGTCGGAACCCACGGCGGGACCGCCGGCGGCGCACCACACCTCGCACCACCAGCATGGCGACGATCGCCACCAATTGACCCTGCAGCACGATGCGACTCACATCCACTGCCGGCTGCCACGACACCCGGCCCTCCCGGATCACGTAGACGCCGAGAGGGCGGGTGCAGACACCGAAGCCCCCGCCCCAGCCGCGGCCGCCCCTCGCCGGGTCGGAGGTCTCACCGCCGCCCCCGCCTCCGCCACCCAGTATCCGGGCCACCGGCACCACCAGCGTGCCATCCCGCTCGTACGGCTCTCCGAAGACCTGGCGAACGGTGGCCAGGTCACGCACTCGATTGAGGATGTCCTCTGGTTGCATGGCTTGATCCCTCCAAGCGAGATGTCCGTCCCGCGTGCCCCGAGCTCGAAGCCCACCAGCTCGGCCACGGGGTCACCCCTCCAGGGCGGCGACCAGCTCTTCCTGGAGGAGTCCAAGGGCCATCAGGACTCGATACTCGCCTGAACTGCGGAGCTGATCGGACGCCTGCTCCTCCCAACCGTCCTCGTCGATCCCCAGCAGTCCCCCGGCGGCGAGCCGCAGGTGGTTGAGGCCCCGCGTCCAGGCCATGGCCTGAGCCTCGGTCAGAGGGGTCACGTCCTCCCCGGAGCTCACCGAGTCGCGGATGACGTCCAGATCGGCGTTGCGCCCGCTCTCCACCGAGGGCCGCACCCAGCGCTCGTACTCGGCCTGCAGCTCGGGGTCCGCATAGGCCACGGGGCTGGTCCTGGGCACCTTGCCGAGATGCGGCGCCAGCTGCTCGACGATGGCCCCGATCACCGCTCTCTCGGACGAATCCAGCCGGAGCTGGATCCGGCCCCTCCGCCGGCGGACCTCAGCCACGAGCGTCCGTCCCCCGGCTACTCGCGGGCCAGGGTCGCCTGGAGGCCGAAGCCGTGGAGCTGGGAGACCGAGACCTCTGCCTGCTCCCGAGGCTGGGTGGCCACCACCGCCTTGCCCTCGTGGTGCACTTGGAGCATCAATCGGGTCGCGGTCTCGAAGTCGTATCCGAAGAGCCGCCGGAAGACCAGCACCACGTACGACATCAGAGTGATCGGGTCGTTCCAGACCAGCACGTCCCAACCCGGGTCGCGCAGCCCTCGGGAGCTCCCCGCAGGGGTCTCGACCGGGGTCAGGGTCGGAGCAGGAGGCTGGACTGTCGCCGCTGGCATTCCCCCGCAAGGTTAGCCCAGCAGCCCCCCCGCGGTCCCCCCTGGTCAGCCGTTCAGCCGGCCGTCGGGGCGTCCGAGAGGTCGAAGATCTCCTTCCACACCGCATAGGCCTGGGCTGGCCGCGGCTCCGGTGCCGGTGCAGGTCCCTCGAGAACCGCCTGGAGCGGAAGCTCACAGTTGTGGCAGATGATCCAGATCGGTCCGGGCTCGGCGATCCGGCGCTCGAGGCGATGCTTGTGGCCGCAGTCTTCGCAGGTGATCGTGACCCTCATGGCGCCCCGAGGGTCGCATGGGCCCTGCGACGCGGTCCCGTAGGGTCCTGTATTGCCCCGGTCACACCGTGCAACGAATTCCTGACGCCGCGAGGGAGTCCATCGCCGGCTGGACGAGCGCTACCCTGGTATCCTTCCGGTGCCGCGCGGCAACGGCGCAAACGCGTCCGTTCATCGCCCTCAGGCGGCAGGTTCCGGGCACACGCCCATCACGCGGCGAGCCCTGATGATCCGGATCAGCCAGGCGAGAAAGGAGACAGTTGGCTTCGATCGTTGAGACCGATGAGCGCGAGCCGCTCACCATGGAGGAGCTCCTCCGCGCCGAGGAGAGCAGTGTCAGGACGCTTTCCTATGGGGACATCGTCGAAGGGACGGTGGTGCGGATCGACCCCGATGAGGTCCTCGTCGACATCGGTGCCAAGTCGGAGGGCGTGATCTCCAACCGAGAGCTCTCGGGGCGCAACGAGGCCGCGGTCACCCTGGTGCCCGGTGAGCGGATCAAGGTCTATGTGCTCCAGCCCGAGGACGACGAGGGCCGGGTGATCCTGTCGCTGCGCAAGGCACGCGCTGAGTCGATCTGGCAGGCGGTGGCCGAGAAGGAGTCAGAGGGCGAGATCCTGGACGCCGAGGTCCGCGAGCAGAACAAGGGTGGTCTGATCGTCAACCTCATGGGCCTTCGCGGTTTTCTGCCCTCGAGCCAGGTGGCCCGTCAGTTCTCCGGCAACCTGGTGGAGCTGGTGGGCACCAAGATCCCGGTCAAGATCCTGGAGGTCAACCGCAAGCGCAACCGCCTGATCGTCTCCCAGCGCGCGGCCCAGGACGAGGATCGGGCCAGGCAGCGGGAGGAGCTGTTCGAGAAGCTCAAGGTCGGTGACCTGATCACCGGCAAGGTGAGCGGGCTGACCAGCTACGGCGCCTTCGTCAACCTCGGCGGCGCCGACGGGCTGATCCACATCAGCGAGCTCTCCTGGGATCGGATCAACAACGTGTCCGACATGCTGAGCGTCGGCGACGAGGTCCGGGTCAAGGTCATCAAGCTCGACCCCGAGCTGTCCCGGATCAGCCTCTCGCTGCGGCAGATGAGCGAGGACCCATGGGACACCATCGAGGATCGCTTCCCACCCGGGAAGGTGGTCGAGGGCGAGGTCACCAAGACCAAGAAGTACGGCGCCTTCCTGCAGATCGCCAACGGCGTCGAGGGCCTTCTCCACATCAGCGAGCTGTCCTGGGACCACGTGGAGCGGACCGAGGACGTGCTCAAGGTCGGCGAGCAGGTGCGGGTCATGGTGCTCAGCGCCGACCGGGCGCGCCGCCGGATCAGCCTCTCGCTGCGCCAGCTCCATGGCGGCGGTCCTGAGGGTCCGGGTGAATACGTTCCCCCCACCTATGACTTCAGCGAGGACGAGGGCGGAGCCGAGGGGGATGGCGGCGCCGAGCCGGCTCGCAGGGTGAGGGTGGTGGCTCCTGCGGTCGAGCCTGAGGCAGCCCCGGTGGCCGAGGAGGTGGCTGGGGAGGTGGCTGGGGAGGTTGCTGGGGGCGAGTCGCCCGAGACCACGCCGGAGACCGTGGAGATCCCCGCGGCCGCCGCCGGCGAGGCTCCCGAGACGGAGCTCGAGATCGAGACCGCCGCCGCATCTGCCGCCGAGGTGGGCGAGGCCCCCGAGGCTGCCGCCGCCGAGACGGCCGCCGAGGTGGGGGAGGCCCCCGAGGCCGCCGCCGAGGTGGGGGAGACCCCCGAGGCTGCCGCCGCCGAGACTGCGGCCGCCGAGACAGAGGACGCCGGCCCGCCCGACGAGGGCTAGCTGGACTCTGGTCCCCGGGGGACGGGCCGAGGCCAGCTCGGCCGGACCGCTCCTCGCACGCGCGCGTGACAGCCGCGGAACACGTTCCTCCCAATTGGTCCTGCGAGGGTTACGGGGCTCGTCGATGGGCATAATGGGGAAGTTGGAGCAGGTCCCGATCTGACCCCCTCCCCCCTCAGGAGGGGCCGGGCGGGACGCGGAGGTTGTCTTGTACCCGTTTGAACGGTTCACCGAAAGAGCGAAGAAGGTCCTCACCCTCGCTCAGGAGGAGGCCGAGCGCTCGCACCATTCCTACATCGGGACCGAGCACCTGCTGCTCGGGCTGCTCCGCGAAGGCGAGGGCCTTGCCGCCAAGGTGCTGAACAACCTGGGTGTCGAGATCAACAAGGTGCGCAGCACCATCGAGTCGGTGCTGGGCCGCAACGAGCGGATCATCATCCAGCAGATCATCCCCACCTCCCGGGTCAAGAAGGTGATCGAGATCTCCTTCGAAGAGGCCCGCCGGATGGGCAACAACTACGTGGGCACCGAGCACCTCCTGCTCGGCCTGCTCATCGAGGGCGAGGGGATCGCCGCCCACGTGCTCGAGGACCTGGGCGCCAACCTGGAGAAGGTGCGCGCCGAGATCGAGCGGCTGCTCCACGAGTCGGGCCTCGAGGAGGAGTCCAAGGAGTCTCAGAAGAAACCCAGCAAGACCCCGCTGCTCGATCAGTTCTGCCGCGACCTCACCGAGCTGGCTCAGAAGAACCAACTGGACCCGGTGATCGGCCGGGCCATGGAGATCGAGCGGGTCATCCAGATCCTCTCCCGCCGGACCAAGAACAACCCGGCGCTCATCGGCGAGCCGGGCGTGGGCAAGACCGCGATCGCCGAGGGCCTGGCCCAATCGATCGTCCTCGGCAACATTCCCGAGTCCCTGATGGGCAAGCGAGTGCTGACCCTCGACATGGGCTCGCTGGTGGCCGGCACCAAGTATCGCGGCGAGTTCGAGGAGCGCCTCAAGAAGATTCTCGACGAGATCCGCCAGTCCCGTGAGGTGGTGCTGTTCATCGACGAGCTGCACACCCTGGTGGGCGCGGGTGCTGCCGAGGGCGCCATCGACGCCGCCAACATCCTCAAGCCCGCCCTGGCCCGCGGTGAGATCCAGTGCATCGGTGCGACCACCCTCAACGAGTACCGCAAGTACATCGAGAAGGACGCTGCACTGGAACGCCGCTTCCAGCCGGTCTACGTCGACGAGCCGACCCTGCAGGAGACCATCGACATCCTGCACGGGATTCGTCCGCTCTATGACAAGCATCACCGGGTGAAGATCACCGACTCCGCGCTCAAGGCCGCCGCCGAGCTGTCGGTGCGCTACGTGAGCGACCGCTCGCTGCCGGACAAGGCGATCGACCTCATCGATGAGGCCAGCGCCCGGGTGCGGATGAAGCTCACCACCACCCCCGACGAGCTCCGCGCCATGCAGAAAGAGATTCGCGAACTCCAGGGCCAGAAGGACGAGGCCATCGCCGGCCAGGACTACGAGACCGCGGCCAGCTTCCGCGACCGCGAGAAGAAGCTCAAGGACAAGTACGTCTCCGAGGAGATGCAGTGGCGCGACAAGCTCGGCGCCACCGTGCCCGAGGTCACCGAGGAGCACATCGCCGAGATCATCAGCTCCTGGACCGGTGTTCCGGTGTCCCGGCTGGTGGAGGAGGAGACCTCTCGCCTGCTCAAGATGGAGGACGAGATCCACAGGCGGCTCATCGGCCAGCATGAGGCCGTGAGGGTGATCTCCCAGGCGGTGCGCCGGGCCAGGGCCGGGCTCAAGGACGTCCGGCGGCCGATCGGTTCGTTCATGTTCCTGGGACCGACCGGGGTGGGCAAGACCGAGCTGGCTCGCTCCCTCGCCGCTTTCCTCTTCGACAACGAGGACGCGATCATCCGCCTCGACATGAGCGAGTTCATGGAGCGGCACTCGACGGCGCGGCTGGTGGGCTCACCCCCGGGCTACGTCGGCTACGACGAGGGCGGCCAGCTCACCGAGGCGGTCCGCCGCCGCCCCTACAGCGTGGTCCTCTTCGATGAGATCGAGAAGGCGCACCCCGAGGTCTTCAACATGCTCCTCCAGATCCTGGAGGACGGCAGGTTGAGCGATGCCAAGGGCAAGGCGGTCAACTTCGCCAACACCATCGTGATCATGACCAGCAACCTCGGGGTCGCCAACCTCAAGGGCAACATGTCGCTTGGCTTCCAGCCCGCGGTCCCCGATGAGAGAAGCGTCGATCACGAGCACGGCAAGATGCGCGACACCATCATGGACGAGCTCAAACGGGCATTCCGTCCCGAGTTCCTCAACCGGGTGGACGCGGTCGTCGTCTTCCAGCGCCTGACCCACGAGCAGATGCGCGAGATCGTCGACCTGATGCTGGCCCGGATCGCCACCCACCTGGGCGCTCAGGAGCTCCAGCTCTCGGTCTCCGGCCAGGCCAAGGACAAGATCGTCGAGGAGGGCTTCGACAAGGTCTATGGAGCCCGACCGCTGCGTCGGGTGATCCAGAGGGTCATCGAGGACCCGCTCTCCGAGGAGCTGCTCCGGCTCAAGCACGGCCCGGGTGACACCGTGGTCGTGGATGTGCAGGAGGGCGAGATCAAGATGGAGCTTGTTCACTCCAAGGCGCCGCGTCGCGAGAAGGGCGAGAGGAAGGAGAAGGCTGAGGCGGCCGCCGCTGCTTCGTCCGGCGCTCCCTCCGCCGCTCCGGCGGCCGACGCCTAGGCCCATCGGCGGTCGTGACATCGGTCGGACCTCCCCGAGCCTCTGACGCCGCCGTCGACCTCGATGCGCTCGTCGAACAGCTCACCCTCGACGAGAAGGCATCGCTCACCGCGGGCCTGAGCAGCTGGTACACGGTCCCAGTCGCGCGGCTCGGCATCCCCTCGGTGAAGCTGACCGATGGGCCCAACGGGGCGCGGGGAGAGACCTCCGGCCACTGGAGCGTCACCCCCTCGGTCTGCATCCCCGCGGCGACCGCCCTGGGAGCCACCTGGGACCCCGCACTGGTCGCCGAGGCGGCCGCCGTGGTCGCGCGCCAAGCTCGGGACAAGGGTGCGCGGGTGCTGCTCGCACCGACCGTGAACCTTCATCGGCATCCCCTCTGGGGCCGCAACTTCGAAGCGTTCTCCGAAGACCCCGTGCTCACCGCCAAGCTGGGTGTCGGCTACATCCGAGGGGTGCAGGCCCAGGGCGTGGCGGCGACGGTCAAGCACTTCGTGGGGAATGAGACCGAGTTCGAGCGCTACACGTCCTCCAGCGTGGTTGACGAGCGCACCCTGCGCGAGCTCTACCTGCTTCCCTTCGAGCACGCCGTCCGGGTCGCCGGGGTGCTCGCCCTGATGACCGGCTACAACCGGCTCAACGGCAAGCATGTCCCCGACGACGCCCGCCTCATCGCCGGGATCCTGCGCGGGGAGTGGGGCTTCGAGGGGATCGTGATGACCGACTGGAGGGGCCTGATCACCACCGCGGAGGCGGGACGTGCCGGCCTCGACCTGGAGATGCCGGGTCCGGCCCGCGGGTTCGGCCCCCACCTGGCCGACGCGGTCCGCGCTGGAGAGGTGAAGGAGGCTCTGGTGGACGCCAAGGTCCACCGGCTGCTCGCCGGCTTCGACCGAGTCGGCGCTCTGAGCGAGGAGCCGCCGAGCGCTGAGCAGCCGGTCGACCGTCCCGAGGATCGCGAGTTGACCCGTCGGGCTGCCGCCGATGCCGCTGTCCTGCTCAGCAACCATGGGGTGCTGCCGCTGGTTCCCGGAAGCTTCCGCCGGATCGCGGTGCTCGGGCCGAACGCCGGCCAGCCGACCATCATGGGCGGGGGAAGCGCCGCTGTGGTGCCCCACTACCAGCTCTCAACGCTGGACATCCTTCGGGACCGGCTTGGCGCCGGCCACGAGGTGGTGCACGAGCCCGGGACCGACGCGGCCGGCATCGAGCGGGCGGTCGAGCTGGCCCGCGGTGCCGACGCGGTCGTGGTGGTGGTCGGCTCGCCCCCCGAGTACGAGAGCGAGGGCTGGGACCGTCAGAGCATGGACCTGCCGGGCCTCCAGGACGTGCTGGTGACGCGGGTCCTCGAGGCCAACCGGCGCTCGGTCGTGGCCGTCAACACCGGTGCCCCGGTGACCATGCCCTGGGCCGACCAGGCCGGCGCCCTCCTCCAGGTGTGGTTCGCAGGCCAGGAGCTGGCTCGCGCTCTCGTCGACGTGCTGGTGGGTGATGCCGAGCCGGGCGGTCGCCTGCCCACCACCATCCCATTGCGCGTGGAGCACACCCCCGCCTTCGGCAACTTCCCCGGCGAGAGCAGCCAGGTTCGCTACGGCGAGGGCCTGCTCGTGGGCTATCGCTGGTATGAAGCGCGCCACCTGCCGGTACGGTACCCATTTGGCCACGGGCTCTCCTACACCACCTTTGAGATCGGGCCCCCCCACCTGTCGGCTGTCCGGCTCGGCCGCGGAGAACGGCTGCGGCTGGAGGTGACGGTCACCAACACCGGGGAGCGACGGGGTGCCGAGGTGGTCCAGCTCTACGTCGAGCCGCCGGGGGGCGGCACCTTGCCTCCGGGGGGCCGGTTGCGCCCGGTCAAGGAGCTCAAGGCGTTCGCCAAGGTGCGCCTGGCGCCGGGGGGGGCCCAGAGCGTGACCCTGGAGCTGGGGGAGCGTGCCTTCGCCTACTACGACGTGGCCGACCTGGACTGGCCGAGGTTCGACGGGCGACGGCCATCCTGGGGCGCCGACCATGGTGAGCCCCCCATCCATCGCTCTCAAGCGGGCTGGTACGTGGATGGCGGGACCTATCGACTACACGTGGCGCGGTCGTCGGCCGAGGTGCTGCACACCGTGGCGATCGAGGTGGCCGGCGGCCCCGACCCCCTCGACCCGGCGCTGCTTCCCGACTGAGCTGCGGCGGCCAGCCGTGCGGCGGGGCGTCGGGGTCCTGCCGCCTTGACACTCGTACATGCGTTCGCTACACTGGCGTGGAGTGTCCATCTCGGAGAAGGGGACAAGAGGGGAGGGTGTCGGCATTGCCGACGTCGAAGCGGCGGTGGAGCGCTGGCGTGTGCAGGGCTACGCCGCTTGCCCCCCCGAGCAGCTTCGCGACGGCCTGCGCCGGGTGCGCCATCTCGTCGACATCCTGGAGCTGCAATTCGCCGGCATGGTCACCCAACTCGCCGCATGCGACGAGGAGGAGTGGGAGGGCCACACCAGCCCGACCAACTGGGTCAGGGAGGAGTGCCGGACCTCCGGCCACGCCGCCTGGAACGCCCTGGTGGTGGGCGAGCAGTCGGCTCGCCTCCCGGAGAGCACCCAGGCCCTGCTGGGCGACCAGATCAGCTATCCCCAGCTCAGCCTCATCGCCCGCACCGCCGAGTGGATGGGCCGCCGCGACACCGAGGTCAGCGTCCCCGAGGCCCGGATGCTGAGCTGGGCCCGGGACCATTCGGTCGCCGAGCTGCGCCGCCGCTGCGCCCATCTGCGTCACCGCATCGACCCCCGGCGCTTCCTGCGCGAGCAGCTCGAGCAGGTGGAGGCCCGCTTCCTCGAGCTCACGGCCACTGAGGGGGGCGGGATGTGGCTGCGCGGCTACCTGGACGGGGAGGGTGGGGCCACCCTGCGCACCGCCCTGGAGCCGCTCGCCGAGCCCGCCGGCGATGAGGACCAGCGCAGCCGGGAGCGGCGCCTGGCCAACTCCCTGGTCGAGCTCTGCGGCCGGGTCCTGGACTCCGGCTCCCTGCCCTCCCGCTCCGGCCAGCGCCCCCACCTCCAGGTGACGGTCAGCCTGGACACCCTCACCGGGGCCGAGGGCTCTGCGGCCGCCGAGCTGGAGGGAGCCGGTCCGATCGCCGCCGAGACCGCGCTCCGGCTGGGCTGCGACGCCGCGGTGAGCCGGGTGGTGTTCGGCCCCCAGTCGGCGGTCGTGGACGTGGGCCGGGCCACCCGGGTGCCCCAGGCGGCCACTCGCCGGGCGGTCCGGGCCCGCGACCGGGGTTGCGTCTGGCCGGGCTGCGGCCGCCCGGCGGCATGGGGCGAGGTCCACCACCTGCGCCACTGGGCCCGCGGTGGCTCGACTGACCTGCACAACCTGGTCACCATCTGCCGCGGTCACCACTGGAAGGTGCACGAGGGCGGCTGGCGGCTGATCCGCACCGGCCAAGGCTTCCGTGGCTTGGCCCCGGTCCCCACCGACCTCGGCCAACCACGCGTCCCTGTGCGCGCGGACCAGGGTGGCACCGGAGCACCCGCTGACCTGGGAGGCGGCGGCACCGGTGCACCCGCTGACCCGGCCGGTGGCGGCCCCGATCCACCTGAGGCCGACTGACCGGCGGGCTGCGCGAAAGCTCGACTGCCCGGAAGTGTCGGGAGCAGGGCAAGCGCGATCTCGGCTCGGAACTATGAGCTGGTGGTGGCAAGCCATCTCGGAGGGCTAGCTACAGCCGGCTGAGGCTGGACGCCTCGGCAGCCAAGGCGTATCGTACGCATGTTCGATCAGCGAGTCGGAGCGCCGTCGCCCGGCCTCCCCCCTCGGTTGTCGGTTGCCTGCTTCTGGGTACGCTAGGGAGGCCCGTGCCACACGACACCATCGAGATCCGCGGTGCCCGGGAGCACAACCTCAAGAACATCGACCTGAGCCTGCCCCGGGACAGGCTCATCGTGCTCACCGGCCTCTCCGGCAGCGGCAAGTCGTCGCTTGCCTTCGACACCATCTATGCGGAGGGCCAGCGCCGTTACGTCGAGTCGCTCTCCGCCTATGCGCGCCAGTTCCTGGGCCAGATGGAGAAGCCCGACGTCGACCACATCGACGGCCTCTCCCCGGCCATCTCCATCGATCAGAAGGGGACCAGCAAGAACCCGCGCTCGACGGTGGGCACGGTCACCGAGATCCACGACTACCTGCGCCTGGTCTACGCCCGCATCGGTCACCCCCACTGCCCCAACTGCGGGCGCGAGATCAGCAAGCAGACCATCGAGCAGATCGCCGACCAGGTGCTGGCCCTGCCCGAGGGCACCCGCCTGATGGTCGCCGCCCCCATGGTCCAGGGCCGCAAGGGCGAGCACCGCGATGTGCTCGAGGAGGCGCGGCGCAAGGGCTTCGTCCGGGCCCGGGTGGACGGCGAGGTCCGCGACCTTGCCGAGAAGATCGAGCTGGACAAGAAGTACAAGCACGACATCGAGATCGTGGTCGACCGGGTGGTGATCGGTCCCGATCTCAGCAGCCGGCTCAACGACTCCCTGGAGCAGGCGGCCAAGCTCAGCGACGGGCTGATCCTGCTGATCCCGGTGGACTCACCCAGCGCGGAGACGAACAGCGGACCGGCGGGGAGTCCCGCGCAGAGGGGGGTGGCAGCGCCGGCTCCGCCGGCGCCGCAAGCCAGGGTGGAGACCTACCCCCTGGAAAAGATGAGGGGTCCCCGCGCAGCCTGCCGCATGGGGCCGAGATGCTCTTCTCGCAGGACTACGCCTGCGTGTACTGCGGCATCTCCATGGAGGAGCCGGCACCCCGCAACTTCTCCTTCAACAACCCGCACGGGGCCTGCCCGGCCTGCACCGGGCTGGGGATGCGAATGGAGGTCGATCGCGATGCGGTGGTCCCCGACCCCTCGCTCTCCATCGACGACGGGCGCACTCTCCGGCTGGACCAAGGGACCATCGCAGCTGTGGCTTCTGGATGTCCTGCAGACCGTCTGCCGCCGCTACGGCATCCCCACCGACATCCCCTTCGGCGAGCTGCCGGCCCGAGAGCAGCGGGTCATCCTCTACGGCCTTCCCAAGGATGAGACGGTCCGGATGCGCTACGTCTCGCACAGCGGCCGGAGTCATTCGTACGAGGCCTCGTACGAGGGCGTGATTCCCAACCTCGAGCGCCGGTATCGGGAGACCGATTCCGACTGGGTCAAGCAGGAGATCGAGCGGCTGATGATGCAGAAGCCCTGTCCGGCCTGCGACGGCAAGCGGCTCAAGCCGGAGTTCCTGGCCGTCACCGTGGACGGGATGAGCATCATGGACTTCACCGGGCTCACCGTCGCGGCGGCTCTGCGCCGGCTCGAGACCCTGTCGCTCAGCGAGCGCGAGCTGCAGATTGCCGGCCGCGCCTTCAAGGAGATTCGCGAGCGGCTCGGCTTCCTGCGCGACGTCGGCCTCGACTACCTGAGCCTGGACCGCGCCTCGGCCACCCTGAGCGGCGGCGAGAGCCAGCGCATCCGGCTGGCCACCCAGATCGGCAGCAAGCTGATGGGCGTCCTGTACATCCTCGACGAGCCCTCGATCGGCCTCCACCAGCGCGACAACCACAAGCTTCTCGCCACCCTCACCACCCTCCGCGACCTGGGCAACACCGTGATCGTGGTCGAACACGACGAGGAGACCATCCGCACCGCCGACTTCATCGTCGACATCGGGCCTGGCGCTGGCGAGAGGGGTGGTTCGGTGGTCGTGGCCGGGCACCCTCGACGACGTGCTGGCGGCGCCCGCGAGCCTCACCGGGAAGTACCTGCGCGGCGAGCTGGTGATACCCATACCGCGAGCCCGGCGGCTCGGCTGGGGACGCGGCGCTCACGGTCCGTGGCGCCCGGGAGAACAACCTCAAGGATGTGACCGTGGAGTTCCCGCTCGGGACCTTCATCTGCGTCACCGGTGTGAGCGGGAGCGGAAAGTCGACCCTGGTCAACGACATCCTGTATCGCCGCCTCGCCCAGGCCCTCTACCGCGCCAAGGATCGTCCCGGAGCGCACGACCGGGTGGACGGGATGCAGCACATCGACAAGGTCATCGACGTCGACCAGTCGCCGATCGGGAGGACGCCGCGCAGCAACCCGGCGACCTACGTGGGTGTCTTCACCGACATCCGTGACCTCTTCGCCAAGCTGCCCGAGGCTCGGATACGCGGTTACAAGCCGGGACGTTTCTCCTTCAACGTCGCCGGTGGACGCTGCGAGGCCTGTGCCGGCGACGGGATGATCAAGATCGAGATGCATTTCCTCCCCGATATCTACGTCGCCTGCGACGTCTGCAAGGGCCGGCGTTACACCGCGCGAGGCGCTGGAGGTGAAGTTCCGGGGCAAGTCCATCGCCGACGTTCTGGAGATGACCGTCGACGAGGCCGCCGAGCTCTTCACCAACCAGCCGCGCATCGTCCGCCGGTTGCGAACCCTGCAGGACGTTGGGCTCGGCTACATCCGGCTCGGCCAGCCGGCCACCCAGCTGTCGGGCGGGGAGGCCCAGCGGGTCAAGCTCTCCACCGAGCTCTCCCGGCGCGACACCGGCCGGACCCTGTACATCCTCGACGAGCCGACCACCGGGCTCCACTTCGCCGACGTCGAGAAGCTGCTCAGCGTGCTGCACCGGCTGGTCGACGCGGGCAACACGGTGATCGTCATCGAGCACAACCTCGACGTCATCAAGACCGCTGACTGGATCATCGACCTGGGGCCGGGCGGCGGCGAGGCGGGGGGTGAGGTGGTGGTCGCCGGAACCCCTGAGCTGGTGGCCGGGGAGCCGCGCAGCGCAACCGGCGAATACCTCCGGCGCATCATCGGCGGCGCGGCAACGGCAGCGCTGCCAGCCGGCTCCCGGCAGCCTCGCCGCGCCGCCGGAACGCCCGGTCGGGCCGCCGTGGCCGCGGCCCCCTGAGCGGGCCCGCGGCCTGTCCCGTGTGACACCGGCCGTCGGGTGGGTATCGGGCTCGCCACGCCGTTGTCACGGCCGCGGACGGGCCCTCCGAGCCCCGAGGTGTTGCGCTATTTTGGGCGGGTGATCGAGCTCGGCGACGGGGACGACCGCCGGCAGCGCTTGCGCCGCCTCGACGACTGCCTGACCCTTCTCGAGCAGGCTCACGAGCTGGAGATCACCGTGGTGACCGAGGCCATGGCCGCGGCCGTGGCTGACCGGGTGCCCTCGGTACGGGCGGGAATGCTCGTGGCCGATGCCATCGAGGAGGTGCTCCGCGAGCAGGAGCCCTACATGGTTCAGGTCCGTCCGGAGGTCTCGCGCCGGATCCGCCGGCGGCGCGACCCCTTCGACGTACGTCTCCTCCTCCAGCGCCGCTGACCCCGGCGCCGCACATTTCCGTCCAGGTCAGCGTCGGCTCATCCCCCCGCTCGGGGTCCCCCGGGGGCCCGGGCCCGGCTTCCCCTGATCCTCGAATGAACCCGCTGGCCAGGCTGGAAGGCGAGTACACTCCGGCGGGCGATGAGCGCCTTCGGCTTCGACCCCGATGTCATCTTCCGGCGCCGCGGGCCTCGGCTGGTGGGTAGTCGGCGACCCTCGCGAGGGTGGCGGATCGTCCTGATCGCCCTGGCGGTGCTGATCGTCCTGATCGTGATCGTCGCGGCTGCTGATGGGCCTGCGGGTCAATTACCTGTTCCTGTCAAGCCTCGGCCACGCCAACGTCTTCTGGACCCCGAAGATCACCCAGGGTCTGCTCTTCCTCATCGGTCTGGTCCTCACCGGAGGTCTGGTCGGGGCCAGCGTGCCCTTCTGGGCTCGAGCCGCACGCTGCATCGATGCCACGGCAGGCCGGGTCACCTTCTGGGTGGGCATCGCCGTGGCCGTGCTGGCCGGCATCGGCGGGGGGGCTCACCTTGCCGGCTCGTGGCAGGACGTGCTGCTCTTCCTCCACGGACATCCCTTCGGCGCGACCGACCCCGTCTTCCACATGGATTACGGCTTCTTCGTGTTCACCCTGCCGGTGGTCGACAGCTTCTCCGCGCTGCTCTGGGCGGGAGCGATCCTCGGATTCCTTGGCGCCGCCTCGCGTGGTCGGGATCAGCCTGCTGGTGATCCACGCTCCGGAGGACGTCGATGTCCAGCTCCACCCGGCCGCGGGCAAGAGCGCCGATGATGCGCTGCGCCTCGGCACCCTGCACGCGGGAGCGGCGCTGGCGGGCATCTTCGTGCTCGCCGCCCTGGGCGCCCACTTCGGCGTTTACCACCTCGCAACCGAGCAGAACTCTCAATACTCGTTCGTGGGTCTCGACGCCACCGAGCTGAACGTGACCCGCCCCGTCCTCGGCGCGCTTCAGCTGGTCGCACTCCTCTTCGCGGTGGCGACCGGCGTGATCCTGGTTCGCCGCAGCCGCCGGCGGTTGACCTGGCACGAGCCGGCCGTCCTGGGCGGGCTGCTGTTCGGATGGCTGATCCTGGCCGGAGTGTCCCTGGGGATCCCGGCGGCGGTGTACACGGCCACCGGCGTCAATCCGGACGCTGAGCAGGCCCAGGCGCAGTCGATCGACAACTACCTGACCGCGAGCCGGTACGCCTGGGGCCTGGAGACCCAGGGCAGCACCACCTCCGGTGGCAGCACGGCCGATGTTGTCGACGAGCCGTTCAAGACGGTCACCACACCGACCCTGACCGGAGACCTCGCCGCCGATCCCGGCACCCTGGCCAACATCCGGATCCAGGACCCCACCGAGCTGCCGGCGGTGCTCAACCAGATCGACAAGAGCCGGAGCTACCAGAGCTACGACCCCAACATCACCATCGACCGCTATCCCAACGCCGCCGGGCAGGAGACCGAGGTGATGGTCGGCGTCCGCGAGATCTCCGAGAGCGACATCCCCAGCTCCAACTTCGTGAATGACACCTTCGTGTACACCCACGGCTATGGGATCACCGCGGTCTCGGTGAACCAGATGGGAGCGGAGGGAGAGCCCAACATCCTGGACGGCAAGCAACCGCTCCAGCAGGTCGACTCCGGCGCCCCTCCGGCGCTCGACTTCGACGGGACCGGCGGCAACCCCGAGATCTACTGCGGCGAGCAGACCAGCCAACCGGTGGTGGTCAACACCAACCAGCTGGAATTCAACTATCCCTCCACTCCGGACAACTACATCCACGCTGGAACCGGCATGGCGGGCTTCCAGATCAACAATCCCTTCGACAAGCTGGCCGTCTCGCTGACCCAGTTCGGCGGTTTCAACCTCTTCCTCAGCAACATCCCCAACAGCCAGAGCACGGTGCTGATGAACCGCACCGTCACCCAGCGGATCGAGACCATCGCCCCCTTCCTCACCGTCGATTCGGATCCCTACGTCGTGGCCGACCCGCAGACCGGTGACCTGATGTGGATCGCCGACGCCTACGTCGAGACCGGCAACTTCCCCGAGTCCGACAACGTCAATGGGATCTCCTATCAGCGCAACGCCGTCAAGGCGGTGGTCAACGCCCGCACCTGCGCCGTCACCCTCTACGCGGTGGACCTCGAACGAGCCGCTCACCGCGGCCTGGAACGCCATCTACCCGGGGCTGCTCCACCCGCTCAGCCAGATGCCCTCCTTCCTGGTCCAGCACCTGCGGTACCCGGAGGACCTCTTCAGCAACCAGGTCCAGGTGTACGCCCCGGTCCACGTCGACAACCAGCTGCCCGGTCTGCAACCCTCAGGTGGCCGCCGACTTCTTCTCCCGCAACGACTTCTACAGCGTCTCGCAGAACTGGAGCCGGGCGGCAACACCCGGTCAGACCACTCCCCAGTACGTCGAGCTGACCCTGCCGGGCAACCCCACCCCGCAGTTTGTCCTGATGCAGACCTTCAGCCCGTTTGCACAGCGGGAGCGGCGGCCAGGCCCAGCAACATGACCGCGTGGCTGGCGGCGGAGTCCGACTACACGGTGACCGACCATCCGCCCGCTGGTGGCCGTCCCCCTCGGCAACAACACCAACGTGCGTGGTCCGTACCAGTTCGACAACAACTCGAACACCGACCCGGCCATCAGCCCCAGCGGACCCTGCTCGGCGAGTTCGGCTCACAGGTGGATCCTGGGCAACGTCATCGTGCTGCCCTTCAACGACGAACTCCTTCCTCTACGTCCGGCCCTTCTACGTGCTCCCCAACCAGTCGAGCGTGATCAGCTTCCCCCAGCTGCGCTACGTCATCGTCGGGACGCAGAACAGCGTCGCCCTCGGCACCAGCCTCCACGCGGCCATCTCAGCCCTCTACAACACCACCACCCTGCCGCCGGGCTGAGCCCGCCGACCTCGAGCACCCCCATCGCCGACGCCCGGGCCCGACGCCCTCTCCGGGCGCCACCCCGTCGCCGGGGGTGACCCACGACGTCGCCGCCGCCGGTGGCTACACGCCCCAGGAGCTGGCGATCATCAGCGACCTGGTCACCCAGGAGGCCAACCTCAAGGCGGACTACGCGAGCGGCAACCTCTCCGCCGCCGGCCAGGCCCAGGCGGCGATCAACGCCGACATCAGCCAGCTCGACCAGCTGCTCGACCGCCGGCGGGGTCTCCCTGCCAGCCCGACTCCCAGTCCGACAGCGTCGGCCTCTCCGTAGCCGGCCGGCCCGCCGCTCGGCGGTGGCGTACGCTGCTAAGCCGATGGAACTGATTGCGCCGGGGGTGCGCCAGCTCGACACCCTGCTCGGGGGGATCGAGGGGCTCACCGCCGGTTTCCTGATCGAGGGATCCCAGCCGGCACTGGTCGAAACCGGGGCCCGGACCTCCGCCCAGACGGTGGTGGAGGCGCTGGCCGCCGCCGGGGTCGGCCCCCGTGACCTTCGCTGGGTGGTGGTGACCCATGTCCACCTCGATCATGCCGGCGCGGTGGGGGACATCGCCGCCGCCTTCCCGGCGGCCACCGTGGTCGTCCACCCCAACGGCGCCCGCCACCTCGCCGATCCCGTCGCGTCTTGTCGATTCCGCGGCGCGCGTCTACGGCCCACTGCTCGACGACCTCTACGGCCGGATGCTGCCGGTCGCCTCCGACCGTCTGGTGGCGGCCGAGGACGGCCTGACCCTCGAGGTGGGTTCGGGACGCCGGCTGCGTCTGGTGGACTCGCCGGGCCACGCCAAGCACCATCAGGCGGTCCTCGACGAGCAGTCGGGCGTCCTGATGGTGGGCGACGCGGTGGGCGTCCTGCTTGCCGAGGTCGGCGACGCTCCGGCCGGCCACCCCGCCGCCCGACTTCGACCTCGAGCTGGCGATCGCCAGCCTGCACCGCTTTCGCTCGATCGCGCCCAGCCGTCTGGTGCTGACCCACTACGGGCCGGTCGCCGACGCCGGCGTCCACCCTGGTCCAGGCCGAGGATCAGCTCCGGCGCTGGGTCGAGGTGGCCGACCGGGTCATGCAGGACTCCCCGGGGGCCGGCATCGACGAGGTCGCCGCCGCGCTCGGCGCCGCCTTCCCGACACCGCCGGACGGGGTCGATGAGCAGGCCCGTCGCAAGTTCGAGATGCTCAACGGGCTGCGCAGCAACGCATCGGGGATCTTTCGCTACCTCTCCCGACCTCCCGAGGGTCGGACGCCGGCATGAGCCAGATCGACGAGGAGCATCCGGCCCGCGTCCGGACCCGCCGGGTTTCCCGGGCGCGTTCCATCGCCTCGTCGACGTCATCGTCGTCGGTCTCGCCGGTGCAGCCGGCTTCGCCGGCCGCGGCCAGCGTGCCGGATCCGGCCAGCTCCCTCAACGGTTCGGCGGCGGAGGCCGCTCCGGGCCCGGTCCCGCCGCTGCTCCGGCCGGGTCCCGGCGTTCGCCTGCTGGCCGCGGTGGTCCTCGCCGCGGTGATCGGCCTGGTTGGGGGAGGCGCCGCGGCCTGGATCATCTACCTGCATCTGGGGCCGGCCCAGCGCACCATCACCCAGCTGATCACCGGCCCGAGCGGGGCAGAGGCTCAGACGATCGGGCAGCTGGCCCAGTCCAAGGCCGCGTCGGTGGTCACCATCGCGACCCAACCGGTCAGCGCGGCCAGCCTGGCGCCAGGGCGAGGCTGGCTTTGCCAACGGGGTGGTGGTCAGCTCGGATGGATTGATCCTGACCAGCGCCCAGGCGGTGCTCGGCGCCAGCCAGCTCCGGGTTGGCCTTCCCGACGGTCACGGCTACGACGCGGTGATCGCCGGCACCGACCCCGCCCACGGGCTGGTGGCCCTGCGCGCGGCCGGGGCAACCGGTCTCACCCCGATCTCGCTGTCGACCACCGATCCGGCGGTGGGCGACTCCGCGGTCGCCGTATTCAGCACGTCGGGGACGGGGCTGAGCGTGGTCGTCGGCACGGTCAGCGCGGTCGGAGCAGACGGTGACCACGGACGGCCGCCACCGGAGCATCGGTGGCAGGCGCCTTCACCATCGACGCCACCTCGCAGCCTCAGGCCGACGGCGCTCCGGTGCTCAACAGCGCCGGCCAGCTGATCGGGATCGTCTCGACGATCACCCAGGCCACTGCTCCGCCGGGGATCCTGCCCTCTCCCTGGACGCGGCTCGCACCCTGATCGCCCAGGTGACCGGGGGCACCGCTCAGCCGGCCGCGACCTTCGGGACCGTCTCCACCTACCTGGACCCGGCCCACGCTGCCGCAGCCGGCCTGACCCCGGGGGCGCTGATCGAGAGCGTGTCCCCCGGCGGTCCCGCTGCCCAGGCTGGCCTGCTCGCCGGAGACATCGTCACCCAGGTGAACGGCGTCGCCATCACCGCCACCCAGCCGTTCGACCCCGCCAACCTCAGCCTCTCGCCGGGCGACAACGCTGTGGTCGCCCTGGTGCGCAACGGCAGCACGCTCACGCTCACGATCACGGTGGGATCGGGCCAATGAGCGCCGTCGGATAACATCGCTCGGCCATGGAGATCAGCTACCTCGGGCTCTCATGCTTGCGGCTTCGGGGCAAGGACGTCCAGGTCCTCATCGACCCTCCGCCGTTCACCCTTCCGGGACTGAGCCGCGCGCAGCCCGACATCGTGGTAAAGACCGACGGCGAGACCGACCCCGAACGGCTCCGGCCCCGCGACGGCCAACCCCAGGAGGTCTGCGGGCCCGGCGAGTTCGAGGTCAGAGGGGTGAGCGTCCGCGGTCTTCCGGCTGGCCCGATCACGATCATGCGGGTGGAGGTTGATGACGTCCGCGTTGCCGCGGTCGGACGGCTTGACCGCCAGCTCACCGAGGAGGAGGTGGACGAGCTCGGCCGGGTGGACGTCCTCGCCATCCCGGTGGGTGGCGTGGATGCCCTCGGAGCCGTCGCCGCCACCAAGGTGGTCAACGCCATCGCTCCGGCGATCGTGGTTCCGGTTCGCTACCGGCACTCCGCGGTGCCCGGCAGCGGCGAGTACGAACCCGTGGACAAGTTCGCCAAGGAGATGGGCCTGACCGAGGGGAGCATGGTCTCCCAGCCCAAGCTGAGCCTCAGCGGGGGGTCGGGTCCGATCGAGGAGACCAGGGTGGTCATCCTCGAACCCCGCGGCGCAGCCTGAGCGCGCTCAGCCCTCACGAACATCGGTTCCTCTGCTAACATCGGCCAAACCGACGCTCCGGGAGGTCGATCTCGACGATGGCGAAGTTTGTGTTCGTGACCGGGGGCGTCGTCTCCTCTCTGGGCAAGGGCATCACCGCCGCCTCGATTGGCACGATCCTCAAGGCGCGGGGGCTCCATGTGGGGATGCAGAAGCTGGATCCCTACCTCAACGTCGACCCCGGCACCATGTCGCCGTACCAGCACGGCGAGGTCTTCGTCACCGACGACGGGGCGGAGACCGACCTCGACCTCGGCCATTACGAGCGCTTCGTGGATGTCTCGCTCTCCCAGGCGAGCAATGTCACCACCGGCCGGATCTACGCGAGCGTGATCGCCAAGGAGCGCCGCGGCGACTATCTGGGGGGGACCGTCCAGGTCATCCCTCACATCACCAACGAGATCAAGCAGCGGGTGCTGCGGGTTGCCGAGAACGAGCTTCCCGAGCCCGAGGTGGTGATCGTCGAGGTGGGCGGCACGGTCGGTGACATCGAGTCGCTGCCTTTCCTGGAGGCGATCCGCCAGCTCAAGAACGACGTTGGCCGGAGCAACGTCTGCTACGTCCATCTCACCCTCGTCCCTTACATCGCGGCCAGTGAGGAGTTCAAGAGCAAGCCCACCCAGCACTCGGTGAACACCCTGCGCTCGATCGGCATCCAGCCCGACGTGATCGTTGCCCGCAGCCAGGAGCCGATCGGTGAGGCTCAGAAGGAGAAGATCGCTCTCTTCGGCGACGTCCCCCAACGTGCGGTGATCAACGTCCCTGATGCCCGCTCCATCTACGAGGTGCCTTTGATGCTGGAGGAGGCGGGCCTCGGCGGGTACATCGCCGAGCTGCTGGGCATCCAGGCGGGAGAGCCCGACCTCGACGACTGGCGCCGGATGGTGGCCCGCATCGAGGCCCCCAAGCCCGCGGTGCGGGTGGCGCTGGTGGGCAAGTATGTGGCCATGCCCGACGCCTACATCAGCGTCACCGAGTCCCTGCGCCATGCCGCCGTTCACTGCGGTGTCGACCTCCAGCTCGAGTGGGTGAACTCGGAGGAGATGGCCCCCGAGCCGGAGCGGCTCGCGGAGGTCGACGGGGTGGTGGTCCCGGGCGGTTTCGGTCATCGTGGGATCGAGGGCAAGGTGCTCGCCTCCCGCTACGCGCGGCACCACCAGATCCCCTACCTGGGGCTGTGCCTGGGGATGCAGTGCGCCACCATCGATCTGGCCCGTGAGGCGCTCGGCACCGAGGATGCGAACTCCACCGAGTTCAATGCCTTCACCGCCAACCCGGTGATCGACCTCCTTCCCGAGCAGCGCGACATCGAGAACAAGGGTGGGACCATGCGTCTCGGCGTCTACCCCTGCAAGCTGCTTCCCGGGACCCGGGCCGCAGCCGCGTACGGCGAATCCGTGGTCTACGAGCGTCACCGCCACCGTTTCGAGCTCAACAATCAATACCGAGACCGCCTGACCCAGGCCGGGGCGGTGTTCAGCGGCACTTCTCCCAACGGGCGGCTGGTGGAGATCATCGAGCTCCGGGATCATCCCTTCTTCGTTGGCTCGCAGTTCCATCCTGAGTTCCGTTCCCGTCCTGGCCGCCCCCATCCGCTCTTCCGCGAGTTCATGGTCGCGGTCTGCGTGCGGGCCGGCGTCGACATCCGAGCGGCAGGCCTGGACGTCGCCGCCGAAGCTCCAGGAGCAGCGCGCGAGTCGGTCGCACCCGGCGCCGAAGCCTGACCGGCCGGGCTCACCCGAGGGGGCCGATACCAGCCCTCCCGCCCACCGCCGGGTGAAGACGGCGTCCATGGGCCGTGCGGTGGCCTGCGTCGGCGGAGACATGGTTCGCGCATCGTGGGGTCGCCCGCGGTGCGGTGATAATGGCCGGCGATGAGCACCGCCGCCCGCCGCCCCCCGACCTCGTCGCCCGCGCAGCTGAGTCGCGAGCGCCACCGGGGCCTCGAGCTGCTCCGGGCCACCGAGGCCGCGGCGCTGGCGGTCGGCCGCTGGCTGGGTCGCGGTGACAAGAGCGGTGCCCGCGACGTTGCCCAGCGGGCCATGGAGGAGGCACTGCTCGCCATGCCCTTCGACGGCCGAGTGGTCATCGGCACCGACGGGCCGGTCGCAACCCTCTCCGCGGGACGGCGCGTGGGAATGGGGCGTGACCCGGTGGATCTCGCCGTCAACCCGGTCGACGGAGTGAGCCTGGTCGCCAAGGGCCTGTCCCAGGCGCTCTCCATCGCCGCCGCGGCCGACCCGGGTGGAATCGTTTCGCCGCCACCCTGCGCCTACATGCACAAGCTGGCGGTGGGCCCCGGGGCGCGGGGTGCTGTCGACGTCACCGACACCCCTGAGAACAACCTTCGCCGCATCGCCTTCGCCATGGACGTCCAGGTCCAGGACCTCACCGTGGTCATCCTCGACCGTCCTCGCCATCAGGAGCTGATCGAGCGGGTCCGCGCCCTCGGAGCCCGGCTTGCTCTGATCACCGACGGTGACATCGGGGCGGCGCTGCTGACCGCCTGGCCGGGCAGTGGCGTCGACGTCATGATCGGCTCCGGTGGCGTCCGGGAGGCGATCCTCGCCGCCTGCGCCCTGCGCTGCCTGGGGGGGGAGATGCAGTGTCGCCCGTGGGCGCGGCACGAAGACGAGGCCGCCGCTCTGCACGCCGCCGGTGTCGACCCCGACGCCAAGATGACCATGGCGGAAATGGTCTCCGGCAGGGACGTCGCGGTGGCGGTGACCGGGGTCACCGGTGGGGGGGTCCTGCGCGGCGTGCAGTACCACAACTGGTGGGCGGAGACCCACAGCCTGGTGATGCGCGCGCAGAGCGGCACGGTCCGGGAGATCAGGACCAAGCATCACGTGGCACTGGACCCGCGCGAGGCCCACCGCCTGGTCTGACCGGCGGCGCAACCCTTCGCCCCGGGCGGGCGGAGCCCGCAGGCTGCCCCCCGCGGGCGCCCTCAGCTCGGCGAGCTCAGGCTCGCCGGGAGGCCCGCCAGACGCTGAAGGAGAGCAGCAGCAGCACCGCGACCGGGACAACCCACCAGCTCGGCACCCCATCCCGGCTCAGCCCGTAGGTGGCAGCCAGGGCGATGATGCACCCGGCGGCGAGGGTCCAATCGTCGCCCACCACGAAGCGGTACCAGAAGCTGGCGAAGCTGCGCAGGCGTGCCACCATCACCCGGCCTCCGGGGTCGCCGAGGCCGTGGCCGAGGGTCGCGAGCCGGTCCCCGACCGGGCTCGGCTGGCGGCGGCGAGCAGCAGCCCCACCAGCGCCGCGGCGGGGACCAGGGCCAGCAGGGCGGCGTCCGATCCGGGCCAGCGCGCCCCCGCGCCCTCGGCGGACCAGAAGGTGCCGAAGCCGGTGAGCATCACTCCGACGATGAACTTCAGGGCGTTCTCCGGGACCCGGGAGAGCGGGGCGCGGACCAGGAGACCGGCACTGACCACGACCAGCACCGCGGCGAGGGCGGCGAGGGCTGCGAGAAGGATGTTCCCCTGGGTGGTGCCGAAGGTCAGGACGATGAAGGCGACCTCGGTGCCCTCCAGGAGCACGCCCTGGAAGGCGAGGGCGAAGCCGTACCAGTCGGGCACCGCTCCGCGGCGCCCGGAGCTCGCTCGCCGCGCCGCCTCCAGCTGGCTGCGAAACGCCTCGCCCTCGTCGTGGAGCGACTTCAGGCCTGCGGCGCGGAGCACTGCCTTGCGCAGCCACTGCAGACCGAAGACCAGGAGCAGGGCCCCGACCACCAGCCGCAGCGGGGCCTCGGGGATACGGGTGAGCGCCGGGCCGAGCGCGGCGACCACCGCGGCCAGGATGACGATGGCGGCGGCGGAGCCGTAGCTGGCCGACCGCCAGTCGCGGCCGGTCCCGGCGGCGAGGACGATGGTGGTCGCCTCGACCGCCTCCACCGCGCAGGCCAGGAAGACGGCGACGAACAGTGCTCCGGCGCTCATCTCCCCTGCCTCCTCACCCGCTCGAGTCGGCGGCGCCGAGGACGCAGCTGGCCTCGGGCGGCGCTCCGGCTCCGGCCGAGCGGGTCGACGTCGCCATGTCCATCACTGTACCGGGGTCGTCCTGCACCGGGCCGTCGTCGGCGGGGAACGCCAGGCACCGCTCCCGGCCGCACCTGGATCCCCTCCCGCCAGCCTCGGGCGGCGCGGGTGGGGGCGGCCGGGCTGGTCTCCGGGCGCGCTATCGTCGTGGTGTGCCCGCAGACGCCGCTGAGATCGGAGGGATGGAGCGGCTGCTGGCGTCCGCGCCCCCCGAGTCTGCAGCGATGCTGGTCGCGGCCCACGACATCGCCACCCGCGCCCACGCCGGGCAGCTGCGGCGTGGGGGCGCGCCCTACATCGGCCACCCCGTGGAGGTCGCCCTCATCCTTCGCGACCAGCTCGGCGTCAGCGCCGACGAGGTGATCGCCGCCGCCCTGCTCCACGACGCCGTGGAGGACTCCGAGCTCCATCTCGAGGATCTCGCCGGGTTCTCGGCACGCACCCGGGAGCTGGTGGCGCTGCTCACCGACTGGGAGCCGCGGATGAGCCCGGCGAGACGCCGAGAGCATCTGGGAGAGATCTGGAAGGACCCGGACGCCACCCTTCTGAAGGCGGCGGACCGCCTCTCCAACCTGCGCGACGTGGCCCTGATGCCCAGCGCCGACGCCCGGCAGCGCTATGTCGACCGGACCCGCGCTGAGTTCCTGGGGACCGGCCTGCCCCTGGCATCGCACCCGCTGGTCACTCCGCTCCTGGAGCGCGCATTGCAGGAGACGCTGGAGGGGCCGGCCCTCGCTTGACTTGTCTCAAATTACATGTAATCTTGTAATTATGAAATTTGATCACCGACACCACAACCGCCTCGAACCCACTGCCGCTCCCGCTCTCAGCGAAGAGGAGCTGCGCGGCTGGTTCGCGGGCCGCCTTCCGGCGGGCCTGTTCAGCGCTCCCCCGACCATCACCGGCGACCGCGACGAGATCCTGGTCGTGGGCGACATCCCCGACGTCGAGCTCGAGACCGGCGCCAGCGATGCCGCTCGGGCGACCGCCCGTGCCGCCCGCATCGAGCGCTTCCGTGGAGAGACTCGCGACGCCCGCATCGCCGTGGCCCAGGACGCCGAGCGGCTGTTTGGCCGCAAGGTCTCCTGGGGCGCGCGCTGCGGCGACGCCGTCCAGCACTTCACCACCCTCGGGGTCCCGGTGATGACCCGGCTTCGGCTGGGCGACCGGGCGGTGCTGGACACCCTGATCGATGCGGGTGTGGCCCGCAGTCGCAGCGAGGCCCTGGCCTGGTGCGTGCGCCTCGTCGGCCGCCACCAGGGCGAATGGATCGACAGCCTCCGCCAGGCCCTGGCGCAGGTGGAGAAGGTCCGGGACGAGGGGCCGGAGTCCTGAGACAGCCGTGGAAGAGCTGGGAGCGGGCGGCGAGTCCGCCGCCCTCGATGCCTACTCGCGGATCGTCACCCGGGTCGCCGAGCGCCTGGCCCCCTCGGTGGCCGCCCTCCAGGTCCGGCGTTGGGACCGCCGCGGGAGTCGCCAGATCGGGTCGGGCTCGGCGGTGGCGATCGCTCCCGACGGCTACCTGATCACCTCCGCCCACGTGGTCGAGGGGGGAACCGGTGGTTCGGCGAGCTTCCCCGACGGCAGGGAGCTGCCGTTCCAGGTGGTGGGTGCCGATCGCCTCTCCGACCTGGCCGTGGTCCGGGCCGCCTCCGGCTCGCTGACCCCGGCCGAGCTCGGTGACGCCGACCGGCTGCGGGTCGGTCAGCTGGTGGTGGCGATCGGCAACCCCCTGGGGTTTGCCGGATCGGTGACCGCCGGGGTGGTGTCGGGCCTCGGCCGTGCCCTGGCCGCCCGGGCGGGCGAGCACAGCCGGCTCATCGAGAATGTGATCCAGACCGACGCCGCGCTCAACCCGGGCAACTCGGGCGGGGCGCTGGCTGACGCCGCCGGCCGGGTGGTGGGGGTGAACACCGCCCTCGCCGGTGCCGGCGTGGGGCTCGCCGTGCCCATCAACGCGACCACCCAGAGCATCCTGACCGCTCTGCTGCGCGAGGGCCGGGTGCGCCGCGGCCACCTGGGAGTGGCCGGAGCCAGCCGGCCCCTGCCCCCCGGGCGGCGGACGAGCTGGGGGTGAAGCGGGGCCTCGGCGTGATCGAGGTCATGCCCGGCTCGGCGGCTGCAGCCGCCGGCCTCCGGCCGGGCGACATCATCGTGGAGGCGAGCGGCCGGCCGGTCCGCGACGCCGGCGACCTGCAGCAGGCCCTGGTCGGTGAGGTGATCGACCGCTTCCTGGTGCTCCGGGTGCTGCGCGACGGGGCCATCAGCACGGTCACGGTCATCCCCGACGAGCTCAAGGCGGCCTGAGCGCGAGGCTGCGCCGCACCGCATCCGGCCGGGGGCCGCGCGGCGGATCGCGAGCGGCGTCGGCGGCCGGGGACTCCGCACCCACAATAGCCCCATGCGTCTCTGCGTTGCCGACCGCTCCGGAGCGCTGCGGGTGCGCCCCGAGCTCAGTCCCGCCGCCCGTTCGGGGCGGCGCCTGGTGGCCCTGCGGGAGTCAGATGCCGTCCCGCTGCCGGAGGGCGCGACCATCGCCCATCTGCCCGGCCGGCGCGCCTTCGGCCGGGATCGACGCGGTCGGATGGTCGCTCTCGAGGGAGGATGGGCTCCGGTGGCGGCGATCCTTCCCGTCGGACACCTCCGAACTCTGCTGCCGGCGTCGGAGCCGGAACCGGGAGCCGCGCGGCTGCCGCTCTTCGGATACACGGCGGTGGCCGAGCGGGACGGTGAGCTGGTCGCGGCGGCCATCCCCACTGACTCGTTCGAATGGTGGCAACCGCGTCGCTACGTCGGCTCCGACCTCCCCGCCGCCGTCGAGGCCGCTCGGCGCGCCCTGCCCCAGAACCGGCTGGTCGGACACCTGGCCCGCTGCGCCCTCGAGAACCGCTGCTACACGGCCCAGAACACCTTCCTGCGGCGCTATGAGGGAGCGCTGCCGGCGTCGCCCGCGTGCAACGCCGACTGCCTGGGATGCATCTCCCTGCAGACGGACGGCGCGGTCGCCGCTCCCCAGGAGCGGATGAGCTTCGCCCCCACCGCCCAGGAGCTGGCCGACCTCGCCGGCTACTTCCTGGACGGCGAGGACGCTGCGATCGTCTCGTTTGGCCAGGGCTGCGAGGGCGAGTCGCTGACCCGAGGCCGCGCCCTGGTGGAGGCGACCTCCCGGATCCGCGAGCGCCATCCCGTGGCGACCATCCACATCAACACCAATGGCAGCCGTCCCCGGGTGCTGCAGCGGATGATCGAGGCGGGCTGCGACTCGGTGAGGATCAGCGCAATCTCGTTCAGCGACAGCGTGTTTCGGGCCTACTACCGCCCGATCGGCTACGGCCTCGAAGAGGTGATCGAATGCGCCCGCCTCATGCATCATGCCGGCGGTCAGGTGTGCCTCAACCTGCTCACCTTCCCCGGGGTCACCGACACTCCGGCGGAGCTCGACGCGACTGTGAAAGCCTGCCGGGAGATGGGAGTGGACCAGATCCAGTGGCGCAGCCTCAACGTCGACCATGACTGGCTGGCCGCGGAGCTGCCCGCCCTGGAGCCGGGAATCGGCATGCCCGCCGCCCTGGCGACGATCAGGGAGCGTCTGCCCGGGGTCGCCCACGGCAACTTCACCCGCCCGCGCGGGGTCCTGGCCTCCGCTTCGGCGGCAGGATTGGTGTGAGCCATCCCGTGGTATGCTCGCAGCGTTCTCTCCCGCAAGTTCGAGTCTGCCCATGAAAACCAGCCTGCATCCCGAGTTCCACACCGACGCGGTGGTGACCTGCGTCTGTGGCAACAGCTTCACGACCGGGTCCACGGCCGCCGAGCTGAAGACCGAGGTCTGCTCGGTCTGCCACCCGTTCTTCACGGGCACCCAGCGGATCGTCGACACCGGTGGCCAGGTGGAGCGCTTCCGGCGCCGCGCCGCCGCCCGGGCCGCAACCCGCTGAGCTCATCGCGCCAACCGGGCCGCTCGGCCACGGCCCGCTGACGAACGGGTCGCGCGCTTCGATCGGCAGTAGCATGGGCGACGGTGTGACCAAACCCCGGATCGAGACACCTGTGAAGTCCCGCCGCCGCGTCTCCATCAGCGACATCGTGCTGACCGCCGCGGTCAATGCTGCGGCCGCCCCGCCGGCCCCGTTCTTCTACGGCGGTCAGGCGGTGATCGAGGGGGTGCTGATGCGCGGGAAGCGCCGTTACGCGGTCGCCGCCCGCCGTCCCGACGGCAGCATCGCGCTGGTCTCCGAGACGCTCCGGTCCAGGATCTACACTCGGCGCTTCTGGTCGCTGCCGCTGGTGCGGGGCGCGACCAGCCTGTACGAGATGCTCGGGCTCGGCCTGCGCGCTCTGCAGTGGTCAGCCAACGTCCAGCTCGGCGAGGAGGCGGAGCTCACCACCGGAGCGGTGCGGGCGACGGTGGCGCTCTCGGCGGTCTTCGGACTGGGTCTCTTCATCGGGCTTCCCCTGCTCGCCTCGTCGCTGCTCGGCCATGGCGCCCCCCAGTCGGCGGGCTGGGTGCTCTTCGAGGGCGCGGCCCGGGCCGCGATCCTGCTGCTCTACCTGTTCGCGATCGGCAGGGCGGGCGGGGTGCGCCGGGTGTTCGAATACCACGGCGCCGAGCACAAGGCGATCAACTGCCTGGAATCCGGCGCCCCTGTCGAGATCGCGGCGGTGCGTCGCGCCAGCCGCCTCCACCCCCGCTGCGGGACCGGCTTCCTGGTGGTGGTCGCGCTGGTGAGCGTGATCGTCTTCACCCCGCTCGGCTGGCTGTTCTGGCCGATCAGGATCGCCTGCCAGATCGCGCTCATCCCGGTGGTGGCCGGCATCTCGTACGAGGCCATCCGGGGACTGGCCCGCATCCGTCACACGCGCTGTGGTCGAATTGCCCTGGTGCCCGTCCTGGCCGCCCAGCGGCTCTCCACCCGGGAGCCTGACGATGCCCAGATCGAGGTGGCGATCGCCGCCCTGGCCGCGGCGCGCAGCGGTGATGAGATCGCGGTGGGAGAGGGCCACGCCGTCTCGGTCCCCTGAGCCCCGGGGTCCCGTGCACAACCCGCCGCTCCCCGACAATGGCTGCTGACATGGACACGCTGGACGAGCGGCTCACCGCCATCGAGACTCGATTCCAGGAGCTGGAGAAGGACCTCTCCGACCCCGAGATCTACGCCGACCAGTCGCGGGTGCAGCGGGTCTCCCAGGAGCGGGCCCGGCTCAGCGACGTGGTCGAGACCGCGCGGCGCTGGCGGGCGGCTCGGCATGCCGCCGACGAGGCCGCCCAGGCCCTGCACGGTGAGCGGGACCCTGAGGTCATCGCCATGTTCGCCGACGAGGAGCGGAGCCAGCGGGAGGCGGCCGAGGCCGCTCGGGAGGAGCTGCACCGGCTGCTGCTGCCCCGCGACCCCAATGACGACCGCGATGTCATCGTCGAGATCCGCGCCGGCACCGGTGGCGATGAGGCTGCCATCTTCGCCGCCGACCTGATGCGGATGTACATGCGTTATGCGGAGCGGCGGCGCTGGAGCACCGAGCTCATCGACATCAGCCCCTCGGGCACCCACGGCCTCAAGTCGGTGGTCTTCGAGGTGCACGGCCACGGAGCTTACTCCCAGCTCAAGTTCGAGTCCGGCGTGCACCGCGTCCAGAGGGTCCCCGAGACCGAGGCCAAGGGTCGCATCCACACCTCGGCGGCCAGCGTGGTCGTGCTCCCCGAGCCGGACGATGTTGAAGTCACAATTGACGAGAACGACCTGAAGATCGACGTCTTCCGCAGCACCGGCCCGGGTGGTCAGAGCGTCAACACCACCGACTCGGCGGTGCGGATCACCCACCTTCCCAGCGGCCTGGTGGTGACCTGCCAGGACGAGAAGTCGCAGATCAAGAACCGAGCCAAGGCGCTGCGCGAGCTGCGCGCCCGGCTCTACGACCTGGCCCAGGCGGAGCGCGACGCCGAGCTGCGGGGCACACGCCGTTCGATGATCGGCAGCGGCGACCGCAGTGAGAAGGTCCGGACCTACAACTTCCCCGAGGCCCGGGTCACCGACCACCGCATCGACCTCACCCTGTACCAGCTGCCCCGGATCATGGACGGCGACCTGGACTCGCTGATCGAGCCGCTGATGCAGGAGGACCAGGCCCGCCGCCTCCTCGGTGACGGGGCCTCGCCCAACTGAGCCCTCCGGCCTCGGGGTAGGCTTGGCTTGGTGAGCAGCCCCGTCTACGAGCTGAGCGACGCCTACATCGAGCGCCTCGCGGTGCTCGATCCCAACATGGCCACCGCCCGCGGCCTCCTCGGTCACGACGCCGAGTTGACCGACTATTCGCCCGAAGGCATGTCGGCCAGGTCCGAGCTCGACCGGAAAACCCTGGCGGAGCTCGGGTCGGCGCCGGTCGGCGGTGATCGCGACCGGATCTGCGCGGGCTTGCTCTCCGAGTGGCTGGGGTCGAGGCTGGCGCTCGACGATGCCGGCGAGACGATGCGAACTCTGCGCATCATCGCCAGCCCATTCCAGCTGATCCGGCAGGTCTTCGACATCATGCCCCGGGAGACCGAGCGGGACTGGGTGACCATCGCCGCCCGCATGGAGCAGGTGCCCGCCGGTCTGCGCGGGCTGCGGGCGTCGATCGACGAGGCGGTGCGGCGGGGGATGGCGCCGGCGCGCCGCCAGGTCCTCGCCTGCGCCGCACAGGGGGCCACGTGGGCCGGGCTGGGCGAGCACCCCTCCTTCTTCGCGCAGCTCGTCGCCGGCCACCCCGGCGATGACCGTGGGCTGCGCCGCCGATTGGAGGCGGCGGCCGCAGCGGCGGCCGGCGCGTACGGGGCCGCGAGCGCCTGGATGCGCGACCAGCTCGCGGCGGCCGCGTCGCCGCGTGATGCGGTCGGTCCCGATCGCTACCTGCTCGCCACCCGCCAGCACCTGGGCGCCGCCATCGATCCGGGTGACACCTATCTTTGGGGGTGGGAGGAGGTGCATCGCATCGAGGCGGAGATGGCCGAGGTCGCCGCGCAGATCGTCCCCGGAGGTGGGGTGCGCGAGGTGATCGAGGTGCTCGAGACCGACCCGGCTCGGGCCGTCCATGGCGAGCAGGCGCTCAGAGCATTCCTCCAGGGGTTGATGGACCGGACCATCGAGGAGCTCGATGGGACCTGCTTCGACATCCCCGGGCCGCTCAGGAAGGTCGAGGCGATGATCGCCCCGCCCGGCGGGACGGCGGCGATGTACTACACAGGTCCGGCGGAGGACTTCAGCCGGCCGGGACGCACCTGGTATCCGACCCTGGGCAAGACGGTGTTCCCGCTGTGGTCTGAGATCTCGATCTGCTACCACGAGGGGGTGCCCGGCCACCATCTCCAGGTCGGCCACGTGCGCTATCTGAAGGATCGGCTCACCCGGTTCCAGCGCGCGGTGGGGATGACCGGCCACGGTGAGGGTTGGGCGCTGTACGCCGAGCGCCTGATGGATGAGCTCGGATATTTCGAGAGACCCGAGTACCGGCTCGGTTACCTGGCCGGTCAGCTGCTCCGGGCCGTCCGGGTCGTGGTCGACATCGGGGTCCATCTGGAGCTCGTCATCCCCGAGGACGAGCGCTTCCACCCGGGAGAGCGCTGGACATCCGAGCTGGCCGGCGCATTCCTTTTGGAGCGCACCTGCCATCCGCCCGACTTCATGGCCAGCGAGCTCCAGCGCTATCTCGGCTGGCCGGGGCAGGCCATCGCCTACAAGGTCGGAGAACGGGCGTGGCTCGCCGCCCGTGAGGATGCCCGGCACAGTCGAGGGCCGGGATTCGACCTCAAGGCGTTCCACGGCCATGCCCTCGACCTCGGTCCGCTGGGGCTCGGCCAGCTCGCAGCCGAGTGCACCGAGTGGTCGCGCCGCTGAGCCGTCGCGGTCAGCTGGACCCCTCGGTCACGCGCCTCCGCCGTGGCTCCACCACCGGAAGCACCAGGAAGATCCCGACGATGAAGTACACCACGAACATCCCGAACACCACCGGGTAGCCGCCCAGCTCGCCGAGGATGTGGGGGCCGGCGTTGAAGTGGTCGAGGACGGGGCCGGCGATGAGGCGGGCGATGATCCCCGAGCCGGCGGTGGCGATGTTGGAGAAGCCCAGGAAGCGGCCGACCTCCGAGATCGGGATGAGGTCGATCATGAAAGCCCAGTCGACGGTGAGGAAGGCGCCGATCCCGATCCCGATCGGCACCCCGAACCAGAGGACCTGGGCCAACCCGGTGGGGATCTTGAGGATCGAGGCGAGCGGGGAGGTCATGGCTCCGGGAAGCAGGGTGTAGTGGGAGAAGACCAGCCCCAGGGCGCCCACCGCACCCAGCACGGCGCAGACCACCACCATCGGTTTGCGGCCCCAGCGATCGGAGAGGCGGCCGGCGGGGTAGGAGACCAGGATCGCCAGCAGCACGATGATCGCGAGCAGGTCGGTGGTCGCGGAGTTGGCGTGGTCGGTGAGCGTCGTCGAGCTTCCCGGGTAGAAGACGTCCTTGAAGAAGAACTGGGCGTAGGTCTCCAGGCCGACGATGCCCATGAGGATCAAGAGGCGTGACCCCATCAGCCACAGGAAGTTGCCGTACTGGCGCGGGTTGATCCGGAAGGTTCCCAGGGTGACCGCGCCCCATCCCCGCGACAGGCCCCCGAACGCCCGGCCCCGGTCGGGGACCATGGTGACCGTGACGACCATGGCGACCAGCAGCATCGCCGCCATGGCGAAGAAGGCGAGGTCGTAGTCACCGGCGGCGGTGAAGATGCCGGTGACCAGGAACCCGATCAGCGTTCCGACCAGGTTGCCCATCCCGTAGAAGGCGCTGAAGGTGCCGAAGTCCCGCTCGGGCACGGCGTCCGGCCCCAATCCCTGGTAGGGCGCCTGCGCGGTGTTCGAGGACACCTGGAGCAGGAAGTAGTAGAGAGCCAGCAGCCAGAAGTAGGGGCCGACGAAGGCCATGAGCACCAGGAAGAGCGACGAGCCGACGGCCCCCACCGCGATGTATGGCCGCCGCCGGCCCCAGGCCATCCGGGTGCGGTCGGAGACCGCGCCGACCATCGGCTGCCAGATCACCGCGACCACGGTGCCGAAGCTCTCGAGGAGCGAGAGCGCGGTCCCCTGGTGGGCCTGGCCCACCATCCGGGTGATGATCGGCGGCAGCACCTGGGCGCCCAGGGCGTTCCAGAGCCAGCCGATGGCGACCCAGTAGAGGCTGAGCAGGATCAGTCGACGTGGCCCGACCGTGTCCCACCCGGTCCGCCCGCCGGGTGGCGCGGCGACGTCCACGGTTGCCATGGGGAAAACTGTACGGCGCCCTCCCGCGGAGCGTTAGCCTGGCTCGGTGGCCTCTCCCACGCCTCAGGGTCCGGGCCCGGCCCGCACGGTCCTCGAGGTGGTCCGTCTCTCCACGGGCTACCTCGAGGACCGGGGCAGCGAGTTGGCCCGGCTCGACGCCGAGCTGCTGATCGGCCATGCCCTGGCCCTGCAGCGCATCGACCTCTACCTGCAGTACGACCGGCCCCTGGACGACGCCGAGCTCGAACTCGGTCCGCGAGCTGCTGCGGCGGCGGGGGAGGGGGGAGCCGGTCGCCTACCTGACCGGTCGCCGGGAGTTCTATGGCCGATCGTTTCTGGTCAGCCCGGCGGTGCTGATCCCCCGGCCGGAGACCGAGACCCTGGTGCAGCTGGCGCTGCGGGCGGCGGAGGGACCCGAGGCCGGGTTGCGCATCGCCGACCTCGGCACCGGCAGCGGGTGTGTCGCCTGCACCCTTGCGGCGGAGCTGCCCGGAGCAACGATCATCGCCTCCGACGTCAGCCGGGAGGCCCTGGTGGTGGCGGTGGAGAACGCCGAGGCGCTGGGCGTGGCCTCTCGGGTCCTGCTGGTCGAGGGAGACTGGGCCGACGGGCTGCTGGGCGAGGTCGACCTGGTGGTGAGCAACCCTCCCTATGTCACCAGCGCGGACATGGAGACCCTTCCCCGCGACCTCGGGTACGAGCCTCGTCTCGCGCTCGATGGCGGCCCCGATGGTCTCAACGCCTACCGTTCCATCTTCGCGGCGGTTGCCGAGCGCTGTCCCAGTGTCCGCTGGGTGGGTGTCGAGGTCGACAGCCGGCAGGTGGTGGCGGTCACCGATCTCGCCGGCAGCTCCTGGCCCGGGGCCTCGCTGACGGTGGTCACCGACCTGGCCGGCCGTCCCCGCGTGGTCGAGATCCGGCCGTGATCACCGTGGACGAGGCCGCCGCTGCGATTCGCAACGGCCGGGTCGTCGTCGTTCCCACCGATACGGTGTACGGCCTGGCCTGCGATCCTTCCAATCCCGAAGCCGTCGAGGCGGTCTACGAGCTCAAGGGACGGCCGCCGCACCTCGAATTGAACCTGCTGGTCGCCGACCTCTCCCAGCTCGACGGGCTGGTGGAGATGGACGCGGCGGCGCGATCGCTGGCGGCCGCCTTCTGGCCCGGCCCGCTGGCCCTGGTCTGCCCGGTGGGGCGGCGGCGGCTGGCCATCCCCAGGGCTGGTGGAACCCTGATGGTGCGGGTCCCCGGCCACCGACTCCTCCATGACCTGCTGGCCAGCATCGGGCCGATCGCCTCGACCAGCGCCAACCTTCACGGCCGGCCCCCGGCCACCACCGCGAGGCAGGCCCAGGCGGGGCTCGGGCGGTGCTGCGCCGGAGTGCTCGACGGGGGTCCCGGGGCCGGGATTGCCTCGACTATCATCGATGTGACGTCAACTGTTCCCCGCGTGCTGCGGGAGGGACCGGTCACCGCGGCCGCCCTTCGTCCGCACCTGGGAGATGCACCTTCGAGCACCGAAGGGGGAGGCTGGACGTGACCGAGCACCAGACCGCCAAGTCCCCGGCCGGCTCCGCCGTCCTCTCTCCCGACCCCCCGGCGTCGATCGGGTCCTTCGCCGAGCGTCCCCGGGTCCGAGCCGTGGACCCTGCGGTGGCCGACCTACTCGAGGCTGAGCTGCGGCGCCAGGAGGAGACTCTCGAGCTCATCCCGTCCGAGAATCTGGCGTCGCCGGCTGTCCTCGAGGCGCTGGGGTCGTGGCTCAACAACAAGTATGCGGAGGGCACCCCGGGGAAGCGCTACTACGGCGGCTGCCAGGTGGTCGACCAGGTCGAGAACCTCTGCCGGGATCGGGCCACCGCGCTGTTCGGGGCCGAGCACGCCAACGTGCAACCGCACTCCGGGACCCAGGCCAACATGGCCGTGTACGCCTCGGTGCTGCAGCCGGGCGACACCGTCCTGGGCATGGCCCTGGATCAGGGCGGCCACCTCTCCCACGGGTCGCCGGTCAACTTCAGCGGCCGGCTGTACCATTTCGAGCCCTACTTCGTCTCCGAGACCACCGGCCGGCTGGACATGGACGAGGTGCGCCGGCGCGCCGAGGAGGTGCACCCCCGGCTGATCGTGGCCGGCTACAGCTCCTATCCACGGCTGCTGGACTTCGCCGCCTTCCGCGAGATCGCCAACTCGGTCGGGGCCCCGCTGATGGTCGACATGGCCCACTTCGCGGGTCTGGTTGCCGGCGGCGTCCACCCCTCTCCCGTCCCTCACGCCGACTTCGTCACCCTCACCACCCACAAGACCCTTCGCGGGCCCTGGGGCGGCGTCATCCTCTGCCGATCCGCGCACGCCGAGGCGGTCGACAAGGCGGTCTGCCCGGGCAACCAGGGGGGACCGATGATGCATGCCATCGCCGCCAAGGCGGTGATGTTCAAGCAGTGTGCGCAGCCCGAGTTTCGGGCCTATGCCGGCCAGGTGGTCACCAATGCCTCCGCCCTGGCCCGGGGGCTCCTCGACCGCGGCTGCGTGCTCACCACCGGCGGCACCGACAACCACCTGATGGTCATCGACCTGCGGCCCTTCGGGTTGCGCGGCAGGGCCGTCCAGGCGGCCTTCGACGAGGTGGGCATCACCCTCAACGCCAACGCCTTCCCCGGCCATGGCGGCACCCCCTACAACCCCAACGGGGTGAGGCTCGGGACCCCTGCGGTGACCAGCCGGGGGATGAAGGAGGCGGAGATGGGCGAGATTGCCGACCTCGTCCACCTGATGCTCAGCAGCTTCCACGATGACGGGGTGCGGGGTGAGGTTCGCCGGCGCAGCCTCGAGCTGTGCCGCCGCTTCCCGCTTCCGTATCGATGATCTCGAGCTCGGCCTGGCTCAGCGCTCTTCCTCCGTTTCTGGTGGCCTCGGCGGTGTGCATCGCCGCCACCCCGGGGGCGATGTGGGTGGCGCGACGGGTCGGGGCGGTCGCCGAGCCCGACGACGGGCGCCACCTCCATGCCCGGCCCACTCCGCGCCTCGGCGGCCTCGCCATGGTCGCCGGCTTCGTGGTGGCGGTCGCCGCCTTTGGAGGCGGGGTGCAGAGCCGCTGGCCGATTCTCCTGGTGGCCGGGGCCGTTGCCGTGGCGATGGCGGTCGATGATGTCGTGGACCTGCATTGGGGCCCCAAGCTGGTCGTGGTCCTGGGCGCGGGTGTCGCCTTTTACCTCCTCGGCATCGACATCCCATTCGTGGACCTCCCCCTGGTCGGCAAGGTCAGCCTGGGGCTGGTCGCCCTTCCGGTCACCGTGCTCTGGGTGGCGGGGATGCAGGTCTCGATCAACTTCCTCGATGGCTCCGACGGGGTGGCCGCCGGGGTGGTCGGCATCGTGGCCATGGTGTCGATGCTCGCCGCCATCAACCGGATCACCCAATCCGGCGACGTCTACGCGGGCGCAGTCATCCTGAGCGGCGCGCTCATGGGGGTGTGCGCCGGATTCCTGGTGTTCAATCTGCCACCCGCCCGGACCTTCATGGGCGACACCGGCAGCCACTTCCTGGGGGTGGCGCTTGCCGCCATCACCATCGTGGGCGTCGCCAAGGTGGCGGTCGGGCTCTCCATCCTGGTGCCGCTCATCGCTCTGGGCCTTCCCATCATCGACACCGCCTGGGCGATCGTGCGCCGGCGCCGCGCCGGCCTGAGCCCGGCCACCCCCGACGCCGGCCACCTCCACCACCGTCTCCAGGCGCGGGGGATGACCCCGATGGAGACGGCGCTCACCTTCTACCTCGCCACCGGGGTGCTCGGCTGCCTGGCTCTGGCGATCTTCGGGCACCGCACCGTCCTGCTGGTGGCCATCGTCCTCTGCGGACTGGGACTGCTGTGGATCTACCGCCGAAGCCGGCGCCGCCGGGAGCTCGAGCAGATGGTGACCGGCCATGCCGTTGCCCTCGCCGGCCGGGCGGCGGGCCGCGGTGGGCTGCCTCGGCGCGGCGACCCCGACTGAGGGGACCCGTGTGCTACCGTGCGGCCGTGCTCGCCCTCCCGCGCGAGGCAAGGCTGGGACGGAGCCTCGCGGTGACGATCGCAACCCTCTCCTCATCGCGCTCGGGCGCGTGGTCGCTCGTGCCCGCTGAGGGTCGGCGGGACAGCCCATCCGGGCTCGAGCTCCTGGGTTTGGGCGCCTTCCTCGCCGTCGCCGTTGTCGTTCCCCTGCTGGTGGGGTTGGGCATTGACACGGCGGCTCACACCGCCCCGCTCGGATTGCTTGTCGGCCTCCTGGTCGGCGTGGCCGGCGCCGTCGTCGGGCTTTGGGTCCGGCTCAGGAGATACCTGTGATGCGACCCGCCGGCACGGTGCGCGCGGAGCCCATCGACGCTGCCCCTCGGCGCGCGGTCACGGTGACTGTGGCGGTGTGCGGCGTGGCGGCGGTGGCAGCCGTCCTGCTCGCCTCGTTATTCGGTCAGGCGCTCGCCGGTGTGGCCCTGGCCCTCGGCCTCCTGCTCGGCGCCGGCAACGGGGTTATGGCCCGAAGCCTGCTCACCCTCGGCGGCGCATTCGCGGCCACCAGCCTGGCTCGGCTCATCGCCCTCAGCGGCGTGGCGGTGGCGTGTGGCGTCTTTCTCGGCTTCAACCGGGTCGTTCTGGTACTGGTCGGGCTGGCCGCCGCCCAGCTGGTGCTCTCGGCCGCTTCGGCGCGCGAGGTTCTCCGGCGCCGATGAGCGGGTCGCTGCTCGCCGACGCCGCGCCCGGCACCCACCCCGTTCTCCAGATCTGTGGAAGCGCGCTGAATGTCCCGTTCTACTGCCAGTACAACTACGACACCCTGATCTCCACCGGGATCGCAATGGCGCTCACCCTGCTGATCGGCTTCTTCGTGGCCTCGCGGTTGCGCCAGGGGACGCCCGGGAAGCTGCAGATGGTGTTTGAGCTCTTGTTGGGCTACGTCAAGGGCCTGATCCGCGAGACGGTCGGCGAGGACGCGCCCGCCTTCCTCCTGCCCCTGGCGGCGACCATCGGCTTCTTCATCCTCGTGGCCAACTGGCTCGACTTCTTCCCCCTCCAGCAGCCCGTCGAGCCGGCCAACGCCGACATCAATTTGACGCTGGCGATGGGCCTGGTGGTCTTCTTCCTCTCCCAGGGGTACTCCATCCGGCTGCGCGGTGTGGGTGGCTATCTCCGGCACTTCACCCGCCCGGAGGAGATGCCGATGCTGGTGCGTATCCTGTTCATACCGCTCAACATCGTCGAGGAGCTGGTGAAGCCGATCACCCTGGCCCTCCGACTCTTCGGCAACATCTTTGCGGGCGTGCTCATGGTGTACCTGCTGGGGCTGCTGTTCGAGGCCTGGGCCGGCGGCGGCTCGGTCGTCACCGACGCGCTGTCGCCCGCGGCGCTCATCGGCATGACGGTGTGGAAGCTCTTCGACGTCCTCTTCGTCGGCAGCATTCAGGCCTTCATCTTCATGCTGCTCACCATCATCTACTTCGGCCAGGCGCGCGAGGGCGCCGAGGGTCACCGGATCCGCCATCGGGGGAGGTGGCGCACTGTGCGGCCCGCCGGGTCCGGAGACGACACTGACGTGGCGGCTCGCAAGGGCCGGACGGTTCCCGCCTAACCAACGACCAGCTGAGGAGACACAAGCTCGATGCCACTGATAGCCGCAGCCGTATCCGCTCACTCGATCATCCTGGCAGGGGCGCTGATCGCCGCCGGCCTCGCCCTCGGCGGCGGCGCCATCGGAGCCGCGATCGGCGACGGTCTGGCCGGCAACGCCACCATCCAGGGGACGGCACGGCAGCCGGAGGCCCAGGGCCGTCTTCAGGTGATCATGTTCCTGATCATCGGCCTGGTCGAGGCGATGTACTTCATCAACCTCGCACTCGGCTTCTACTTCATCACCTCCATCGGCACCCAGGGCAGCTGACCATCGCGATGACAGCGTTGCTGGCCGCCAAGCCCGCCGGTCTGCTCAGCGTCAACGGCACCCTGATCGCCGAGATCGTCGCCTTCCTGGTCATGGTCGGCATCCTCTGGCGCTGGGTGTACCCGCCGATCATCCGGGTGGCAGAACGGCGGGAGAAGGCGATCGAGGCCGGCCTCAAACAGGCTCAGGAGGCGGAGCAGCGGCTCGCGGCGGTGCGCGAGGAGGTCGAGAAGATCCTCGAAGATGCGCGGGGCCAAGCTCGGGAGATCACCTCCCGGGCGCACCACGAAGCGGCGATCGACGCCGACGAGGTCCGGGCCAAGGCCCGGCAGGAGGCTGCGGCATTCCTGGAGCAGGCCCGTCAGGAGATCGGCGCCGAGCGCGACAAGGCGTTGCGCGAGCTGCGCAGCCACGAGGCCGCGTTGGTGGTGGCGGCCGCGGCCCGCGTCCTCGGTGAGGCAATCGACGCCGACGCCCACCGCCAGCTCATCGAGCGCTCGCTGAGATCGCTGGAGGAGGCGACTCGATGAGCTCCTCCGCGCCCGGCCAGTTGGGGGTTCCTTGATGGCCTCGGCGCTGGCTCGCCGCTACGCTGCCGCCAGCTTCGAGGTGGGCCGCCAGCGCGACCGCGTGGACGCGCTGGGTCAGGACCTGCAGCGGGCTCGGGCCATCATCGGCGACTCTCGAGTCCAGGCCGTGCTGACCAACCCGCGGGTGAGCATGACCCACCGTGCCGGCGCGGTGGCTCAGCTCCTCTCCGACCTCAGTCCACCCGCCCGCAACCTGGTGTCACTGCTGGTCACCCGGGGCCGCGTCCACCTGCTCGACGACGTCGTCACCGAGTACCTCGCGATCGCCGAGGCCGCAAGCGGCGTGGTGCGCGCCGTGGTCACCTCCGCCCTGCCCCTGGACGACGCCACGGCCACGCGGATCGAGAGGGCGCTGGCCGGACGCTTGGACCGCACGGTGCGGGTCGAACGAGTGCACGACCCCGAGATCATCGGCGGTCTGGTGGTCCGGGTGGGAGATCGGGTCATCGACGACAGCGTCCGCACTCATCTTCAGCAGCTCCAGGCCACGATGGCCTGATCGGAGTTTCGATGGCACAACGCAGCGACGAGATCGGCGACATCCTGAAACAGCGCATCGCCGACTTCAACGCCTCCGTGGTGGAGGCCAGCGAGGGGGTGGTGACCTCGGTCAGCGACGGCATCGCCCGGATCTACGGGCTCCAGCAGGCGATGGCCGGCGAGCTGCTCTCGTTCCCCGGTCCCGACGGGCAGGGTTCGGTGCTGGGACTGGCCCTCGACCTCCGCGAGGACGGCGTCGGGGCGGTCATCATGGGGCCGTACGAGCATCTCCAGGAAGGGGACACGGTCCGCACCACCGGCCACATCGCCGAGATCCCCGCCGGCGAGGAGGTGGTCGGCCGGGTGGTCGACGCGCTGGGGCAACCGATCGACGGCAGGGGACCGATCGAGACCGCCGACACCATGGAGCTGGAGCGCATCGCCCCCGGGGTGCTGCTGCGCCAGGGGGTGACCACCCCTCTGCAGACGGGGATCAAGGCCATCGACGCCATGTTCGCGATCGGCCGCGGTCAGCGCGAGCTGATCATCGGCGACCGCCAGACCGGCAAGACCGCGATCGCCCTCGATACCATCCTCAACCAAAAGGGGGGCGACGTGGTCTGCATCTACGTCGCCATCGGCCAGCGGGCCTCGACGGTCGCCCAGGTCCACGCCACCCTGGAGCAGGAAGGGGCGATGGAGTACACGACCATCGTCGCCGCCACCGCGGCCGACCCCGCGCCGATGCAGTACATCGCCCCCTATGCGGGCTGCGCCATCGGTGAGTGGTTCATGCAGAGGGGACGCCATGCCCTGATCGTCTACGACGACCTGAGCAAGCACGCCGACGCCTACCGGCAGCTCTCGCTTTTGCTCCGGCGTCCCCCGTCGCGCGAGGCCTACCCGGGCGACGTCTTCTACCTGCACAGCCGCCTGCTGGAGCGGGCTGCCCGGATGGCCGACGAGCATGGCGGAGGCACTCTCACCGCACTGCCCATCATCGAGACCAAGGCCAACGACGTCTCCGCCTACATCCCCACCAACGTGATCTCCATCACCGATGGGCAGATCTACCTGGAGACCGACCTCTTCAATGCCGGCATCCGCCCCGCGATCAACGTCGGTCTCTCGGTCTCGCGGGTGGGCTCGGCGGCCCAGACCAAGGCGATGAAGCAGGTGGCCGGACAGCTCAAGCTCGACCTGGCCCAGTACGGGGAGCTGCGCGCGTTCTCTCAGTTCGCCGCCGACCTCGATCGGCGCACCCGGGCGACCCTCGAGCGGGGGCGGCGCATGACCGAGCTGCTCAAGCAGCCCCAGAACGAGCCGGTGCCCTTTGCCCGCCAGGTGATGGCGATCTTCGCCGGCACCCGCGGCCACCTGGACAGCCTGCCCGTCGAGCGGGTCTCGGACTTCGAGCGCTCGCTGCTGCGCTTCCTGGAGCAGAACCACGCCGACCTGGAGAAGACGATCACCAAGGAGGCGGCGGTCTCCGACGACACCGCCAAGAAGCTCGAGTCCGCGATCGAGGACTTCAAGCGAGGGTATGCATAGTCCATGCCCAGCCTGCGCGACATCCGCCGGCGCATCCGCAGCGTCAGCAACACCGAGAAGATCACCAAGGCGATGGAGCTGGTGGCGGCCTCCAAGCTGCGCCGGGCCCAGGAGCGGACCCAGAACGCCCGGCCATACGCCGATGAGGTCAGCGGGGTGATGGCCGAGCTGATGCGCCGCAACCCTGCCTACGAGCACCCTTACCTCGCGGTCCGTCCGGTGCAGCGCCGCTGCCTCATCCTGGTGACCAGCGACCGCGGCCTGGTCGGGGGGCTCAACGCCAACAGCATCCGGCTCGCCCTGCACGAGATCAACGACGGGGGTGCTCCGGTGGCGGTGGTGACCATCGGCCGCCGTGGTCGGGATTCGATGCGCCGGCTGGGCAAGGACCTGATCGGCGACGTCAGCAACTACGGCGACCGTCCGACCCTCGGCGACGTCCTCCCGGCCATTCGGGTCGCCATGGAGCATTACGAAGACGGCGAGTCCGACCAGGTCGACGTGGTCTACGAGCACTTCGTGACCACCTCACACCAGGAGCCGACCCTGCAGCGGATCATCCCGGTGGAGCCGCCCAAGGACGCGCCGCCGACCTCCGCCGACTTCGAGTACGAGCCCGAAGCACGGGACGTGCTGGACGCCCTGCTGCCCCGTTACGTCGAGGCCCAGGTCTACCGGGCGGTGCTCGAGAATGTGGCCAGCGAACAGGCTGCCCGGATCATCGCCATGCACAACGCCTCAGAGAACGCTGGTGAGCTGATCCAGGGCCTCACCCTCAACGCCAACAAGGTCCGTCAGGCGACCATCACCACCGAGCTGATGGAGGTGGTCGGCGGCTCCGCCGGCCTCCAGTCCTGACCGACATCACCCGAAGGGAGCGAGTTCGAACAGATGGCAGTCGCGGACAGAGCAACCGGCAAGGGCCGGGTCGTCCAGGTCATGGGCCCGGTCGTCGACGTCGCCTTCGAGGGGGAGCGGTTGCCGGAGATCAACGACGCTCTCGAGATCAGCCGGGGCAAGGACCGGCGGCTGGTGCTCGAGGTGCAGCAGAACCTCGGCAACGGGACCGTCCGCACCATCGCCATGGACTCCACCGACGGTCTGCGTCGCGGCGACGAGGCGGTGAGCACCGGCGGGCCGATCTCGGTGCCGGTGGGCGAGGCCACCCTGGGGCGGATGTTCAATGTGATCGGAGATCCGATCGACGACATGCCGGCGCCCAAGACAGAGCGCCATCCGATTCACCGCCGTCCGCCCTCGTTCAGCGAGCAGGACGTGAGCCAGCAGATCCTGGAGACGGGGATCAAGGTCATCGACCTCATCTGCCCCTTCTCCAAGGGCTCCAAGATCGGCCTCTTCGGCGGCGCCGGGGTGGGCAAGACCGTGATCGTCACCGAGATGATCCGCAACATCGCCGAGGAGCACAGCGGCTACTCGGTCTTCGCCGGGGTTGGCGAGCGCACCCGTGAGGGCCGCGACCTCTACGGCGAGATGAAGGAGTCGGGGGTCCTGGAGCGGACCGCGCTGGTCTTTGGCCAGATGAACGAGCCGCCGGGGGCCCGCGCTCGGGTCGCCCTCACCGGCCTCACCCTGGCCGAGTACTTCCGCGACGAGAAGCACGCCGACGTCCTCCTCTTCATCGACAACATCTTCCGCTACACCCTGGCCGGCGCCGAGGTCTCGGCCCTGCTCGGCCGGATGCCGAGCGCGGTGGGCTACCAGCCCACCCTGGCCACCGAGATGGGTGACCTGCAGGAGCGGATCACCTCGACCCGCGATGGCTCGATCACCTCGGTGCAGGCGGTCTACGTCCCCGCCGATGACTTCACCGACCCGGCGGTGGCGACCACGTTCGCCCACCTCGGGGCCACCGTCTCGCTCTCCCGCGGGCTCACCGAGATCGGCATCTACCCCGCTGTCGATCCCCTCGACTCCACCAGCCGGGCGCTCGACCCGCGGATCGTCGGAGAGGATCACTACCTGGCGGCGACAGGGGTGAAGCGCCTCCTCCAGGAGTACAAGGACCTCCAGGACATCATCGCGATCCTCGGCCAGGAGGAGTTGACCGACGACCAGAAGCTGACGGTGCAGCGGGCCCGCCGGGTGCAGCGTTTCCTCTCCCAGCCGTTCAAGGTCGCCGAGGTCTTCACCGGCCGCCCCGGCGCCTACGTCAAGCGCGAGGACACCGTGCGCGGCTTCGCCGAGATCCTGGAGGGCAAGCACGACGATCTTCCGGAGGAGGCCTTCTACATGGTCGGGACCATCGAGGAGGCGGTGGAGAAGGCGCGCAAGCTGGCCGCCGAGGGTGGCGGCGAGCCGGCGGCGGGCGGGAGCAAGGAGACCGGGGCCGAGGGTGCCGCTGCGGGCACCGAGGACAGGGCGAGCTCGGCCACAGCCGCGGGGGCCGAGCGTGAAGACCATGAGGCGGAGGCCGAGGACGGGACCGGGGCCGAGGGCGCCGCTGCGGCCGCCACTGCGAAGGCGCCCTCCTCGGAGCGCACCCGGTCCCCTGCGCGTGCCACGCCCGCCTCCGCGACCACCAAGCAGACCGGCACCTCCTCGGGCAAGGCCAGGGCGACCACGCGGAGGCCACGTCGCGGGTCCCCGCCGAGCGAGCGGTAGAGGCAACGGCGATGGCCAAGCTGCGGGTCGAGCTGGTGACCGCGGAGGGCCGGGTGCTCTCCCAGGAGGCGGACTTCGTCCTGGCTCCTGGGGCGGCCGGCGACCTCGGCGTGCTCCCCCATCACATCCCCCTGCTCACCCCGCTGCGGACCGGGGAGGTGATGGTGCGCAACGAGGGCTCTGAGGAGTACCTGTTCGTCGCCGGTGGCTTCCTCGAGGTGCTCCCCGACAAGGTGGTGATCCTGGCCGACGCCGCGGAGCGGGCCGAGGACATCGATCAGGCTCGGGCGGAGGCGGCTCGCCGCGCCGCCGAGGAGGCGCTGGCCGCCCGGGCCGACGACGCCGAGGCGGCGGCCAAGCTGGAGCGGGCGATCTACCGGCTTCGCGTTGCCGAGGTTCGGCGCCGGCGCCTGCCTCGGGGAGGGCACTCTGAGGCCGGTCGGTGGGCCGGGCCCGGCGGCTGATAGTCGGGTCATGGCCTCCAATCGCCACGCCCCGGGGGCCGGGTGGGGCTCGGCTCGGGACGCGCCCCGGCGAGGGCTCGGCCTCGGCGCCACGGTCAGGCTGTCGCTGCTCTGGGCGTCTCGCCGCCGCGGGGTGCAGCGAGCGGTTTCGACCTCACCCCTGACCCGGCGGCTGGTCCGCCGCTTCGTCGCCGGCGAGGGTCTGGGCGACGCGGTCAGGGCGGTCCGCGAGCTGGCCGGCGCGGGCCTGTCGTCCAGCGTCGACTACCTGGGGGAGGACACCCTTGACCGCGGGGCGGCGAGCGCGGCCGTCTCCGCTCACCTGGCGTTGATCAGCCGCCTGGCCGGCCAGGGCCTGGCGTCGCGCACCGAGATCTCGCTCAAGCTCTCTGCCCTGGGGCTGCGGCTCGATCCGGCCCTGGTCGAGGAGAACGCCTGGACGGTGTGCCGGGCCGCCGCCGGGTCCGGGATCGCCGTGACCCTCGACATGGAGGACCACTCGACCACCGACACGACCCTGGCCATCGGCGGACGGCTGCGCGCCGAGATCCCCTCTCTGGGATTGGTCATCCAGGCGTCGCTGCGCCGTTCGGAGGACGACTGCCGCGCCCTGGCCCATCCGGACTCGCGGGTGCGGCTGTGCAAGGGCGCCTACCAGGAGGCGCCGGCGCTCGCCTGGCAGCGCCGCGGCGAGGTCCGAGCCGCCTACCTTCGTTGCCTTCGGATCCTGGTGGAGGGCGGCGCCATGCCCCTGCTGGCGACCCACGACCCGGCGCTCATCGACGCCTGCCACCGGCTGATGGCACGGGCAGGAGCCGGGGTCGGCCACGAGCACCAGATGCTCTACGGGATCCGCCCCGACGAGCAGACCCAGCTGGCCACCCGAGGCGAGCAGGTCCGGGTCTACGTGCCCTTCGGGGAGCGCTGGTACCCGTACCTGATGCGCCGGATCGCGGAACGCCCGGCCAACCTGATCCTGGTGCTGCGCGCGCTGGGCAGCCGCCGCTGAGCGGGGCTCAGGACCCTAGCTCGAGCTCATGGTGTAGGGGTTCTCGCAGTACTGCGCGTTGCCGTCGGCAGAGCCGCCGAAGTCGTCGGTGCTGCACGTCCCCTGGGAGGCGCTCATCCCGTTGAGGCTGAGCAGCGACGAGTAGTAGGTCTGCTGCTCGCTGGCGGTGTTGAAGCCGGCGAACAGGATGTAGTCCTCGCTGGTGTTCTGGTTCGACGAGAAGTCGCACAGCTCCTCCCCGCTGACGTCGCCGTCCACGTAATCGCTTTGCGGCTCGGAGCTGCAGGTCCCGTTGGAGGTCGCATAGCTGGGCAGGCAGGCGGAGAGCGACGAGCAGGTGGTCCCGGTGAGGAAATAGTCTCCGTCGTGGAAGTCGGAATACAGTGCCGACGGGTCCGGCGGCGTGCTGCTCAGACATGAGATGGCCACAGCCACGGCATCGTAGGTCGGATCGGTGAGCCCGAGCGTGATCGCATAGCTGGCACTCGAACAGCCGCTGAAGCTGAACTGGTCACCGAGGTTGAAGGCGTCCACTGTCCCGCCGCTGCTGCTCGGTGAGCTCCACTCGAAGAGGTCACCGGCGGTCGCCGCCCCGGTGGGCGACGGGCTGGGCGAGGGCGTCACCGTGGGCCTGGCGGTGGGGCTGAACGCGATCGGGGTCGGCGTCGCCTTCTTGCCGAAGGGGGCCAGGTGGGCGGCGGCGGCCACTCCCAGGTACCCGCCGATGACCACCACCACCACCGCGGCTGCGATCAGGGCGACGAGTCCGCCCCGACCCTTCGGAGTAGGACCGGGGGGAGTGGCGCCGCCGCCGCCCCACGGCGGCTGCTGGCCGCCGGCTCCCATCCCCGGCGGCGGGCCGAAGGGTGGACCTCCTCCGGATGGCGGGCCTCCACTCGCAGGCGGCCCTGCGCCGGGGGCGCCCCACTGGCCGGGCGGGGGCGCGGCCGCGGGAGCCGGACCTCCGGGAGGGCCCCACTGCCCCGGCGGAGGCTGAGCGGGAGCACCGGTTGGGGGGCCGTAGCCACTTCCCGGAGAGCCCGACGGAGGCCCGGAGCTGGCGGCCGCCCCTGGCGCAGCTGACGTCGCCGGTGGCCACGCCGCGAGAGGCGCCGTCAGATCCCCAGCCTCGGCGAGCCCCGCGCCCGCGGCGGCGGCGGCGGCCGGTCCCGCCCAGGCCGGTGGCCCTGCCGGAGGGGGCGGCATGGCCCTCACCGAGTCGCTGACCGGGTACCCCATGGCGCGGGCGAACTCGGCCACCGCCCAGACGCTGGCACTCGGGTCCAGGGACCGCTCCTGGGCCAGGTTGGCGGCGATGGAGCGGACCGCGGAATCGGGCCCGACCCCCGCCACCTGCTGCTCGAGCATGGTGGGGGCGCCCCCCTCCGCTGCCGCCACCAGCAGGTTGGCCTCGCGCGGCGACCCCGGCAGCAGGTCCTTGAAGAGGTTGCTGAGCAGTGGAGGGTTGGAGAGGACCCGGATGCCGTAGTCCTTGACGACCGAGGTCAGCGCCTGCCGCGCCTCACCCCGCGCATCGAGCGTTCCTTCTGGTCCGGTCATCTCTCGTCCCCTCTGGTCTTCCCCGCCCTTTGGAAGTGGCTATCCGCTGAGATGTCGCATGGTAGGTTATGGCGGCCCCTCTGGAGGCGGCGGTTGCCATCAGCATGGAGCAAGCAATCGATGGGCGACCGGATCGTCGATGACGATCTGACGGGATTGGGAGGCAGGGCCGTGGTGGGCGGGGCTGCAGGGGAGCCGGTCGGCGCCGAGCTGCCTGCTGCGGTGATCTCCGGCGGGACCACCCTGATGCCGGGTGGCGGCATATCGCGCCGCCCCCTCCACTTCATCATCCTGGCCGACTGCTCCGGCTCGATGCGCGGCGAGAAGATGCAGGCCCTGAACTTTGCGATCGCCGAGATGCTGCCCAACCTGGTGGCCTGGGAGCAGGAGCAGGAGAAGGCCCAGGTGATGGTGCGGGTGCTGACCTTCGCGGACACGCCTCGGTGGCACATCGAGGAGCCGGTGCCCGTGGTGGGATTGCGCTGGCGCCCGCTGCAGCATGTGGAGCGCGGTCGGACCAATATGGGCGCCGCCTTTCGCACCGTCGCCGAGGTGCTCGTCCCCGGCCGCCTGGAGGGCCGGGCGCTCCAGCCCGCTCTGCTGCTGATCACCGACGGGCTCCCCACCGACCCGCCCGGCCAGTTCGAGGCTGGGCTCAGCGCCCTGCTCGCCCTTCCCGCCGGGCGGGCCGCGGTCCGTCTGGCGGTGGCGATCGGTCGCGACGCCAACTCCGAGGCCCTGAACCGCTTCATCGGGGACCCTCAGGTGCCGGTGCTGGTGGCGGACAGCACCGACCAGATTGCCGACCGCCTGGTCACCGCCTCGATTGCGCTGTCCCGGATGTCCGAGGTCGGGGCCGACCGCGACGCTCTCGCCGCCCAGCTCCTTCAGCCGTCCTCGGGTACGGGCAGGGAGCTGGCCGACGAGGACGGCATCGTCTGAGCGCGAGCCGACCGATGTGGAACCTCTTCACGGCCAGCGTGCAGGGGGCCTCCCACATCGTGGCCGGGATCCCCAACCAGGATGCGGTGGGGTCGCTCGGCGATCCAATGAGCCCGGACGGAGGACCGGCGGCGGTCGCCGTCGCCGATGGTCACGGCGACCCTCGACACTTCCGCAGCGGCCGCGGCTCGCGGCTCGCCGTGGAGGTCGCCTGCGGGGTCGCCGCCGAGCGAGCCCCCTCGCTGGCAGCCGAGGAGGACGTCGAGGTGCTCGGCGGGCGGTTGCGGACCGAGCTTGCCCCGGAGATCGTCGCCCGCTGGCGTGCCGCGGTCGCCCATGACCTGTCCCGCGAGCCCCTCGATGACCGGGAGCTGGCCCGGGTGGGCGGGGATGCGGGCATCGCCTACGGGTCGACCCTGCTGGTTGCGATCCTGATGGGGCGGTGGGCCCTGCTTGCCCAGATCGGCGACGGCGACATCCTGGCGGTCGAAACCGGAGGCCACGCGCTGGCGCCGCTCCCCCCGGATCCCTGGAACCGCGGGCGGTTCACCTCGAGCCTCTGCCAGGAGGATCCGCTCGCCTCCTTTCGGGTGGCCACGATCGACCTCGAGCGCCAGCAGCTCTCGCTGCTGCTCCTGGCCACCGACGGCTTCGGCAACTCCCAGGTGGACGATCCCTGGTATCAGCCGTTCGGGAGCGACCTGCTCCAGCTCGTCGCCCGTCACGGCTCCGCCTGGGTGGGCGCGCGCCTGGCCGAATGGGCGGCTCGCTGCGCCTCGTCCGAAGGCAGCGGCGACGACACCACCATCGCCCTGCTCGTCCAGGCCGGCAGGCGCCGGTGAGCGGCACGATCTTCCCCGACCGGGGGGACATCCTGCGCATGGTTCGTGGGGGATCGCCGGTCACCGTGGGTCAGCGCATCGCCGAGGGCGGTCAGGGCGTCGTCTATCAGGCCACCCTGCCGAGCGGCTCCCCAGTTGCTGTCAAGTGGTACCGTCCGCTGCCGCATGCCGGAGAGCTGCGCGCCGCGATCAGCGCACTGAGCTCGCGGCCCCGGCCCCATCCCGCCTTCGCCTGGCCATTGGATCTGGTCCAGGGCGACGGCCTCCCCGGCTTCGGCTATGTCATGCCGCTTCTGGCTCCGCGCTTTCGGCCGCTGGCCCGCATCATCAGCGCCGTCGAGCCGCCCTCCTTCCGATCCGCCGCCGGCATCGGACGGCGCATTGCCGACGCTTTCGCGGCCCTGCACGGGGCCGGGCTCTGCTACCGAGACATCAGCCTTGGCAATCTGCTCGCCGTGCCCGGCACCGGCGAGGTGGCGATCGTGGACAACGACAATGTCGGCACCGACGGCAGCGCCGTCTTCGTCAAGGGAACGCTCCGGTTCATGGCTCCCGAGGTGCTCCGTGACGAGGTCGCACCGTCGACGGTGAGCGATCTCCACTCCCTGGCGGTGATCCTCTTCTTCCTGCTGGTGCACGGCCATCCCCTGGAAGGCAGCCGCCTCGAGGCGAGCTACAGCTGGAAGACCGATGGTCACGTCTCAGAGACCCGGCTCGCCCTCCAGCATTTCGGCCGCTCGCCGCTCTTCGTCTTCGACCCCGACGACGACTCCAACCGTCCCCTGCCCGGCGACCCCCGGCTCACCTGGTGGCCGCTGTACCCGCGCTTCCTGCGTGAGCTCTTCACGCGCACCTTCACGGCCGGGCTGAGCGACGCCTCACTGGCAGGCAGGGTCACCGAGGGTGTCTGGCGCCGGGCGCTGATCCGGCTCGGGGACTCGGTCTCGGGATGCGCGTGCGGGGCCTCGGTCTTCTGGGATCCCGAAACCCGGGGCAAGCGCTGCTGGCACTGCGGGGCGGTCCCCCCCGACCCCCAGCTGCTGGAGATCCCCGGTCACCTGGTGGCCCTGGCCGAGGGAGCCACCCTCAGCAGTGGACACCTGCAGCGTGATCGCGACTACGACGCGATCAGGGCCGTGGTGGAACCGCATCCCGCGCGCTCGGGTGAGCTTCTGCTTCACAACCATTCCGGGACGGCCTGGACGGTTGAATTGCCGGGGGAGGGGACCAGGCAGGTCCTCCCCGGCCAGCGGCTGCGAATCCGGCCCCTCAAGATCGACTTCGGCGCCGTCCGCGGCGTCATCCGCTCCCCTGTGCCCGGAACTCCGCCATCTCCGCCCCCGCCTCAGCTCCCCTGACCGCCCCCACCAGTCGCGTTCACGACGTGCGAAGGACGGCGCCGGGGATCACCCGACCACCGTCCTGGAATTGGTCGCTCCGATCCGGGTCCTCACCGCCAGTACGGGGCGGTCTGGGTCCACGCGGGGGGAGGTGGGGGAGGCGGTGCCGGCATCCCCAGCTGAGTCGGGGGCAGGGCGGGCGGCGCCGGCCACTGCTGGGTTGAGTTGGACATCCAGGCCTGCTCGGCCGAGGGCTGGCCGGGGCCGCTCCACGCAGGGGCCGGAGCGGGAGCGGGGTTGCGGATGCCGCGCCGGCGGACCACCACGATGCCGGCCACAACCCCGGCGGCCAGCATGGTCAGGATCACCGCTGCAACTCCTCCGCCTTGCGAGCCGCCGCCCGCCAGCTGCGAGTCGGCGACGACGTTCCTGGTCACCACCATGGAGTCGTCCGAGGCGGACCACGCCTGCTCGAAGGTGGAGAGGCTCACCTGCTCCTCGCGGCCGGTGTCCCCGAGGGCGGGATCTGTCTGGGGGTTGAGTCCGCTGTCGTTCAGGAAGACGTACCCGGTTGCGGTGTCGACCCCGGTCACCGTCACCGCGTGGCCCGCCGCCTGCGTCGAGGGGTAGCCGACCGTCTCCTGCCAGATCGGGGTTGCGTTGACCAGGGCGATGACCGCCTCGCCGGACCCCAGGGCCCGGACCATCTGGTCGAGGTCCTGCTGCTGGTTCAGCTGCTGGTCCAGCTGGTACGAGGAGCTGACCCCGTAGCCCTTGAGGAGCTGGACGATGGCGTCGCCGCTCGTGGCCGGTGCGGTGATGGGGCCACCCCCGGTGGCGCCGTACAGGCCCTGCTGCTGGGCGGTGCCGACGATCTGACCTTCGTTGGGCTCCTGGCCGCTGACCTGGCCGATGACGTCGGCCGAGGACATCAGGGTGCAGTCGTCCTCGCGGGTCTGCGGCACCCAGAACTGCGCCGCCCAGTCGGGGTCACCGTAGCATCCGGCCGACTGGCTGCACTCGCTGCCCTGGAGGGTCCCGGCGGCGAAGACCGTGGTGGCGCCCGCGATGGCGGCCAGCCCGGACGCGCCGAGCGAAGCCGCCGCCATGGCCAACCGGCGGGTGCTCTTGTGGGTGATGTTCATCTCTCTCTCTCCTTGTCATCATTCGGGCGGGCCGGCCGCCCTGCACCGAGCAACTTCCCGCCTGCCGCTGAACGTCGGTCGGGCATTTCGCTGATGGGGCGCTGAAGACGACGGACACGGAGAAGGCGCCGGGCAGTTGCCCGGCGCCTCGGGTCGGAGGAGGTGGGATCCGGTTGTCAGGCCTGGAACGGCTGTCCCCAGACCGGTGGCTGCGGGGGCAGCGGCGGGGTCGTCGCCCAGCCCTGGTCCGGACCGGTGCCGATCCAGAGGGCAGGCGGCGCTGCGATCCACTGAGCGGCGGGGGCCTTCCAGCGACGGCTGCGGCGGATGATCACGACCAGCACGCTGAGCGCCGCGAGCACCACGGCCACGGTCGCCGCCAGAAGCGGCATGTTGACCGCGCCGTCAGCCGTCGTCGCCGTCGGCTCGGTGCCGGTGCCGTGACCGGCCGGGGCGGCCCCACCGTGGCTGCTGGTCGACGCGGGTGGCGATGTCGATGCCGGTGCCGGTGCCGGTGCCTCGGTCTTCTCGGAGGTCACCACCAGGACGTTGTCGATGGTCCGGCCCTGAGAGGTTTCGAACGGTGCCGCCCAGGCCTTCTCGAATACGCTGATCGGCACCCGCTCCTCGCGGCCGACGTTGGGGTTGCCGCTGTCGTTGAGGGAGACGATCCCGGTCGCGGTGTCGACGCCGGTAACCACCAGCGCGTGGTCCGCCGAGTAGCCGTCGGGATCGTTGCTCGGGTTGGCGCCGGGATCGGTGACGTTCCAGATGAACTCGGCGTCGACGCCGGCGATCACCGCCCTCCCGCCGGCGAGGTCCTGCTCCAGCTCGGCCATGGTCTGACCGGTCTGGAAGCTGGACTGAACGCCGTACGACTGGAGCAGCTTGACGATCAACGAGGGGTCCTCGGTGATCGGGCCGCCGCCGTACGCGCCGTCGGAGCTGTCGTACTGGGAGGTGTTGTAGAGCTTCATCGACACCGCCCGGCTGATGACGCTGCTCTCGCTGGGCTCGTCCCCGGTCACCTGGCCGACGACGTCCGCCGACGAGGCGAGGGTGCAGTCGTTCTGGGTCTGCGCGAACCAGTACTGCACCGCCCAGCTGGGGTCACCGTCGAGAACGCCGCTGACGCTGGTGTCGGAAGCGGCGTCGGCCACCGTGGCGAGGTGGCCGGCAAAGGCCAGCGCAGCGGCGGCCACCACGGCCGCCGTGCCGAAACGGTGGCGCATCGGGGAGCTGAGGTTGGTGGCCGTGGCGCTCATCGCGATGTCTCCTGGTGAGGCGGTCCTCCCGCCTCCTCACCGCCACGATGCGGCGCTCCCCTGAACCCCCCACGGAAGCTGGCTGAAGCTCGGCTGAATCGAGCGCTCACGTACGATGGCGCCTGTCGGCAGCCTCGATTGGAGACACCGGTGATGGATTTCCGCATCCTCGGACCGCTCGAGGTGTGGGATGGACCGACCCCCCTGGCCCTGGGCGGCTCCCGAGAGCGCAGCGTCCTGGCGGTGCTCCTGGTCAGTGCCAATCGGGTCCTGTCAGCGGAGCGCCTGGTCTCGATCCTCTGGGGCGAGGAGCCGCCGGAGACGGCCGCCAACACCCTCCAGGTGTATGTCAGCCATATCCGGCGTGCCCTGGAGCCGGAGCGGGAACGGCGGGGACCGGGTGAGGTGGTGGTCACCCGTCCTCCTGGATACGAGCTGCGCGCCGCGCCCGAGTTGATCGACTCCCAGCGCTTCGAGCGTCTTGCCGATGCGGGAGGGCGGTTGGTCGCGTCCCATCCCGCGGAGGCGGTGGAGGCGCTGAGGGCCGCGCTCTCAGAGTGGCGCGGCCCGGCTCTGGTCGAGTTTCGCTCGATGCCCTTTGCGCTGGCCGAGGCGGAGCGCCTGGAGGACCGGCGTCTCTCCGTGCTCGAGCAGCGAATCGAAGCCGAGCTGGCCCTCGGCCGGCACCAGGCGTGTGCCGGCGAGCTCGAGAGCCTGGTCCGCGAGCACCCACTCCGCGAGCGCCTGGTCGGCCAGCAGATGATCGCCCTCTATCGCTCCGGCCGCCAGGCCGACGCCCTGAGGAGCTGCACCGAGCTGCGCGAGCGGCTGCGCGACGAGCTGGGCATCGACCCGAGTCCCGAGATCCGCGGCTTGGAGCGCGCCATCCTGATCCAGGACCCCTCGCTCGCCGCCCCACCGGCGGATGGGTCGCTGCGGCCGGTGAGGGGTCCTCTGCCGGTCAGCACCGGGGCGATGCTCGAGGTCCTCACCCCTTCCGGGCGCGAGCTGGTGCCGTTGGTGGCGGAGCGGGTGACGCTGGGCAGGGACGCTGCCAACGACGTCGTGCTCCAGGGGGACGGCACCGTCTCCCGGCGTCACGCCGAGGTGGTCCGCGAGGCCAGCGGCTGGCTGCTCCGCGACCTGGGCAGCGCCAACGGCAGCTACGTGAACGGGAAGCGGGCGTCCGGCGATGTCGCCCTCAGCGACGCCGACGAGATCCATCTCGGCCAGGCTCGCCTCCGCTTCCGCTGCGCGGGCTCGGACACCTCGACGCTGCCCTACGACCCGCCCCCCGACAACCCGAGCTGACCGCCGGTCTCAGGCAGCCGCCGTTGTCGAGGTGCGGTGGCGGCGCAGCCGGGCCGCCGCCACCCCGATCATCGCCGCAGCGGCGAGCCCGCCGAGCGCCTCGAGCCCAAAGTGGTCGATCTCGGTCATGGCTGCTTCCACCGGTCCGCCGGCAGCGCATCCCAGCAGGGTGAACCCCACCACCCAGAGGACCACCGAGGGAAGCAGCCCGGTGAGGAAGGTGCGGAGCTCGATCCGCATCGCCCCGACCACCATCGTGGAATAGACCCGCAGGCCGGGCACGAATCGCAGCACCAGGATGGCGAGAGGGCCCGCCGCCCGAAGCCGGCGCTCGGCCCGCTCCAGGTGGCGCAGCAGGTGAAGCCGGAGGGCCACGCCGTGGAGCCGGCGGGCGCCCAGGGCGGCCGACCAGGCGAAGGCGACCAGCGCCCCGGCCAGCACCGCCAGCGCCACCACCGGGAGCAGGATCCAGGGGTTGACCGCCCCCGCCGCGACCAGGACCCCGGCCCCGAGAAGGACGAAGTCTCCCGAGATGAAGAACAGGGGAATCCCGGCCTCCTCGGCAAAGAGGAGGACCGCGATGATCACGATGGCGGCGGTCCCGTGGAGGAGACCCAGACTGCCCATCGCTCCTGACCTCCGTTCTCGCCGGAGCCGGATGGCTCGTGGCGGCGAGGCTGAGGTTCGATGGGCGCGCTGAACCCTGAGGGGTTGCGGGCTGAAGGCGCGCTGAAGGAGCGAACGAGGAAGGGTCCCGGCTCAGCGCGACGGGCGGTCCGTCGCCGGCTGTGCCGGCGCTCCGCGGGCGGCGATTACCGCCGGGAGCCGCCCCCGCCCTGGGTCAGCGCCAGGATGCTCAGCAGGTTGATGAACAGGTTGAAGATGTCCAGGTAGATGCGCAGCGCCATCCGCACCGCGGTGCCCTGGGTGTTGGGCATGTGGGTGACCCGCTGCACGTCGTAGAGCAGGAACAGGGAGAAGAGCAGGGCGGCGGCGGTGGAGATCAAGATCTGGAAGCCGGTGGACTGGACGAACAGGCCGATCACCATGGCCACCACCACCCCGATCAGGGCGGCGAACAGCCACCCGCCCATCCGGCTGAAGTCGCGGCTGGTGTTGCGCGCGTAGAGGGTGATCCCGCCGGTGGCGGCAGCGGTACCGGCCAGCGCCTCGTAGACAATGCCCTGTTGGCCCTCGGCACCGAGGACTTGAATCAGGGCCGAGATGGCGATCCCGGTGGTCGCCCCGAAGGCCACGAAGAGAGCGACACCGAGGACGGGGCGGTCGGCGAGCGCCATGGTCGCGAACAGCAGCACAAACTCGACGATGAACCAGATCAGCGTCGTGTTCGACGTGTACGTGTTCAGCCCTTGGAAACCCAGCACCACCCCGCCGACGGCAGCTGCCATGGCCAGGCAGGTGAGTCCCATCACCTTCTCAGGAAGGCTGATCGCGCCCTGGAGGGCGGGGTTCACCCAGCCGCGGGTCTCCCCATACCCCTGGTTGCTCGAGAAGGGGTTGTACATGCCCCGGTTGGAGTTGCCGCCGGGGCCACCCTGGCCGCCGTTGAAGTTGAACATTCGGGTCGCTCGCTCCTCTTGAGCAGGTGTCGGTGGCGTCTAGCCTACAGTTACCCGGCTGTCCGGAGGATTACACATCTGAGCTGGGCTCAGGCCACGGTCACCTCGGGGTTGAGATAGACGTCCTGGACCGCGTTCAGCAGGCCGATCCCCTCGGCCATGGGGCGCTGGAAGGCCTTCCGGCCGCTGATCAGCCCGGTTCCGCCGGCCCGCTTGTTGATCACCGCGGTGCGCACCGCCTCGCGGAGGTCGCTCTCCCCCGACGACGCGCCTCCCGAGTTGATCAGCCCCGACCGTCCCATGTAGCAGTTGGCGACCTGGTAGCGGGTGAGGTCGATGGGGTGGGGGCTGGTCAGCTTCTCGTAGACGAGCTTGCTGGTCTTGCCGAACTTGAGCGCGGTGAAACCACCATTGGTCTCGGGCAGCTTCTGCTTGATGATGTCCGCCTGGATGGTCACCCCGAGGTGGTTGGCCTGGCCGGTCAGGTCGGCCGCCAGGTTGTAGTCGGTGCCGTCGACGGTGAAGGCGGAGTTGCGCAGGTAGCACCACAGCACGGTCGCCATCCCCATCTCGTGCGCCTCGGCGAAGGCCACCGCGATCTCCTGGAGCTGCCGGGTGGACTCCTCCGACCCGAAGTAGATGGTGGCTCCGACCGCCACGGCGCCCAGGTTCCAGGCCTGCTCCACGGTCCCGAACAGGACCTGGTCGTACCGGTTGGGATAGGTGAGCAGCTCGTTGTGGTTGATCTTGCAGATGAAGGGGATGCGGTGGGCCCATCGGCGCGCCACCGATCCCAGCACCCCGAAGGTGGACGCCACGGCGTTGCAGCCGCCCTCGACGGCCAGCTCGACGATCTTCTCGCCGTCGAAGTAGATCCGGGTTGGGGGCGAAGGAGGCTCCCGCCGAGTGCTCGATGCCCTGGTCGACGGGGAGGATCGACATGTATCCGGTGCCGGCCAGCCGGCCGTGCCCGTAGAGCGTCTGGAGGCTGCGCAGCACCCGGATGTTGCGGTCGCTGGGAGACCACACCCGGTCGACGAAATCCGGACCGGGGAGGTGCAGCCGGTCCCGGCTCACCGTCTCGCAGCGATGCTCGAGGAGGTCCTGCGCCTCCTCACCCAGGATCTCTTCGAGCCTGCCACGGGTCGGGGCCGTCACAGTCGCCATGGTCTCCTCCGCTGAAGGGCTGCCCCCCGGATTCTGGACCATCCGGGGCCACCCGTGAGATCCGAGCCGATTGCGCCGATGAGCGCGAATGGTCCAGCCCGAGGCGCCTCGAAGGCCGTTCCCGTGACGAGCCGGCTGCCGTCGGGTACCGTACGGCTCATGGACCTGCTCCGGATCACCGGCACCGGCCCGCTCACCGGCCGCGTGACCATCTCAGGGAGCAAGAACGCGGCGCTGCCGGCGATGGCGGCCGCGCTGTTGACCGACCAGCCGGTCGAGCTGGCCAACGTCCCCGACATCGAGGACATCGAGGTGATGGCGACCATCATCCGCCACCTGGGGGTGGAGGTCGATCGGACCTCGCCGAACGAGTGGCGCCTGCACGCTCGCCGGGTCCGCACCTCGGAGGTGGGAGCCGACCTGACCCGGTTGCTGCGCGGCTCGTTTCTCCTGCTCGGGGCCCTGGTGGCCCGTGCCGGAGAGGCCGCGATCGCCAAGCCGGGTGGAGACGACATCGGCATGCGCCGTGTCGAACAGCATCTCGAGGGCCTCCGGCTCATGGGTGCGGAGGTCACCGAGACCGCCACCAGCTACGTGGCCCGGACCCACCGGCTCCGCGGGGCCAACATCTACCTGGACATGCCCACGGTCACCGGGACCGAGAACCTGATGATGGCGGCGGTCCTGGCCGAGGGCATCACGGTCATCAGCAATGCCGCGCGGGAGCCTCACGTCTACGACCTGACCCGCTGCCTGGTCGGCATGGGCGCCCGGATCAGCGGAGCCGGCACCGAGCGGATCGTGATCGAGGGGGGAGGGGCCCTGCTGCACGGCACTCGCCATCAGGTCGACACCGACTATGTGGAGGCCGGCACCTACCTCACCGCCGCCGCGGCGACCGGTGGCACGGTCACCGTGGAGGGGATGCGGCCCACCGACCTTCGGGCCCTGGTCAACAAGCTCCGGGCGACGGGCTGCGACGTGGTCGAGGGAGCCAGCCACGTTCGGCTCACCGGCGGCCCGCTGCGGGCCGTCGACGTCACCACCTGGCCCCACCCCGGCTTCGCCACCGACCTCCAACCTCAGTTCGGCGCGCTCATGACCCAGGCGACCGGGGTGAGCATCATCAGCGAGGCGCTGTACGAGAATCGCTTCCGGCACGTCCCCGAGCTGGCAAGGATGGGCGCGAGGATCAGCGTCGAGGGACGCAGCTCCTTCGTGACCGGGCCGGTCCGCCTCCACGGCGCCCCCGTGTCGGTTCCGGACATCCGGAGCGGGGCAGCGCTGGTGATCGCGGCGCTCTGCGCCGAGGGGACCACCGACATGGACAACATCTTTCACCTCGATCGCGGCTATGAGCACCTGGAGGAGAAGCTCCGCTCGCTGGGGGCGAACGTGGAGCGGGTGAGGTCCGAAACCGGCCGGCGATCCTCCCGGGACCTCTCCGGCGTCATCGGGGACTAGGCGGGCGGACTGATGCTGGGCAAACGGCTGGGGGTGGACCTGGGCGCGGGGACCCTGCGCGTTGTGGTCCGCGGCGAGGGGCAGATCGTGGCCGAGCCCTCCCTGGTGGCGCGTCATCGTCGTCGCGGCTACGCCGCGGCCGGCCTGGATGCTCTGGAGCTGGCCGGCGATCCGGACATGGAGCTGGTGCGTCCGATCCGCGGCGCTGCGATCATCGATCGGGATGGTCTTGCGGCGCTTCTCCAGCGCGTCATCAACCGGGCCGCCGGCCGGCAGCGCATCTTCCGCCCCGACGTGCTCATCGCCGTGTCTCCCCAGCTCAGCGATGCCGACCGGCTCACCATTCTCGAGACGTGCGCTCATCTCGGCACCCGGACCGCCTCGCTCATCGACTCGCCGACCGCGGCGGCGCTCGGGGCCGGGCACTCTTTCAACGGACCGCGAGCCCATCTGGTCGGCCGACCTGGGCGCCGGGACCATCGACGTCGCCTGCGTCGCCGCCGAGGGGACCATCGCCGGGCGCGGGCTGACCCGCGCTGGGGACGCGCTGCGAACCTCGCTGTCTCGACGGCTGGAGGAGACCCACGGGCTGGCCATCGACGCGGCCGCCGCCGAGGAGGTGATCGCCTCGCTCGCCTGCGTCGGAGCCCACGAGGAGAGGCGGCTCCCGGTCCGCAGCTCCTGGTCGGGGAGGGAGGAGGCGGTGAGCATCGCATCGACGGAGATCGCGGACCTCGTCGATGAGCACGCCAGGCGGGTGAGCGGTGTCATCCGCGAGGTGATCGAGGAGGTCCCCCCGGTGCTCCGCCGCGAGATCGTGGAGGAGGGCGTGACCCTCTGCGGCGGTGGCGCGCGGCTGGAGGGCCTGGACCGCAGCGTGAGCGCCCAGGCAGGCTGCCCGGCACGGGTGGCTCCCGACCCCCAGACCTGCGTCATCCGTGGCACCCAGCTGGCTGTCGAGACCCTCGACTTTCTCAAGCGCTCATTCGTCTACATCCGCTGAGACAACATCCGCCACGATCCAGCTCCACGACCTGCCGGCCCTCTCACAGCGTCACATCGACCTCGCCTGGTGGCCGCCAATGCCAGGGCGTAGACTCTGCCAGGCCCAGCGTCGGAAGGCTGGGAGCGGGTGTGGGGAGCCAGGGGCCATGACAGTCGCCGCCACGAATGCTGAGATCCAGAGCGCGTTGGTGCAGATGCGCGAGGCCATGAACGGCGGTGATCGCGACCGGCTCCGGGGCCTGCGGGTCCAGCGCCCGGACGGGAGGTGAACCCGATGATGCTGATCCTGAAGCGACGCTGCGCCGCCTTGGTGCTGTTGGCCTGCGCCGCTGCGTTCGCGGCCGCTTGCGCTGCACCTCATGGCTCGACAGTCAGCCCCACGCCGTCTAGCAACAACCTCAATGCCAAGAGCGGGGGCGGCCCCTCCAACGCGATCATCAGGACCCCCACTCCTTCGCCGCATGCGGGGCCTTGGCTGACCATCAGCGGCAACATCCCAGGTTACGGCACGCTGGCCCCTGATCAACAGGAGACACACTGGCTAACTCTCACCGACTCCGGTTCGGCGCCGTGGTCATTCACCTCGCTCCGATCCATCAACGAGACCCCCTGCGTCAATTCGGGCTACAGCAATGAGTGCGTCGAGGCGAGCTGGACCGGTACGTGTGTCGATGACTATGACGCGGGTAGCTCGATCCGACCTGGATATAACTGCAACCTCGGCATCATCGTGGAGGCCATCAACGCGCCAACAAACTACACGGCGGTCGCGTTCAACTATGAGGTCCAGGCAACGTCCAATGCCTCGAACATTCAGACTATTACCCTCAACGCGGAAGGATATGTCCAGACCCCTCTTCCGTAGCCGATTCCGGTCCGTCACCTCGGGTGACCGTCTACGACCGAATCATTTTGCCCGAACAGCAGCAGCGCAGTTGCGGGGGCGATCCGGCTGGACCGGTCTGCTGTCGCATCTGAGCGGGCGGGCACCCTGGACGGACGCCGATAATCGACGCTGTGCTGACAAGTTCACACCTGTTGGAGGACTGGGGGATGGCCCCGACTGGAGATGGCACGCGGGAGCGGCCCTGGGTTCTGAGCGACCCCACCCGGCACATCGGAATACCAGATGTATCGGGACCCGACCGCCGACCCGGCAGCCCTCGTGTGTGAGGTGGGGAGCACCCAGCTCCGCTATCACCTGCGCTGCGTTGAGGATCTGCACGCGATGCTGAAGGCACGCGGAGACTGGATGCCGCTGGGCGGCGCCGATGAGCAAAAGCCGGCCCCGGAGGACAGTGTCGAGGCCTGGGCGCGATCGCCCGGCAATCCCGTGGGCGGCTGGTACGGGCTGAAGAAGGGCCTGCGCGGCCGCTTCGGGGTCTACGTGCCACCGCTCATGGAAGCGCTGGGACTGGCGGAACTCGAACACAATCCGCGCAACAACCGGATGCGCGCCATCTGAGGCATCATCCGCTGGTGCGGGGGGGTGCGGTGCAGCTGCCCGGACCCCCGCTCATGGCGCGGGGCGGAAGCGCAGAGCCGACCACACGCCATCGATTGCCACCTGGCGCACGGGCCGGATGCCGGCCTCCATCAGCAGCGCGGCGAGGGCGTCACGATTGAGGTCGGTGCCGAGCGCACCGGCCTTCGGATACGCGACCCAGGCGATCGCGTCGCGGCGCGCAGCCTCGATCGCCGCCCGCCCGCGGGCGCGCAGGTCGGCGGCGGTGGTGACGAAGACGATCACGGCGTCGGCGGAGCGGGGGTCGGCGTCCGCTGAGAAGGGGAGGGGGACATGAAGGTCGCCGGGCAGCCCGACGACGGCGACCTGGTGGCCCGGCTTCAGCTGCAGTTTGGCGGCGACATCCACCGGCCGAATATGACACAGCGGCGGAGGCTCACCCGGGGCGCGGCTGCCCCACGGCGTTGTCCCGGGCTTCCCGAACGGGTCGTTCAGAGCCATCCGCCACCGGACAGGCCGCCGGTAACCGACCGTCCTTTCGGTCGGTATACTGGCCCTTGATCGGCAGGTGTCGAGGAGGCTGGGAATGAGTGCCACTGTGGTGCGGTCGTCGGCGGCCCATGAGCTCTTCGAGAGGCACCGCTCCACCCTGGACGCGGCGATGGAAGCGATCGCCAGTCGCGCCTACTGGTCGGCCTATCCGGAGAATCCCGGCGCCTATCCCGAGGCCGGCGCGGCAGCGGGAAGGTCCGCGTTCGAGGGGTACCGCGATCAGCGCTTCCCCCTGGAGCAACCGGCGACGGCGGGCTGGGGCGGAGGGGAGCGCTCTCCCTACGGCTTCGACCTGGGGATCGCCTACCCGCGTCCCAACTTTGAGCTGCTGCTGAGGGCCATGAGGGAGGCGATGCCGGGGTGGCGTGACGCCGGGATCGACGCCCGCGCCGGAGTGTGCCTCGAGGCGCTTGCCAGGCTCAACGCGCGCAGCCACGAGATCGCCCACTCGGTCATGCACACCACCGGTCAGGCCTTTGGCATGGCCTTCCAGGCCGGTGGGCCACACGCTCAGGATCGGGCCCTGGAGGCACTCGCCTACGCCGTCAGCGCCATGCACCGGGTCCCCGGTGAGGTCGAATGGGACAAACCTCAGGGCAAGCGACCGCCGCTGCGCATGGAGAAGAGGTTTCACGTCGTCCCCCGCGGGATCGCACTCGTCATCGGCTGCAACACCTTCCCCACCTGGAATGCCTATCCGGGCATCTTCGCCAGCCTGGTGACCGGCAACCCGGTGCTGGTCAAGCCTCATCCCGGGGCCGTGCTTCCGCTGGCCATCACCGTTGCCGTCATCCGCGAGGTCCTGGGCGAGGTGGGCCTCGAGCCCAACGTCGTCTGCCTTGCGGCCGAGAACCCTGGGGAGGGGATCGCCGCCGACGCTGGCCACCCGGCCGGAGATCCGGATCATCGACTTCACCGGATCCTCCGGGTTCGGCGAGTGGCTGGAGGAGAACGCTCACCAGGCCGCGGTCTTCACCGAGAAGGCCGGGGTCAACACCGTGGTCATCGACAGCACCGGCGACTACTCGGGGATGCTGCGCAACCTCGCCTTCTCGCTTTCGCTGTACAGCGGGCAGATGTGCACCACCCCTCAGAACCTGCTCATCCCCAGGGACGGCATCGACACCGACGACGGTCATCGCTCGTTCGACGAGGTGGTGGCCGACCTCACCGGGGCCATCGACAACCTGCTCGCCGACCCGGTTCGGGCGACTGGCCCTGCTGGGAGCGATCGTCAACCGCGATGTGCTCTCGCGCCTGGAGGTGGCCGCAGGCCATGGGCTGGTGGTGCTCCCGTCTCGCCCGCTCGTCCACCCCGACTTTCCCGATGCGGTGATCCGCACCCCGCTCCTGGTGCGGCTCACCGGCGCCGACGAGTCCGTCTACGGAAATGAGTGCTTCGGCCCGGTGGCCTATCTGATCGCCACCTCGGACACTGAGGCCAGCCTGGAGACGTGGCGCCGCACCCTGGCGGGGCGCGGCGCGCTCACCGCCAGCGCCTACTCGACCGACCAGGAGACCCTGCTCCGCGCCGAGACCATCGCCATGGAGGGAGGCGTCGCCCTGTCCATCAACCTGACCGACGGTGTGTACGTCAACCAGTCGGCAGCCTTCTCGGACTATCACGCCACCGGAGCCAACCCGGCGGCCAATGCCACCCTCACCGACGACGCCTTTGTCACGCCGCGCTTTCGGGTGGTTCAGACCCGCTGGCACGTGCCGCCGGCCGGCTGAGCTGCTGCGTGGCTCGACCTTCGCTCGCCCTTCGGGAGCCATACGACCGCGACCAGGTGAACCGAGCCGCCATCCGGCTCTTCAAGGAGCGGGGTTATGACGGCACCTCGATGCTCCACATCGCCAACTCCCTGGGGATCCACAAGAGCAGCCTGTACCACCATATCAGCGGCAAGGAACAGATCCTCGATGACGCCGTGCGCGGAGCTCTGGGGGCGCTGCTCGGGATGCTCGATGAACCCGAGGCGTCGACCGGCAGGCCGCTTCTCAGGCTCCAGCACGTCGTCCGTCGCACCGTGCAGATCATGGTCGACCAGCTCGACGAGGTGACCGTGCTGCTTCGGGTGCGCGGCAACACTCCCACCGAGCGCTGGGCCCTGGAGCGGCGGCGCGAGTTCGATCGGCGGGTCCAGCAGCTCGTGGAGCTGGCCGTCGGCGAGGGCGAGATCCGCGCCGAGGTCGACGCGGCCCTGGTCACCCGCCTGCTCTTCGGCATGTCCAACTCGGTCACCGAGTGGTACCAGCCCGGGCGTGGGATGAGTGCCGAAGCTATCGCCCAGGCCATCCTCCGCATCTGCTTCGACGGCCTGCGCCTTGCGGCCAGCGATCGCTAGCGCGGGCACTCACCCCGCGCTCAGGCGTCGAAGTCGAGAGTGACGCTGTTGCTGACCGGGTGCGACTGGCAGGCAAGGACAAACCCGGCGTCGATCTCCGACCCCTCAAGGGCGTTGCACTCGTCCATGCGCACCTCCCCCTCCACCAGGCGCGCCCGGCAGGTCCCGCAGACCCCGCTGCGGCAGGAGTAGGGAGCCTCACCGCGAACCCGGAGGGCGGCGTCGAGGATGACCTCCCCATCGCGAGGCATGGCGAAGGTTGATCCTCGCCCATCGAGCATCACCGTGACCTGGGCAGTCGCTCCGCCGGTTGTCACCGGCACAGCCGCGGGCGCGGAGCGTTGCGTTGCCCCTTCGGCGTGGAACAGCTCCGAGTGGATGCGAGCGACCTCCACGCCGCGCTCCAGCAGAACGGCACGGCAGCCGACGATCATCGACTGCGGACCGCACACGAACCAGGCGTCGACCGTGCCCGGGGGGATCAGCTCGTCCAGGAAGGAGTGCAGCTTCTGAGCGTCGACGCGGCCGTTCAGCAACTCGCTCTCCTGGGCTTCCCGAGAGAGGACGTGGTGCACCGCGAGGCGAGCCAGGTACCGGTTCTTGAGGTCCTCGAGCTCCTCCAGAAACATGATGCTCTGGCTGGTTCGGTTGCCGGCGATGAGCACCACCTCGCTGCGCGGCTCCACCGCCAGCGTGGTGGCCACGATGGAGAGGATGGGGGTGATGCCGCTTCCTGCCGCGAGGGCCACGTGACGGCGGGCCCGCGCCGGATCCAGGGGCACGTGGAAGCCCCCGGTCGGGGTCATCACCTCGATGGGGTCACCGGCTCGAAGCGCGGTATGCGCGTAGCCGGAGAAGACCCCTCCGGGCAGGCGCTTGACACCGATGCGCAGAATCCCCGAGCCGGCCGGGCTGCAGATCGAATAGTTGCGGCGGACATCGTCACCGGCGGCGAGGCAGCGCACCGGCAGGTGCTGACCCTGGACGAACTCGTACTCGGCACGGAGCTCCGGGGGGACCTCGAAGGTGACGCTCACCGAGTCCTCGGTCAGCGGCTCGACCGCGGCGACGCGCAGCTCGTGAAAGACGGCGTGACGCGCCGCCCGCGTCGAGGACTGCAGCTGTGTGCTCACCCGCGGATCAATGGGCCTTGAACTGCTCGAAAGGCTCTCCACATGCCCGGCAGCGATGCAGCGCCTTACAGGCCGTCGAGGAGAACCGGCTGAGCTCCTCGGTCGCCTCCGAACCACAGTGAGGACAGCTCAACACCGAGAGGAGCGCAAGCGACATCAGCCCGCTCCGGGGCAGGCTCGGGCCGGGGGGTGCGATGCCGGCCTCGCGGAGCTTGAGACGGCCGGCCTCGGACATCCAGTCGCTCGACCAGGCCGGGCTCAGCACGGTGCGCACCTCGACGTCGCTCACGCCCTCGCCCTTCACCAGCGCCACGATGTCGTCCCGGATCGCGTCCATCGCCGGACACCCCGAATACGTGGGCGTGATCTCGATCTCGACGCGCTCCCCAGCGACTCGAAGGTCGCGGAGGATGCCCAGGTCATCAATCGTGATCATCGGCAGCTCCGGGTCCGGGATGGCACCGACCAGGTCACGAAGCGTCGCCTGGCTGCGACGGGGCACATGGTCTTCGGGGTGACCGGTGTCGGACAGCTGCGCTGTCCGCGCCTGGTGCTCGGCGGCCTTGCCTGGCCGCCTGTGCAAGCCCCCACTGCGACGACCTGCCCCACCGCGCCCTGCAATCACCAGCGTGCCCCCGGATGGGAGCGGTGGAGGTGCTGCATCTCCGCCAGCATGTAGCCGAAGCCCTCGGTGTGAATGCCCCGTCGCCCGCCCGACGGCGCCCAGTCCGCCGGCGGTACCGTCAGCGTCGCCTGCTCGAGCACCGCGCCCACGAACCCCTGCCACGGCGGCTGAAATGAGGCCGGATCGACCGCCGCGCCGCTCTCGGCCAGCCCGCGCACGGACTCGTCGCTCTCGAAGAGCTCATCCGCGAAGGGCCACACCGCGTCGAGGCCAGCCTGCACTCGGCGGTGGCTCTCCTCGGTACCGTCGCCGAGCCGCAGCGTCCAGCGGACGGCGTGGTCGCGATGGTAGGCGACCTCCTTGACGGCGCGGCAGGCGATCGCCGAGAGCACCGGGTCGGTGCTTCGACTGAGCGCGGTGTAGAGCTCCTGCTGGTATGCTGAGAAGAGAAGCTGGCGGGCGATGGTCTGTCCGAAATCGCCGTTCTCCTGCTCCACCAGCTGGCAGTTGAGGAACTGGCGCTCATCACGTTCAAAGGCGAGCGCGTCCTCGTCTCGACCGGCGCCCTCGAGCTCGGCGGCGCGGCTCAGCAGGGCCCGCGCCTGGCCGAGAAGGTCCAGGCCGATGTTGAGCAGGGCCACGTCCTCCTCCAGCTCCGGGGCCCGAGCCGCCCAGCCGCCAAGCCGCTGGGCCAGCACCAGGGAGTCGTCGCCGAGCTGCAGCGAGTAGACGGCGAGGGCGGGCATGGTCGACGTCGCAGTCGCGACGTCCGTCCCCGCGGTCACAGGTTGCGCACCCCCTCGGGGAGGTCGTAGAAGGTCGGATGCCGGTACGCCTTGTCGCCCGCGGGCTCGAAGAAGGGATCCCGCTCGTCTGGGGAGGAGGCGGTGATCTCCGAGGATCGGACCACCCAGAGGCTGGCCGCCTCCCCACGTCGGGTGAACACATCCCGCGCGTTGCGCAGGGCCATCTCCGGATCCGGCGCATGGATGCTGCCGGCGTGCTGATGGGAGAGGCCGCGCCGGCTGCGGACAAACACCTCCCACAGCGGCCAGGTCTCCGGCTCACTCATGCAGCTGCGCCCTGAGCGGGCTCGGGGTGCTTGCGGGCGTAGGCCATAGCCGCCTCGCGAACCCACCCGCCATCAGCGTGCGCTCGCACTCGGTGCGCCAATCGCTGCCGGTTGCAGGGACCGTCGCCGCGCAGCACTAGGTTGAACTCGTCCCAGTCGATGGGGCCGATGTCGTAGTGACCGCGCTCCGGATTCCAGCGCAGCGCGGGATCGGGCAGGGTGAGACCGAGGACCTCGGCCTGGGGCACGCACATGTCGATGAAACGCTGACGCAGCTCATCGTTGGAATGGCGCTTGATCCGCCAGGCCATCGATTGGGCGCTGTGCGGCGAGTCCTGGTCAGGCGGTCCGAACATCATGACCGACGGCCACCACCAGCGATCCACAGCGTCCTGGGCCATGGCGTGCTGCGCTGGGGTTCCGCGCGACAGCGTGTGCAGCAGCTCGAAACCCTGGCGCTGATGGAAGGACTCCTCCTTGCAGATCCGCACCATGGCACGTGCGTAAGCTCCCAACGAGCACCGGCAGAGCGGGATCTGGTTGGTGATCGCCGCCCCGTCAACCAGCCAGCCGATGGCGCCGACGTCAGCCCAGGTCAGGGTGGGGTAGTTGAAGACGCTGCTGTACCTCTGGCGGCCGGTGTGGAGCAGGTCGAGCAGCTCGGAGCGATCCACCCCCAGCGTCTCCGCGGCGGCGTACAGGTAGAGGCCGTGGCCGCACTCGTCCTGCACCTTGGCCATCAGGATGGCCTTGCGTTTCAGGGAAGGCGCGCGGGTGATCCAATTGCCCTCGGGCTGCATCCCGATGATCTCCGAGTGCGCATGCTGGGCGATCTGGCGGATCAGGGTGCGACGGTATGCCTCGGGCATCCAGTCGCGGGGCTCGACGCGCTGGTCGGCCTCGATCATCCGGTCGAATTGAGCGGAGAGGTCCTCCGCCCCGGAGCTCCGAGGGTCCTGCGCCGGCGTCGCCGGCGTGCCGGAAGGGCTCATCCGCTCACCCGAAATACCGTCCGAACGTTCGGTTCCATAATAGTACGGCCGCAGGGGGGGCGCCAGCCGCCGGCTCGCTGGACGGGTTGTCGGTTTTCCACCCCGCCATTGATATCTGTACGTGAATTAGCGGCCAGTTCGGCGAATTGTCTTCAGATAGGGAGATGGACTGGACGCCGTTCGGCACGCGCCCTACCCTGGGCTCAGCACCGGCTCTCGAACGGAGCGCAGCGGATGGGTCGTGTCGGCGTCGATCGGGCGATGGGCGGCTTGGCCGCCGCCGCCTGGCGAGAGGTGGGAGCGGACGGCGCCCTGGGGGCGCCGGAGCCGCATCCGGCTGACCTCTCATTCGAGCGCCTGCGTGATCTCTACCGGCTGATGGCAGTCGGCCGGAGGATCGACCGGCAGGCCATCACCCTAACGCGCCAGGGTTTCCTCGGCGTCTACTCGTCCAGCCTGGGCCAGGAGGCCTCCCAGGTCGGCCCGGTGCTCGCCCTCGAGGACCGGGACTGGCTCTTCCCGACCTACCGAGACATGGTCGCCGTCTTCGCCCGCGGCGTCGACCCCGTGGAGATCCTGGCCCTCTACGAGGGGCGCCGCCACAACGGCTACGACCCCCAACTCCGGCGGACAGCGCCGCTCTCAGTCCCGCTCGCGACCCAGGCCCCGCACGCTGTCGGACTTGCCGCGGCCGCGCTTCGGCGCGGCGACGGCATCGTCGTCCTGGCGCTCCTTGGCGACGGGGCGACCAGCGAGGGCGACGCCCACGAAGCCATGAACATGGCCGGCGTCCTCGGCGCCCCCTGCATCTTCCTGGTCCAGAACAACCAGTACGCGATCAGCGTGCCGCTGCGCCTCCAAACTCGCACCAGCGCCATCGCGCTGCGCGCCGCCGGGGTGGGGATCCGCGGCATCCAGGTGGACGGCAACGATGCGGTGAGCGTCCACTGCGCGGTCAGGTCGGCGGTCGAGCTGGCTCGTCAGGGTGGTGGCCCCACTCTCGTCGAGGCTTTGACCTACCGCATGGAGGCGCACACCACCGCCGACGACCCCACCCGCTACCGCAGCCACGAGGAGGTGGACCGCTGGCGGGATCGTGACCCCCTGGAGCGCCTCGCCGGGCTGCTCCGACGCCACAGGGTCATCGACACCGCGTTCATCGAGGCAGCCGACCAGGAGGGCGAGCGGGTGGCCTCGCGGATGCGCAGCGCCCTGCAGGGGGCGTCGCCGCCTGATCCGCTGACCATGTTCGACCACGTCTACGCTCGTCCGACCGAGCTGCTGCTCCGGCAGCGGGCTGAATGCGCCGCCATCCTCGAGGCGGAGAGCGAGGCCGGCCGATGAGCTCCGCGGCACCGACCCCGGCGACCGCTCCGAGGGTCGCGCCCACCGCCATCACCATGGCGGCGGCGCTCAACGCCGCGCTGCGCGATGCCATGGACGAGGACGAGCGGGTCGTCGTCTTCGGCGAGGACGTCGGACGTCTGGGCGGAGTCTTCCGGGTCACCGAGGGGCTGCAGCGGCGCTTCGGTGCTGATCGCTGCTTCGACACCCCGGCGGCGGAATCGGCGATCGTCGGCACCGCCGTGGGCATGGCCATGTACGGGCTGCGTCCGGTGGTCGAGATGCAGTTCGACGGTTTCGCCCATCCCGCGTTCGACCAGATTGTGAGTCATGTCGCCAAGTACCGCAGCCGGACCTGGAGTGCGGTGAGTTTTCCGCTGGTGGTCCGCATTCCCTACGGCGGCGGCATCGGCTCGGTCGAGCACCATTCCGAGAGCCCGGAGGCCTATTACGCCCACACTCCTGGGCTCACCGTCGTGACCCCGGGCACCCCTGCGGATGCCTACTCGCTGCTGCGAGCAGCGATTGCCTCGCCGGACCCGGTCATCTTCCTGGAGCCGAAGCGGCGCTACTGGATGCGCGAGGAGGTGTCCCTCCCGGTCACCACCGAGCCGATGGACCGCGCCGTGATCCGCCGCCCCGGCAGCACCGCCACCGTGATCGCCTACGGGCCGATGGTGGAGACGGCGCTGGAGGCCGCCGAGGCCGGTCGTGACGACAGCTGGGACCTCGAGGTCGTCGACCTGCGCAGCCTCGCCCCGCTCGACCTGCAGACCGTCGCCGCCTCGGTGCGGCGCACCCGCCGGGCCGTGGTCGTCCACGAGGCGTCACGCCGCGCGGGCCTGGGCGCCGAGATCGCCGCCGAGCTCGGTGAGCAGCTCTTCGGGGAGCTGGCCGCCCCGGTGCTGCGGGTGACCGGCTGGGACGTCCCCTATCCCCCGGCTCGCATCGAGCGTCACTTCCTGCCCGACGCCGACCGCATCCTCGATGCGGTCGCGCGGCTGATGCGACATGGAGATGGCAGCGGCCGTCCGATCCCGCCGGTGGGACCTCCGGGGAGCTCTGGCTGATGACTGAGGTTCGGGATTTCCTCCTCCCCGACCTGGGCGAGGGGCTCACCGAGGCCGAGGTGGTCCGCTGGCTGGTCGAGGAGGGGGACCGAGTCGAGGTCGACCAGGCGATCGCCGAGGTTTCCACGGCGAAGGCCGAGGTGGAGGTTCCGACCCCGTTCGCGGGCAGGATCACAGCCCTTCATGCGGCCCCCGGCGAGGTCGTGAGGGTGGGATCGCCGCTGATCAGCGTCGCAGTGGACGCTCCCGCGGGGGGCAGTGGCAAGGTGGGCGGCCCTGGTGCAGCCCGGCCCGAGGAGGCCGGCACAAGGACGGCCCCGGCAGGAGGTGGCGAGGCAGATGCCCAGCGGGCCGAGGCCGAACCTGCCGCCCCTGGATCGGTGGAGCGGCCGCTTTCGGCGGAGCGCGCCGTGCCGGCCGCGGCGGGCGCCTCGGGGAACGTGCTGGTCGGCTACGGCACCGGGGCCAGCCCGGCCCGCCGCCGCCGCGTGATCATGCCCGAGCTGCTGTCTTCCGCCACCGGCGACCGGGCGTCCTCCCCGCCCGGCGCCGGGGCGGGGTCGGCGGCTTCACCGAACGCCCCGGACCGGGCCCACGGCTCAGCTCGCGAGGGCGGCGCAGCTCACCACGACGGCCCTGCTCACCAGGACGGCAGCCCCGGGGAGGCCGGTGCCCCCCCGAAGGTCGTCACTGATGGTCAGGACGGCCCTTCGCCGCAGACGCGCATCCCCCTTCGCGGGGCGCGCCGGCTCACCGCCGAGCGTCTCAGCCGCAGTCACGCCGAGATCCCGGCGGCCGCGGCGTGGACCGCCGCCGATGCCTCTCGCCTCCTGGAGCTTCGCGAGCTGGTGGCCGCCAGGTCCCCCGGCCTTCACGTCACCCCTCTGGCGGTGCTGCTGCGGCTCTGCATCTCCGCGCTCGCCGGCTTCCCGCTTCTCAACTCGAGCTACGACCACGAGCACGGCGAGGTGGTCATCCCGCCGGCGGTGCACCTTGGGGTGGCGACCCAGACCCACCACGGCCTGCTGGTGCCGGTGCTTCGCGATGCCCAGCACCGGTCGATCTCCGACATTGCCGCCGAGCTGGCCCGGATCACCTCCGCCGCCCGCGAGGGCACCATCGATGCCTCGCTGCTCTCCGGCAGCACCTTCACCGTCTCCAACTACGGGGCCTTCGGGATTGACGGCGGCGTCGCCCTGGTCAACCCACCGGAGGCAGCGATCCTGGGCGTCGGCGCCATCCGGGCGCGTCCCTGGGTGGCCGGCGACGACGTGGTGGTGAGGCCGGTGGTGGAGCTGTCGCTGGCTTTCGACCACCGAGTGTGTGACGGCGGAGATGCGGGAGGGTTTCTTCGCCGGCTCGCCGACCTGGTGGAGCATCCCGAGCTGACGATCGCCGACTAGCGGGTGGGGCCGATGCTCGAGTCGGGATCGAGGTCATCCAAGGATCCGACGCGGCCGGTGCCGGGGTCGGCTCGCCGGATCAGGCTCGCCAGCCCTGGCTCGCCGGACCAGGCTCCCCGGAGCCGGCCGAGAAGCTATCCTCTCCTACGGCGGTTGAGGACAGAAAAGTCCTTAACGCATCGAGGGGAGGTGGTGGCTGCCCACCCCACCTGGCATCCCCTCACTCGAGCAGGCGATTCCCAGCATCTCAGGGAAGGACGAGCGGCCGGCGCACCACCTCGTCGAGAACGAAAAGGGTCTCGGTGGCGCGGACGTCAGGCAGCGTCTGGAGGCGCTCGAGGACGACGTCGCGAAGGGTCTCGATGTCGCGGACCCGGACCTGGAGCAGGGCGTCGTGCTCGCCGCTGATGTAGGCGCAATACTCGACCTCCGGCCACTCCCGGATGCGGTCGCGGAGCTCCCGCCACGCCGGCTGGCGGAGCGTCACCAGGATGAGGGCGGTGAGGCCGAAGCCCAAACGGCGGTGCGAGACCCGGACCGAGAAGCCCTCGATCACGCCGTCGTGGCGGAGGCGGTCCAACCGGGTGTAGGCGTTGGCTCGGGATATCCCGGCCCGCTCGGCCAGCGTCGCCACCGACATCCGGCCGTCCTCGGCGAGCAGCTCGAGGAGGCGGCGGTCGATCCGATCCATGACGGCGTGTCCAGCGCGCTCCGGCAGGGGAGCTTTGATGGGAGACATATGGCGCTGATCCTAACGCTGAATGGCCAGATCGTCCAGATCCCGCACGGCACACCAGCACCTTGGAGCCCATGAGCCGTGGCGATTGACATATCGTCAACCGAGGGGATACCTTCGGAGTCACGCGCCACCCGCACGGAGGGCCCCAGGTGATCCACACCGCCGATTTCGCCACCCTTGTCGGCGAGGTCGAGCACGACACCTCGCGGGATCCCTTCCCGGTCATCGATCTCGATCACGTTCATTTCCTGGTCGGCAACGCCAAGCAGGCTGCCCACTACTATTCGGTCGCCTTCGGGATGCGGTGCGTCGCCTACCGGGGCCCCGAGACCGGCAGCCGCGACGTCGCCGAGTACGTGCTGAAGTCGGGGACCGCCTGCTTTCGGATCACCGGCGAGGTGCATGCCGGCACCGCCGTGGGGCTCTCGGTCGCGGCCCACGGCGACGGGGTCGTCGACCTCGCCCTGGAGGTCCCTGACGTCGATCGCGCCATTGCCCATGCCCGCTCCCGTGGCGCCACCGTGGTCGAGGAGCCGCACGACGTCGAGGACGAGAACGGCCGGGTCCGGCTCGCGGCGATCGCCGCCTACGGTGACACCCGGCACACGCTCCTCGACCGCTCCGCCTACTCCGGACCGTTCCTGCCCGGTTTCGTGGCCGCCACCCCGGTGTTCCACACCAGGCCCCGGTCCCACCCCCAGCAGTACTTCCTCGCCATCGACCACTGCGTCGGCAACGTCCAGCTCGGCCACATGGACGAGTGGGTCGGCTTCTACAACCGGGTGATGGGCTTCACCAACCTGAAGGAGTTCATCGGCGACGAGATCGCCACCGAATACTCAGCGCTGATGTCCAAGGTGGTTGCGAACGGCAATCACCGGGTCAAGTTCCCGCTCAACGAACCGGCGATCGCGAAGATGAAGTCGCAGATCGACGAGTACCTGGAGTTCTACGGCGGCGCGGGGGTGCAGCACATCGCTCTTGCCACCGATGACATCGTGGCCTCGGTGCGGGCCATGCGCGAGATGGGGGTTGAATTCCTCCAGACCCCGGACACGTACTACGACACCCTGGGCGACTGGGTGGGCGAGACCCGACTTCCTCTCAAGACCCTCCGCGAGGTCAGGATCCTGGCCGACCGCGACGAGGACGGCTACCTGTTGCAGATCTTCACCCAGCCGGTCCAGGATCGGCCCACGGTCTTCTACGAGCTGATCGAGCGGCACGGCTCGCTGGGCTTCGGCAAGGGCAACTTCAAGGCGCTCTTCGAAGCCATCGAGCGCGAGCAGGGACGTCGCGGCAACCTGTGAGCGACGGCCGGCAGCGGAGTGATGAGGGGCCTAGAGACTGGCTGGCCGCCCCCCCGCTTCGCCCTTTCCGGTCCAGAACCTCCCCTACGGAGCCTTCTCGGACGGCGATGAGCCGGCACGGGTGGGGGTCGCGGTGGGCAGCTGGGTGCTGGATCTCTCGCGGCTCGACGTTCCTCATGCAGCGGACTTCGCACTTCCTTCGCTGAACCGCTTCATGGCCCGTGGCCGGGCCGCCTGGGAGGCGGTGCGGCGGCGGCTGACGGAGCTGCTCACCACCTCCGAGGCGCGCCCCCAGGTCGAGCCCCACCTGATCCCCCAGACCGAGGTGCGCCTCCAGCTGCCGTTCGAGGTGGCCGACTACGTGGACTTCTATTCCTCCGAGCACCACGCTCGCAACGCCGGCCGCATCTTCCGGCCATCCGGCGAGCCGCTGCTGCCCAACTGGCGGCACCTCCCGGTCGGGTACCACGGAAGGGCGGGCACCGTGGTGATCTCCGGCACCGCGGTGGTGCGTCCCCGCGGTCAGCGTCTCGAGCCGGGCAGCACCGAGCCTCGATTCGGCCCGACCCAGCGCCTCGACGTCGAGGCCGAGGTCGGCTTCGTGGTCGGCGCACCCTCCAGCCCCGGCTCGTCGGTCCCGGCTGGCGCCTTTGCCGACCACGTCTTCGGCGCCGTGCTGGTCAACGATTGGAGCGCCCGCGATATCCAGGCCTGGGAGGCTGCTCCACTCGGCCCCTTCCTGAGCAAGTCATTCGCAACCTCGATCTCACCCTGGGTCGTTCCACTCCCGGCGCTCGCAGCGGCTCGGGTGCAACCGCCGCCTCAGGACCCCGAGCCGCTGGCGTATCTCCGCGACCCGGATCCCTGGGCCCTCGACATCGCCCTCGCGGTGAGCTGGAACGGCACCGTGGTCTCCCGCCCCAACTTCCGTGAGATGTACTGGACCCCGGGTCAGCAGCTGGCGCATCTGACGGTCAATGGCGCCCGGTTGCGCACCGGCGATCTGCTCGCCTCCGGCACGGTGTCGGGAGCGATCCCCGAGCAATGGGGTTCGTTCCTCGAACTGACCTGGAACGGCCAGCAGCCGGTGGCCCTGGCCGATGGTTCGACGCGCTGTTTCCTCGAGGACGGCGACACCGTGAGCATCAGCGGCACGGCTCCGGGGCTCGGGGGCAGCCGCATCGGTTTTGGCGCGGTTGCGGGGACCATCCTTCCGGCGCCCGGCGATCCCCAGCAGTTCGAGACCTGAGCTCGCGCACTACTCTCGAGCCAGCTCCCTCTGAGCGTTGCGCTCCCGCTCGACGCTGCAGCCAGTTGCCGCCCACGGCCGTCCCGCAGGGGAGGGCTGCAGGAGGGACTTCATACGTCGTGTGCAGAGCTCACATCGTGTGCAGAGCTCATACGGTGTGCAGAGCTCACATCGTGTGCAGAGCTCATACGGTGTGCAGAGCTCACATGGTGTGCACAGTTCATGCCTTCACACCTTCATGCCCCCGTGAATTTGCATGGGTGCCCTCCCGACCAGGCTCCGCATACCCTGCACGTCAGCGCCCGCGAATATGCGAATTCAAGGGCGGATTCGCCTCGCCCGCTGATCCACACCATGTCCCGCCGCCGGGTCGGACTGGCCAGCGGGTCAGAGCGAGCTTTCGATCCCGGCGAGAACGTCCTCCACGCGGATCCGCGCCATCAGCGAATCGGCATTGGGCCCGCGGTGGGGAGCTCGCGACGGGGTCAGCGCCTGGATCACCCGGTGCTCCGCGCCATACGGACCCCGGCTTCGGCCGTCGGTCGGGCCGAAGAGGCCGACGGTGGGCGTGCCCACCGCGGCGGCGAGGTGGAGCAGGGGCGAATCTCCGCACACCACCAGGTCACAGTGGCTGAGCAGAGCAGCCATCCCCATGGCGTCGAGCTGACCGGTCACGTCGATATGGGGGGCGTCGACGTCCACCGAGGCGGCCGACACCGCCCGCTCGTCCTCAGCCGACCCCACGAAGACGATGCCGGCGCCGTGGCGCACCGCCAGCTGGTTGGCGAGATGGGCCCAGCGCTCGGGCGCCCAAGCGGTGGTGGATTGACGGCCCTGGGCCACGTCGCTGTGGGCGCTGCCGGGCGCCAGGGCGACCAGCAGCCGGCCGTCGGTGATGGCCGAGCTGTGGAGCTGGACCAGGGCCTCGCGGGCAGCGGCCGGTCCGGGGTCCAGTCGAGGGAGGTGGCGCTCGGCGGTGATCCCCAGCGCGCGGGCGCAGCGGAGCCAGGTGGCGGCCCGGTTTTCCCCCGGGTGCCGCGCCACCCGGTCGCTGAGCAGGAGGGTGGTCAGCCCGCCACTCGGGCCCACCCGGCGTGGGATGCCGGCGAGGTAGGCGAGCAGCCGCACCGAGTTGGCGGTGCCGCAGACCATCACAGCGTCGAAGCGGCGCCGGCGCACCCGGGCCCAGGATGCCAACCAGGCGGCCGGGCCGGCCGACTGGTCCAGCGCAGTGAGGGGCAGGACCGTTTCGACGCCTTCGAGGGCGCGAGCCAGCTCGGCGGCGACCGGAGCGCAGGCGACGGTGACGCTCACCTCCGGGACCCCGGCCACGATCGTGCGGACCAAAGGGGATGCCTGGACCGCCTCGACCTGGCGCCCGTGGACCAGCAGCAGCACTCTCATCGCGCCCTAACGGTAGCGTCCGGGACTGGCTGCCAGCGGCCGCCCCGACGCCACCCCGGGATCCCCGGAGCCATGCCGATCGCGGCTTGCGGTGGGAACATAGGCCGAGATGTCACTCGCCGGACGTGATCTGCTCTCGATCGCCGACCTGAGCGCCTCCGAGATCGCCGCCATCCTCGATCTCGGGGCGGCCCTCAAGGCGGGCACAGATCCCGGCCGGCCGCTCGCTGGCCGCAGCCTGGCGATGATCTTCCAGCGGCCGAGCAACCGGACCCGGGTCTCCTTCGAGGTGGCCGTCCAGCGTCTCGGCGGCCACCCCATCGCCCTGTTCAACAGCGAGATCCAGATCGGCGAGCGGGAGTCGACAGCCGACATCAGCCGGATCCTGGACCGCTACGTCGATGGCATCGTGGCCCGGCTCAGCTCCCACCGCGACCTGGTGGCGCTGGCCGGCTCGGCGGAGGGGCCGGTGATCAATGCGATGACCGATCGCGAGCACCCCTGCCAGGTCCTCGCTGACTGTCTGACGGTGCGCGAGCTGGTCGGAGGCCTCGAGGGCGCCCGGGTCTGCTACGTGGGTGACGGCAACAACGTGTGCAACTCCTGGATCTTCGCGGCGGCGCTGATGGGCATCGATCTGCGGGTGGTAGGCCCCGCCGGCTACGAGCCCGCTCCGGCGGTGCTGGAACGCGCTGCGACGCTGAGCGCCGGCCGGTCGCCGGTGCGCTGCACCCATGACGCCGCCGAGGGCCTGGAGGACGCCCAGATCGTCTACACCGACGTCTGGACCAGCATGGGGCAGGAGGCGGAGCAGCAGCAGCGGCGCACCGACTTCGCCCATCTCCAGGTGAACGATCAGCTCCTCCGGCTGGCCCCGCCGGGGGCGCGGGTGATGCACTGCCTCCCCGCGCATCGCGGCGAGGAGATCACCGACTCGGTCCTGGATGGACCGCAGTCGGCGGTGTTCGACCAGGCCGAGAACCGGCTGTGGGCGCAGGAGGCCCTGCTGGCCCTGGTCTACTCGGGCGAGGGCGGTAACGGCCGCCTGGCCGGGATTCCCGCCGAGGCAAATCGTTCGGGTACGCGCGGATGAGCGACTTCCTGCGCACCGTCTCCATCCTCCTTCACGGGATCGGGATCCGCGACATCATCGACGTCCTGATCGTCGCCTTCCTGCTCTACCAGCTGTTCAAGCTGATCCGGGGCACCCAGGCGGTGCAGCTGCTGCTCGGACTGGGCATCCTGCTCGCCGTCGACCTGCTGGCCCAGGCCTTCCAGCTGCGCCTGATCCAGTTCATCTTCGCCAACGCCGGCCAGGCGATCCTGATCGGCGTCATCGTTCTGTTCCAACCCGAGCTGCGCCGGGCTCTCGACCAGGTGGGCCGCCTGGGGACGGTCGGCTTCATGCTGGGGCGGCACCAGGCCGAGCCGGTGGCCCGCACCGTCGAGGAGGTCATCCGGGCGGCGGCGACCCTGAGCGAGACCCGCACCGGGGCCCTGATCGTCTTCGAGCGTGAGACCGGTCTCGAGAATGTGGCCCTCAGCGGGGTGCGGATCAATGGGGAGGTCACCGCCGAGATCCTCGCCACCATCTTCTACGAGGGCTCCCCGCTCCACGACGGGGCGGTCATCATCCGGGACACCCGGCTGGTGGCCGCCGGATGCGTGCTCCCGCTCGCCGAGGCCCTCCCGGGAGCCGGCCGGATGGGCACGCGGCACCGGGCCGCGGTGGGGCTGACCCTCCAATCGGACGCGGTCATCCTGATCGTCAGCGAGGAGACCGGGCTGATCAGCATCGCCCACGCCGGCAAGCTCTATCGGGGCCTGGATCACGCCAAGCTCCAGGAGATGCTCACCTCCCTGGTGCTCCGACCGGTGTCGCGGAGGGCCGGGGGCGCGATCCGTCCCCTGGTTCGCGGCGGGGCCGCCATCCGCGCCATCGGGCGGCGTTCGCCGTGATCAACTTCATCACCCGCAACTGGAGGCTCAAGCTCCTCGCCCTGGTGCTGGCGATCATCGCCTGGGTGGGTGTGGTGTACGCGGCCAACCCACCGGGGGTGAAGGCGGTCCCGGTCCCGGTGCCCCAGCCGCCCACGGTCAGCCTGCCCGCCGGTTACGTCCTGACCCAGCCCATCCCGGAGCTCACGGTCAACGTCGCCGGCACCGCCGACAGCCTCAGCAACTTCAGCGCGAACCAGATCCAGGTCACCGTGAACTACGGGGTGATCAGCTCGCTCGGCAACAACGTCCCCGCCACGGTGAGCCTGCCCATTCAGCTGGTCAAGCAGAACCCCAACGTCCAGCTCGACAATCCGCCGACCACGGTGCAGGCAAGCGTCGACAAGATCGGCACCGCGGTGCGCGGCGTCACCGTGGCGGTGGGCACCAATCCTCAGGCCGGATACACCATCACGGAGGAGCACACGACGCCCGCCACGGTCACGCTGACCGGACCGGAGCACGAGCTCGGCGATGCCCAGGTGAAGACCCAGAGCGTCGACCTCGGCTATCAGACCGCCAACTTCACCGAGACCCTCAAGGTCTACGCCTACGCCCAATCGCAGGTGCTGTCCAACGTCAACGTCAGCCCGGCCAGCGTCACCGCCACGATCACCCTCACCTCGCCCACCACCACGCGGACCAGTGGGGTGGTGCTGGGCCCGCTCCGGGGCCTGCCCTCGGGCTACGGGGTGAGCTCGGTCACCTACAGTCCGCTGACGGTGACCCTGACCGGCACCGAGGCGCTGATCAACGGCGCTTCGCTGAACACGGTGAGCACCGCCCCCATCGACCTCGGCGCCTTCATCGGCACCCGCAACTACACCGTTCCGATAACCTCTCCCGGCTCCGGCATCACGGTCAGCCCGGCCAGCGTGACCGTCACCATCACCACCTACGCCATCCCTCCTCCCACCCCGGCCCCGACATCGCCACCGACGCCCACCACCCCCACGCCGGCGCCCACCCCGTCGCCGTCGCCCAGCGGATGAGTCGCCACGTAACCCTGGCGGGGCGCGTGGCGTTGCCCGGGACATGATGCGGCCGGCGCAGCGCGGATGAAGGTGCTCTGAGTGTGCGGGATCATCGGCTACTCCGGGTCGCGTCCGGCTGCCCCGGTGCTGCTGGAGAGCCTCCGCCGGCTCGAGTACCGCGGTTACGACTCGGCGGGGATCGCGGTGCTCGACGGGGCCGGCGGCGGGCGCCACACCGTGGTCAAGACCGAGCACAAGGTTGAGGAGCTGGCGGCGCGATTCGAGCGGGACGGCATGCCCGACGGGACCCTGGGGATCGGCCACACCCGCTGGGCCACCCATGGCCGCCCCACCGCGGTCAATGCCCATCCCCACCAGGATTGCCACGGCCGCATCCAGCTGATCCACAACGGCATCGTCGAGAACTACCGTGAGCTCCGTGCCGAGCTCCTCGCCGGTGGGCACCGCTTTCGCAGCGACACCGACACCGAGGTGCTCGTGCACCTGATCGAGGAGCTGTATGACGGCGACCTGGCCGCGGCCACCCGCATGGCCCTGCGCCGCGTCGAGGGTGCATATGCGGTGGTGGTCATCTCCGCCGACGAGCCGCGCACCATCGTCGGGGCTCGCCGCCAGGCCCCGCTGGTGCTCGGCACCCCTGACGGCGAGGTCCTGCTGAGCAGCGACATCACCGCCATCATCCCGTACACCAGACGGGTGACCCTGATCGGTGACGACCAGGTGGTGGCCGCCACTCCCGGGTGCGTGACGGTGATGACCCTGGATGGAGCGGCGGTGAGCCCGCAGAGCATCGACGTCGACTGGGATGCCGAACAGGCCCAGAAGGGCAGCTACCCGCACTACATGCTCAAGGAGATGCACGAGCATCCCGAGGCGGTGGAGAACGCGCTGCGCGGCCGGCTGAGCCCCTCGGGTCTGGTGGACCTCGGCGAGCTGATCGTTCCCGAGCTGGCGCAGGAGATCCGGGAGGTGCGGATCCTGGGCATGGGCTCGGCGTGGATAGCCGGCCTCTACACCGCCTCGGCGATACGCCAGCTGGCGCGCATTCCCTGCACCGTCGAGAATGCCAGCGAGTTCCGTTACGACGACCCGATGGTCGACGGGCACAGCCTGGTCATCGCCATCTCGCAATCGGGCGAGACCGCCGACACCCTGGCCGCGGTCCGTGAGGCGAGGCGCCGCGGTTCCCCCGTGCTGGCCGTGACCAACGTGGTGGGGAGCGCGCTGTCACTCGAGGCCAACTCGGCGCTGATGATGCAGGCGGGGCCGGAGATCTGCGTTCTCGCCACCAAGACGCTGGTCGCCCAGATGGTGTGCGGCGTGCTGCTGGCCTGCGCTCTGGGCGCCGCCCGCGCAACCCTTGCGGAGAAGCGCCACCACGAGATCGTGGAGGAGCTCCGGGCCGTCCCCGACCGGTTGCGCCGCTGCCTGGAGCTGGAGCCGCAGCTCGCCGAGATGGCTCAGCGCCACGCCCATGCTCGCAACGCCATCTACATCGCTCGCGGCATCAACGTCGCCACCGCGTACGAAGGAGCCCTCAAGCTCAAGGAGGCCTCCTACATCCACGCCGAGGCGTATCCCGCCGGCGAGCTGAAGCATGGGCCGATCGCGCTGCTCGACGCCACGGTCCCGGTGGTGGCGATCGCCACCGCGGGGCTGACCCTGGCCAAGACGGTGAGCAACATCGAGGAGGTGCGCTCGCGGGACGCCCCGGTGATCGCCCTGGTGAGCGAGGGAGATTCCCCGGTGTCGCCGGAGCTGGTGCAGGACATGGTGCGGGTGCCGCCCTGCAGCGAGCTGCTCTCGCCGCTGGTCAACGTGGTCCCACTGCAACTGTTCGCGTACCACGTCGCCGTGGAGCGGGGCTGCGATGTGGACCAGCCCCGCAACCTGGCCAAGTCGGTCACGGTCGAGTAATTCGGGCGCAGCGGTGGTGCGTCTCGTCGTCGGCATCGACGTCACCTCCATCGAGAGGATCGCCGGCGTCGCCCGTCGCCACCCGCGCTTCCTCGAGCGGATCTTCACCGAGGCAGAGCGCCGCCGCGCAGCCTCCAGGCCCGAGCGCCTGGCGGCCCGCTGGGCTGCCAAGGAAGCGGTCAAGAAGCTGTACGGCGCGGCGGGCATGCCCATCCCCGGCTACGCCGAGATCGAGGTGGTCAACCGGCGTGGGGGCGCGCCATTGATCCGAGTCGGTGGACGCGACACCGACATGGCGGTGAGCTTGACCCATGACGCGGGGGTGGCGATCGCGGTGGTGACAGCGGCTGTGGGTGGTCCGTTCGGCCCGCCGGCGCTTCCACCGCCGCTGCAGATGCGCCTCCCCGCTCGTCCTCCGGACAGCCACAAGGGGACCTTCGGGACCGTCGTGGTGGTGGCCGGCGCGGTGGGGACGGCGGGGGCCGCGCTGCTCGCCGGTCGCGGGGCCGCCCGCGCCGGCGCTGGTCTGGTGCGAGTGTGCGTGCCCGCGGGTGCATACCCCGTGGTCGCCTCCCAGAGCGTCGAGCTGATGGCCCATCCCCTGGGCGCGGCTGGCGCACCCGGCCTCGACGCCGCCGGGGTGGCCGACATCCTGGAGCACCATCTGCCCGTCGCCAGCGCCCTGGTGGTGGGTCCGGGACTGGGCCGGGCGGCGGCGACCGAGGCAGCCCTGCTGGAACTGCTCCCGAGGATCACCGTGCCCACAGTGGTGGACGCCGACGCCCTCAACATCGCGGCGGCACGCGGCTTCGACTGGGGGTCGGGCGCCGCTCCTCTGCTGCTCACTCCACATCCGGCTGAGATGGGCCGCCTCTCCGGCCGCTCGACCCAGGAGGTGCAGGCCGACCGCGAGGGGCTCGCCCGCGCCTTCGCCGCCTCTCGTGGCGTGACCCTGGTGCTCAAGGGCGCGGAGACGGTGGTGGCCGCCGCCGACGGGCGGCTCCACGTCGACCGTCACCGGACCGTGGCGCTCGCCACCGGGGGGACCGGTGACGTCCTCAGCGGGGTCTGCGGGGCGATGCTCGCCGCCGGCCTCGACGGTTTCGACGCCGCCGTCGCGGCGGTGACCATCCACGCCGAGGCGGGCTGTTTGGTGGAGGCGGAACGGGGGAGGGCCGGCGCTCTGGCGGGCGATGTCGTCGAGTTGCTTCCCGCCGCCCAGGAGCGCCTGCGCCGGGTGCTGGAGCGGCGGCCCGGTCCAGGGTGAGTTCCGCCGACCGGGAGCGGCTCACCAAGTGGGCGGAGGTCGACACCTCGGCGATCCGCGACAACGTCGCCGCCATCCGAAAGGTGGTCGGCGCCGGCGTCCAGGTGATGGCCATGGTCAAGGCAGAGGGCTACGGCCACGGCGCCGCCCTCGCCTCCGCCTCGGCACTGGAGGGCGGCGCGTCATGGCTCGGGGTCTCGTCAGCCGAGGAGGCGCTTCAGCTGCGCTCCGAGGGCTTCACCGTCCCCATCCTGCTGGTCGGATGGTGTCCGACCGGACAGCTTGGTCCGCTGATCGGGGCGGGGGTCCATCTCACCGTCTGGACCCCCGAGCAGATCGCCGCGGCGGCGGCATCGGCCGGATCCGCTCCGGCGCTGCTCCACCTCAAGGTCGACACGGGGATGGGCCGGCTGGGCTGCGCTCCGGCCGACCTGCCGTGGCTGGTGGAGGCGGTGGACCGCGCCGGCGGCCGGGCGCAACCCATCGGGTTGTTCACTCATTTCGCCTCCGCCGATGATGATCCCGCATTCACCCGTCTTCAGAACCAGAGGTTTGTGGAGGCGGCCCAAGCACTCCGCGGACGGTGGCCCGAGCTGCTCCTGCATGCGGCCAACAGCGCGGCGACCCTGCTCCATCCGGAGACCCGCCACCACCTGGTCCGCTGCGGCATCGCCATCTACGGCTATCCGCCTCCGGCGGCGGCCCGGGTGGTCCCCCTGCGCCCGGCGATGCGCCTCGTCGCCCGGGTCACCCAGGTCAAGACTGTGCCCGCCGGCGACAGCGTCGGCTACGGCCGGACCTGGGTTGCGGTGCGGCCGACCGCGGTCGCCACCGTGGCCGCCGGCTACGGCGATGGGGTCCACCGCGCCCAGTCCAACCGCGGCTCGCTCCTGGTGGGTGGGCGCCGCTGCCCGATTCTCGGACGGGTCAGCATGGACCAGCTCTCCGTGGACATCTCGCAGGCGGGGCGGGTCAGACCCGGCGACGAGGCGGTCATCTTCGGCCGCCAGGGGGAGGAGGAACTGGGCGCCGACGAGGTCGCCGCGGTGGTGGGGACGATCAGCTACGAGGTGCTCTGCGCAGTGTCAGCCCGGGTTCCCCGGCTGAGCCGCTGAGGGGCGCGGCCCGGACGCTCCATCCCTCGGATGGTGTCGAGCCATCGCCGTCCCTCCAGCCCCAGCTGGCTGGTCTCCCCCAGGAGCCGGTCGAGGACCAGGCGGGTGCCCATCGAGCGGCTCCCGGCCAGCACTGCCCCTGAACCCAGGGCGGAGATGGCGAGCTGCGGAGAGAAGGGGGAGAGGGCCCGCAGCGAGTCACGGACCCGGGGCAGCAGCAGGTCGCCGCCCCCGGTTCCCACACCTCCGCCGAGCACCACCAGCTGGGGGTCGATGACCGCGGCCACCGCGGCGATCGCCCTGGCGAGCCGGCGCGCCTCTGTCTCCACCACCCGATTCGCGATCGGGTTGGCGGCGCGCGCAGCGGCGAAGACCTCCGCGGCGGTGCCGGCGCCCTGCAGACCGAGCTCCTCGGCGAGCTCGACGACAGCCCGGGCCGAGACGTGGCGTTCGTAGTTCCCGGCGCCCCACCCCGGAGCGCTGGACCCGGGTGGCTCGGGGTCGGACACCGGTTCGAGGCGAAGGTAGCCCACCTCGCCGGCGAGGCCCGCCGCGCCCCGCCGCAGGGCGCCGTCGAGGATGACTCCCATCCCCACACCGGTGCCCACCCACAGCAGCACGAAGTCCGAGATCCCCTGGGCGCAGCCTTCGCTGAGCTCGCCGAGCGCAGCGAGATTGACGTCGTTCTCGAAGACCACCGGCGCGACCAGAGCCGTCCGGATCTCCCCGATCACGGCGGTGGACTCCCAGCCGGGAAGCTGTGGTGCCAGGGAGAAATGGTCCTCGCCCGGACGGATGACGCCGGGTGTGCCGACCACGACCTGGGTCACCTGGTGCAGGGAGATCCCGGCTTCGTCGGTGAGCCGCTGGGCGGTGCGGCGGAGCTGGGTGATCAGCGCGCCGGCGCCGCCACTCGACGTCCTCACCGCGCGCTGGCCCACGATACCGCCGCTGAGGTCGGTGAGCGCAGAGCGCAGCCACTCCCGGCCGATGTCCAACGACAGCACCCATCCGGCCTGCGGGTCGACGTCATAGAGCTGGGCGGTGGGTCCCGGCATCCCGGAGGTGCGGCCGGCTCGACGCAACAAGCCCCTGTCGATCAGCTCCGCAAGGACCTCGGAGACGGTCGGCTTGGAGAGCGTGGTCAGTTGCACGATCTCGGGGTGCGTCAGTGGTCCAGCGGCGTGCACCAGCTCAAAGGTGGTTCTCGCGTTCATGGCGCGAAGCAGACCGGGTTTGGCGACGGTCTGTGGCATCGGCAGTATGGTTGCACGCGCGTCATCCGACTGTTGCCGGCCACAATTGATACTGGCTGCGGAGAATGACGCACTGTTGCCGCGCGTACGCCGCAGCGTGGGATGCGGCAGCTCAGCGAGGCCGGCCACGATGAGCCCGGAAACCAGCATCCTCGCCGTCGCCGGTGACAACACCAAGACCGATGTCGCCATCCTGGAACCGGATGGCACGCTTCGCGCGGCGGTGCGGGGTCCGGGAGCATCCCCCGACCTGCTGGGGCTGGACGTCGCCCTCGAGCGGCTCGGTGAGAGCATCGACCGGGGATGGCGGGAGGCCAAGGTGGATGCGGCGGAGGCACGCCGCGCCGCGGTTGGAATGTATTTCCTGGCCGGCGTCGACACTCCCGACGATGAGCGGAGGGTGTCTGAAGGGATCGCATCCCGCCGCTGGTCGCTCAGGTCCCAGGTCGCCAACGATGTGTTCGCCACCCTGTGGGCGGCGACCGGGACAGGGGAGGGCGTGGCCATCTACGTGGGCTCGGGCATCAACTGCGTGGGCCGGCTGTCCTCGGGGGCGGTCGCGCGCTTCGCGGCCCTGGGACCGGTCAGCGGTGATTGGGGCGACGGCGAGTCGCTGGGGCTTGGGGCGCTGGCCGCGGCGGTGCGTGGCGAGGACGGCCGCACCAAGCCGACCCGCCTCACCCGCACCGTCTGCGCGTACTTCCACATGGCCACCGCCACCCAGGTGGCGCTCGCTGTCCATCGTGGCGAGATCGACCAGGAGCGGCTGCTCGAGCTGGTTCCGCTGGTGCTCTTCTCCGCCGCCATCCATGACCCGGCCGCCGAGCAGCTGCTCGACCGTCAGGCGGATGAGGTGGTTCGCTACGCGCTCGGGGCAAGCCGCCAGCTCCGCATCGGCGACCGTCCCTTCGACGTGGTTCTCTCGGGGTCACTGGTGGCCGACGAGCTCTCGCTGACGGTGGTGAGAATCCGCCGGCGGCTGGCCACGGCCCTCCCCCGAGCGCGCGCCGTGCTCTGCACGACCCTCCCGGTCGCCGGGGCGGCGATCGCCGGGCTGGCCTCGGTCTCCGCCGGTGAGGTCGCTCGGAAGCGGCTCCGCGCGACCCTGGTCCCGGACCGCCTCGAGGCGATGCGCGGGATGGCCTTCATCAACCAGCCCGGCCAGTGAGGCCCCGCTCGGCCAGCGCCCTGATCCGCTCCTCGCTGAGCCCCGCCCGAACCCGGGCGGCCGCGCCGGCATCGGCCCCGACCATGTCCAGGGCGGCGAGTGCCGCTCCCACCACCGGTCGCACCGAGCAGACGCTGAGCCGTGCCCCCGGGGCGATCTCCCGGATGGCCGCGGTGACCGGTTCCAGGATCAACGGCGCGGCCGCGGCCAGGATGGCCCCGCCCAGGACGACGTCCACCTCGGCGTCACCGACGCGGAGCTGACGGAGGGCCCCGCCGGCGAAGGTCGCCACCGCCTCCGTCTGGCGACGGACGATGGCCAGCGCCTCGGCATCACCGGCCTTGGCGCAGGCGAGCACCGCGGGTGCGAGCTCGCGAAGACGTTCGGACGCGAGCCGGCCCTGGTGGATGGCTATGGATACCTCGAGCGCTGAGCCACAACCGAAATGGTCGGCGACCGCGGGGCCCAGCAGGGTCAGCGGACCGCGCAGGTCCTCCGCCCGCACCGCGGCACCGAGCGCGGCGAGACCGAGGTCTCCACCTCCCCCCCAGTCGCCGGTGATCTCGCCCAGGGCGGGGAACCAGGCCGTCCTGCCGTCGGCCAGCCTGCCCACACAGTTCATACCGCTGCCGACCGTGACGGCGATCCCGAACCCGGCGCCGGTGGCCGCCCAGAGCAGGGCAAAGCCGTCGTTGGCCACCCGGCTGCGCACCGCCCAGCCACGTGCGGCGACGGCCGTGCCCAGGCGACGCTCCTCCTCGGCGAGGTCGGCGCCGGCCATGAAGACGGCAGCCGCCGAGGCTCGGTGCCCGTCGTCGAGGCTCAGTCCAGCCTGGGCGCCGGCCTCGGCGACGAGGCGGCCGACCACGTCGAGCGCACTCTCCAGTCCGAGGTGGTGCGGAGACGAGCCTGGACCCCGCAGCGCGGCCAGCACCCGCCCGTTGCCCCGAAGCAGGGCGACGTCAGTCTTGGAGCCGCCACCGTCGACCGCGATCACCAGCTGGTCGGAGGTCATGCGAACGCCGGCAACAGGGGGCGATTGGCCGCCAGGATGTCGCTGAGCAGGCGCTCGGCGACGTCGGCCTGGCCGATCAGGGGATGGGTGAGCAGCGCCTGGATGGCGATGTCCCGATCGCCCGAGGTGGCCGCTTCGACAGCGAGCTTCTCGTAGGCTGCGACGTGGAACGCGAGCCCAGCCATGTGGGCGCTGAGCGGTGGCACTGGCAGGGCGACCGCCCCCGTGGTGCGCACTCGGGCGGGGACCTCGACGACCGCATCGCGGGGCAGCTCGGGGATCGCCCCGTCGTTGCGGATGTCCACCACCTGCGCAGCGCCACCCCCATCGGCGAGCGAGGCGAGCAACTGCAGCGCCGCCTCGCTGTAATGGGCCCCGCCCCGCTGGGCGAGCAGCTCGGGTTTGTCGCGCAGACCCGGGTCGCGGTAGAGGGCGAGCAGCCGCTCTTCGAGGGCGCTCACCTCCTCGGCCCGGCTGGGACGGCCCCTCAGCTCCTCGACCACGGCGTCATGCTCGTAGTAGTAGCGGAGGTAGTAGGAGGGCACGGCCCTCACCCAGTCGAGGACCTTGCGGGGCAGCTCGACGTGGTCGGCGAGATCGTCGCCGCGCTGGCGAAGCAGCGTCGGAAGCACCTCCAGCCCGGACACCCGCACGCTGCGGATCCAGGTGAGGTGGTTGAGGCCCGCATGGCCGAGCTCGACCTCCACCGGTGGGACGCCGTACCACCCGGCGAACAGCCGCTGGAAGCCGATGGCCACGTTGCAGAGTCCGACCGCACGGTGGCCATGGTCGAGGAGGGCCCGGGTGACGATGCCCACGGGGTTGGTGAAGTCGATGATCCACGCGCCCGGGGCTGCCCGGCGCCGGACCTGGTCGGCGATGTCCAGCACCACCGGCACGGTTCGAAGGGCCTTGGCGAAGCCGCCGGCCCCGGTCGTCTCCTGGCCGACACATCCGCAGCGAAGCGGCAGCGTCTCGTCCCGGTGGCGCGCGGCCTGACCACCCACTCGGATCTGGAGAAGCACGAAGTCCGCACCGTCCAGGGCGCCGGCCAGATCGGTCGTCCGGGTCACCCTGCCGTGGAACCCGTGGGCGGCGGCGATCCGCTCGGCAGCAGCACCGACCACCTCCAGCCGGCCGCCATCGATATCCTGGAGGACCAGCTCGTCCACGCTGATTCGCTCCGCGAGGCCGCCCAGACCCTCCACCAGCTCAGGGCTGTAGGTGCTGCCACCGCCCACCACCACCACCTTCACGAGGCTGCTCCCACCCGCCGGCTTCCCGCCCGGGCGGAGCGGTCGGCGGCGCGGATCCGCTGCCGGCCAGACCCTGCTCCGGCGCCCCGCGCCGCCGAGGGGACGGCGTCGGTCATCCGGCCGCCGGCGGCAGCGCGCTCAAAGATCCGATCGAGGGCCAGGTGCAGCCCGAGCGCGGCGGCCCCGGCCAGCACCGCATTCGCGCCGAGACTGGACACCGCCAGGCGCGGGGCAAACGGCGAGATCCCGCGCAGGGCTCGGGCCACCGGGTCGAGCAGAAGGTCGCCGCCGCCTGAGCCCACCCCTCCGCCCAGGACCACCAGCTCGGGGTCCACGACCGCGCTGATGGCAGCGATGCCGTGCGCGAGGCGGCGTGCGACCACTTCCACGACCACCTTCGCCGCCTCATCACCGGAGCGCGCTCGCGCAAAAAGGTCGGCCGTGGTGCGCACCTCGTCGAGACCTCGCCCCCGGACCATGTCCATGATCGCCCCTGCCGAGACCAGCTGTTCGAAAGCCCCCTCACCCCACGAGGGAGGCACCTGCCCGTCGTGGGAGTCCAGGTCAAGGGCGAGGTAGCCGATCTCGCCCGCCAGCCCACCCGAGCCGTGGCGCAGCTCGCCGTCCAGGACCACCCCCATCCCCACCCCGGTGCCGATGGAGACCAGGGCGAAGTCCTGCACTCCCCGGGCGACACCCTGGACATGCTCGCCGATGGCGGCGAGGTTGACGTCATTCTCGAAGACGACCGGCGCCATCAGCGCGTCGCGGATGTCGCCGACCACCCGCAGCGACTCCCAGCCGGGAATGTTGGGTGCGAGCGAGAAGTGGCTGTCGCCCGGCCGGATCACCCCCGGGGTGCCGACCACCACCTGGTCCAGGTCGCCCGATCCGATCTCGGCCTCATCGAGCAGCCTTGCCGCCACCTGGCTGAGCTGGGCGATCACCGTCCCGGCGGTGGCCGCCTGGGTTCGAGAGTTGGTGCGGGCATAGGTGCCACCGCTCAGATCCGTCAGCCCGGCCCGGACCCATTCCCGGCCGATATCCAGGCCGAGCACCCAGCCGGCCCGAGGGTTGACCTCATAGAGCTGAGCCCCGGGACCCGGAAGACCGTGGGCACGTCCGGCCCGCCGGATCAGATCGAGCTCCAGAAGCTGAGCCATGCACTCGGCGACGGTGGGGCGGGAGAGACCGGTCTCGCGAACCACCCCGGGTGCGCCCAGCGGACCACGGCCGTACACCAGGTCGAACGTGGTGCGCAGGTTGATGGCTCGGACCAGGCTGGGGGTGGCCGGCTCACGCCCGGGCACGCGGCTCCTCCTCTGACGGCGACTATTAGGGAACTTACCTATAACATGCCCCAAGATGCGGGGTCAACCGATCCCCTGCGACGGCCCCGCGACGGTCGGATCACGATCAGAGCTTGAGGAAGAATTGATCCTTGACACTACCCGGATCCAAAGGTAACTTTCCTATATTTCTTGGGCTCCCGAAGCCGAGGAGGGCTGGCATGGCTACGACGGGACGGGGAACGCTGCGATCGGAGGCGGATCAGCGATGAGGTTTTCCAGACGGCTCACCCTGGTGGTCGCCGGGGCCGCGCTGGTCGCCGCCGCCTGCGGCTCGGCATCGACCGGGGGAAGCCAGGCGGCCAACAGCGGCAAGGTCGGTGGCAAGCTGGTGATCGACAACGAGAGCGGAGGCACCTGGACCTGCCAGTTCAACCCCCTGAACGGGGCGGTCGCCTTCACCTCCATCGGATTCGTCTATGAGCCGCTGTATTTTGTGGACACGCTCAAGACCAATCCCGACGGAAGCAATGTGGCGACCCCGTGGCTGGCTACCGGGTACACCTGGAGCAACGGCGACCAGACCCTGACCTTCACGATCCGGAGTGGGGTCACGTGGAGCGACGGCCAGCCCTTCACCGCCGAGGACGTGGCGTACACCTTTGATCTCCTCAATCAGTACACCGCGCTCGACACACTGGGGTTGTGGGCCAACGTCAGCGGTCCGCTGACCGCGGTGACGGCGCAGGGCGACCAGGTGACCTTCACCTTCAACAGTCCGGCTCAGACCTACTTCTACTACCTCGCCGACCAGCAGCCCATCGTTCCCAAGCACATCTTCGATACCGTGCCGGCCAGCCAGCTGAGCGCCGACTCGTACGCCGACAGCAACCCCGTGGGCACCGGCCCCTACGTGGTGTCGGCCTGCTCGGCGAACAACATCAAGTACCTGCGCAACCCCCACTACTGGCAGAGCAAGCCGGGACACCCGGTGCCCCAGGTCCAGGAGCTGGACTACCCCTCGTTCCTGAGCAACAGCAGCGCCAACCTGGTGCTGCGCCAGGGAGGGGCACAGTGGGGTGCCCAGTACGTTCCCAACATCCAGAGCTACTACATCGACGCCGGCAAGAACCGCCACTACTGGTTCCCGCCGTCGGAGAACGTCGGCATCTACATCAACACCACCGCCCCGCTGCTCGATGAGCTGCCGGTGCGCGAGGCGATCGCCGATGCGATCGACCGATCCGAGGTCTCCCAGCGTGGTGAGGATGGCTACGAGCCGGCGGCCAACCAGACCGGTATCGTCACCCCGACCTTCGATGCCTGGTACGACAAGTCCGAGGACAACACCACCTACTCACCCAGCAAGGCCGAGCAGATCCTCCAGTCTGCGGGCTTCACCAAGGTCAACGGCGTCTACCAGGACGCCCAGGGGAACCAGCTCTCCTTCACCATCCAGACCATCTCGGGATACACTGACTGGGACTCCTCGCTCCAGGTCATCCAGCAGGAGCTGAACGCAGTCGGCATCCAGGTCAAGGTCCAGGATGAGGACTTCAGCAGCGTCTACCTGCCCAACCTCCAGGGTGGGAAGTACACCCTGGCATACTCCGAGCAGCCGGCGGGCGGCCCCACCCCGTATTACGAGCTTCGCGACGCGCTGTTCAGTGGCAACATCGGATCGACCAACTACTCGCAGTGGAAGTCGTCGTCGACCGACGCCCTGTTCAACGCCTATGCCACCGCCAGCAGCGTGGCCCAGCAGGTGCAGATCATCCATGAGATCTCCCAGGTGATGGTTCAGAGCATTCCCTTCGTGCCGGTCACCGAGGGGGTCACCTGGTACCAGTACGACACCACCGACTTCGGCGGCTGGCCCAGCCCGCAGGACCCGTACGCCCTGCCGGCGGTGTGGGCGACCCCCGACAACGGCGTCGTGCTCACCCACCTGTACCCCACCACCTAGTCAGAGGCGGCCCATGAGGCAAACCAGGCAGCGACGCCGGCCGTGAGGTACGTCGCCAAACGGCTGGGTCTCTTCCTGGTGACCCTCTGGGCCGCGCTCACCGTCAACTTCGTGCTGCCCCGGCTGATGCCCGGGAACGAGGCCGAGGCGGTCTTCGCCCAGCTGCGCGGCGCGCCTCCGCAGGCGCTGAAGGCTCTCGACGTCGAGTTCGGGGTCAACGTCCACCAGAACGTGCTGCTCACCTACTTCCAGTACCTGGGCAACTGCTTCACCGGCCAGTTCGGACTGACTGTGACCCGGGAGCCGGTCATGCACACGATCCTCCAGAACCTGCCCTGGACGCTGGGCCTGGTGGGGGTGGCCACCGTCGTTTCGTTCGCCATGGGGACCCTTCTCGGGGTGGTCGCCGCCTGGCGGCGTGGCGGTCGCATCGACAGCTTTCTGCCGCCGCTGCTGTTCGTGGCCACCGCCTTTCCGGTCTTCTTCCTCGGCCTCCTCCTCCTCTTTGTCCTGGGAGTGACCCTGGGTTGGTTCCCCACCGCCGGAAACATGAGCATCGGGGCCACGCCGGCGCTCTCCCTCGACTTCATCGGCGACGTCCTCTCCCATGCCGTGCTGCCCGCCATCACCCTGGTGCTTTCGCTGGCAGGGACCTGGACCTACACCATGCGCAACAACATGGTGACCACCCTGGCCGAGGACTACGTGAAGATGGCCCGCGCCAAGGGGCTCGCACCCTGGCGGATCATGCTCGACTACTCGGCCCGCAACGCCATCCTGCCCAACCTCACCGGCTTTGCCATGCAGATGGGCTACGTGCTCGGCGGGGCGATCCTGGTCGAGTACACCTTCAACTACCCCGGGGTCGGCTACCTGTTCTTCACAGCCACCGAGAATCACGACCTGCCCCTGATGGAGGCGCTCTTTCTCCTCTTCACGATGGCGGTGCTGATCTGCGTGCTCCTCGCCGACTTCGCCACCGCCGCGCTCGACCCCCGGACTCGCGAGGCCTGACATGGCCATTCCGAGCATGGAGGCCAACCTCACCGCGGTGCCGGCGATCGGGGCGGGGCGGCGCAGCGACGTGGCGCACCGGCTCACCACGGCCATACTGCGCAACCGCAAGGCCACCGCCGGACTGGTCCTGCTGCTGCTGATCTCGTTCGTCGCCGCCTTTCCCGGCCTCTTCACCCACGACGATCCCCAGGCCCCCATCTACGCCCAGGCCGCGGGCCCCTCGGCCGCTCACTGGCTGGGAACCACGCAGGTCGGGCAGGACGTGTACTCCCAGCTCATCTGGGGGACCCGGCTGACCCTGATCATCACCGTGGTCGCCGGAGGTGGCGCCACCCTGCTCTCGGTGCTCATCGGAGTTGCCGCCGCCTACCTCGGCGGCATGACCGACCGTGTCCTCTCACTCTTCACCGACGTCTTCCTCATCATCCCGACCCTTCCGTTCCTGATCATCCTGGCCGCCTACCTGACCGGCGCCGGGACCGTGGCCATCATCGCCGCCCTGATCGTCACCGGCTGGGCTTTCAGCGCGCGCCAGCTTCGCTCCCAGGGCCTGGCCGTCCGCAGCCGTGACTTTCTCGAGGCCGCCCGCGTGCGCGGCGAGCGCAGCAGCTACATCATCCTGGTCGAGATCCTGCCGACCATGACCTCGCTGATCGTGGCCAACTTCATGGGCCTCGCCACCTACATGGTGGCCACTGCCGCCGGGCTCCAGTACCTCGGCCTGGGCACCACCAGCGACGTCACCTGGGGGACGATGCTCTACTACGCGCAGAACAACGACGCCATTCAGGGCGGCAGCAACCCGCTCTGGGCTCTGGCCCCGGGTTTTGCGGTGGTCGTGCTCGGGGTCGCGTTCGCTCTTCTGAACTACGCTTTCGATGAGGTCGGCAACCCCGCGCTGCGAGCGGTGCGGAGGAGACGGCGTGTCCAGCCCGCTGCTTGAGGTCCGCGATCTCTCGGTGGACTACGTGACCGATGCGGGTGACGTCCGCGCCGTGGACCGCGTGGATCTCGACCTCCAGGCGGGCGAGTTCCTCGGGGTGGTCGGGGAGTCGGGGTGCGGGAAGTCGACGCTGATCTTCGCCATCGCCCAGCTGCTGTCTCCGCCTGCAGAGGTCGCGGCCGGCGAGGTGAGCTTCAACGGTCAGGACATGGTGCGGCTGAGCGAGAGCGAGCTTCGCCACGTCCGCTGGCGCGATTACTCGGTGGTGATGCAGAGCGCCATGAACGCGCTCAACCCCATGAAGAGCATCGCGGCGCAGTTCAAAGACACCATCCGCGCCCACTCCGCGATGTCCCCACCGGAGATCCGGACCCGTTCCATCGAGGTGCTGCGCATCGTGGGCATCGACCCGGTGCATCTGGACAGCTATCCCCACCAGCTGAGTGGAGGGATGCGCCAGCGGGCCATGATCGCCATGGCCCTCCTCTTCACGCCCCAGCTGGTGATGATGGACGAGCCCACCTCGGCGCTGGACGTGGTCGCCCAGCGCTCCCTGATGATCCAGATCAAGCAGCTCCAGGAGCAGCTCGGCTTCGCGGTCATCTTCGTGACCCACGACATGTCCGTGGTCAGCCACTACTCCGACCGCTTGATGGTCATGTACGCCGGCCAGGTGGCCGAGGTGGGACCGACCCGGGCGATGTTCGACCATCCGCCCTTCCACCCGTACACGCGGGGCCTCCTCGAAGCATTTCCCTCGGTGCGGGGTCCGCGGCGGGCCCTGACCGGGATCCCCGGCAGTCCTCCTGACCTGGCCCGCCCGCCGTCGGGGTGCCGCTTCCAGGTGCGCTGTCCCGAGGCGATGCCCGAGTGCTCCAGCCGCGCTCCCGAGCTCTACCGGGTGGAGAGCTCGGGGGTGAGGTGCCTCCTCTACGCCGGCGGGGCGATCCCGGACGAGACCCTCAAGTCTGCGGCGGCCGAGCGGTGAGCGCCCCGACCGGGCCCGAGGGCCGCCGCCCGGCACTCGCCGCCCGAACCAGCGCAGACGACTCGATCGGACCCGCCCGCGCTGCCGCGGAACCCCTGCTGCAGACCCTCGGGCTCACCCGTCACTTCCAGCTCGGAGGGCTGTTCTCCAGCCGCGTCCTCCACGCCGTGGACGATCTCGACATCACCCTGAGGGAGCGGGAGATCGTCGCCCTGGTGGGCGAGAGCGGAAGCGGAAAGAGCACAGTCGCCCGGCTGCTGGCCCGGCTCTACCGTCCCACCCGCGGCGAGATCCTGTTCCGCGGCCGTGCGGTTCAGGGTCTGCGCTCACGCCGGGACGTCCTCTGGTACCGCGGCCAGGTGCCGATGGTGTTCCAGGACCCGTACAGCTCCCTGAACCCGGTGTTCCGAGTCTCGCACGGCGTGCTGCGCAACCTCCGGCTGCACCGTCCCGGGCTCAGCCCCGCCGCTCGCCACCAGGAGGCGGAGCGCGTTTTCGCCGCGGTGGGTCTGACCCCGGCCGCCGACATGCTGCGCAAGTTTCCCTACGAGATGAGTGGGGGACAGCGTCAGCGCGTCGGTTTCGCTCAGGCCCTGGCCCTGCGCCCCAAGCTGATCCTCGCCGACGAGCCGGTCTCCATGCTCGACGTCTCCATCCGCGCCGGTCTGCTCAACCTCATGACCGAGCTGCGCGAGCGCGAGGACGTCTCCATCCTCTACATCACCCACGACCTGGCCAGCGCCCGCTACGTCGCCGACCGGATCGTGGTGCTGTACGCCGGTCACCTGGTGGAGAGCGGTCCCACCGAAGCGGTTCTCTCCAGCCCTCGGCACCCCTACACCCAGCTGCTGCTCTCCGCGGTGCCCGACCCTCGCGAGGCGCTGTCGACGACCGCCCAGGCGGACGTTGGCGAACCGCCGCGGGTGATCAACCCCACGCCGGGCTGCCGCTTCCGCTTTCGCTGCCCTCTGGCCATCGACGAGTGCACCCGGGTTACCCCGGTGCTCCGGCCGATGGGCCCGGCGCACCACGCCGCGTGCCACGTGGCCGCCGCCGACGCCGAACTGGTCACGACCTCCGCGGGCGCCCTGCGCCGCGACGGGCGCGACACCTAGGCCGAGCTTGCCTCACCTTCCGTAGATGAAGCCCTGGAACACACTGGGGTCTGCCACCACGATCCGGTAGTCGACCCGGTCCCATCCATCCCAGTTCATCTCCGCGAGCTCGAAGGATCCGGCCGGGATGCCGGCAGTGGGACCAACCGCCACCACGTAGGCGACGTGGCCCACCCAGCTGGCTCCTCCGCGCCCCGCCCACCACACGGCCACGGCTCCAACCTCGGGGGTGCTGCCTTCCTGATATCCCATCTGGGCTGCGTTGTAGTACCAGGCATCGGCATTCCCGCCCCAGGGGATGCAGCGCTGGGTTGCCACGTACCAGGTGCACTCGCCAAACGCGAAATCGTTGCCACAGCTGCCCGACGAGGTGGCGCCCGTCGAGCTCAGCTCATCGTCGATCTGGGCGATCTCGACGGCGATCTGGCGAGCCGGCCCGCTGAGCTGCTTGACCACCTGGTCGCGCTCAAAGACGATGACCATCATCTGATCGTCCTCGTCGGAGAGCTGGTTCTCCAACGTCGAGGCCTGGGCAAGGTCAGCCCGCAGCGAACTCTCCTTGATCGCCAGGTCCGCCTGGTCGTGATCGAGGGTGGCCTCGAGACCCTCGATCTCGGTGGTCACCGCCGACGCCCCGGAGAGGCTGTTCATGGCGGCGGTGAAGTCCCGGGCGTTCAGCACCGCGGCGACCATGGTGTTGTCGGTCGCGCTCTCGTAGGTGGCCCGGGTCAGCGCCGCCAGGGTGCTGGAGGCATTGGCCTGCTGGGCCCGGTCCGTGCTGATCTCGGTGGCGAGAGCGTCCAGCTGGGAGTTGAGCGCGGCGAGCTGGGTGCGCGCCTGGGTCAGCGCGGCGCTCTCGCGCGTGTAGGCCGCTTCGGCCGAGCTCAGGGCCGCGGATGCCGCGTCACGGGCGGGGGTCATGGCCGCGAGCTCGGCCAGCAGCTGCGCGCGCTCGGCCTCGAGCTGGGGGGTGGTGTCGGCCCGGGCAGGAATGGCGCTGGGTATGCCGAGGACACCGGCACCGAGGGCCAGGACGACAAGCAGCACCCCGCGGGTTCCCCGCAATATCCTCCTCCCCTGACCTCTTCCCCAGGATCCGTGCTCGGGACCGCCAAGGCCGGCCACGGCACAATTCCGGCGGACTTTAGCGGTATGGAGGGGCAAAGGTCAACCCGACATGACAGCATGACTATCAAGTAAGACCCGTGTCTGCAACTTGGCTCTCCGCTTCGACCGCCCGCCGAGGATTCGATGCCGGCGGACCGACCCTGGCCGATATCGGTGAGTCCGAGCTGCTCCGCCAGGTCAGCGCCATCGCCCTCGAGGACCGGGAGGCGGCTCGCGACCTGGAGGTTGAGAGCGGCGACGACGCCGCGGTCTGGCGGGTTCCGGTGGGCTGCCAGGTCGCCCTCAGCCAGGACGCGACCGTGGAGGGTGTGGACTTCCGGCGCACCACCAGCGACCCGGGCTCGGTGGGAGCGCGCGCCCTCCAGGTGGCCCTCTCCGACCTCGCCGGCATGGGCGCCGAGCCCCGCCTCTGCCTGGTCACCGTCTGCGCCTCGGAGACCACCCAGGTCGAGGACCTGATCGCCCTGCAGCGCGGTCTCTGTGCCGTGGCCGCCTCGGTCGGGTGCGCCGTGGCGGGCGGCGACGTCAGCGCCATTGACGGGCCTCTGGTCATTGATGTGTCGGTGGTGGGGACCACCGCCCCAGGCCGTTGTCTGCGCCGGGACCGCGGCCGGCCCGGGGATGTCCTGCTGGTCACGGGGCATCTCGGCGGTGCGGCGGCGGGGCTGCGCATCCTGCTCCAGGGCCTGGAAGCTCCCACGGCGACCGCCGAGCGCTGGCTCGACCGTCAGCTTCGGCCTCGGGCCCGTCTCGAGGAGGGGCGCGCCCTGGCCCGCCTCGGGGTGAGCTGCGCCGGCGACCTGAGCGATGGCCTGCTGGTCGACGTCGGCAGGATCACCGAGGCATCAGGGTGCGGCGCCGAGCTCTGGCTGGAGAGCGTCCCCGTTGATCCCGAGCTCCCCGCCGCGCTCGATGCGGCCTGGACCGAGGCGGCCCTGGGAGGCGGCGAGGACTTCGAGCTGGTGGCGGCGGTGGCACCGGACCGGCTCGAGGCGCTGCTCGAGGCGTGGCCCGCCCAGCTCCAGCCTCTTCAGGTGGTCGGCCGTCTCGATGCCGGCACCGGGGTTCGCCTCCTCGACCGCGCGGGAGGAGAGCCGCTGCCCCTGCCGGCCGTGGTCTCGCGTCACTTCCGGCGGCCATGAGCCTGCTCGGCTTCGATATGAACCTCCTGGCGGTCACCACCCTCGACTCCGCGGGTACCGAGGAGGTTGCCCGGCGGCTGGCCACGCGCCTGATCCCCGGCGATCTGGTCGCCCTCGACGGGTCGCTCGGAGCCGGCAAGACCGTCTTTGTCCGCGGCCTGGCCGCGGGCCTGGGGGTCGACCCGGAGTTGGTGCGAAGCCCGACATTCGTCCTGCACCACGTGTACGGCTCTCCGCCCCGGCTTCATCACCTCGACCTCTTCCGGCTCGGCGCCGGTACCGGGATCGCCCTTCTCGACCTCGACTTCCTGCTTGACACCGCACCGGTGGCGGTGGAGTGGGCCGGCTACGCGGAGCTCGACGCCTGGGGTCCGCTCCGCCTCGTCTTCGAGATCGGTGACGACCTCTCTCGCCGGATCGGGGCGTCCCAGCCCGAGCTCGCCCCCGAACGCCTCCTCGAGGCCTGGCGTGACGCGGTGGCGCGTTGACCGTCATCGCCATCGGTACCGGCGCGCGGCGGTGGCTGGCGGTGGTTCTTGCCAGCGCCGACGGCCAGCTGCTGGAGGCGGTGGTGGAGGAGGGGGCGCCCAGCGTTCCGGCGCTTGACCGTGCCCTCGGGGGGCTGCTGCCCGCTTCCGGGCTCGAGGCGGTGGTGGTGGTCACCGGCCCCGGGTCCTACACCGGCTTGCGCGCCGGGATGGCCGCGGGCCTGGGGCTCGCCCATGCCGCCGGTCTGCCTCTCCACGGCCTGAGCAGCCTGGAGGCAACGGCCCACTCGGCCAGCTCGGACCATTGCCCGATCCTGGCCGTCGTCGATGCCGGTCGCGGCGGAGTTCTATGTGGGCCGCTTCGGCTGGGCCGATGGCGCGCGGTGGGCGAGCGGACCCGCGGAGCGCCTGAGCCTGGAAGAGCTGAGCGCCCGGTCGCTGCCGCTGGCCACCCTCGACCGCATCGGCCTGCCCGGGGTCGAGCCCGGCGACCCGGCCAGAGCGCTGGCTCGAGCGGTGCCTGCGGCGCTGTCCCGCCCGCCCCTCGACCTCACCGGGCTGACCGCCACCTACATGTCGTGATCCGGTCCCGGTCGTTCTCCGCGGCTATCATCGGGGGGATGAAGGTCGCGCCGCGGCTGGTCATCGACCGGATGAACCACGCCGACATCTCCGCGGTGCAGGTGATCGAGCGCGACATCTTCCCGTCGCCATGGCCGCGGAACGCATATGCCTCTGAGCTCTCCCAGAACCGGCAGGCCCACTACATCGTGCTCCGCGACGGGCCCGAGATCATCGGCTACGGAGGCCTGTGGAAGGTCTCCAACGAGGCCCACATCACCACCATCGGGGTCCGCGCCCAGAGCCAGGGGCACGGCTTCGGGGCGGCGCTCTTCGCCGCGCTCCTGCAGCGTGCCTACGAGCTGGGCGCGCGCTGGGTGACCCTCGAGGTCCGGGCCAGCAACTCCCATGCGATCCGCCTCTACGAGCGCTTCGGCTTTCGCCCCATCGGCCGCCGCCGCGGCTACTACACCGACAACGGCGAGGACGCCGTGATCATGTGGAGCGACTCGCTGCACGCGCCGGCCTTCAAGCGGCGGTTCGTCGACATCCTGCTCGGCATCGACGTCCTGGGTGTCGGGGATCCGCCGGCGCCGGACTACCCGCCGGCCTGAGCACCCTACCCCCGGGTTTTCGCCACACCACTCCTGAGCGACGCCATGAACATCCTGGCCCTCGAGACGTCCTGTGATGAGACTGCGGCAGCGCTGGTGCGCGGAGGCCGAGAGGTGCTCTCCAGCGTGGTCTCCTCACAGATCGCCCTCCACGCCCCCCACGGCGGGGTCGTCCCCGAGCTCGCGGCGCGCGCCCATCTCGAGATGCTCGCGCCGGTGGTGGATTCGGCGCTCGACGGCTTCGGCTGGGAGGCGGTCGATGCGGTCGCCGTCACCCGCGGTCCGGGCCTGGCTGGCTGTTTGGTGGTGGGGACCGCGTATGCCCAGGCCGTCGCCCGGGCTCGGCGACTGCCGATCACAGGGGTTTCGCATCTGGCGGGCCACGTCTATTCAGCCTGGCTCGCGGATTCGCAGCTGGAGCCGCCCTTCGTCGCGCTGGTGGTGAGTGGCGGCCACACCGACACCATCGAGCTGCGCCGGCACGGCGAGGCCCGCAGGCTGGCAAGCACGCGCGACGACGCCGTGGGCGAGGCTTTCGACAAGGTCGCCCGGATGCTCGGCCTGGGTTATCCGGGGGGCCCGGCCATCGAGCGGGCGGCGAGGTCCGGCGACCCCCGGGCCTTCCCGCTTCCTCGCACCCGCCTGGAGGGCGCCTTCTCCTTCAGCGGGCTGAAGACCGCAGTTCGGTATTCGATCCGCGACCTCCCCGCGGAGGAGCTGGACGAGGCTGGCGTCCCCCGCCGGCCGGAGGTGCGCGACTCCCTGGCCGCCGCCTTTCAGACGGCGGCGGTGCTGCAGCTCGTCGACGGGCTCGAGGCGGCGGTGGAGGAGACCGGGGCGACCGCCATCGCCGTGGTCGGAGGGGTGGCCGCCAACCAGGCCCTGGCCGCGGCAGTGAACAGCCGTTTCGCCCGCCTCCGGGTGTCGGTACCGCCACTCGCCCTCTGCACCGACAATGCGGCGATGATCGGGGCCGCCGCCTGGCACCGGCTCAGCCTGCATGGCCCCGACCGGGAGGGGTTCGACGTCGATCCCGCGCTGGCGGAGTTCGCCTGACTCGCGCCAGGGTCATCGCATGCGTCGTCCGGAGGCCTGCTCTCCGCGGTGACGTTATGGACAGCAAAGTCATTAACCGCATTCAGGTCAGACCGCCGGCTCCACCTCCAGGACCAGAGGGGCGTGGTCCGACGGCAGCGTTCCCTTGCGGGCGTCGCGGTCGATGTAGGCGTCGGTGAGGCCGGCGGCGAGGGGTGGGCTGAGCAGAGCCAGATCGATGCGCATCCCCATGCCCTTGTGGAACATCCCGGCCCGGTAGTCCCAGTAGGTGAAGGGCCGGCCCTTGAAGGCGCGGGGCTGCACGTCGGTGAGGCCGAGGCCGAGCAGGGCGGCCAGCGCGGCGCGCTCCTCCGGGCTCACGTGGGTCGAGCCGATAAACTCCGACGGGTCCCAGACGTCGTCATCGGTCGGCGCGATGTTGAAGTCACCGCAGACCGCAAGCCGGGCCCCCTCCGGCGCCAGGTCCGCGGCCAGGGCGGAGCGCAGGGCGGCGAGCCAGGCCAGCTTGTAGGCGTATTGGGGGCTCTCCAGGGTGCGCCCATTGGGGACGTAGATCGACCAGGTCCGCACCCCCCCGCAGGTCGCGGCCACCGCCCTGGCCTCGACCTCGGGGATCCCGGGCTCGCCCTCGAAACCGATGACGACGTTGGAGATGCCAACCTTGGAGAGGATGGCGACCCCATTCCAGCGGCCGTTGCCGTGGGCGGCGACGGTGTAGCCGAGCTCGGCCACCTCCGCCGAGGGGAAGGCGGAGTTGGCGACCTTGGTCTCCTGGAGACAGACGATGTCCGGCTCCACCTGGGAGAGCCAGGCGAGCAGCCGCGGCAGCCTGGCCATGATCGAGTTGACGTTCCAGGTGGCGAGACGCACCGGGCGAGGATGGCGGCTCGGCGCCGCGGGCGTCAACACCGATCGGGTCGCCAGGTGCCACCATCGACATCGCCATGGCCCTGCCAACCCGACCCGAGGCCGGCCGGCTCACCGAGACCGTCGAGCATTACCTGGAGGCGATCTACTACATCGGCCACGAGGACCTGGTGGCTCGGCCGGGTGGCTTGGCCGAATGGCTGGGGGTGAGCGCCCCCACCGTCACCGTGACCGTCCAGCGGCTGGCACGGGACGGCTGGCTGGAGGTGGCCGCCGACCGGAGCATGACCCTGACCTCGGTGGGTGAGGTCGCGGCCTCGGCGATCGTCCGCCGTCACCGCATCCTCGAGCGCTGGCTGGTCGACGTCCTGGGCCTGGATTGGACCGCTGCGGATCGAGAGGCGTCGCAGCTGGCCCACGGTGTCTCCGACCTCGTGGTCGAGCGCCTCGACGAGCAGCTCGCCCATCCGCGCTCCTGTCCCCATGGCAACCCGATCCCGGGACGGGGTGAGGTCCCGCCCGGCCTGGTCCGCCTGGACCGTCTGCCGGTGGGCTCCGCGGCCAGTGTGGCCCGCATCTCCGAGGTGGCCGAGCACGAGGCGCCCCAGCTTCTGGCGCTGCTCCACCAGCTCGGCCTCATGCCCGGTCGCGCGCTCTCAGTCCGCACCTCGGGATCGCCCCTGACGGTCGTCGTCGAAGGTCGGCAGGTCGAGGTCGATCTTGCAACGGCGGCAGCAGTATGGGTCTCCCCGGACGCTTAGCTTAGACTAAGCTAACAACGATCCCCGCCCCGGCGAGGCAGGCGGGACAAGCCCGATCCACCTTCAGCTGGGAGCCCTGAGCTGATGAGGCCGATGAGCGAGCCCGAAACCCTGCTGCTCGGTTTCGTCGCTGGGGTGACCATCATCCTCGGCCTGCCCATCGGCCGGATGCGCTCGCCGAGACCGGGGCTGCGCCAGTTCCTGAACGCGCTGGCGGCGGGGATCCTCCTGTTCATCATCTGGGACGTCCTGAGCAACGCCTACGAGCCGCTCGACGCGGCTCTCAGCAGCCTTCACGCCGGAACCGGGGGCATGGGGCCGGTACTGGGCTACGGCGCGCTCTATCTTCTCGGTATCGCGGTGGGTCTGCTCAGCCTCGTCTACTACGAGCGCTGGCTGTCGATGCGCGCTCGGCCGATCCGCCACGGCCCCGGGGCGATGGCGCCCGGAGAGCTGGCGGCGGTTCGTGGCGGGATCGCCTCCTGGCCGGCGGCGCGCCGGCTGTCGCTCCTGATCGCGGTGGGCATCGGGCTCCACAACTTCGGCGAGGGCTTGGCTATCGGCAATAGTGCTGCGGTCGGCGCGATCGGGCTGGCAACGGTCCTGGTGATCGGATTTGCCCTCCACAACGCCACCGAGGGCTTTGGGATCGTGGCCCCGCTCGCCGCCGATGCCGACCGCCCCTCCTGGGGCTTCCTGCTGCTCATGGGTCTGATCGGCGGGGGCCCGACCTTCCTGGGCACCGCCGTCGGGCACCAGTTCACCAGCCCCGAGATGAGCGTCGTCTTCCTGACCCTGGCCGCCGGATCCATCCTCTACGTGGTGGTCCAGCTCCTCGGGGTGGGCCACCGCTCGGGCCGCAAGGACCTCATGTACTGGGGGATATTGGTCGGGCTCCTGGCCGGTTTCCTCACCGACATGGTGGTGACAGCCGGGGGAGCCTAGCGGCTCCGAAACCCGGCCAGCCTGGCCCAGGGCGTCTTGCGCGCCTGGCACTCCGTCCGTTAGAGTGTTAGCAGTCAACCGTCCCGAGTGCTAAAGACAGGAGGTCGCACCGTGGCCTTGCAGCTCCGTCCCCTGGCCGATCGTGTCGTCATCAAGCCCGTCGAACGTGAGGAGATGACCAAGAGTGGCATCGTCCTCCCCGACACCGTCAAAGAGAAGCCCCAGGAGGGGATCATCGAAGCCGTCGGCAAGGGCCGCTACAACGAGCGGACCGGCGAGCGCATCAAGCTCGACGTCGAGGTCGGCGACCGGGTCATGTACGCGAAGTACGCGGGCAGCGAGGTCAAGATCGACGACGAGGACTATCTGATCCTCTCAGAGAAGGACATCCTGGCGATCGTCCAGCGCAACGGAAAGGGCTGATGCCCGCCAAGGAACTCCGCTTCGATACCGAGGCTCGCCAGCTGCTCCGCGACGGTGTCGATGCCGTCGCCGATGCCGTCTCGGTGACCCTCGGTCCGCGCGGACGCTCGGTGGTCCTGGACAAGAAGTTCGGAGCCCCGCTGGTCACCAATGACGGCGTCACCATCGCCCGCGACCTGGACTTCAAGGACCACTTCACGAACATGGGAGCCCAGCTCGTTCGGGAAGTGGCGGTCAAGACCAACGACGTGGCCGGCGACGGCACCACCACCGCCACCGTGCTCAGCAGGGCGATGATCCGGGAGGGTCTCCGCCTGCTGGCCGCCGGCGCCCTGCCAGTGGAGTTGCGCGCGGGGATGCTTGCCGCGATGGAGGCCGTCTCCGGGGCGGTGCGGGAGCGATCCCACCCGGTCGACACCAACGAGGACATCCGGCGCATTGCCACCGTCAGCGCCGGCGACTCGGAGATCGGGACCATGCTCGCCGACGCTTTCGCCAGAGTGGGGCGCGAGGGGGTCGTCTCGGTGGAGTCGGCCGACGGCATCGAGACCACCGTCGAGGTGGTGGACGGGATGCAGTTTGACCGCGGGTATGTCTCCGCCTACCTGGTCACCGACCAGAAGGAGATGGTCGCGGAGCTGGAGAAGCCCGCGATCCTGATCACCGACGCCAAGATCAGCGCGGTCAAAGACCTCCTGCCGGTCCTGGAGCTGGTCGTCGCCGAGAGGCGGCCGCTGCTCATCGTGGCCGAGGACGTCACCAATGAGGCGCTGGCGACCCTGGTCGTCAACCGGATGAGAGGAACGTTCTCTGCGGTGGCGGTCAAGGCCCCCGGCTTCGGTGATCGGCGCAAGGCGATGCTTCAGGACCTGGCGGTGCTGACCGGCGCCACTGTGGTGAGCGAGGAGCTGGGGCTGGAGCTCGAGCGGGTCCAGCCGCATCACCTCGGGCATGCGGACCGGGTGACCGCGACCAAGGACGACACCACCGTCATCGGCGGTGGCGGTGACCGCCGGGCGATCGACGCCCGCTGTGAGGAGATCCGCCAGCAGATCGAGGAGACGGACTCCGATTGGGATCGCGAGAAGCTCCAGGAACGTCTCGCCCGACTCTCCGGTGGGGTGGCGGTGATCAAGGTCGGCGCCCCCACCGAGGTGGCGATGAAGGAGCGCAAGGCGCGCGTCGAGGACGCTCTTCACGCCACCCGCGCCGCCCTCGAGGAGGGCTATGTCGCCGGAGGCGGAGTGTCACTGATCCGGGCCCGCGAGGCCATCGACAGCCTGAGCCTGGAGGGCGATGCGCGCGCTGGGGCCGGGGTGGTGCGCAGGGCCCTCGAGGAGCCGCTCCGGGTGCTCGTCAGCAACGCGGGCCTCGAGGGGGCGGTGGCCGTCAACCAGGTCGCCGAGATGTCGGGGGACCAGGGTTTCGACGTGAGCGCCGAGGAGTACGGCAACCTGGTGGAGCGGGGGATCATCGACCCCACCAAGGTGGTGATCACCGCGCTGACCTCGGCCGTCTCGATTGCCACCATGATCATGACCACCGAGGCGTTGGTGGCCGACGCCCCCGAACCCGAGGACGACGAGGAGGGTGGTGGCGGCCACGGCCACTCCCACGGTGGAGGCGGCGGCTTCGGCGGCATGGGCGGCATGGGCGGCATGGGCGGCGGGATGGACGACGACGAGGACATGGACTTCTAGGTCCGGAGCCCCTCATATCCGTCCAGCTCGGCGCCCGGTCCGCGGCGGCGCGCCACTCCGGTCGGTGCGCTGCTTCTGGAAGTGGGCTGCTTCTGGCAGTGCTCTCCCTCCCCGCAACGGCCGCCTCGCCGGTCCATGCGGGGGCCGCCATCTTGACCTGAGGGGCGGGGTGTGTCGCGGAGGCGGGCGAATACGCGAATACGCGAATACGCGAATACAGGGGCGAATACACGAATACGCGAATACAGGTGCTTGCTCGCCACTGCCCCCGCCCGCCCTCGCCGATGCAAGGACATCGGGCACGGGCCAGTCCGCCAGATAGAGTGGCCCTCGTGCCCGTGGTCACCACACCCCGCCTGATCTTCGCCCCCACTCCTCTCGCGGTGCTCCGTGAGCGGCTGGTCCACCACGACTTCATGGCCACGGTGCCGCTGGAGGACGGAGCGCCCGAGCAGAGCCTCTCCGTCCACTTCTCGGACGAATGGCCCGGCGAGGACGCCCTCAGCCTTCTGCCCATTTGGGTGACCCAGCGGGAGCAAGCCGCGAACCCCGGGCCGTGGCTCGATGGGGTGTTGATCGACCGTGTCGATCGTCTGGCGGTGGGCAGCATGGGGTTCAAGGGAGCCCCCGACGCCAGGGGCTCGGTCGAGATCGGCTACTCGGTGAACCGGTCCCGCCGCGGCCGCGGCTACGCGACCGAGATGGTCAAGGCCCTCACCGCGTGGGCGCTGCGCCAGCCGGGAGTTCGCCGGGTTATCGCCGAGTGCCTCGAGAGCAATGTGGCTTCGATCCGGGTCCTGCAGAAGTCCGGGTTTGCCCGGGTCGGCCACCGGATTTCCGACGACGGGAACCTGCTGCTCTGGGAGTGGTCTGCGGCGGACGTGGAGGCCACCTGACGGTGTGTGGCATCTGCGGCTTCTTCGGCCGCCGCGACCCGGCGTTGCTCCGGGCCATGACCGGCTCGCTGCGCCACCGCGGCCCCGACGATGATGGGTTCTTCGAGACCGACGCTGCCTCCCTCGGCTTCCGGCGGCTGGCCATCATCGACCTGACCTCCGGCGCCCAACCGATGTCCACGGCTCGAGGCCGCCTGCAGCTCGTCTACAACGGCGAGATCTACAACTACCGTGAGCTTCGCAACCAGCTGGAGCGCGTCGGCCGGCGGTTCCGGACCCAGAGCGACACGGAGGTCGCCCTGCAGGCGTACGCCGAGTGGGGGCCGCAGGCTTTCCGGCGGTTCAATGGCATGTGGGCCATGGCCTTCCTCGACCGTCGCGGCCCGGCACCGCAGCTGGTTCTCTGCCGCGACCACTTCGGCATCAAGCCGCTGTTCTACGCCGAGCACAACCGCCGCGTGGTCTTCGCCTCGGAGATCAAGGCCATCCTGCAGGATCCGGGGTTTCCCCGTCGGGTCGACGAGCAGCAGCTGTACGAATACCTCGGCCACGGCCTCTACGACCACAACGAGCAGAGCTTCTTCGCGGGGATCCGCCAGGTTCCCGCGGCCACCTACCTCAGCATCGACGCGGACGGCATCCGACCCTCGCGGTACTGGACGCCCGTCCTCAGTGAGGACGCCGAGCCCGATCCCGGCGAGTTTCGCCGCCTGTTCACCCGGGCGGTGGAGCGGAGGTTGGTCAGCGACGTCCCGGTGGGCACGTGCCTGTCCGGTGGTCTGGATTCATCCGCCATCGTCTGTGTCATGGATGGGCTGCTCCAGCAGCATGTCCCCAACTCCGTGGCGCTGGGCGACCGGCTCAAGACCTTCTCGGCAATCTTCCCCAGCGATCCCATCGACGAGCGCCGCTACATCGAGGCGGTGCTGGCGGTCACCTCGGCCGAGCCGACCTGGGTCACTCCCACCTCGGATCGGTGGCTGGCCGAGCTGGAGAGCTGGGTGTGGCATGCCGAGGAGCCGATGATCACCACCGCACCGTACGCGATGTGGACGGTCATGCGCGCCGCCAGGGAGAAGGTCACCGTCCTGCTCGACGGCCAGGCGGGCGACGAGCTGCTCGCCGGTTACGTCCCCTACCAGTACGTCTACCTGCGCCAGCTCCTCCGTGAGCGACGTCACCGCGAGTTCTCGACGGAACTGGCCAGATCACGGGACACCCTGGGGCCGCTGGTGCGCCGCAGGCTCTGGGAGCGTCGCCACGCCGTCGACGTCCATGCCCTGCTCCGTTCCGATTGGGTGTCAGACCGCGAGCGACCCCGGGACCCGCGGGTTCAGGACGACCTGAAGCGTCGACTGCTCCAGGACCTCACCACCTTCTCACTGCCCTCGCTGCTGCGCTACGAGGACCGCAACTCCATGGCCCATTCCATGGAGTCGCGGCTTCCCTTCCTGGACCAGGAGCTGGTCGCATGGATCCTGCGCCTGCCCGCGTCGGCAATCGTCTCCCAGGGCTGGTCGCGGCGGATCCTGCGCGAGGCGCTGCGCGACGTCCTGCCCGAGCCCATCCGGCTGCGCCGCCGCAAGATCGGCTTCACCACCCCCGAGTTCCGCTGGTTCCGGCAGCAGCGGTCCTCGCTGCAGTCGCTGCTGCGATCTCCCTCATTCCGATCCCGCCGGTATTGGAACGCGGAGGCGGTGGCGGAGGGCTTCCGTCGGGCGTGCCTCGGCGAGACTGAGGAGTCGCTCTTCTTCTGGAGGGCGATGAACGTCGAGCTCTGGCTGCGCGTGTACTTTGACGCGGCGGCCCCGGATCTCGCGGTCGGCACCCCATATGGTTTCGCGATCCGAGCCGACCGGGCGGCATCTCGAGCGCTGAGTGCCGAGAAGCTCGTGGAGATGGCGGCTCCCAACCCGGGTCGCCACCTGCTCCTGGAGAGCGACGGGGCGACCTGGGCGCGCCTGCCTCTGCGCGCGGCCCTGGTGGAGGGCGGCGACGATATCGGGGAGGTGCTCTGGGCCGCCCTCGCCGAGGCCCAGGGAAAGGGTGTGACCCTGCAGGACGGCGATGTCGTCGCCGTCAGCGAAAAGGTTGTGGCCATCACCCAGGGGCGCTCGCTGCCGATCAGCGAGATCATGGTCACCCCGACAGCGCGGTTGCTCTCGCGATTTGTCCGGCGGGTGCCCGTCGGCATCGGTCTCGGACGCCCTCAGACCATGCAGCTGGCCGTGGAGGAGGCGGGCGCGGGACGAGTGCTGCTGGCCGCGGCCTGCGCCGCGGTGACCCGGCCCCTCGGTCTCCGCGGCGTCTTCTACCGCGTGGCCGGGGCGCGGGTGGCATCCATCGACGGCCCGACCGCCCACACCATCCCCCCTTACAACACCCATGCCAGCAAGGCCCCCCGCGACCCTGACGGGGTCGCCGAGCGGCTGCGCCGGACCCTGGAGAAGGGGGCGGGCAGGGATGTGGAAGTCGCCGTGGTGGACACCAACGACCTGGCAGCCGATGTCCTTGGAGCCAGCGCCGGCGTGAACCGCGCGGCCGTCAGCGCCGCACTGGCCGACAACCCGCTGGGCCAGACCGATGAGCAGACACCCTTCTGCATTATTCGTCGGCTGGTGCGATGATCCGTGAGGCAGGCCGCCCCGCCGAATGTGACGGCTTGTCTGACCCGGCGCCGCCAGGTCGGATCTCCCCCCCAAACCGTGACCGGTGCGCGACTCGTTCGTTCTCTGTCACAAGCCGGTTGCCCTTAGAGTGAGCCCGACGATGTTCGGTTCGGCCACCGCACGCTCATCGATCTTCCCTCCCACCACCTCCCAGCGGTCCGATCGGCTTGTCGTGCGCGGTGGCACCGCCGCGTGGTTCCTGGTCACCGCGCTGCTGGTCGCCCCGGGGGCGGTGGGATCGCCGCCCTTTCTCGACCTGCGCTGGGGGGCGATCGCCCTCCTCGGCGCCCTGGGAGCGGTCGCTCTCGTCCTGCCCCTGGAGCGGACCCCCCGGTCGACCCAGGCGGTCGCGGCGTGGCTCGCCATCGGGATGGTGCTCGGGGTGCAGCTCGGCTTCCGCGCGGCGGCAGCCGGGACCGCCCTGCTGGTGGCCCTCCCGCTCATCTGGCTGGCGGTGCGGCACGGCTCCCGGGCCCTCCTGGTCGGGGTCGCCCTGGCCCTGATCGAGGCCCTCCTGGCCTGGCGGCTTGTCCAACCCCAGGGCAATGCGCCGGTCGCCACCGCCATCGCCGTGCTGGTGGCGGTGGTGATGTACGGCCTGGGTCGCCAGGGCGACGACAGCGCCCGCTTCACCTCCATGGCCTACACCGACTTCCTGACCAACTGCCCCAACCGGCGGGCCTGGGACCACGAGCTGCCGGGTCGCCTTGCCGAGGCCAGTCGCCGGGATCTCACCGTCGCGGTGGCGGTGCTCGACCTCGACCGCTTCGGCGCCTACAACGAGGACTGGGGTCACGCCGCCGGTGACCGGCTGCTCACCGACGTGGCCACGGTTCTCCGATTCGGCCAGCGCAAGGACCCGGAGGCCCCCGGCCTCAGCTACATCGCCCGGATCGGAGCCGACGAGTTTGCCCTGGTCATCGAGGGTTTCACCACCGCCGCCGCCACCGCCCTGGTCCGGAGCCTGGACGACGACCTGCCCGCCGGCTGCACGGTGACGGTGGGGATCGCCTTCTGGGACCGCCTCGAGCCTTCCGAGGACCTGCTCAGCCGGGCGCTCCGCGCGCTCGCGGCCGCCGGAAGGACCATTGGCGGCGCCCGCGTGGTGGTCGACGAGGGAGGGGGTTCCCGAGCCGGCAGCTGGCTGGAGTCGGTGCCGGCGATCGTCGCCCGCGGCGAGGTCGAATCCGTCTACCAGCCGATCCGTGAGCTCGCCGGCGGACACCTCATCGGCTACGAGGCGCTGGCTCGGCCCTCCGGATCGCCCCCGGACACCGAGGTCGAGGGCATGTTCAGCGCGGCCCGGCGCCTCGGGGTCTCCCTGGAGCTGGAGAGCCTGTGCCAGAACGCCGCCCTGGACGGCGCCCACCGACTCGTCGCCCCGGGCGGGTCGCTGTTCATCAACGTGAGCGTCGGGTCGCTCACCGAGGAGGGCCTCCAGGCGATGCTTCGCCAGCTGAACGGCGCCCGGCTGCGGCCGGAGCAGATCGTGCTCGAGGTCAACGAGCAGATCACCCGGCTGGGCCGCTTCGCCGAGGCCTGCAACCTCTACCGCCGTGCCGGGTTCCGCTTCGCCATGGATGACGTGGGCGAGGGGCTATCGACGATCGAGGCGATCGCGGTGGTGCGCCCCGAGATCATCAAGATCGCCAAGAGCCTGGTGTCCACCGCCAATGACCCCGGCTCCGCAGCGGTGATCCGCGGACTGGTGGAGACGTCGCGCAGCCTGGGCGGCCGGATCATCGCCGAGGGCATCGAGACCAAGCAGGACGGCGCCCGGATGCTGAGCCTGGGCGCGACCCTGGGTCAGGGCTGGGCCCTCGGCACCCCGTTGCGGCTGCGCGAGGCGCTGATCGCTCAGGCCGAGGCGCCGAGCGGTGCCGCCCCGCCCGAGGGTCCCGCGCTCGCCCGCGGCACCGGGGTGGGCCGCCGGATCGCCGCCCTGCCTCCGCCCGGCCGCCTCGGCCACCGAGAGCTGGCGAGTGGCGGCGGCGCGGCCGCTTCGGTGCCTCCGGAGCCCTCATCGCTGGTGCCCATCCGGCGCACCCCCTGACCCGGCGCCGGTCGGTCCCCGGGACTGCCCGTAGAATCGCCAGGTGCTCAGCGCTGCCGAAACGCTTCTCCGCGCCCTCAACCCGGCCCAGCGTGAGGCGGTCGAGGCCCCCGACGGCCCCCTCCTGATCTTCGCCGGTGCCGGCAGCGGGAAGACTCGGGCGCTGACCCACCGCATCGCCTACGTCATCGCCTCGCGCGGGGTGCGCCCCCACGAGATCCTGGCGGTCACCTTCACCAACAAGGCGGCCCGCGAGATGCGCGCTCGGGTCGAGGCGCTGTTGGGTGGCGCGGTCACCGGCATGTGGCTGGGCACCTTCCACGCCGTCGGCGCCCGGATCCTCCGGCGCGACGGGGACGCCATCGGCATTCCGTCCAACTTCACCATCTACGACGAGGCCGACCGGTTGGCGGCGATGCGCCGCGCGCTCGCTGCGGCCGGCATGGACGACAAGCGCTTCTCTCCCTCACGGGTGGTGCACACCGTCAGCAACGCCAAGAACGAGCTCCTCGACGCTGCCGCCTTTGCGGGCCGGGCCGAGGGCCACTGGGAGCAGGAGGTGGCTCGCGCCTACCGGGCCTACGAGGCCGAGCTGGCCCGGGCGGCCGCCCTCGACTTCGACGACCTGCTGATGCGTCCCGTCCAGCTCCTCCAGGACGTCCCGCCGGTGCTGGAGCACTACCAGAACCGGTGGCGGCACATCTTCGTCGACGAGTACCAGGACACCAACCACGCCCAGTACGTGATGGTGTCACTGCTGGCCGCAACCCATCGAAACCTGACCGTGGTGGGAGACGATGATCAGGCGGTGTACCGCTTCAGGGGAGCCGATATTCGCAACATTCTCGAGTTCCGCAAGGATTTCCCGGATGCGCGCGTGGTCACGCTGGAGCAGAACTACCGCTCCACCCAGCCGATCCTGGACGTCGCCCATGCGGTGATCCGGCTCAATGAGGAGCGTGCCGCCAAGCGGCTGTGGACCGAGCGCAGCGGCGGCGACACGGTGCGCCTGATCCCCGTCTACGACGAGCAGGAGGAGGCGCTCACCGTCACCGCCGAGATCGAGCGGCTGATCGGCACCGAAGGGCTCTCGCTCTCCGACTTCGCCGTCCTCTACCGCACCAACGCCCAGTCCAGAGCCTTCGAGGAGGCGTTCATCCGCAGGGGGATCGCCTACCGCCTCGTGGGCGGCATCCGCTTCTACGAGCGAAAGGAGGTCAAGGACGTCCTGGCCTACCTCCGCCTGGTGGTGAACCCGCGGGATCCGGTGGCGTTCTCGCGGGTGGCCAACGTCCCGCGGCGCCGGATCGGAGAGAAGAGCGTCGCCGAGCTGGAGCGGATCGCCCGTCGCCGCGGCATCTCACCCTTCGAGGCGGTCCAGCATCTGGATGAGGAGGCACAGCTCGGAGCTCCTGCGATCCAGGCGCTCTCGGCGTTCGCCGGCCTGCTCGCCCGGCTGGGCGAGATGAGCACCCGGCTGCCGGTCCCACGACTGCTGGAGCGGATCGTCGATGACACCGGCTACCGGCAGATGGTCAAGGACGGCAGCAAGGAGGGGGACGAGCGCTGGGAGAACGTCACCGAGCTGATCGGCTACTCGGAGGAGTACGCAGACGTGCCCCCGCCGGACGGCGTCCACCAGTTCCTGGAGAACGTCGCCCTGGTGTCGGACGTCGACAGCCTGGATGAGAGCACCAGCGGGGTCACCCTGATCACTCTCCACCAGGTCAAGGGCCTGGAGTTCCCGGTGGTCTTCCTCGCCGGGATGGAGGAGGGGCTGCTGCCCCACGTCCGGGCCATCGAGGAGGGCGACGAGGGGATCGCCGAGGAGCGCCGGCTCGCCTACGTCGGGGTGACCCGTGCCCAGCACCGCCTCTACCTGCTCCACGCCTTCCGGCGTCACCTCTACGGCACCGCCCAGCTCGCCCAGGCGTCACGGTTCCTGGGTGACATCCCCATGGACACCCTGGAGGTGGCCCGCCGCCCCGGTGGCCCCCCGGTGGTGGTCCCCCGGGCTCCGGGTGCCGCCCGCCAGGCGCTGCATGCCTACGCGGTGCGGGCCAATCCCGTCGAGGTCGCCCCCCAGCGCTTCACCGAGGGGATGCGGGTGGAGCATCCGGTGCACGGCGCCGGCACCATCCTCAAGAGCACCATGACCCGCTCCGGCGAGGAGGTGGTGATCCGATTCGACGAGGCGGGGGTCAAGATCTTCGCGGTCGCGGACGCCAAGCTGTTCCCGGCCGGGAGCTGACCAGCCCCGATCGCGCCTGCCGGCGGCGCCCTATCCCTCGCCGAGCACCGAGATCAGGGTCACCCCGTCGGCCACCGGCAGGATCATCGCCTCGGCCCGGGGGTCGGCGGTCACGTGGTCGTTGAAGCGGCGGATGACCTCGACCGACTCCTCGGTGTCCGAGGGATCGGCGACCCGCCCGCTCCAAAGGGTGTTGTCGACGGCGATCAGCCCTCCCGGGCGCATCCGCGGCAGCAGCTCCTGGTAGTACGCGACGTATTCGGACTTGACCGCGTCGACGAAGGCGAAGTCGAACTGCGGTCCGCCGGGCAGGGAGCGCAGTGTGTCCAGGGCGGGTGCCAGGCGGAGCTCGACCCGGTCGGAGAGGCCCGCCCGCTCCCAGTAGCGTCGGGCCACCGCGGTCCACTCGGCGCTGACGTCGCAGCACAGCAGCCTTCCCCCGGCCGCGAGCCCGCGGGCGATGCAGATCGAGGAGTAGCCGGTGAAGGTCCCCAGCTCGATCGCGGAGCGGGCCCGGGTCAGGCGGGCGAGGAGGCGGAGCAGGGAACCCTCGTCGGGGCTGATCTGGAGGTCGCGGCCGGGCGCCACCCGGTCGCTCTCGGCGATCAGCTCCACCAGGAGGGGATCGTGCGGCTCGGCGTGGGAGACCAGGTAGGCGGACAGGCGAGGATCGAGGAAGGCGGAGGCTCGGGCCATGGCGGGAAGAACCTTACCCGACCGCCGGCCGGGCAAGCGGTCGGCGGCGGGCCCCAGGACCGCGGGGCCGCTTGGCGATAATTCGGCCGAGGCGCCTTCCCCTGACCATCGAGGACCAATGGCTCCGACCACCGCAGAGACCATCCCCGAATCGGCCCGCCGGCGAGCTGATGAGCTGCGCCGGGAGCTCGAGCACCACGCCCATCTCTACTACGTGCTCGACCGCCCCGAGATCGATGACGCCCAGTACGACCGGCTCTTTCGCGAGCTGCTGGACCTGGAGACGCTGCACCCGGGACTGCAGACGCCGGATTCGCCCACCCAGCGGGTCGGCGGCGCCCCCTCGGCGGCCTTCGCCAAGTACCGGCACCGCACCCCGATGCTCTCGCTGTCCAACGCCTTCTCGGTGGAGGAGGTCGAATCCTTCCGCAAGCGCATCCAGCGCATCGTCGCCGCCGCCGACCGCTTCGTCTGCGAGCTGAAGATCGACGGCCTGGCGATGTCACTCACCTACCGGGACGGCGAGCTGGTTCGGGCCGCGACCCGGGGCAACGGTGTCGAGGGTGAGGACGTCACCAGCAACGTGCGCACCATCCGCTCAGTGCCCATGCGGTTGCGCCCCGTGGACCATCGGCTGCCCCGCGAGCTCGAGGTGCGCGGCGAAGTGTACATGCCCAAGCGCAGCTTCGCAGCTCTGAACCAGCAGCTCGAGGAGCAGGGCAAGGCCGTCTATGCGAATCCGCGCAATGCCGCGGCCGGGGCGGTTCGTCAGCTGGACCCCTCGATCACCGCCAGCCGGGGCCTGCAGACCTTCATGTATCAATTGGATCCTCCCGGTCCGGCCCGCTCCCAGTCCGAGGTCCTGGATCTGCTGGGAGCGCTGGGCTTTCGCGTGAACCCCAACTATCGGGTCGTCGACGGCGATGGGATCCTCGACTTCCTGGAGCGGTGGCAGGAGGCGCGCCACGAGCTCGACTACGAGACCGATGGCGTGGTCATCAAGGTGGACCAGCTGGCGTTCCAGGCAGAGCTGGGGGCGGTCTCGCGCTCGCCGCGGTGGGCCATCGCCTACAAGTTCCCGCCCGAGGAGCGCGAGACCACCGTGCTGGACATCGCGGTGTACGTCGGCCGCACCGGCATCTGTACCCCGGTGGCCCATCTCGAGCCGGTGAAGCTCGCCGGGACCACGGTGCAGCGCTGCACCCTGCACAACCAGGACGAGGTGGCCCGCAAGGACGTCCGGGTCGGCGACACTGTGGTGCTGCACAAGGCGGGTGACGTGATTCCCGAGATCGTTCGCGTCGTCGTCGAGAAGCGGCCAGCCGCTGCCCGTCCATGGGTTTTCCCCGCCGGCTGCCCGGCCTGTGGCACCGAGCTTGTGCGCCAGGAGGGCGAGGTGGCCCGGCGCTGCCTCAATCCGCTCTGCCCGGCCCAGCGCCGTGAGCGGCTGCTCCACTTCGCCAGCCGGGCAGCGCTCAACATCGAGGGTCTCGGGCCGGCGATCATCGAGGCGCTGCTCGAGGCCGGTTACATCGAGGACGCCGCGGATCTCTTCCGGCTCACCAAGCCCCAGCTGCTGGAGCTGGAGCGCTTTGCCGACCGCTCCGCCGAGAACCTGCTGGCCAGCATCGCGGCCCGCAGGAGGGTGCCGCTCCACCGCCTGATCAACGCCCTGGGGATCCCCAACGTCGGCGAGCACACCGCCGCGGCGCTGGCCGCCCACTTCGGCTCGCTGGAGAAGCTGGCCCGCGCCACCGAGGAGGACCTGCTCGAGGTGGAGGGCATCGGTCCCACGGTGGCCGCGGCCATCGCCAGCTGGTTCGCGCGCGATGCGGCCAGGGAGCTGCTGGGCAAGCTGGCCGAGGTCGGGGTGGAAGCCGAGGAGGCGCAGCGTGGGGAGGGCCCCTGGGTGGGCCAGACCTGGGTGCTGACCGGATCGCTCGAGAGCATGACCCGCCCCGACGCCGAGGAGCGGATCCGCCGGCTGGGCGGCTACCCGGGATCCAGCGTCAGCCGCAAGACCCACACCGTGGTGGCCGGCCCCGGAGCCGGCAGCAAGCTGGAGAAGGCCCAGCGGCTCGGCGTCCGGGTCGTCGACGAGGCGCAGTTCCTGAAGGACCTCGCGGTCGCGGAGGATTCGCAGCCGTGATCAGCAGCGCGTCTCCGGACGGGCTATTCGCGAGGAAGGGCGAAGGCGACCGTGGTGCCTTGGGGACCGCTGTCCTCGATCCAGATGCGCCCACCCGCGCGATTCACGATCCGCCGGCAGATCGCCAGCCCCAGCCCGCCGCCGGGCGTCGCTCCTCCCGCACCCCGCCAGAAGGCGGTGAAGATCCTTTCGCGCTCTTGGGCTGGCACCCCCATCCCGTTGTCGCGGCAGCGGATGGTCCACATCGAGCCTTCCAGCGTCGCGTCGATGCGGATCTGGGGCCGGTCGACGCCTCGATACTTGATGGCGTTGTCGATGAGATTCTGGAGCACGTGCTCGAGGCGGATGCGGTTGCCCGGTAGGGTGGGGAGCTTGTCGCTCTCGATCGAGGCGCCGCTGGTGGCGATCGTCTCCGCCAGCGATGCGAGAACGCTGGCGAGCACCCCATCGAGGTTCACCGGCTCCGCGGGGGTGTCGTCCTTGTCGAGGGTGGCGTAGACCAGCAGATCGGCGATCAGGTCGATGGCATGCCGGGCCACGGTCTCGATCTGATCGACGAACTCCGCCAGCTCGCCACCGCGACCCTCGAGCCGGCGCCGCGCCATCGACGCCCACATGGCGATGGTGGCCACGGGATTGCGAAGATCATGAGCGATCGCATGGTTGAAGACCTCCAGGTCCTCATTGGTCTGACGCAGGCGGCCGATGGTCTCTCGGTAACCGAGCAGGACCATCTCGAAGGGCGCCACCAGCTCCATGAAGGCGTCGTCGCGGGCGAGGGCGGTCTCGCGCTCCGCCTGGCGGTGGCTGGAGATCAACTCGATCAGTCCGACGCCGCTGTCCAACGCCTGCCTGCCGATCTCGTAGGGGGAGGCCACCTCCTGGCCGGGGCCCTCATCGACCAGGCCCAGGGCATAGCTGCGGTAGGTGCGAGACAGCGCCTCGCGAACTTCGTCGGCGGGTCTCACGGCGTGCTCACCGCATCCCTTGGCCGGCGGTCTCTGCGCGCCACCAGCACCAGCGCATCGTCGTCGCTGCGGGCGTGGTGAGCGAGGATGTCCGCCGCAATCTCGGCCACACCGCCTCTGACGTTGGCGGCATCGAGACCGGCCGGGGCGATTCCGTCGGTCGCCAGGGCGAGGACGTCGCCGGGGGCGAAGCTGACCGACGCGATATGGACACGCTGCCGGCCCATGCCGATGATCCCGGGACGTCCAACCAGGCGGCAGTGGCCGCCGTCCGATCCCCAGATGACACCTTCGACGTTGCCCACGCCCACCCACTTCAGCACCTCGGCTTCCTGGGCCAGGGCGACCAGGCCCATGACGCAGCCGCGTGACTTCCGGACCGCCACCTCGCAGGCATCCACGATGCTCTCGAGGTCGCGGTCGGCCCAGTCCCGCACGGTGGCGATGGCGAGGTTCGCGGCCTGGGCCGCGTCCTCGCCGTGCCCCAGTCCGTCGATCACCGCGAGCAGGGCTCCGGAACGGGTGGGAACCGCCAGCGAGGCGTCTCCTGAAACCGTCGAGTCGGGATGGGCTCGAGAGGCGGTTGCGACATCCAAGAGGGCGTTGCCCACCGAGGTCTTGGTCAGCATCAGCCGCGCACCCAGCGGGCCATCGTGACCGTGGTGCCCCGCCCCGGTGCGGAGCTGAGGTCGAGCTCGTCCATCAGCCGGCGCGCGCCCGGGAGCCCGAGCCCGAGTCCCGCTCCGGTGCTGAAGCCGTCCTGAAGCGCCTTGGAGACGTCGCTGATGCCCGGACCCTCGTCGCGGGCGACGACGCGCAGCCCGCGCCGCCCGTCCTGTTCGGCCTCTTCGATGAGCACCTCCCCGGTGCCGGCGTAGATCAGGATGTTGCGCGCCACCTCGGAGATGGCGGTGGCGATCATCGTGGCCTCGACGGGAGTGAAACCCATCTCCTGCGCGAGCTGCCTTCCGGTCTGGCGCGTGACCACGATGTCGGGATCGTGGGTGATCGGGAAGAGCACGTCAGCGAGGCTCAGCGGGCTCGCGATCCCGATCCTGGCGGAGCTCGATCAGGCCGTCGTCGAGGTCCAGCGCGGTGGCGATGCCCTCGAGGGTGATTCCCAGCTGGGTCATGGCGTACGCCACCCCCGGCTGGATCCCGACGACGACCGCCCGAGCACCGCACAGCCCAGCGGCGTAGGACACGGTTCGCAGGCTGCGTACCGCGTAGGAGTCCATGACCTCCACGGCGCTGACGTCGAGGATGACCCCCGTGGCGCGACGTCGGGCCACCCCGTCGAGGAGCTCCTCGTTGAGGCGGCGGAGGTCGGCGTCGCTCTGCTCCGCCTGGAGCGAGGCGATCAATACCCGGCCTTGCTGGAGGATCGGGACACTCACAGGTCCGGCGACCCCGCGGACTGACCGGCGGCGATGACGCGCTCGGCCGCCTCGAGGCCGCCCTGGAGGTCACCCACCGTTCTGAGGCTGCCGAGATCCAGACCGAGCGTCACCAGTGATTGGGCCACGTCCGGAGAGAGGCCGGTGACGATCGCCGTCGTCCCCATCAGACGGGCCGCCGCCACCGCCTGGACAAGGTGCTGGGCGACCCGGGAGTCGACGGCGGGCACGCCGGTGATGTCGATGACCACGGCCCGGGCCCGATCGGCGTGGATGGCCTGGAGCAGGGCCTCGGTGAGCTGGCGAGCCCGAAGCGTGTCGATGACCCCGATGATGGGCATCAGCAGCACCCGCTCGCGGACACGGAGCACCGGGGTCGAGAGCTCCTTGATGGCCATGGCCTGCTGCCGGATGACCTCCTCCTTGACCCGGAGGTACAACTCACTGAGCAGGACCATGACCCGATCGAGGAAGTTGGTCTTGGCGTGCATCGCCGCCGCCAGCCGCCCGGGATCGGACGAATAGGCGCTGACCAGATGGGGTAGGAGCTCGGTGCGGAGCATGTTGACCAGGCGGGACCACGCGGCAAGGGGGAGGCCGGCGCGCGCGTAGGTCCCACCCTGCTGCCTCAGGGTGGCCTCGTAGGGCTCCCAGTCGCCATCGAGAAGCGCCCTGCGCATCAGCTCGTGGGATTGCCGGGCCTCGGCCCGCGATGCCGCCTCGTCGTGACCCCTGATCAGTGGAGCCAGGTCGGGATCACGCGCGATGCTCTCGGCGAGGGCGGCGGTCATCGAATCGAACTGGGCGTCGTAGACGGTCCAGAAGTCGAGCCGGCCGTCGCCGGTGGTCTCTTGCCGCGGCCTGGCCGCCGAGGGGGACATTGCCATCGTCGCTGACCTCCAGTCGGGCCCCGATCGATGCCGTCGGGCGCCGATCCGGGTTGGACTCCTGATCCCGCCTCACAAGAACCGTCTCGACCAGGATGCAACGAGTCACCACCTCGGGATACCACCAACGTGTCGCGAGCCTGTGACGGCGATCCAGGCCGGCCCACGGGTGCGGCAGGCCGGAGAGCACCGACTTCGTCGCCTCGCCTCGCAGAGATAGAGTGACCCGGTGGCAGGCGCCGCGCGCCAGGCGCGCTTGATCGACAACCCCGACCTCCTCCGCGAGCGGCTCCGGGCAGCTCCGCAGGGCCCCGGCGTCTACGTGATGCGCGACCTCTCCGGCACCGTTGCCTACGTCGGCAAGGCGGCGGTGCTGCAGAGCCGGTTGCGCTCGTACTTCACCGGGCTTCCCAGCCTGCCCGAGCGCACCCGCCAGCTGGTCGAACGAGTCTTCGATTTCGAGGTGGTCGCGTGCGCCAGCCCCCGGGAGGCGCTGATCCTGGAGAACACCCTGATCAAGCGCTACCGACCCCGCTTCAACATTCGACTCAAGGATGACAAGAACTACCTATATCTCAAGATCCCGCTCCCCGGCACCCCCGACACCCATGCCCCCGGGACCGCCCGGGAGAAGCTGAGGGCACCCCGCGGAGAGGCCGGTCGGCGGGCCACGCTCTTTCCCCGTCCCTACTACACGCGCAAGGTGCAGCGCGATGGGGCGCGCTACTTCGGTCCCTACACCAGCGCCCAGTCGCTGCGCACCACGGTCCGGTCACTGCGCACCATCTTCCCTTTCCGCACCTGCAGCGACGAGCTGTTCCGGCGGGGCAGGGTCTGCCTCGACTACCACATCCGGCGCTGCACCGGGCCGTGCGAGGGCAGGATCGACGAGGCCGGTTACGCTCGCCTGCTGGAGCAGGTCGAGTCCTTCATGGCGGGGCGGAGCAAGTCCCTTGCCGATGAGCTCCACCGGCAGATGGACGAGGCCGCTGCAGCTCTCGACTACGAGCTGGCGGCGCGCTTCCGTGACCGCCTTCGCGCCATCGACCGCATCGCCGAGCGTCAGGACGTGCTCAGCGGACGGCGCGGCGACCACGACGCCGTGGCGGTGGCGGTCGAGGCGGGTCGGGGCATGGCCGGGGTGCTCAGCGTGCGGGCCGGCCGGGTCATCGGCATGGAGACCCACGAGGTCGAGGGGGTCGACGACCGTTCCCCGGCCGAGTGCCTGGTCGCCTTCCTGCCCCAGTTCTACAGCGGGACCCCGCAGGTTCCGCGGACCATTCTGGTCTCGGACGCCGCCGAGGGTCTGGCGGAGATCGCCGACTTCCTGTCGGGGGAGCGCGGCGGCCCGGTGGAGGTGCGGGCCCCGCAGCGGGGCGAGCTGCGCCGGCTGGTGGAGAGGGCCAGGGAGACCGCCCTCGCCGCGCTTCGCCAGCGGCGCATCGTCGAGGACTTCGACTTCGGAGCGTACCGAGACCCTGCTCGGCGACCTGGCGGCGCGGCTGAGCCTGCCCGGTCCGCCGCGGCGGATCGAGTGCTACGACATCAGCAACACCATGGGCACCAACTCGGTGGGATCCATGGTGGTGTTCGAGGAAGGGCGACCGCGTCCCGACCACTACCGACACTTCGGGATCAGGACCGTCGAGGGCGCCGACGACTTCGCCTCGATGGCCGAGACGCTGCGGCGCCGCTTCGCTCGCTATCTTCGGGCCGGCCGCGAGCAGGAGCCGCCGGACGACATCCCGGTCGACGACCCCGACGGTGCCAATGGCGAGGAGCGCCGCACCCGAGTGGCCGACGGCGACGGCCCCCGCAGCCGAAATGCCGCGGAGGAGAGCTTCGCCAGCCTTCCCGACCTGGTGCTCATCGACGGTGGCAAGGGCCAGCTCGCAGCCGCCCAGTCGGTGCTGATCGAGGCTGGTCTCGGCGACGTCCCGGTCTTCGGCCTGGCCAAGCGCAACGAGGAGCTGTTCCGCCCGGAGACTCCCGAGCCGATTGTCATCCCCCGCGACTCGCCAACTCTCTTCCTGGTCCAGCGGATCCGCGACGAGGCGCATCGCTTCGCGATCACCCGCCACCGTGCTCGACGAGCCAGGTCGGCGCTGCGCTCCAAGCTGGACATCGTCCCCGGTCTCGGACCGGTGCGCAAGCGGGCGCTGCTGCGCCGCTTCGGCAGCGTCGAAGCCATCACCCAGGCGAGCCTGGAGGAGCTCTCCTCGGTGGTGCCCGAGACGGTCGCCGCGCGCATCAAGGAGCTGGTGTAGGCAGGTCGGTCGTCACGGCGCGTTTGCGAACGCCTCGGGTCCCTCTTCTGCTTGCGGACGTGGCGATCAGCGCGTTGTCGCGGGCGAGGCATCCCAGACGCGCAGCGTATCCCTACCCCGGCTGGGGACCCGGGGTGGTCATCGTGCCACTGATGGACTTCATCGAGGGCCGCTGGCGCTAGGCCTGATGGCCTTCGCGGGGCTTTCCTGGTGGGCTCCCTCGGCATGCTGGTGCTCGAGGCGCGCGCTCTCGGCGTGCGAGTCAAGGTGATCCGTGATCGCTTCGGCGACAGCTGGCTGCAGGTGCGTGGCGTGCACCCGACCTTTGCGGCTGCCCTCGAGGCGCGCATCCGGGGCGACGGCGCGGCCTGACACCGGGCGGCGGTCCGCGCCCGGGACGACCCGCTCCCGCCCCCATGGGAGGATTCCCGGGCCGGTCCCTCCGTACAATCGCCCCAAGATGGCCTCGGAGAAGCCTCCGCTCTGGATCCTCACCGGGATGAGCGGGGCCGGCAAGGCGACCGCGGCTGCGGCTTTGGAGGCGGCGGGGGTCGAGGTCACCGACAACCTGAGCCCCGACCTGCTGGCGGCGTGGGCAGGGCGCCCCCGCGGCCGCCCTGCGGTGGCGGTGGTCGACGCCCGGTCCGGGCAGCGGGTGGTGGGGCTCGTTCCCCCTGCGGGGGTGCGCACCATCTATCTCACCGCGCCCGACACCGTGCTGGAGAGGCGCCTGAGTGAGAGCACGCGGCCTCACCCCTGCCGGGACGCGGGGAGCCCCTTCGCCGCCGTCCGCGAGGAACGGGAGCGGCTCAGCGCCCTGCGCGCCGCCGCCGACGTGGTGGTCGACACCGCGGAGCTGAGCCCGGCGGGCCTGGCTCAGCGGGTGACGGAGCTGGTCCTCCCGGTGGCGCCCGACGCGCCGCTGCGGGTGACCGTGTCCTCGTTCGGCTACAAGTTCGGTCCCCAGCCGGAGGCGGACTGGGTGATCGACGTCCGCTTCCTGCGCAACCCGTTCTGGGAGGTCGAGCTGGGCCCGCTGACCGGGCTGGACGGCTCGGTGCGCGCCTACGTGCTGGCCGATCCGCGTGCCGGTGAGCTGCAGGACAGGCTGAGCGAGCTGCTCGGCTGGGTCATCGCCCAATATGCCGAACACCGCCGGCGCTTCCTCCACGTCGCCCTCGGCTGCACCGGGGGGCGGCACCGCTCGGTGGTGATCGCCGAGGAGCTGGGCCGCCGGCTGCGCTCCGAACGCGTCGAAGTGGTGGTCCGCCACCGCGACGTGGGCAAACCCGACCCGAGGTGAGCAGCGAAAGGCGGGCGCATCGGTCCCACTCCCTGCCCGAGCCTGCCGGGTCCTTCACCGAGCGCGTCCTGGCCGAGCTGGCCGCCAACCCTCCGGGTCTCGCCTGCTGCCGCCGGGCGCTGATCGACGGCATGCGCCTGGCGGGCCCCGAGGGTGAGGTGGTGACCACCCGCCTGGTGGCGGCGCGCTCGGCCCTCGCGGCTCTCCATGCCGACGGCGTTCCCGCCTCGGTTGAAGCCGTCCCGACGCCCCGCCGTCACCGCTACCGGGTCCGGGTCTCGGTCATGCCACCGCTTCCGAGCCCGCTCGCGCCGTGCTGTCTGCGCTCCCGAATCCGCGGGCTGGTGCTCGCCGCCGGTTCGCTGAGCCGTCCCGAACGACCAGCGCACCTCGAGCTGCTGGTTGCCTCCCGGGCGGCGGCGGTGACCGCTGTCGACGATCTCGGCCGGCTGGGCGTGGGCGCGAGCGCAGTCCGGCGGCGGGGCCGGCTCTGCGTGCAGGTCCGCTCTGCGGTTGGGCTGGCGACGCTGTTGAGCTCGATCGGCGCACAGACGGGCCGCCTGGAGCTGGAGGCGGCGGAGGTGGTCGGCGAGGTTCGCGCCGCGGTCAGCCGGCGGCTCAATGCCGAGACCGCCAATCTCCGACGCACCGCGCAGGCGGCCGTCGTTCAGATGGAGGCGATCGACCGCCTCCGCCAGGACCGCCGCAGCTGGGATTCGCTGCCGCCGGCGCTGCGTGAGGCCGCCGCGCTGCGCCGGCGCTGGCCTCGAGCCGACCTCGAAGCGCTGGCCAGTGCGGCCGGCTGCAGCCGCCCCGCGATGGCCGGCCGGCTGCACCGCCTGGTGGCCGCCGCCCAGAGCTGGGAGGGAGGCCCGACCATCTCGGGACGACCGGTCCACAGAGAAAGGACCGAGGGCCCTGGCGGCGGATGACGCGGCCGCGCACGATTGATTCACGAGACGTGGGCAGCCGCCCGCTTGATAGTCTCCGCTCGGCTGTCCGGGCGATAACCCCTGAGGAGATTCCATGGCTGTCAAGGTCGGCATCAACGGCTTCGGCCGGATCGGGCGCAACATCCTCCGCGCGGCTCGCCAGGAGGGGGCGGACATCGAGTTCGTCGCGGTCAACGACATCACCACCCCGGCGACCCTCGCCCACCTGCTCAAGTACGACACCATCCTGGGTCGCTACCCCGGCACGGTCGAGCCCAACGGCGATTCGATCACCGTCGACGGTGTCCCGATCAGGGTGCTCGCGGAACGCGATCCCAAGAACCTCCCCTGGGGCGACCTGGGAGTGGACATCGTCGTCGAGTTCCACGGGCAGGTTCACCGAGGCCAGCCAGGCCAGGGCCCACCTCGAGGCCGGGGCCAAGAAGGTGGTCATCTCCGCCCCCGCCAAGGGCGAGGACCTCACGGTGGTGATGGGTGTCAACGAGAAGGATTACGACCCCGCCATCCACAACATCCTCTCCAACGCCTCATGCACCACCAACTGCCTGGCACCGGTGGCCAAGGTGGTGAACGACGCCTTCGGCATCGAGACCGGTCTGATGACCACCGTCCATGCCTACACCAATGACCAGATGATCCTCGACGCTCCGCACAAGGACCTGCGCCGGGCTCGCGCCGCGGCTCAGGCGATCATTCCCACGACCACCGGCGCCGCCAAGGCGGTCGCCCTGGTCCTTCCCGAGCTCAAGGGGAAGTTTCACGGCATGGCGCTCAGGGTGCCGGTGCCCGACGTCTCGCTGGTCGACCTGACCGTGGTGCTCTCCAACCCGGCCACCGCGGAGCAGGTGAATGCCGAGCTACAGGAGGCCGCTGACGGCTATCTGCACCGCATCCTCGCTGTCAGCTGGGAGCCACTGGTCTCCGCCGACTTCCTGCACGACTCGCATTCCGCGATCGTCGACGCGCTGTCGACGATGGCCGTCGGCGACCGCCATGTGAAGGTGCTCGCCTGGTACGACAACGAGTGGGGGTACTCGTGCCGGGTCGTGGACCTGGTCGAGTACGTCGCCGCTCGGCTGTGAGCGGCGCGACGTCACATTCGCCCCATGAAAGCCACGATCGATGACATCAGGCCGCGCGGGCAGCGGGTCCTGGTCCGGGTCGATTTCAACGTCCCGATGAAGGATGGGGCGATCGTCGACGATCGCCGCATCCGGGCCGCGCTCCCGACCCTGCGGACGCTCCGCGACCGCGGCGCCCGGGTCATCGTGGTCACCCACCTCGGCCGGCCCAAGGGCAAGCCCAGTCCGGCGCTCAGCACCGCCCCGCTCGCCGCTCGCCTCGGCGAGCTCCTGGGAACTCCGGTCCGTCACATTCCCGGGGTGGTGGGGCCCGAGGTGGAGCGCGAGGTCCACCGGCTTCAGGACGGGGACGTGGCGATGCTGGAGAACGTCCGCTTCGAGCCGGGGGAGGAGAAGAACGACGAGGCTTTCGTGGAGCGGCTCGCCGCCCTCGCCGACCTCTACGTCAACGACGCTTTCGGCACCGCTCACCGGGCCCACGGCTCAACCGAGGGGATCGCCCATCACCTCTCCGCGGTCAGCGGCTACCTGATGGCCAGGGAGCTGGAGGCGTTGGGCGCCGTTCTGGAGAACCCCCACCGGCCGCTGGTCGCCATCATCGGCGGGGCCAAGATCTCCACCAAGATCGGGGTGGTCGAGAACCTGCTGCAGCGGGTCGACACGCTCTGGATCGGCGGCGCCATGGCCTGCACCTTCTTCCGGGCGATGGGCCTGGAGACCGGCAGGTCGCTGGTTGAGGAGGAGTGGGTCCAGACCGCGGCCGATCTCCTGGCGCTGGCTGGGGCGGGCCGCGGTGAGGTCCGCCTCCCGGTCGATGTGGTTGTCACCGCCGAGGCCGTGGCGGGCGCGCCGACCCAGGTGGTCGAGGCGGCCGCCATCCCCGCCGAGCTGATGGTGGTCGACGTCGGTCCCGAGACCACCCGGCTGATCGGCGAGTCCTGCGCGGCTGCCGGCACCGTGGTCTGGAACGGCCCGCTCGGGATCTACGAGATCGAGGACTTCGCACGCGGCACCCGGCAGGTGGCCGAGGCGCTGGGCCGCTCCGGGGCCACCAGCGTGGTCGGGGGCGGCGACCTCGCGGCCGCCCTCGAGCAGGCGGGAGTTGCGGACAGGATCAGCCACATCTCGACGGGGGGAGGAGCCACCCTGGAGTTCCTCGAGGGCCGTGAGCTCCCCGGCGTCGCCGCCCTCGAGGAGAAGGTGGCACTGTGACCCTGCGCCGCCCGACCCCGCTGGTTGCCGGCAATTGGAAGATGAACACCACGGTGGGGGAGGGGGTGGAGCTGGCCGGCAAGCTTCGCTCCGAGCTGGACGGCGCCGGGGTCGAGGTGGAGCTGCTGCCGCCCTTCACCCACCTGGTCTCGGTCGGTGAGGCGCTCCGGGGAAGCCGGCTGCTGCTCGGAGCCCAGGATTGCTACGCGGAGGACAGCGGTGCCTTCACCGGCGAGGTCTCGCCAGCCATGCTCGCCGGTCTCTGCCACGACGTCCTGCTCGGCCACTCCGAGCGCCGTCACATCCTCGGCGAGAGCGACGAGTTGATCGCACGCAAGCTGATCGCTGCGCGCCGTCACCACCTCCGGATCATCCTCGCGGTCGGCGAGACCGAATCGGAGCGCCTCGAGGGGGCCACGATGAGCGTCGTCGACCGCCACCTGCGTTCGGCGTTGGAGGGTCTCGAGGATCCCGCCGAGGGGGAGCTGGTCATCGCCTACGAGCCGGTCTGGGCGATCGGCACCGGGCGCACCGCCACCCCCGATCAGGCCGAGGAGGTCTGCGTGCACATCGCGACCCGGCTCGACGAGCTGCTCGGCGAGGTTGCAACCACCGTCCCGATCCTCTACGGGGGAAGCGTCACCGCCGACAACGCCGCCGAGCTCTTCGCCGAGCGGCATCTGGACGGCGCCCTGGTCGGTGGCGCCAGCCTCAGGGTCAACGCCTTCACCGCCATCGTGCGCGCCTGCGAGGCGGGTCGCGCCTCCGACGCCGCGGCCCGATGAGCACGCCGCCACGCCCCTTTGTGCTGGTTGTCATCGACGGGTGGGGATTCAGCCGGGAGAGCTTCGGCAATGCCATCGCCCAGGCGAGCACGCCGTATTGGGACGGCCTGTGGGCATCGTCGCCCCACGCTCTGCTGGCCGCGAGCGGCGAGGCGGTGGGCCTGCCCGAGGGCCAGCAGGGCAACTCCGAGGTGGGCCATCTCACCATCGGTGCCGGGCGCGTGGTCTTCCAACCCCTCACCCGGATCAGCCGGGCGGTTCGCGACGGCAGCTTCTTCGAGAACCCGGAGCTGATCGGGGCGGTCGACTCGGCCAGAGAGCGCGGCCGCGCCCTGCACCTCCTCGGACTGGTGTCGCCGGGTGGGGTGCACAGCCACCAGGACCACGCCGTTGCCATCTGTGAGCTGGCCCGGCGGCGCGGCCTGGAGCGCGTCTGGGTTCACGCCTTCACCGACGGCCGCGACGAGCTGCCCAACAGCGGGGCCGCGTTCATGGATGAGTTCATCGCCTCGCTGCGGCGCATCGGAGTGGGGCGGGTGGTGTCGGTCTCGGGCCGCTACTACGCGATGGATCGTGACAAGCGCTGGGACCGCACCGCCCGGGCCTACGAGATCCTGGCCGGCTGTGGCGTCGCCCGAGCCGCCGACCCGGCCGGCTACATCAGGTCCCAGTACGACGCCGGGGTCACCGACGAGTTCCTGCCTCCGGTTGCCATCTGTCCGGACTCTCAAGGTCCGGTGCGGATCTCGGACGGTGATTCGGTCATCTTCTTCAATTTCCGGCCCGACCGGGCTCGGCAGCTCACTCACGCGCTGATCGATCCGCAGTTCGAGCAATTCGAACGAAGCCGCGTGCCCACCGACCTGTTCTTCGTCACCATGACCGAGTACGAGCACGGGCTCCCGGTGCGGATCGCCTACCCCACCGAGGAGGTCCGCAACACCCTCGCCGAGGTGGTGAGCCGCGGCGGCGGCCACCAGTTCCATGTGGCCGAGACCGAGAAGTACGCTCACGTCACCTACTTCATCAACGGTGGCCGTGGAGACTCCCTTCGAGGGTGAGGGGCGACTCCTGGTGCCATCGCCGAAGCATGTTCCGACCTATGACCTGGCCCCCGAGATGAGCGCCGCCCCGGTCACCGATGCGGTCGTCGAGCGCATCGAGGCCGGATCCGAAGCCCTGATCATCGTCAATTACGCCAACCCCGACATGGTGGGGCACACCGGGGACTTCGCGGCCACCCTGCGCGCCTGCGAGATCGTCGACATGTGCCTGCGCCGTGTGGTTGGAACGACGCTCGAGGTGGGCGGCGCGGCGCTGGTCACCGCCGACCACGGCAATGCCGAGCACAAGATCGATCCCGAGACCGGGGAGCCGCTCACCGCCCACACCACCAACCCGGTGCCCGCGGTGCTGGCCGGCTCCTCCGCAGAGGCGCTGCGGGAGGGGGGAGGCCTCTGCGACGTGGCTCCGACGGTGCTCCAGGTCATGCGGCTTGCGCAACCCGCACAGATGACCGGCAGCAGCCTCATCGCTCGCTGAGCTGCGGTGCTGCGGCCAATCGACAATGGCATCCGCGAGCGCCGCCCGCTCAACGGGCTGTGGCGGTTCCGCGACGACCCGGGCGGCGAAGGGCGCACCCAAGGCTGGTTCCGCGGGGCTCTCGCCGGCGCCATCGAGATGCCGGTTCCTGCCAGCTACAACGACATTCATCCGCATCTCGGCCTGCGCGACTTTGTCGGCGACGTCTGGTACCAGACCGAGGCGGTCGTGCCTCCCGGCTGGAGGGACCGCCGGATCCTCCTGCGCTTCGACGCCGCCGCTCACGCGGCCGCGGTCTGGGTCGGCGACGCGGAGGTTGTCCGGCATGCGGGCGGTTACACGCCGTTCGAGGCCGACATCACCGCTCAGGTCACCCCGGGAGAGCCGGCGCGCATCACCGTCTGCGTGAACAACGAGCTGAGCTTCACCACCATCCCGCCCGGCGAGGTGGAGATCCTCGAGGACGGCCGCCGGGTGCAGCGGTGGTTCCATGACTTCTTCAACTACGCGGGTCTGCATCGCTCGGTGTGGCTGTGCGCGACGCCATTGGTCCGGGTCGAGGACATCGCGGTGGCCACCACCATCGACGGCCGGGACGGGAGCGTGGCCTATCGCGTGGATGCCCGTGGCGGAGGGCGGGTGGCGGTGCAGCTGTTCGACGATGACCGGCTGGTGGCCGCCGGCTCTGCAGCCGAGGGGAGCCTGCGGGTGCCGGACGTCCACCCCTGGTCGCCCGGCGACGGCCACCTCTACACCCTCCGGGTCCAGCTCCACGCCCCGGCCGGCGATGAGGACCGCTACGAGCTCCCGGTGGGGATCAGGACGGTGGCGGTGGAGGGGAGGCGATTCCTGATCAATGGCCGGCCCTTCCATTTCCGCGGTTTCGGCCGCCATGAGGATGCCGACGCCAGGGGCCGGGGCCATGACGACGCGCTGATGGTCCGCGACTTCGCCCTGATGGACTGGTTGGGAGCCAACTCCTTCCGCACCTCGCACTACCCGTACGCCGAAGAGGAGATGGAGTACGCCGACCGCCACGGGGTGGTGGTGATCGACGAGGTGCCGGCGGTCGGGTTGCACCTCCGCCTGGGGATGAACCGCGACCGCAAGGGCCGGCCGACCTTCGGGGCGGCCACGCTGGCCCAGGGCGCGCAGGCCGCCCACCTGCAGGCGATTCGTGAGCTCATCGCGCGCGACCGCAACCATCCCAGCGTGGTGATGTGGTCACTGGCCAATGAGCCGGATTCGACCGATCCTGTGGCTCGGGCCTATTTCGAGCCCCTGGTCGCCGAGAGCCGCTGGCTCGATCCCACCCGCCCGATCTGCTTCGCCAACACTCCGGACCATGCATCCCCCGGCCGGGATGAGATCAGCGACCTCTTCGATGTCCTCTGCCTCAACCGCTACTTCGGCTGGTACGTCGACACCGGGGACCTGGTGAGCGCCGAGCGGCACCTGGAGGCGGACCTGCTGGCCTGGTCGGAGGGCTACGCCAAGCCCTTGGTGATCACCGAGTACGGGGCGGACGCCGTGGCCGGGATGCACTCCGTGGCATCGGCGCCCTGGACCGAGGAGTTCCAGCGTGATCTTCTCGCCATGTGCCATCGGGTCTTCGACCGGGTGGGCGCGGTGGTCGGCGAGCAGGTGTGGAACCTTGCCGACTTCGCCACCGGGCCAGCGGTGCACCGGGTCGAGGGCAACCGCAAGGGAATCTTCACCCGCGACCGCAGGCCGAAGCTGGCGGCGGAGCTGCTCCGTCAGCGCTGGCGGCGGGAAGATGGCGGGGCCGCCGGGACCTGAGGCCCCTCCCTCCCCGGGAGAGTGTCGGGGCCGGGCTCAGCTCTCCGAGCGAGCCAGCGCGAGGTTGTTGCAGGCCTCGCAGACCGTGGGTGGGATCATCCCGACGCGCATCAGGACGTCGAACACCCGGCAGCCGAGGCACAGGGCAAAGACCGACTCGAGGGTCGCGGCGATGCCCAGGAACCCGACCAGCACCAGGGCGGCGAGATGCAGGCCGGCGACGAACCAGAGCAGGGTCGCAGCGGTGCTGAACACCGCCCCGATCCCCTGGGCAAAGCGCTTGGGGGGCCCGGCGACCAGCTTGGCCCGGACCGGCAGCCGGGGGACCACGACTCGAGTCACCACCAGGGCGAGCGGGCTCAGCTTCGGGCCGGTGGCCACCCGGGCGATGAAGCCGTAGGCGATGAAGGGGAGGAGCCAGGGCCACTGGGTACCCAGGGTGACCCAGGCGGCGATGGCGACCACCCCGGCCACCAACCGCGGTGACACCTCATTGACGGGATTGGGGAAGCTGAACAGCTGGCGTACCGACACAGGATAAAATCCTACCACCCCAGTCAGGATTCCCGCCCCGAGGCGATGCCTCGGGATGGGCTGGCGGGTCGGCGAGCCGAGCGCCCGCTTGCCCATCCCAATCTGGGGGCTCCGGCCCGGGCGGGTATACTCGGCGCGAACCCCATCGGAGGCCCTTTTGCGTGCAGACCGTTCTCGTGGCAGCACAGATGGTGCTCGCGATCCTGGTGATCCTTGGCATCTTGCTCCAGACCCCGAAGGCGACCGGCCTCGGCGGGGTCATCGGTGGTTCCGGAGACTCCGGAGGAGGGTACCGGCGGCGCCGCGGCCTGGAAGCCGGCCTGCTCCGGGCCAGCGTGGTCTTCATCGTCCTTTTCGTGATCGTGTCCGCCCTCAGTCTCTGGGCCAACAACGCCGCCGGCTGAACCGGCGCCGGCTGCGCCGGCTGGAGGTGGGGGCGGCTCTGGTCCTGGTCGTCCTCACCCTCGCGGTGACCGCCGTGGTGCTGGTGGGGCGGAAGTTGGCGCCGGCGGTTCCCACCGTCGACTATCGAGCGGCGGTGATCACCGATCGCCTGCCGCTGCCCCTCGACCCCCTGGTTGATGCCTCGGACCCGGGGGTGGCCGAGCTCGCCTCGCTCACCTATCGCTCGCTGCTCCGGCTGGACGGCACCGCCTACCCGATACCGGACCTCGCCGTGGGGCTCGACGAGAGTGTCGACGGGCTGACCTATACCATCCCTCTCCAGAATGGGCTTCGCTGGTCGGACGGCAGCCCCATCACCGCGCTCGATGCCCTGGCGACCATCGACTGGGTGCAATCAGCGGGCTTTCCCGATCCCACCCTGGCGGCGGACTGGAAGGGGGTCCGGGCGACGCTGTCGGGGTCGGATCTGCTGCTCAACCTCCCCGCGCCCCGGGCGTCGTTTGCGGTCACGCTCACCGAGCTTCCCATCCTTCCGCTCGGCACCAGGGCGCCCAGCACCATCGCCGGCCTGGCAGCGCACGCCACCTCTCCGCTGCCCACCTCCGGCCCCTACATGGTGGTGGGGCGGACCGGCACCGCCATCACGCTCGCCACCAACCCATATGCGAATCCGGGGCCGCGCCTCAGCCGGGTCGTGCTGGAGCCGGTCACCAGCTTTCAGTCCGCGGCCTCGGCGTTCGCCTCTGGGCTGGTGGACGCGGTGCTCGCCACCACCCCTGCGGAGCGGGCGCAGCTGCTCCGGCGCAAGGGCTCCCGGGCTCATGACCTGCTCACCTTCGGGATGGTCGACCTGCTCTTCAATGAGCGAGCCCCCGGCCTCGAAGATGTCACCGTCCGCCGCGCCATCGCCGAGGCGGTTGACCGGGCCAGCATCGTCAGCGGGCCACTGGGCGGCCTCGGGGTGGCCCAGGCCGGCCCGATCCCAGCCGGGATCCGGTGGATCAGCGCCGGGCAACCGCCGCCGCCCATGGTCCAGGCCGCCGAGACCGCGCTCGACGCGGCGGGCTGGGTGGTCGGACCCGCGGGAGGCAGGAGCCGGGATGGGGTGGCGCTGAGTTTCGATCTGAGCGTGGCCGACGCCGCTCCGCTCCCCGCGGTCGCGCAGGCGATCGCCGGTCAGCTCGGCGTCCTGGGCATCGCGGTGGACGTCTCGGTGGTTCCGGCCACCAGCTTCCTGAGCTCAGTGCTCGAGCCGGGCAGCTTCCAGATGGCGATCGCCTCGTGGGACCTGGGCCCCGACCCCGACGTGAGCGAGCTCTGGGCGTCCATGGCGACCCCGCCCGACGGCTACGACGTCTCCGGGGGCGCCGCCGATCCCTTCCTCGACCAGGACCTGGAGACGCTGGCCACGGTCGGTCAGGAGGCGCAGCGGGCCTCCGCCGCCGCCCGGGTGGCTGCCGACCTGGCCAGCGACGCCCCGGCGGTGTTCCTCTACGCTCCCGAGGAGAGCCTGGTGGTCAGCAGGAACCTCCCCTCGGTGAGGGTGCCCGCAGCCGGCGACCCCTTCGCCGATGCCGCCTCCTGGGGCTGAGGGCGGCGCGGCCCTGGCGGTTCGGGCTCGCCATGACCCCCAGCCCGCGGCCTGCTACGATCGGGGCCGGTCTCGCGCCGGGATGGTGGAACTGGTAGACACGCAGCGTTCAGGGCGCTGTGAGCGTACGCTCGTAAGGGTTCGATTCCCTTTCCCGGCACCAGGTCGCGAATTGAATTGAGCCTGGTCTGACGTCAGGTGGCCCTTTCGGTGGCCCTTTCGCGGGAGCCGGCCACCACGTGCAGTGGGGCCCGTCCGAAGCGAATGTCGATGCGGTCGGCCAGGGCTCGCGTCGAGGCGTCCGTCGCATGGGCGTACAGGCGGAGCGTGGTGGCCACGGTCGAGTGGCCCGAGCATCCTCGCCACGTCGTGCGCAGGTGAGCCGTCCTCGAGGGCCAACGTCGCGGCGGTGTGGCGCAGGGCGTGGAAGGTGACGGGCGGGATCCCGGCGCGTTCCCGCGCCGCCTTCCAGGCGGACACGAAGGTCGGAGCTCGCACCGGCCCGCCGTCGGGACCGGGCCAGACGAGGTCGTGGGTGCGCGGCGTTCGGGCGAGCGCCTCGATGGCGACCACGGGCAGGTTGAGGTCGCGCCGGCTCGCGGCGGTCTTCGGCGCGGTCACATGCCGGGCGCCGTCGAGGCCGCTGGTCGCATTCCCGCGGACGCGAAGCGTCCGCCGTTCAAGGTCGATGTCGTCCCAGCGCAGCCCGAGCAGCTCACCCTCGCGGAGCCCGACGGTGACCGCGACGACGTAGGCGGCCCCGAACGGCTCGTCGACCGCGGCCTCGACCAGCCTGGCCGTCTCCTGGCGTGTGAGGATCGCGATGCGGGTCTCCGCCCGTCTCGGGGCGGGCATCATCGCCATCGGGTCCGCCGCGAGGACACCATGGCGGACGGCGTGGCGAAGAGCGGTGCGGAGGGTCAGGCTCACGTGCCTGACCGTGGTGCGGCTGAGCGCGCGGGAAGGCCCGCCCCCGTGCCCCGTCGCCTGCGTCATGGCTGAGACGAGCCGATCCCAGTGCTCGCGCCGGAGCTCATCGAGGCGCACATCGCCGAGCACGGGCACCAGCCACACCCGCGCGTGGATCTCGTACTGGCGCCAGGCCTGCGCTCGGAGGTCCGGCCGCCTGGCCTCCAGCCAGGTCGCCAGCCAGTCGCGAAGGGTCGGCGACTGCGAGTGCCCCCGTATTCCCGCCGCGGCTTGCCGGGCGGCGTCGGCCCTGGCACGCGCCTCGGCCAGCGTGGGGGCGCGGAAGGACCGGCGGACGCCATCGATCACGACCCGCACCTGCCAGGATGAGCCGTTGCGGCGCACGCTCCCCGCGCCGCGTGGGGCGTACTTCCGGCCGCTCACCGTCTGCCCTCCGTGGCTGCCCTGGGGCGGTCGCACATGGCGTGGATCAGTCTGGGAGGTTCAATTCGTTAGAGGTGTCACGATACGGCAACCAGACGCTATGCTGAATTGCTGCTAGTCTGTCTTTCTGCTAACCTGAGGGCATGAAGGGTCAATCTCAGTACATCTCAGTGCAGAGGCGGGGCCTCATCGCACTCCCTGCGACCATCCGTCGGAACCTCGGCCTGGACCAGCCCGGCGCGCAGGTCGAGGTCATCGAGCGTGAAGGAGAGGTCGTTCTGCGTCCCTACGTTCCCGTGCCCGCCGACCAGGCATGGTTCTGGACCGAGCGCTGGCAGCGCATGGAGCTCGAAGCGGACGAGGCGGTTGCCGCCGGGCGCGTGACTGTCGTCGACGGCGTCGAGGCCATGCTTGCCGACCTCGACACGTGAGGTTCGAGCTCACCGAGCCGTTCAAGGCTGATTACCGGCATCTCTCGGAGGAGGAGCGGGAGATGTTCCGCAGCGCTGTGCGCGCCTTCAACTCCGCCTGCGACCGTTTCATCGAGAGCAGGGACCCTTCGGAGTGGCCGGCCAACCTGCGGATCAAGGCGGTTGTGAACGCGCCAGGTATCTTCGAGATGACCTGGAGCTTCAGCGGGCCCGACGGCCGAGCCACATGGGAATGGGCGACGGCCACCGATGCCGATGGACACACTCGGCCCGCTGTCCGCTGGCGACGGCTCGGTAGCCACCGCATCTTCCGTGAGCCGTGATTGTTACCTTTCGGAGCTGGTCACTCCGCCACGCCCGCCCGTGTAGACGAAGACCGCCGACGAGGTCCTCGCTAACCGCGCCGTATACCTTCAGCGAATCCGTGTTCATGACGGCAGAGCTGCATGATCAGTCACATTCTGCCGTATGGCGTCGGTATCGGTAGAGAACCCGTCTTCGGTCCCACGTGCCGTGGTTCGCAGCCCCCTGGGTCCCCCAAGGTAAGGCAGACTGCGGAAAACACGAGTGGTACAGGCAGGACGGTCTCACGGAGCGGTGCTACCACTGCGAAGGGGGGCGCCGGCCTCACGACCCGCACCACATCCGCCGTTCCGATTTGAGCTCATCGCCCGGTTGAGCTCTGCCTGCCGCCGTCTCTCGTAGCGCTGAGGAGTTGGGAAGGCGAGGATGCCACACCCCGGTGACAACGCCTCAGGTGTCCCCCGCCCGTGGCAGGATGCTCAATGGATGGACATCTCCTTAGCGCATACGCCGCCGTCATCGGTCATCGTCCCGTTGAGCTCCGCAGTGTCAGGAGAGTTGCCGTCGATCTGCGTCGTGACGGGTGAGCCGACCGCCGCGAGTTGGGTGCGAAGGTTCGGCCGCGTGAGGGCCTACATCCCAGTGCGCGCGGACCTTCTCGCTTTGCACCGCCGGCGCAGCCGAGCAGCGGTTGCACTTATGAGCAGCTGGATCGTGTCGTCGGGGGTGGCGATCGTCGCTGCTCTCATAGCAGCCAGCGCTCCGTCGACGAGTCCCTCTGGGCCCATCGCTGGCTCCTTCTTCCTTGCCGGGCTGCTCCTGTCCATAGCGAGCATCGTTGCGCTCACTCGATCGGTCGGCAGCGTTCCCGTGCGCTGCAGGGCATTTGTTGGCGATGACGGCTTCCCACACCTGCAAGTCGCCAAGCCGCATCCCCGGTTTGTCGAAGCCTTGAGTTTCAGCCCTGAATCCGGAGGACCCACCCCTCCTGGCGTCACCCACCGACGTGAGACTCGCAGGAGGCTCGTCGTCGCTGGGGTAGCGTACGGAATGGCGACGGCTGAGTGTGCCCTTCTCATCGGGACCAAGTTCACTTCGGCGGATATCCCGGCCGTGATCCTCGTTGGCGCTCTCGTCATCGCGATGGGGCTCGTCGCGGTCGCGCTCAGGTGGCGGATACGCATTGGATCGATCTTCAGCCTGACCCCAGCGAATGCGGTTGCCATCATTGCAACTGGCTCCCTGACCAGCGCCGTGGGGATGATCGCGGCGTTGGATCCCACGCATCAGAGCCCTGGTGCCGAAGCCGTCGGCGGCAGCTGTGGTGCCCTCATCGGAATCGTTGCCTTGGTTGCCGGTGAGATGGTCTGGAATGGCATCCGAAGCCGACAAGCACGGCATGCTCGGCCGATAGACCGGCGGTCCTGACTTCCTCGGGCAGTCGTTACCTCGCATGGCTCTGGGACGACCCTCGGCGCGGCGGTTTGAGGCGGTGGGTTTCAGGCGTCGTTACAGAATGCCGTGCTGGCCCGGAATCTGGCGATCGCACTTGAGGTTGGCGCGAGCCAGTTGGAGAGGCAGCTACGCCTTGGTGGGCCCGCCGCCGGAGGCGAGGGCGGCTGAGTACGACCTCGGATCATCAGCCTCCGGAGGAACGCAGGTGAAGATCAGGTTCGATACGTACTCGAACTCCAGCTGTCCGACCGCTTCGGGCCAGGACGGATGCCACGTATTGCCAGCGTCGGAGCCATCGGCGGCGTATCGGCGCAGGTGCCAACCACCGGTGGTGTCTGGCTCAGCCAGTACGAGCACGGCCGTCGGCATGTCCACCCGAGTATCGATGCCGCCTGTGAGCTTGGGTGGGAAGCCGCGGTAGTGCCTGGTGCGGCGACCGCTGGGCGGGATAGCGACTGCCAAGGTCGCGGGTCCCGCGGGCGCCAACATGTCCATGGCGGTCATTTTGGACCGGCTACGGGTCCGTTGCGCAGGACGGAAGCACCCTGCCCCGGCCCTTTCGGCCCGCTTGATCCCCCGGTTCAGGCCGACGGCAATCGGGAGCGCTAGCGTCGGCTGTCGAGGACTGCAACCCGGCTCGGCTCGATGCCGGCCCGCTGCCGCCGCTGGTCCCCGGGCTCAAGGATCAGACTGGTGTAGTGCTCTCGAGGGTCAACCGGCTGACCCTTGGCACGGCGATGCTCCAGCTCGCGACTGAGCATCCGCATCTGCCGCTCGAACTCTCGCCGGTTGTCGAAGGCGGCGACGACCCCGGTGGCGCCGCTCGTGGCGTTCGGGATCGTGAGCGTACCGGCGCAGGACGTAGCGTCGGATGCTGTCGTCGTCGGCATCCACGGTGGCCACGCCACCAGTGTGCATACTCGGGCCGGTCTCCGCCAGGTGGTGGGTACCTTGATTGCGGGGTTGGCGTCACCACCGTCGGCTGGGCAGGAGCTGAGGACCTCGGACAGCCTTGGGTGGTAGATCTCGGGTCTGGCGCCAACACGCATCTTCCGCGGGGAGGATGGTCGTCATCCCCAGGGCGCCGAGACGATCTGTGATCTGAAGGGTTCATCGGGAGGCGGCGCCGACGGCCACCCTGGACTGAAAGCGTCAGCGAGCGCTCACTTGCACATGTTGGGGATGTCCGCGGGCTGGATCGTCCCTGACGTGACGGTCACCGAGACAAAGGGTGTCACGTTCGACGGCGGGGGGAAGTGGGCGACCAGGACGTAGTTCCCCGGGGACAGCCTGAAGGAATAGGTCTTGTCGACACCCACGGATTCGCTCGCGACCACATCCGTCGGCAAGACAAGCGCCGGGGTTCCGGGGCCCGTCGACCGCCAGTTGATGCTGCCCCGGAGCACGACGACGGTGCCGGCGGCGTACCTGGGGCCTCCGGGGATCGAGACACTTTCGCATGGGTCGATCCCGCCCGAGACGGTCCCCGTCGAAGGCGCCGCGGCGGTGAACACCAGGCCGGCCGATCCCCCTGCCGTGGAGGGACAGTAGAGGATCACCGACTGACCTATTTGCAAGCAGCGGAACCCTCGGAGCCGATCTGGGCTACCCGTGGCCCGACTGACGAGCCCACGCACGCCCATTTGGCTGACGCCAGTCATGGTGGCGCCTCACCGCGACTGTGAGTGAGGCCACCCTTCCGCTGGCCCAGCACCTCGGAGCCACACTCGAGGGTGGGCATCGATCCAGCGGAAGGAGATTCGGTATCTTGAACGGCAGCCGTCGCGGTCGGCGGCAATGCCTGTTCCAAAGTGTTTATTGCGGAGCCGAGCTGCCGGCGAGGATCGAGGCTGGCTCGGCAGCCCATGTGGAGCCGTTGAATACCCACAGGGTGTTCAGCGGATTGGGTCTCCCCGGCCCGCCGATCAAGATCACCCTTCCCAGGCGCGCATCGATGAGCAAAGCCGCGCCTCCGTAGGCGGTGTCGACCGCCGGGGAGGTTGACTGGATCTCGTGCCATGACGGTCCATTGAGCTCCCAGGTGCAGGGAGCGGAGCCCACGGGGTTCATGTAGAGGAGCACAGACCCGTTCTGGGGGTCCGGTGCCAGGGTGGCCGTGAACTCGTCAACGCCGAGCAGATAGGTCGAGACCACCAGCCTCCACGTCGTCCCTGCCCACGCCCACACCTGGGTCTCGCCGCCAGCGCCGAGGCCGGTTTGCAGCACGGCCACGACGCGCCCGTGAGCGGGGTCGGCAGAGAGGAAGGGGCCGGCGGAGTTGAGCCCCGCGTTGAGGGGTAGCTCCTTGGCTGGATGCTCACGACGCCACGCCCGGCCGGTCCAAGTCCAGGTCTGGGTCACCGTCTCCTGCTTGTTCTCCGCCACGAGCACCAGCTGATTCCCGAGCGGCGCGATGCCCCGCACCATCCAGCCGGCCGCGATCGGAAGACTTGAGAGCGGGGTCCACGCGCTGCTATTCCAACTCCACGTCTGCAGCCCCTGCCCGGTGGCGGGCGTTGCGCCGACAGCCATGAGGTCATCGGTCGCAGGGTCCTCCACCAGCAGGCCGGGCACGGAGTTCGGCCGAGCCCCACTGTGCCACCCCTGGGCGTCGAGCGTCCAGGCGTCGTTCAGCGTCTGGGAGGTGCCCCCTCCGGGGGGAAAGGTCTCCCCACCCACGACGACGATGTCGTTGGTTAGATTGTCATAGAACATCGTCGTGCCTTCGCGAGGTGTGGGAAGGGGCGATCCGAGGGTCGGTACTGGGCTGACCGTGACCGCCGGCGTCGGCGGCGGGTTGGCCCCACACAGCCGACTGCCGATGAGAACAGGCGGTTGCGAGGGCCCCGGCGTTGGCAACGGCGGCGGCTGTGGTCGCGGCAGAAGCGCACGGATCCCAAACGCCAGGGCGGGCACGACCACGATCAGCACCAGCAGGCTCCACGGGTTGCGCCACCACCGCCGGCCCATAACCCACATCATGCCCGCCTTGGGGGCGAAGAACCCACGTTGGCGTTTCCCCGGCAAGACTCCGGCTGACTTTGGCTGGCCGGTTTGGGTTGAACCCGGAGCGCGTGCCTGTCGTGCCCGAGGTGTCGCCTTGCGCGTCCCCGCCGCGTACTTCTGGGCAGGGAGCAGCTGGTAAGCGAAGGGTAGTCATGAGCCGCAGCGGCGTCGCCGACGGTCGCGCGGGGGACCGCCGACGGGATGTTGTTGAAAAGGAGCGTTCAAGGCGGTGTCACCCCGCGGATCCGCTCAAAACCCGCTGTGAGCACCGGCCGCTGGCCCATTGTTCAACAAGGTCATTGGATGGCCGCAAGCCGGTAGGCGGCGACCATGGCGCGACCCGAGCCCTCCAAGCTCTGGGCGGACGCCGAGGAGAGTGGAACAAGGCCTTCGCCGCTGCGTTAATAGAGGCGTGCGTGGTAGCCGCATGGCCCTGGGGACCCTTGCCATCGGAGCCGTCGTGCTGACTGGGTGTGCCGGAGGCCCGACCACCACCTACGAGTTGCTTGCCATCGCCAATGGTCAGACCCCGCCGCCGCGGACGGCGGCGACCATGGTCTTCTTCCCACCCGGCAAGGAGATCGTCCTGTTCGCGGGCTCGGCTGTCCCCTCCGGGCAAGAGCTCGGCGACACCTGGGTGTTCGACCGACACGGATGGCGTCAGCTGCATCCGGCCGTCTCGCCACCGACACGTGCCGAGGCCACGATGGCGTACGACCCTCAGCTTGGCGAGATCGTGCTGTACGGTGGCTGCACTCCCTGCGGCGGGCCGCCCGGCGCCTTCAAGCTCTCGCAAGACATCTGGGCGTTCGACGGCTCGGACTGGCACGAACTCATGTCGGCTCAGACCCCCACCTACGAGCCGAGCCCCCTGCTCGCCTGGGACACCGCTAACCAGACGCTAGAGCTCCTCGCTCCCCCTCCTGGATACGGCCCCAGTCCACCCGACGGCGACTTCGACGCCAATGGTGGAGCTCTTGGCCTCTGGTCGTGGACCAGCTCCGGGTGGGCATGGGATGGAGTGACCAGCGGTCCTCCGCTCTTCATCCCGGCGGCCAGCTTCGTCGACGAACCCGGCTCAATCCTGATGCTCTTCTACTCCTACCAGCCCTATTCGGGCTCCTGCGCCCCTGGCCCCCCCTTCTGTCCTGGAGCCGACCCGACTGGGCTGACCTTCTCTCAGACTTGGACCTGGGACGGCACCTCGTTCGTGAAGGCGCACCCGACCCAGGCACCGACCTCGTCACAGCTCGTGGCAGGCGACCAGCGCATCGGCCGAGTGGTCGCGATCGCCGAGTCAAAGGTGTGGACGTGGAGTGGGAGCAACTGGATCGTCCAGGGCTCGGCGCCGACGATGTCGTGCACCCAGGGCACGTACGACCCGGACCTGGGTGACCTGATCGTGCTCGGCAGTGCCTCGACCCAATGCTCCACCTCGGCGACTTGGGCCTGGGATGGGAATAACTGGTTGCAGGGGTGACAGAACGCCGGCCTGGCCGAAGTATCTCGCAAGCACCTCTTTGAGGGGCGGCCCACAGGTGGATGCAGGTGCCCCCAAGGGAAACGTCCACCCTCAGAGATGATCCCCGTGACGATCCGGGCCGACAGGCCCAGGGTACGGGCACACCAGCATCAGTTTCCCACTCCGCCGACCAGAGCTGAAGAAGGCTCGGATCTCCACGTCGACCCGTCGAACACCCAGAGGGTGTTCAGCGGGTTGGCCTCTCCCGGACCGCCCACCAAGATCACCCGGCCGATCAAGGGGTCAGTGAGCAGGCGGGCGCCGTTATACGCCGTGTAGACGTCCGGAGACGCCCCAGCAACCCTGCGCCACGTGCTCCCGGTGAGCTCCCAGGTGCACGGGCCGCCGCCCCCGGGGTCCTGATAAAGGAGCACCGATCCGGTCTGCGGATCGGTGGCCATGGAGGCCGTGGGGGGATCGAGCCCCGGGTCGGAGCTCGAGCTGACGAGGTTCCAGGTGGTCCCATCCCACACCCAGGTCTGGGTCGCGTAGGCCTCGGACGTGCCGCCGATGAGGAAGAGGGCGACGATCCGGTGGTGCGCAGGGTCGGCGGCGATCACGGGAGAGACACCGGTCCCCGGCGCCGGGTTGAGGGGGGCCTGCGGCGCCCACGCCGATCCGGTCCAGATCCAGGTGTGGGTCTCTTCGTAGTCGGCACTCTCGGTGACCAGCACCAGCTGGTCGTCGAGCACAGCGAGCCCGGCTGCCCGGTCGGTGGTCGCGGGGAGGTCGGCTAAGCGGGTCCAGCGGCTGCCGTCCCAGCTCCAGGTCTCGACGTTCTCCAAGCTGGCGTTCGAGCCGCTGACCATGATGATGTCCCCCGTTACCGGGTCCTGGGCCATCCATCCGGGGGGCGGGCTGAGCGTGGGATGCAGCTCGTGCCATCCACGCGCGTCGAGCTCCCACTGGTCGAGGAAGGTCGGCGTCGTCGCACCGAAGCCGAAGTCCCCACCGACGGTGAGGACCTCGTTCTGAACTCCGTCGTAGGCCATCGCCTCACCCTGGCGGGGTGGGGGCAGAGGCGGCTGCAGGGTGGCGGTGGGCACGGCTACAGCAGCCGACGCCGGGCACGAGCACTCAGCCAGCGGAGCGCAGGCCGGTGTCGACGAGTGGGGAGACTGCACCGCCGACGGGCTGGCAATGTGCGAGGTCGCCGGTGCCTCCCGCAGAAGGGCCGGCACTCCAAAGGCGAGCGCCGGCACTGCAGCCACGAGCGCTAGGAGAAGCCACGGGGACCGGTGCCACCGCCGGCGGTCACCCATCCGCTGCCCTGGTGAGCGAGCGACGCTCGACGCAGACGCCAAATCGCAGGTCCGGAATCCTTCTGACCGAGTCCCTTCCCGCACGGCCGAGCACCCCGGCCCGGTCGGATGAGGGATCCCGCGGATCGCCTGCCAGCATGGGAACCAGCCTACCGTTGCGCAAGCGCCGATACCAGTCGCGGGTCAGGAACGAGAGCACCCCCCGCTGGCCGCGTATCGACGAATGACACTTGATCAGGCAGTCTGGGATAGGTGGCTGATCAACTGAGCTCAGAGGTCGCGCGAGTGCGAACGTCACCTGCCGGCGCGTCCGGCACCCGTGAACCTCGGCCTACCGAGCCTTCTCATCGCCAGCCGCCCGCTGGCGCTCAACTGCTGCTGGAGGCACACTGGTACGCGTGACCGCCGTGGACCCGGACGATGACAGCATTCGGCGCTACGTGGTTCTCAGGTACGCCTATGACCCCCAGCGCCGCGAACGGCGCCACCGCGTCGTAGCCGCCTTCAACAATGAGGCAGAGTTCCGCGGTCTGCTAGATGAGCTCAACAGCGACTGGGCGCGTCGCCGAGCGGAGGGGCAACTCGTAGACCGTCGAGAGCACATTACCGGGGTGGTCCTTGAACCGAATCATGCTCGACGGCAGCGGGATGCCCGCTTGCTACATGCTGCGATCAGGCATCGGGTGGCGATCTCAGAGGAGTTCCTGGAGCGGCTCGACCTGCCCCCCAGCGTGTTCGTGCGCTCCCATCGCCCGGGCGTTGACCCAAGCGGTGAATCGTAGTGTGGTCATTGTCCAGGACGCTGCCCCCTCACCAGCCTCGTAAGGAGCTTGACATGAAGGGCACCCTGAGCTTCCGCCTACGGATGTGCACGTAGAGCCACGCGGCGCCGGCAGCAAGGACCAGGATGCACAGTCCCAGGCCCACCGCAAAGGTAGCGGTCGGGTAGCTCCGTTGAAAGAGCCCAAAGACTACACCGGTGATTGCACCACTACCGACCAGGACGAGCCCCGGCGCTGCCGACCGTGCTTTCAACCCGATCACAAGGCCCAAGCCGACGAGGGTCAGCAACACGCCCTCCGGGCCAACAAAGCTGACTATACCCAAGACAACGCCGAGGGCCAGCCATCCAGCGCTTCCCCTGTTCATGCCAGCCACAGTATCTCCGATCCCCTTGGAGGAGATGATCGCGATCGCTTGCACCCCTCATCAGACCAACCGGAAGACACGGCTTCAAACCAATCTCAACGCGGCAGGCTTTTCAGCACCGGCCGGCTTCAAACAACAGGACACAGCACACTGTGCTGGCCAAGTATCGAGGAATGACACTTGAGTAGGTCGGAGAAGTAGTGCATGCGCCGTCAGGGAAGGCATCCAGACCACGGTCCCGATCAGGAGCCGAGGTTACCGGGCACTCAAGGTCACTTGCCCGGGCGCACCACGGTGATCGACAGCGTGGCTAGCCGTATTGGTGATCGGGCCGTCGGCCACGTTGTCGGCCTTTACCACGTTATCGGACGCCCTGCCACCCTCAGAGCTGCGACTCACCCCGCTGACGGTGTAGACGCCCAGTGGAAGACGGCTGGAACTTCTGTCCTAACTCGGGCGTACCCGACAATATGGTGGTGAGACGCCGGCGCACCAGGTGGGTCAGGGGAGCCTTGGTCGGCGTGGCTGTCGCGATGAGTTGCCTCGGGCTGGTGGCGGCTACCTCTGTCGCCCTGCCTCACCCGTCACCCGCGGCCATCGGCCCCTCGGCGACCCGAGCCACGACCAGCACGGAGGTGAGCGCCGCCGATCCCCGAGCAGCCGCTGAGGGGGACGCACAGTCGCTGCTCGCCCTCGTCGCTCACCCCCCTGGTGCCCAGGTGTCCGCGACCGTGCCGGTGGGGGCGCCATAGCTCAGCGAACCTGGCCTCATGCTGGGAAGCCCGTATCTTGTGGATGTCCACGCCTGGTGGACAGTTCCCAGCGCCCTGGACGGAATCGACGGATGGGAACTCGGGCATCTCCCTCAGGGCGCGAGCCTCACTGGGCAGGGCTGGGGCGGCGGCCCCGAACCCACGGATACCTCCGACGAAGTCGACTGGACCTTCCCACCTGCTGGCACGCTGGTGGAGCGCGGTCTCGTGCTCACCCTTGCCCCGGATGGGCCGGGGACGGTGGCGCTGCGGGCCGATGCGCAGGTTGTCTATCAGCCGCTGCGGCCAGGGTGGTCTCTGATCCCGGCCACCGAGGTCACCTCAATCACCGTGGCCATCCAGCCGCCCGGCTGCAGCGTGGATTGCCCCCCCGTCACCGAGGAGGCGACCGTCACGAGCCCGACCACCATCCTCACCTACCTCCATGTGCTCAACGCACTCCCGGTGGATACCGGCGGTGTGGAGTATTGCCCCCTCATGGTCGCTGGCGACTTCTTCGAAATGACCTTGCGGCAGGACGCGACCGCCGTGGCCAGGGTGAGCGGCAACCGGCTGAGCTGTGGCGGGGATCAGCTCAGCGTTCCTGGCATCGGGCAGGTGTCCGTGGAGGACGCCTCTGGCCAGTTATGGAGTCTGGTGGCGTCGGCGCTCAGTCTCCTGCCCGCAGGAGTGCCGACGAATACTGATGCCGGCTGACCCATGCGCCGTGCGTCTGGGAATTTCGCTCGAGCGTGAGTGACAGCACCCTGGGGTGGCCCAGTGTTGGGGAATGTCACTTGACGGCCCACCAACGCGCTTAGGTCGAGCCATGTGCGCCGTGAGCAGGGTGGAGAGCGAAGCGCTCAGCAACCACAGCTCAGAGCCCGCCGAGCAGGCCCCGCACCGCCGCCTTGTAGGTGTCGAGTGCCGCCCGCCCCCGCACGGTGAGGCCGATCGAGGTGCGTGAGGCCGTCCCGTTGCCCGTCTTCTTGCTGGTCAGGTAGCCAGCGTCCTCGAGCTTTCGCAGGTGGGTGATGAGGTTGCCGGGGGTCAGCCCCAGCATGTCCTGCAGGCGGGTGAACGAGAGCGCGACGCCCTCGGGCAGCGCGGCAAGTGTCGCCATGATCCGCAGGCGGGCTGGCGCGTGGATCAGCGGGTCCACCGCTTCCGTGGTCACACGCGCACGGCGGCGCGGCGCTGCCAGGTGCTGGCAGCGGCATAGCCGACCACCCCGACGAACAGGGCGATCCCGGCGACCAGCCACGCGTTGATCGGCCCCATGAACAAGGCGACCCCACCGCCGATCACCACTGCCAGCGCGGTGCCGAACTGTGGCCAGTCGGCCTTGCTGGCGGCCATCCCCACGAGGGTCGTCCCGACGACGATCAGTGGCCCTGCGGCCGGGATCACCCCATAGACGAGCGCACTGCTCGCGCCGTAGTAATGGAGCGCGCCCTGAATGATAGGGCTCCCCCCGATCGACACCAGGAGCGCAATACCCTCGGCGGCGCCGAGAGCGACGGCGGAGCCGCTGACACCGGCCCTGGCGCGCTGGTAGACCTTCACGCCCACGGCGCTCCCGACGGCGACCGTCACGTACACGAGGGCGATCACGCCGAGGTTCGGTCCCGTGTAGGGGTGCTGCCCGACGACCGAGAGCCAGAGGGCGACGTAGGCGGCCAGGATCACCAATCCCATCACAGCCGTCACCAGCGGCGGGGTCAGCGAGAATTGACGCTGCGCCTCGCGGCTGGTCTGCTCCAGCAGCCGCGCTGCCTCGCGCGGATCGAGCGCACCGCCGTCGTCGGTCGTGGTCTCCTCCGGATCACGGGTGTCATTCATGCCTTGCGGCCGGCGGATGCGGAGCGGGCGATGGCCAGATCCCAGCAGCCCCACGCGATATTGAGCGCCGCGACAACCAGGAAGGGGGCTGCCCATCCGTAGCCGGCGTACGCGAGGCAAATGATGCCCACGGCGACCGCGACACTGCCGGCGGCAATCTTCCTGACGCCCCAGAAGCGGAGGTGGCGGTACTCCCATGGGTGGATCAGACGTTGCAGGCCGGTTCGCGGGGGAGTTAGCCACCAGGCACGCAGGCGGTTCCACGCGGTGCTGTTGTTGGCTGCGTTCATTGGGATGCCTCTAGCTCGACTCTTGTTGACTTTGTACGACAAAGCTACCTTGGTTTGCCACGCAAAGTCAAGCCTTCTGCAACCGGCGCAGTTCCTGCCGGTCGACCCGCCGCTCGCGGCACTCGCTCTGCGGTGGCGACGGTCTGCCGGCGGATCGCCCCTCCCCAGGTGTCAACCGGCTGTGCCGATTGGCCACTTTGCGCGATTGGCTACAGTGAGAGTGGGAAAGCACCCTGGGCTGGGCCACGGTCACCTCACCGGAGGGCCCGCGGCCGCCGAGGCTCCCCCAGACCGGGGCGGGGCGAGTCCACTTCGCGTCCACTTCGACTGGCCGTACCAGGCCGCTCCAGGCCGCTCCTGGCAATTCAGACGGCGATTTCGAACGAGATCCGTACGGGTTCGATTCCCTTTCCCGGCACTTGAAATCCGTCATGGCGGTTATCGCCGAGAGTGGTTTCAAGGAAGATGGCGCCCCGAAGGTTGACGGGTTCCCGCGGATAGAATCGCTTGGTGTGTCTGGCCTTTTCTGGTCCACAGCAGACAAGCTCCCTCGGAATCTCGTACGCTCCCCGTGCCATGCCACTGCGCGACCGAGAGACCGAGCGGGTTGAGCAGCAGCGCGAGGAGCAGCGTCAGCGCGAGGAACGTGGACGGGAGGATCGCAGCGGGAAGCTCGAGCGCGATCGGGAGGACGAGGAGAGCCGCCGAACGCGCGAGGGCGGCTAGCCGCAGCGTAGACCGAGCGCAAACCCAGCATGTTTGCTCTAGGAGCAGCATGTCGAACAGCCTCGGCCCGAGGCCGGCGCCCTAGTAACGGGGTTTACTCACACCACGGAGGTACCCTGTATGAGCCTCGAAAACATCCGGCAATGGGAAGGCAAGGACGTCGTCGACGCTGACGGAGAGAAGATCGGCAAGCTGGAGGACGTCTATTTCGACGCTGAGACAGACGAGCCGCAATTCGTCACTGTACACACGGGTCTCTTCGGACACCACCTCACCTTCGTGCCCACAGTGAACGCCACTCTCGGGCAGAACTATCTCCAAGTGAGCCGTGACAGAGACGAGGTGAAGAACGCACCGACCATCGAGAAGGGTGGCGAGCTGTCGGCGGAGCAGGAGGCGCTGCTGTTCCGCTACTACGGGGTAGATTACGTGCCGGCGCCTCCGCCGCGAGGCCGCCGGCTGGTCCGTCGTTGACCGCTATCACTACCCAAGGGACCGTCACGACCGTCGGAGCCAACCCTACGGCTCGCACGTCACGCATCTCTAAAAAGCGGGACGCTCCCGGGCGGGGGCGTCCCCGAGTTCACGACGCCCAGATGATCGCCAAGATCATCAACGCCACCCCGTATCGGCGCCAAGGGCGCGCTTCCTGGATGCCGAAACAGCACCAGCAGCTCTTTGTCTGGGTCCATTCTGGTATAGAACCTGGATTGCACGTCAGCAACTCTGACGCGGAGTTGCTGCAGACTGCTCGCGGATCGTGTGCGCCTCTCGGGAGCTCCGAGCCGGAACCCCGGCCCCAGTTGTGAGGTCTTCCCTGACCACGGCGGGGCCATGCCACTCACCTCGGCAAGTCTCGGCCGACCTCGGGGTCGGAAGCCCCTGCCAGCCCTGGCCGGGTGCCGGATGCAGCCGACACCCCGCCGCCATCGTTGGCTTTTGGTGATCCGTCCGTGCGCCGAGCAGGCGGGCCTGGCTCGATCAGTTGACCGCTGCTCACGCTAGGCGAAACTTATTCCCTTTCCCGGCACCAGGGCCTTACAACTCGGCTGTTAGGGCGACGAGGCACCCTCGACAGATGGCGCCGGCAACCTGAGACCGGCCAGCACCCCGGCGTCGATCGCTCCACCGCCGTCGCCTCCCACCAGCGGCATGGCGGTGACGGCCACCACTGCCAAGCCGCTGCCGACCAGGAAGAGGTAGTAGGCAGGTCAACAACAGCGACCGGGGCCCTCATGGGATCGCCCCGTTGCCAAGCCCGTGGATCGCCTTCTTCTCGCCAGGCGCGTTTCCGGTTTCTGAGCGGAACTAAACCGCCTGCTCAGGGGCGATCAGCACCGGGCGGTGGGCGTGCCCTGCCAAGGCGTGAGAGACACTCCCCAGCAAAGCGCTTCTCAGAGGGCCACGGCCCCGCTGGCCGCACACGATGAGACGGGCAGAGATTTCGTCGGCCTCGGCGAGGATCGCTCGGGCAGTGCCTTCCGTAGACTGCCTGGTCACGGCTGAGGCCTTAAATCCGTGCTCGATGGCCCGCCGTGCGCCCTCCTCTGCCGCTCTCCTGGCAGCGGCCTCCTCTTGCTCATCGAGCTCGCCTTCGTTTGGGGGATACCCGGCGGCAAACGCACCCGCAAGCGCCAAACGGACGGTGATCAACTCCCAGATGGTGACCACGACCACATCACCACCTGGCTCGATCAAATCCGCCGCTGCCCTCATGGCCGCACGCGAGCCTTCTGAACCGTCGTAGCAGAAGAGCACCGCACCTTTGGGTCCGTTCTGAGTCATCCCTTTCTCCCTGTGGTTCGCCACCATTGCGTCGATCGCCTCACCGAAGTGATCGCGTTCTCCATTCCGAACGCCCGTCTCGTGGCCTCCGGGGGCGATTATGTGCGCCGGACGACGCGGCCAGGGCTTCGGCGCTAGGAAGAGTTGCCACGCCCGGCTTAGCACATCGGGACCTGGTATTCCACGCGGGGCCGCATCGGAATGTCGGTTGCGCAACCGACCTCCCTGGGAGGGTGGGGGGCGGTCCGGACTGTCAAGCCGGCGTGGAGTGCGCTGGTCAATCGGCCCGAGACACGCACACGGTGCCCGCGACGGGGTGGAAACGTCTGCCAGGTCAAATGACCTCCCATGATTGGGAGGAGTGCCTCTAGTCGCGTCGCCCGCCAGGTCATCAAGCTCAGTCTGGGGACGTGGGGCAAGCTGCGGGAGATCGCTGGCGATGAGTTCGGGAGCAACCGGACGGAGCGCCGGGGTAGCCAGCATCTTTCCTGTTCGCCATCTGCTGAGCGCCCTAGTTACCCCCGAACGACCCCCAACCACGGTTGGTGCGGGCCTCAGGGGTGGCGACTTCCTGATCCTGGCGGCGGCCTGGCCGGAGGTGGCCTGATGTCGCGTTGGCCCGATTCCCTCGTCACCCCTGGCCGCCGACACCAATTGAGGGAGATCAGACGCCCCATCGATCCGCCTTTGCAGAGGTGCGATCCGTGAGTACAACACCCGATCAGCTCCGTATGTTGGCGCGGCAACGCCTGCGTCAGAGGCGCGCGCTCGAGGGCAACCTGATCGCGTGGCTGGTGGTGAGCGCCGTGGTCATTGCTATCTGGGCGACGAATGGCGGCGGCTATTTCTGGCCCGGATGGGTGGTTGGCCCATGGGCGCTCGGTCTTCTCCTGCACGCGTGGGAGAGCTTCGGCCGCCGACCGATCACAGTCCTGGACGTCGAGCGCGAAGCCTCGCAGCTGCGCGGCCCCGACGTCACCTCCAACATCAATCCGGAGTTCTCCCAGCCCAGCATCATGCGGCGGCACCGCTCGAGGTGGTGATCGGACCGAGGTCAGCTCGATTCGATTCGTGGCACTGCCGTTTCGGAGGGCAACTCGATGCCTGCGAGCATTTGGATAGTCAATCTCATCATCTTGGGGGCGGTCCTTGAAGCCGACCTGGGTCGGCGGAGGGTTACCTGGTTTCGTGTGGCTCGACCGTTCCTTGTCGGTCTTGTGATCCTGCCTTTCTTCGTCGAAAATCCCCAGACGTCGGGGAACGGCCTCCTGTTCGAGGTGGCCGCATCGGCGGCCGGCATCGCGCTCGGCGGCGTCGCGGCGCTGGCCCTGATGAAGGTGAAGAGCGGCGAAGGGGACAGCATGATCAGCACGGCCGGGCTCGGTTACGCCGCTTTCTGGGTCTTCATCATCGGAGCCCGGCTGATCTTCAGCTATGGCGCCTACAACTGGTACCAGGGCGCTCTGGGCACTTGGATGTTCAGCAATCGGATCACTGTCGATGGTCTCACTGACGGTTTGATCTTTCTCGCCCTCGCGATGGCCTTGACACGGTCAGCACGATTCCTGGGGCCTCTGAGGCGTCGCAACCACTTGGCCTCCCGAGCGGCCGTTTAAGCGGGTACCCCAAGCGATCAGGTTGTGAGGAGAAGATGAAGATCCTGATACTCAGTCGCCACGTCGTGAGGCGACTGAAACGGAGCCGTGCCCCGCGCGCTGCTAGCCCTCCCCTTCAGCCGTCCTCTGACGTTGGGCTCCCGCGGACTGGCCGCCGCACCGCATCCAGGCCGAGTTCGCGGAGCCGGTCCGGATCCCCCAGGGCGTCGATCTCCACGATCCGTCCACCTCTGACTGTGAATGCCATCACCGAGAAGACCCGATCGTCGCGCAGAATCACCGCTCCGGCGGTGCCGTTGACGACGGCGGGCAGCACCTCCACCGCGCCGGAGGGTGGGCGGGCGTAGGGCAACGCCTCCGAGAGCCCACGGACGACCCGGGACGCTGCCGATGGACCGAGGTCGGCGCGGAGCACGACGTCGGGATCCAGCACCGTGACCAGGGTCTCGAGGTCGCCGCCGCGCGCGGCGGCGAAGAAGGCGTCGACCACCCGGCGTTGCTGAACCAGATCGGTGTCGGGCACGACCGGTGCCCCTTGGACGCGGCGGCGGGCACGGCTGGCGAGCTGGCGAGCCGCTGCGGGACTCCGGTCGATGATCGATGCGATCTCATCGAAAGGGAGGTCGAAGACGTCGTGGAGGAGGAAGGCCAGGCGCTCGGCCGGAGACAGGGTCTGGATCACGACCAGGAGGGCGAGCCCCACAAACTCGGCGAGCAGCGCCTCCTCCTCGGGATCGCCGGTCTCGGCGTGGGTCACGATCGGATCCGGGAGGCGTGTGCCGAGAGGCTCATGGCGGTGCGATCCCCGCGAACGCAGCACGTTCAGACATACCCGGGCGAGGATGGTCTTCAGCCAGGCGCCGGGATTCTCGATGGTCTCGGCGGCCGCGGCGCTGGCTCGCAGCCAGGTGTCCTGGACGGCATCCTCAGCGTCCGGTAGCGAGCCCAGCATCCGGTAGGCCAGGCCCCGGAGCTGACCTCGGTGGGTGTCGAACCACTCGGCCACGCCTTGGGGCTGATCCATGGTCACAAACCTCCACGCTCAGGTGTCCGAGGTGATGACACGGATGAGGCGCACTGTGTGACGCGCCGGGGCGGCAGATGGCAGCCAGGAGGAGAGCCGATGACCACGATCCTCGTGACGGGAGGCACCGGGAGGGCGGGCCGGACCACGGTCGCGCACCTGCGCGACGCCGGTGCTCGGGTTCGAGCGCTGAGCCGGCATGGGCGCAGCGGCGCCGATGGGGTCGAGTACATGACCGGTGATCTCACCACTGGCGAGGGTGTCGATGCTGCGGTCGAGGGAGCCGACGTCATCGTCCACTGCGCGGCCTCCACCGAGTTCTCCGAGCTCACGGCTCAGGTCCGCACTTTGGTGCGGTCGGCATCCGCCGCCGGCACGCACCTTGTCTACATCTCGGTCGTGGGCGCCGACCGCATCCCCGTGGTCAGCCGGGTCGATCGCTCCGTCGCTATGTACTTCGCAACGGTGCGCGAGTGCGAGCACCTCATCACCAGCTCCGGGCTTCCCTGGACCACGCTGCGCGCCAGCCAGTTCTACGACGGCTTCATCCTGGTCATGGTCCAGGCGATGGCCAGGCTGCCGGTGATCCCGGTCCCCACCGGGTGGAGATTCCAGCCGATCGACACCGACGAGGTGGGCGCCCGCCTCGCGGCGCTGGCGTTGGGCCCGCCCTCGGGCCTGGTCCCCGCAATGGCGGGGCCTCGGGTCTACAGCGCCGCCGAGTTGATCCGCTCCTACCTGCGGACCACCCACCGTCACCGCCTGCTGGTGCCGGTGCGGGTCCCGGGGAAGGCCTCTGCCGCCATCAGGGCCGGCGCCAACCTGGCTCCCGACCGCGCCGTGGGGCGCCGGACCTGGGAGACGTTCCTGGCCGAGGACGTGGCCGGATCGGTGGGCCAATCCCGCCCGTCGGGGAACCCCTCCGCCGCTCGGAGCGGCTGAGGGAGGCGCAGTCGGCAGCCAGGCGTCAAGTAACGCTTCGCTCTCCCGGACGGCGTCGGTCCCGGTGGCGCTGGGCGATCGCGGTGCGGTGTGGCACGATCTCGTAGATGACGAGGAGCCTGGCAAGTGCCCAGCCACTGCCCGACCTAGCCCGGCTGCGACGTGTCCGCGACCGGATTGACCGGGAGTATGCGCAGCCGCTCGATGTCGAGGCTCTCGCCTGCGGCGCGAACATGTCGGCCGGGCACCTCAGCCGCCGGTTCCGGCTCGCCTACGGCGAGTCTCCCTACAGCTACCTGATGACACGGCGCGTCGAACGTGCCATGGCGCTGCTGCGCCGTGGCGACCTCAGCATCACCGAGGTCTGCTTCGAGGTCGGCTGCTCGTCGCTGGGCACCTTCAGCACCCGATTCACCGAACTGGTGGGCATGCCGCCCAGCGCCTACCGGCGCCAGGCGGCGGGCGCCACCGCGGGGATGCCGCCATGCGTGGCGAAGCAGGTGACCAGACCGGTCAGGAATCGAGAAGCGCCGGGCACCCAGCCGCAGCTAGCCTGACCGTCATGGACATCACCATTCACGCGAGCGCCCTCCCGCACCAAGACGCGGAAGCTTCCCTGGCCTTCTATCGCGACGCCCTCGGCTTCGAGATCCGCACCGACGTCGGCTCCGGCAGGATGCGCTGGATCACGGTCGGCCCCGCCAATCAGCCGGATACCTCCATCCTCCTGGCGCCGCCGGCCCTCGACCCCGGCATCACCGACGATGAGCGCCGGATGATCCTCGAGATGATGGCGAAGGGCACCTACGGCTGGATCCTGCTGGCCACCAGGGACCTCGACACCGCCTTCGAGCGGGTGGAGAAGAGCGGCGCCGAGGTCGTTCAGGAGCCGACGCTGCAACCGTATGGGATCCGTGACTGCGCCTTTCGCGATCCCTCGGGCAACCTGATCCGCATCCAGGAGCTGCGCTGAGCCGCGAGGCGATCGCAGCCATGAAGTCAAGCTGCCGGATGCGGTCGCGGGCACCCGTTCGGCCGTGGAGGTAGTTCGCAATGGCTACGAGCAAACCGGCGATCAAGGCCCCACCGAAGTCCGCCAAGCGGACCACCGCGCCCGGCAGGGCGCCAGAGCGGTTCACGGACGAGGAACGCGCCGCGATGAGGGACCGCGTCCAGGAGCTGAGATCGGCCGGCGGGGAAAGCGGGGTGCTCGCGAAGATCGCCGAGATGCAGGCATCCGATCGCGCTCTGGCCGAGCGGCTCCACACCATCATCAAAGCCAGCGCGCCAGCCCTCGCGCCGAAAACCTGGTACGGCATGCCGGCGTACGCCAGGGACGGCAGCGTCATCTGCTTCTTCAAACCAGCTCAGAAGTTCAAGACGAGGTACGCGACGGTCGGCTTCAGCGACCAGGCGAGCCTTGACGAAGGGGAGATGTGGCCGACCGAATTTGCCCTCAGGGAGCTGACCGCCGCCGACGAGGCACGAATCTGCGCGCTGGTGAAGCGGGCGGTGGGGTGAGACCGGTTGAGCCGCCACCTCGCGAACCTCCATACGCGCTGACTCGAAGAGCCGAGAATCACTGTGCTCGGTGAAGCTGGCGGCGAGCTGAGGAGTGGAGCAAGTGCCAGTCCTTCATCGAACGCCCCGTCCACCTCTCGGCTGATCGATGCCATCATCAAGCTCCCGGGTGGCTGGCGGAGCAGGACGTACTCGCAGCTGCGCGTTTCAATCAGGAAGGCCGACCCTGCCGTGCTCGAAGAAGTGAAGTGGAAAAAACCCTCCAACACGATGGGAGTTCCTGTCTGGTCTCATGAGGGAATCATCTGTGTCGGCAACGCCCTCAAGAGCGCCGTGAGACTGACCTTTCCCAAAGGCGCTCTGATGAGGGATCCGAAGAAGCTCTTCAACGCGAGGCTGGAAAGCCATACCGTCCGCGCCATCGACTTCCACGAGGGTGACACGGTGGATGAGGCTGCGTTCAGGACCCTCATCATCGAAGCCGTTGGGCTCAACACGTCGAAGCCCAAGCGATAAGCCTGTACCCCTCAGCTCGTCGAGAGTCGAGACTCATCAGCTTTCGAGAAGCGCGGCTGGCGAAGCCGCTCCTAGCATGGCGTCATGTGCATACCATTCCTCCGACCCACCTCCCCTACCACAACCCGAGCGTCGATGGGCCTCAATCGCGACGCCCACGCCAGCGAGGACCGCAATGACGTCGCAGATGGCGAGCTGCGGTGGATCACCGTCGGTCCCGCGGACCGGCCCTGCACATCCATCGTCCTGGAACCGTCGGATGCCGGCCCGCGCATGACCGCAGGCGACCGCCGCAGGCTCGCCGGAGCCGGTGCCGGGAGCCGTGCCCAGATGCCGGGATCGCGGCCGTGAGCCTGCGCCATTGCGATCGCCGGCGTCGTGGGGCCTCAGCGAGGGCAGCGGCAACACCATCGGTTTGAGGCAGAGCCATCGGGAATAGGATCCAAGATCAGATACCGACGAAGCGGGAGCCAAGCGTGGCAGCGAGGGTCCGGTGGGCAGTCGAGGTGCCGATCACGGTGGAACGCTGCGGATCGACACTGTGGACCCGCGCGAAAGCCAGCGGAAGCCCCGGCAGCGGTGGCCGGCACCAGCATGCCGGCGGTCCGCCTGGGTGTGGACACAACGCCACCTCGACCTCGCCGCGCACCACAGTGGCGAGAAGGTCGCCTAGCAGATGCAGGTCCGGTGCGCGGTGCGGATTCCAGTCGAAAAGCAAGTGGGGCGCGAGCGGGTCGCACTGCGACACCGCGGGCGGCCATCCGTCCCGCCGCACCGCGGACGCGGCCACGAAGACGCCGCCGTCGCGCACGGCGGATGCCTCGCGAGCGAAGGCGATTCGCTCGACCGCGTCGAACCCTTCATCGTTCGAAGGCGGCTCGAGCTCGCGCAGCGCGCGCATCTGCGACGTTGGGCTGAGGAGCCAGGGCTCCTTGCGCGCCGCCGCGCGCAGATCAGCCGGTGTGGGCAGGGCGCCGAAGCGGTCGAGGATGCGATCGACCATGTTCACCTGCGCCTGCGCCAGTGGCACGTCGAGCCAGACGCAACGTGTCCTGAACCCTCGCCGTGTCGCCGCCCGGATGACATCGCTGCGCGCAGCGCGGGTCAGCCAGGTGTTGTCCAGCACCACGCACTCGGCGCCGCGCCGGAGCTCGTCGTCCAGCGCGGCCACGACGTCACGCAACGACCCACCTCGCTCATCACGGTTGAGCCGAAGGTAGCCGCGATCGACGTAGTGTTTTGCCAGGCGACTCTTCCCCGCCCCCGGGATGCCCATCACCATCAGCACCTGCCCGTCGCGCGACGGTCGCGCCGGCGCCCGGAAGGTTGAGATGTTCGTGGTTCCGTAGGTGGCGTCAAGCAGCTGGCGCGAACCGGTATCGAGCGAGATCGTCGCGGCACGCGCCGCGGAGCGAGCGGTCTCTGCTCGTCGTGCGCCCGGGATGGCCACGATCGCCGGCGAGATACCGAGCAGCCAGGCCAACGCGGTCTCGGCGGGTGTCGCATGCTGCGCCGCCGCCACCGTGACCAGCGCCTCGGCGCGCTCCAGCCGTCGAACGCGGCCCGGCCCGCCGAATGGCGAGTGCGCGATCACGGTGACGCCGCGCCCTGCGCAGTGCTCGACCATGCCGTCACGGATGGCGCGATCAGCGAACGGACCGAGCGAGATCTCCACGGCGGTGATGGGGACGAGGTCCAGCGTTTCGTCCATCTGACGACGGGTGACGTTCGACAGGCCAACGTGCCGGACCAAACCGTCGTCGAGCAGGCGCCGCAGCGCTCGCAGGGTGGTGCGCCACGGGGTGCGCGGGTCCGGCGCATGGATCAGATACAGGTCGATGGGGAGGCCGTCGAGCGCGTCCAGGCTTGCCTCGCAGTCACGTAGGAGGTGCCCAGCCCTGCCGTCGGGGATCCACGCCCCACCGACGCGGGCCATACCTCCCTTGGTCACGATGCGGGCGCGGTCTTGAGCGCCCCCATCGCGGAGCGCCGCGGCGAGCAGGCGCTCGTTGTGCCCGGCCTCAGAGGAGTCCCAACCGTAGGCGTGCGCGGTGTCGAAGACGGTGATGCCGGCCTCCACCGCCGCGATGATCGTGCCTGCGGCGCGGCGGTGGTCGCGCTCGCTGTCGGTGGAGAGACGCATGCAGCCGAGGCCGATGCGCAGCTCCGATTCGTCAAGCCAGGCGGTGCGGCTCAGGCGTCACAGCGTACGACGCTGACCCAGACGAGCGTCGGTCCGGCAGGTTCTGCTCGCGAAGGGTGGGCTCGACGGGCAGCCTGGTGGTACCGTGGTGCCATGGATGGTAAGCAACGAAGCACCGTCTCGCGCTCCGTGGGTTTCACAGCGCAGCAGGAAGCCCAGCTCGACGCGTTGGGCGATGCCACGCGCCGCCGCATTCTCGAGCGACTTCGGGGTGGACCGCAGCCGGTGGTCGCGATCGCCCGCGGCCTCCCGGTCTCCCGCCCGGCGGTGTCGCAGCACCTCAAGGTGCTCAAGGCCGCCGGGCTGGTCAGCGACCACCCCGAGGCCAACCGGCGGCTGTACTCCATCGACCCCCACGGCCTGGCGACCCTTCGAGCCGTCCTCGACTCGTTCTGGGAGGATGCGCTGTCCCGGTTCGCCGATCTTGTGGAGCACGATCCATCCCGATGACGGGCGGCGATGACTTCGTCGGCCTGGAGTTCTCCCAGCCGATCAGGATGGCCGTGCGGGTGGGTCGGCCCATCGCGGATGCATTCGGCCTCTTCACCACCAGGATCAACAGCTGGTGGCCGCTGGAGACGCACAGCTTCGGCATCGGCAGATCACCGGAGCTCATCCTGGAACCGCGCATCGGGCGGCGCTTCTTCGAGCGGTACGCCGACGGTGAGGAGCACACCAATGGCACCGTGCTGGCGTGGCAACCGCCAGAGCTGGTCGCCTTCACCTGGCAGCATGACGAGTGGATCGCTCCGACCGAGGTGCACGTGCGCTTTGTCGCCGAGGACAGCAACCTGACTCGCGTGGAGCTCGAGCACCGCGGTTGGGAGCGTCTCGGTCAGGTGGGCGTCGAAAGCCGGGAGATGTACGCGAACGGCTGGCCGGCGGTCATCGCTCGATTCCTGGAGGCGGCGGCCGCCCCGGACGGCTGAGGTGGCCCGCGGCCCAGCGAGGGCGACGGAAGGCTGCGAGGTTCCGTAAGCCTTGACTTATGGTGCGTGGCTACTTACCATAGCATCCGAGGGCATCCCCGGGGTGAGGGCCCCAGCCCTGCAGAGAGGTGCAAAGACGTGGCGACCAATCAGGTCTTGTGGTTCGAGGTCATGGGCAAGGATGGCAAGGCGCTGCGGCGTTTCTACCGGGATCTGTTCGACTGGGACATCCTGGAGGCAGAGCCCTCGAGTGGGTTCGACTACGGGATGGTCAATGGGCGTGACGGTGGCGTCGGTGGCGGCATCGGCACCAGCCCCGACGGCGGATCGGGCTTCGCGACCTTCTACGTGGAGGTCGACGACCTGACGGCGGCGCTGGCGAGGGCAGAGAAGCTCGGCGGTTCCACGATCATGCCGCCCACCGAGATCCCGGGCATGGAACTTCGTTTCGCCTACATCTCCGACCCCGAGGGGCATGTGATCGGCCTGTCCAAGGGCATGGCGCAGACATCAGGCCAATGAACGCAACCGCAGAACCTGCGGCCTTGATAACCGAGGAGCGCAACAAGACCGCGTCCTGCCGGCTGTACGAGGAGGTGTTCGGACGCGGAAACTATGCCGCCGCTGATGAGATCCTCGCTCCCGACGTCATCAACCACGGACCCGGCACCCTGTCGGTCCCCGGAGCCGAGCCCATCAAACGACAGGGTGCGCTGCTCCGGGGCGCGTTTCCCGACCTCTCCATCGACCTCGGCGACCAGTTCGCCTCTGGCGACCGGGTGTGCAGCCGTTGGTTGGCCAGCGGCACCCACACCGGCGAGTTGCGGATCCATCGGGTGCGCTCCCTCCCACTGGCAACCGCATCGCCTTCGAGGAGATCCGGATCGACCGTCATGCGGGCGGTCGGATCGTCGAATGCTGGTTCCTACCGGACCGGTTGCGCCTGTGGCAGCAGCTCGGCCTCATCTCGAGCCGGTCCGCCAGCAAGTGAGCCGCTTGAGATCAGGAATCCCCAGCACCAGCGTCCGGACTGAGGTGACTCGTCTCACTGCTCGGGGCGAGTGGGAGCATGGTCGGTGGGCTGGTAGCGCCGCCGGCGCGGTACCACTCGAGCACCGCGCTGGCATGTCGAGAGCAGAGCAGGCGCGAAGGCCGGCCCACGTACACCAAGGCCATCTCGGCGACGCTCGAGCACCTGTGGCCGCCGTTCCAGTCGCACAGCCGTCCTGGCGTGGTGGTATCCGGCTGATCTCTGCGTCGCCGTGGCTCCTCAACGGGGGAGCCAAGCTTTTGTGGGCGCGGAATGCGGGGAGCGCCCTGATGGAACGGCGCCGGCACCGCGGAGCCGGAGTCGGCGGAGGGCGGTTCCTCGCAGGAGATGTCGACCGCGGCGCCCGGCGATCCGGTCGCCAGTCGGATTAGCGCCTCACTCGCCGTCGTGTAGGCGCCCCGCCCGACGGCGGCGGCTGTCAATGGGAGCGGGAGGAGGTCCCGAGTAGTGGTCGACGGTCGCTGTCCCCCCGGGTCGTGTGTCATCCAACTCCCCGAGTGCGGATGCGTCTCGGCGTCGACGGGTTGGCGCGATAACCGGTCGACGAGGTCCACTCGACCGAGTGGCGAGCCTCGCACCATCATCATCCACAGACTGAAGCATCTAGTCAAGGTAAATCTGCCACTTTATGAGCGAGATATCTACATCCGCCATATAGATATGCTAGGCTGCGCGGATGGGCATGCGGATCGGTGAGCTGGCGCGGCGGGCCGGGGTCGGTGTCGGCACGCTCCGCGCGTGGGAACGGCGCTTCGCCCTCCTTGCACCCGCCCGCTCCGAGGGGCGGCAGCGCCTCTACAGCGAGGACGACCTGGAGCGGGTGTGCTCGGTTCGACGGCTGGTTGCCGAAGGCCTCACCCTTGCGGCCGCTGCATCCCGCGTCTCGGTGGCGGGCACGGCCACGCTGCCCAGCCAGGACTCCGAGGCGCTGCTCCTGCGCCAGGTCATCCAGGCTGCCGACGATGGCATCTGGGTGTCCCGCGATGGAGTCACCCTCTTCGTCAATCGGCGCATGGCCGAGCTCCTCCGCTGCTCGATCGATGAGGCCCGGGACCGCCCGGTCCTCGACTTCATCGAGCCCGGTGACCTGGGGCTGGTGCGGCGGTGGGCCGAGACCGGTCGTGCGGGTCGGCGCCGGCGAGAAGAGATCACCCTGCGCCGCGCCGACGGTTCGACGTTCCTCGCCGAGGTCGACCACCAGCCCGATGTTCGACCAGGCCGGCCGGTACCAGGGCGCCGTGGCCGTGGTACGCGATGTCACCGGGCGGCATGAGGAGGAGCGACAAGCACGCTTTCGGGCGGCGCTCCTGGATGGCGTGGGCCAGGCGGTGGCCGCTGCGAGCCCGGACGGGACCGTCGTCTACATCAACCCGGCCGCGGAACGTCTTTTCGGGTGGCCCGCCTCCCAGATGCTCGGGAAGAACGGTCTCACGCTGCTCGCAGCCCCGGCGGCTGCCGACGAGGCCTGGCAGATTCACTCGAAACTGCTCCGCGGACAGCATCACACCGGAAAGATGAGGTTGAGCCGGCGCGACGGCACGGAGTTCGTGGCTCACATGACCTCCGCGCCCGTGCTCGGCGATCGCGGTCAGATCATCGGGCTGATCGCAGTCTTCACCGATCTCACGGAGAGCATCGACTTTCACAACGAGCTTCGCACTCATGAGCTCGAGCTCGAGACCATCGCCCTGCTGGGGGCGCACGCGCTTCGCCGGCCCGACGGCACCGACTCCGACCTCGACCTGATCCTGACCGAGGCTCTCGACTCCATCCGCCGAGTGGTGGGGGCGGACCGAACCGCGCTCTTCGAGGTTTTATCCGGCGCTGGCCGGTTGCAGATGAGATCGTCCTCGCCTCCGCAGGCGGCGTTGCCCACCGTTCCTGCCGGGGGTCGGTCGCTCGCCGGATACGCCGCCATGGTGCGCAGAACCGTGCTCGTCGAGGATTCGGAGTCGGAGGTCCGCTTCGACCGCAGCTCAGTCCGGAAGCCCTCGGGCGGCGGTGCCGCGGTGGCCACACCCGTGCTCGGTAACGAGGGTGTGCGCGCGGTTGTCATCGCCGAGTGGTCCATGCCCCGAAGCTTTCAGCAATCGCTGGTGCATTTCCTCGAGAGCATGGCCAACCTCATCAGCGTTGCCCTCCACCCGACGCCGCGGGTGCGTGGCCGCTGACTACGGAGCAGACCGACCTGCGCCGCCTGCGTGGGCCACCATCAGCGAGGCCGAATCGCGAAAACCGGGTAGTCCGGTGCGATTCTCGCCAACTCGGGATCTGGAGCGTCTGGCCCCACTCCCTGAAAGAAGGCGCCGATCTCCACTCGCCAGCGTCGAAGATAGGCACGCATCACCGGCAGCTTCTCCCCGTCCGGGAGTTCGACCAGGGCGATCGGCTCATGGCGGCGGCCGAGCCGCAGCTCGGCCTCGCTGCCGGCCCGAACGTTGCGCACCCACTGGGTCACGCCCCGGGGCGCGACCAGGTAGCGCTGGCTGTCATGGGTGAGCAGGTTGACTGGGGTCGTCCGCCACTTCCCGGTCTTGCGCCCGCGGACCGCGAGGATCCGCGACCCATAGACGCTGACTCCGGCGCGGGTCAATCCGGCCACGGTCCGGTTGAAGACATTGACCGTGAACCAATTGGGGCGGATGTAACGGCTCCCCATGGTCCCCATTGTCTGCTCCCGCGCCCGGTTCCGGCTCGGCGCCGGCTCCCCGCGATGCGATCATGCGGAGATGGAAAGCCGTCAGGGGCCCGTGGGCGTCCGGGAGAGGCTCGGCGCCCATCTTGATCGACGTCTCCGCGAGCTCGATCGCCGCCTGGGCATCGACCATTCCGGCCGCAGCGAATGGGCCTGGGCTGTCCCTGCCTTCATATTTCTTGCGACTGCAGGCATGTTCATCGGCTACATCCAGTTCGGCGGCGGAAGCATCCTCCTGACCCTGGCCGCCGGTGTTCCCCTGGGCCTCGTCTCCGGAGCCGTGCTGGCCGGCCTGTCGATCGGCTACATGACCCCCGCGGAGGATGCGGAGGACAACGACGCATCCGGCTGAGCTCTCCTTGATGTCGTCACCACCAAGGGACGTTGCATGGCGATCGGCCTGACCGTCGCCGGCATGGTGCTGGCCCCAGGTGCGGGGTCCGGCGCCGACCATCCAACGCTTGTGGCCATCGAGCGCGTCGCCCGCGCTCACGGGGTGGTGGTGGACCGGGTGGATTTTCCGTACCGCCTGGCCGGCCGTCGTCACCCTGATCCCCCGGCGGTGCTCGGGGCCGCGATCAGGGAGCGAGCCAGCGGACTGGCTGGCCGGCACGGCGTCGACACCGACCACCTTGTCATGGGGGGCCGCTCCATGGGCGGGCGCATCTGCTCGGAGGTGGTGGCCGGTGGGCTTCCGGCGGCGGGCCTGGTCCTGATCAGCTACCCGCTGCGCCCACCGGGAAGACCCGACAAACTGCGGACCGGCCATTTGGGATCGCTAGCGGTTCCGTGCCTCTTCGTCTCCGGAACCCGAGATGCCTTCGGCAGTCCGGATGAGATCAGAGCGGCAGCGGCTCGCATTCCTGGCGCGGTCTCATACGAGTGGCTGGAGGGCGGCGACCATAGTCTGCGCGGACGCGATGACGAGGTCGCCGACCTGGTCATGGCGTGGATGCTTCGATGCTTCTCCGCCGCCTGACAATTGTCTGACGCGGGAGTATGATCGGCGGGTGGCGACCGTCACCCTGCGCGAGCTTGCCCGGAACACGGCCTCGGTCATCCAGGGCATCCAGAGCTCAGGGCGCCCGGCGCTGGTCACGCGCAACGGCCGGCCCGTCGCCGCACTCGTGCCGATCGACGAGGCCGCGCTCGAGAACTGGTTGCTCACCCAGTCCGCGGAGATAACCAGGGCGGTGGCCGAGGAGGACGCGGACCTCGAGGCCGCCCGATCACAGGGCATCGAATGGCGCCAGGTGCAGGAGGGCTCGCGCCGTCCGGGCAGGGCGCGGTCGTCGCTGCGGGGCAGTCACCGCGGTGCCTAGGTTGAGCCGCTGGCTGTCACGTGGAAGGCCCCCGGGCCGGTCAGCCCCGACGAGAGGACGGACCGCCTCGATGGCATGTCCTCAGCCACCCGATACCGGGGTACACCACGATCGACGGCCTGCCCGTGCCCGTGGTCGCGGTGCGCCGGCTCAGCGGCTCAGCCGCAGCTGGAGGTGGTCCGCGGATACCACCCCACCGCTGAGTGGCCCGGCACCGCCGCCCCACCCGGCAGCCAGCGCCACCACATCCCCGCCGCCAGCTTCAATCCTCATCCCCGACCCGAGCGGACCGTCGGCGATGAGCAGTTCGAGTACAGCACCGTCGCCGCGTCCATCTGCTGCAGGGACTGTGGTAACTCGGACCTCGGCTTCGGATTCGTCAGCTCCCGCGCTCCCCTCGGGAGTGAGGAGTTGGCGAGCGCAGACCGCACCCTCTGCGAGGCCTGCATCAACAAGCGGGCTCCTGCCCGGGCCTGATCCCGCGCGCACCGTGCTGCGCCCATACCTCCGGCGCGAACCCTGTGAATGTGCGATTCGCACAAGTCCCGGGTAGCAAGCGATGGCAATAGTGGCGAGAACATACGCCATCCTTCGGGAGGCAGCCCGGGGAAACTGATCAGCCCGGCCCGCCGCCGGGACGCCGTCCGCCGCGTGCGCGAGCGGCTCGGGGTCTCGGAGCGCAGGGCGTGCCGGGCGCTGGGACAGCGCCGGGGCACCCAACGCCGGCCGCCGCGGCCGATGCTGGCGCCGGAGGAGCAGCTCCGTCGGCGTGGGCCGGGTGCAGCGACGTTGTCCGCGCTCAGCCGCTCACGCAAGAACCGTCGGACACCGCGGCGGTGTGGCCCCGAGCGGCCTGGATCTCGGGAGTGATCTCCGAGGTGGCGAGCGCGTACCCCTCATCGGCGGTGGTGGTGCTCATCGCGAAGGTCACCCCGATGACCTGGCCGTTCAGGTTGACCAGGGGTCCGCCGGAATCGCCGGGAATCACATCGGCACTGATCACCACCGTCCATCTGGTCACGTAGCTGTCGTAGTAGATGTTCCAGGTGGAGGCGTCGATAGCACCCCGCACGGCAGCGGGCACTTCCTGTTCCGGTCCACCTCCCGGGTAGCCGATGTCGGCGCCCTGGGTGCCGGTTGCTGGGTTGCCACTCGCGATTGGGAGCGACGACATGCCGAGGCCCGGGACGTAGAGGATGGCCACGTCGACATTGGAGTCGAAGAGCACCACCCGGGCGCCGTGCACCGCCCCGCCAGGAGTATCGACCTCCTGGCTGTAGGAGCCGGCCACCACGTGGGCGTTGGTGAGCATCAGGTCACCGCCCACCGGCCAGGCCGAGCCGGCCACCGCAGCTCCCGGTCCGCCGCAGCCGTAGGCGATCACCCGTGAGGTGACTGTCGCGGCCGCCCGGACCCCGGCGGTGTCGATGCTCGCCGGCAGTGGCTCCGCCGGCAGGTCGGGATTCAGCGACGTGAAGGGATCCGGCAGCTGATCGTTCTGGAGGAACTCCTGCACCTTGGCGAGGAAGGCGGGGGGCTGGGGGGCGATGGTCAGCAGGGCGTGTTCGATCGCTGACCCGCTGATCTGCTGATTGACCACCGCCAGGGAGCTGTCCACGAAGGTGAACCCGATGAACCAGAAGACGAAGAGGACACCGAAGGCGCTGGCGATGCTGCCCGCCACCGAGTCCCACCTGGCGAGCGGTGTCCGCAGGGCCGCGACCCTGGCCCGATACCCCAGGGCGCTGCCCAGGCCCTCGATGAGCAGGAGGGCGACCAGGAAGATCCCCGCTGCGATCAGCGGTTGGTCGGAGCTCCCCGGGGTTGGGGACAGCAGGTGGGTCAATGGGGGCGCGATCAGGGCTCCGATAACGCTTCCGACCACCAGGCCCAGCATGGCCAGCCCACCCCAGGTCAGCCCGCGGCGATACCCGGAGAAGGAGACGACGACGATCAGGACCAGGATGATCCCGTCGAGAAGGTCCATCTCGCCCGAGTCTGACGGGTGGGACGGTCCCAGGGCTCAGCTGATTCAGTCGAACCGCCCGCGGCGATCCGGCGGGACCTTCTTCGGGGCCGGTTCACGACGGAGGGCCGCCCCCTCCGTTGCGGCCTCAGTGGCCTATGCTCTGGCCCGGCGGGGCGTGGCGCAGCTGGTAGCGTGCTTGCTTTGGGAGCAAGAGGTCCCCGGTTCGAATCCGGGCGCCCCGACCATCGGACAGATTCCAAGTTTGCGACGAGCGCCTGGCTGGGATCGAAGGCACGACAGGCCAAAGCCCAGCGCGGTGAGACCGGCCGCCGGCCGAGTTGCCCGGCAGCCCAGGTGAGGGAGCCGCCCACGTTGTCCGACAACGCGCTGGCCACCCTCCCCGGGGCTTATTGGGTGGCGTGGGCGGCCCCCGGTTCGGCGCCGCGCGCCATCTCGAGCGCTTGCTCGATGGTGAGCTTGCTGCCCTCACGAGTCGCGCTTTCGAGCTGCTCGGAGGAGAGCTGGGATCGTGCCCGCTCGACGAACTGGCGCCCCGTCGTCTCCTCCGAATACACGTTGACGATGCCCTCCTGATGCGCGTACACCTCGGCGGCGGCCGCGATCCGGACAGCGGTGTGTGCCCGCCCAAGGGCGGATTCCGTGGATGCCAGCCCGACCAGCGAGAGGCCCACGCCCCGGACGCTCGCCACTTCGGTATACGCCCGGATCGAGTGGAAGAACATGCTGCGAGCCGGCCCGACGTCGCCGTTCTGCAGATGCGTCCACGCCATCTCGGACAGGATCCGAGCTTCTTCGGCACGGTCGCCGACCGCTTGGAACGCCGCCAGCGACTGTCCATACAAGTCCAGCGCGTCCGCGAGCGAGCCACGAAGAGAGGCCAGCTGCGCGAGGCCGCCGAGGGTCAGGCCGGCTCCCTCTTGGTCGCCGATCCTACCTTGAATCTCGAGGGCCTGGGCGTACAGCGTCTGCGCCGCCTCGACCTCGCCGGCGACAGTGTGCAGGATGGCGTCGATGGTCAGCGCCATCCCCTCAGCCCAGATGAGGCCGGCGGCGCGGCTTTGCTCGACACTCTCGGCCGCCCATCGGAGTCCGGCCGGTAGATCGAAGCCGATCTTCCCCAAGCCAAGCATGAAGGCTGCGCAGCAGAGCTCGCGGTCTGCTTTGACTTCCAGCGCGACGCTGTGGGCACGGAGAAGCTCGTCGTTCGACCGATCGAACTGGCCCAGCGTCCACGAGGCGAGTCCGGCCGAGAGTAGAGCGCCGGCGCGTCCGACGGATGCAGTCGAACGTGGATCCGCCTCGAGGAACGACTGAGCATACTCCCGTGCGGTGAGATTCTTGCCGCGGATGTGCCAGTACAGAAACAGGTCTCCGCACATGCGAAGCCCCACCTCACATGCGGTGACGTCGCCGCTCTCGGCTGCGGCGATGAGGGCGTCGAGCGCTGCCACGAGGTTGACCTCTTCCCTGATCCCGCGTTCCATGGATCCGAGCTGATCCGTACCCTCGACGCCGGCAGAGATCTCGTGTGCTACCGCGGCGTAGTGCCGCGCGTGCCTCAGAAAGAGCTGTGGACCCTCGTCGGCTGCGAACAACCGCTCACGAGCGTACTCTCGGATCGTCGCCAACATGCGAAACGAGTTGGCCTGGCTTTCGACTTGCACCAGCGCCTGGTCGACGAGGGACTCCAGATCATCGAGGGTGCGATCACCCTGGTCGGCACAGACCGCCTCGAGGTCAACCAAGGTGCACGCTCCGGCGAAGACGGCCATGCGCCGAAAGAGTTGCCGCTCGGACTCCGTGAGCAGCGCATGGCTCCACTCAATGGTGGCGCGGAGCGTCCGGTGTCGCTCCGGAGCGTCGCGAGCGCCGGATTCGAGCAGGTCGAGGGCGTGACCCAGGCGCTCTAGCAACGCCTCGGGGCCGAGGAGCCGCAGGCGCGCAGCCGCGAGTTCGATGGCCAGTGGCAGCCCGTCGAGGCGCCGGCAAACGGCGGCGACCGCTTCTGCGTTTGCCGCGGTCAGCCGGAAGGAAGCTCGGATCGTCCTCGCGCGTTCAACGAACAGAGCGACTGATGCAGCGGACATCAACGAGTCCGGAGACCTCCCGCCTGATGACGGGATGGCGAGCGGCACGAGCGCGTACTCTCGCTCGGCAGCAATGCGGAGTGGCGTTCGGCTGGTTGAGACGACGCGTAGTTCGGGACAGCGGTCGACAAGCTCGGACACCTGCCGGGCCGCGGCGACGATCTGTTCCAAGTTGTCGAGCAGGAGGAGCGCCTTCCGGCGGCCGATGAGCGTTGCAACGCCGGCGGCAAGGGTGCGTCCTTCGGCCTCCTTGACGTCCAGGGCGGCCGCCAGGACCGGAATGAAGTCGTCGGCGTCTCTGACCTCGCTGAAGGCGATAAATGCGACGTCTTCCAGGAATTCAGGCGCGAGCTGACGACCCAGCTCAAGGACGACGCGGGTCTTGCCGACGCCGCCCGGCCCGGTCACCGTGACCATTCGGTGCTGTCGGACGAGCTGCATCAGTGACGCCAGATCGTCGGTCCGTCCGATCAGTGGCGAGGCGGGCTGCGGTAGGTTGGCGGGGAGGCCGGCGAAGCGTTCACCCTTTCCTTCCAGCGCCTCAGCATCCGGCACCACCACGCCTTCGGCCGCGACCGCGTAGAGCTCGAACGGACGGCCGACGTTCTTGAGCCTGAACCGCCCTAGATCAACAACCTTGACGTCGGTCCGATTCCTGATCTGCTCGTACGCTGTATCGGATAGGAGGACGCCGCCAGGCGTGGCGAACGATTCGATCCGAGCAGCCAGGTTCACCGCGTCGCCGGTGAGGCGCTCGCGCTCGACGACTACCTCTCCGACGTGGATGCCGACGCGAACCGGGACGCCGGCGGAGGCCAGTTCTGCCTGAATTGCGATGGCCGCCCGAACCGCGCCCAGGGCGCTGTCGAACATGCTCATCGTGCCGTCGCCGAGCCGCTGGACAATAGTGCCCCCGAAAGTGTCGTGCTGTCGCTCAACGGCACCCATGTACCGGTCACGCGCGGCGACCGCCAGCCGCTCGTCCTGCTGCATGAGTGCTGTGTACCCGACCACATCGGTGAACATGACAGCCAGCAGGCGGCGGTCGAGCAATTCCGTCATCTCAAGCCCAGTACCACTCCCACCGACGATGGGAGTTGCGAAGTGACCACGGGTCGCGTCGCCGTTGCGAAGCGCACGGGTGGAAGTATGCGGGGCCCGGACTTCCTTGGAGATCATGGGCCATTCCGACCCGGCCGGCCGCAATCATGCCATTGGGCGATGCTGAAGATGGGGAGGCTGGACCTCGCCGCCCTCCGAGCCGCCGCCCAGGCAGCGGCAGTCAGCTGATCGCCGCGGGGGCGCCACGGCTTGCCTCTGGCGCCGCCAGGGTTTCGGCGCGATTGCACCGTCCCGGCGGGGGGTTGCCGGCGCCCATGCTCGGCTCCGAGGTCGGAGAGCGAAGCCGGACTCCTGTCCCGTGACCAAGGCGCACGCCGCTCAGGCTGGCGCAATGACAGGAAGCCCCGCGGCCGAAGCGGCGGAGCTGAGCCTGGCGTCGTAAACGACGAAGTGGGACAGAGCATCGGCGAGCGACAGGGCGCAGGCGAGGTGGATGGCGTCGAGGCTGCGCAGTTCAGCGGGAGGGACGAGACAGGCGCCTTCCACGAGGTCGTGGGCCAGGGGGACGAGATCGAGCCCGGCGAGGAGCCGGCGAGCGGAGGGCTCCGCCCCCGTGTCCCGGCGCCGGCAGGCCCGGACCAGCTCGATCACCGCCACCTCGCTGCTCAGCTTCGGTAGCTCTCCCTGCCCGGTGAGCCAGAGGGCCAACGCACCGCTCTCGGCCTCGTCGAAGACGAGCTTCACCAGCGCCGAGGTGTCGAGGTAGATCAGGGAAGGCGCTCCGTTCGCAGCTCGGAGAGGACCTCAGAGGCGGAGGGCGTTCCGCCCGGCAGGGCGTGGCGGCGCGGCAGCGTGAAGGGCGCCTGCGCCGGGATGAGCCGGCCCGAGGTGAGCAGGTGGTCACGCAGCACCTCGGACGGCCCCGGGGGCACGAGGAGGGCTACCAGGGTTCCCCTGTCGGTGACCTCCACAGTCTCGCCTGACCTCACCCGTTCGAGGTAGCGGCTCGCATGCTGGCGCAACTCGCGCACACCGATCCGGATCATCGGGCATAGTGTAGCACTTCGAGTGCTACATTATCGTGCGCCAACGCCTGCGGCTCTGACCGGGCGGCGATTTCGGGGTGCACCGGCCGATCTCATAGCGGCGCCGGCAGGCGACGAAACCGGACCGCAATTGCTTTGGGAGCAAGAGGTCCCCGGTTCGAATCCGGGCGCCCCGACCATCGGCCCTATCGCGGGCCCGTTTTGAATTCGCCTGGTCCACTTGCTTCGGCTCAGCCGGCCTGGCTCTGGCAGTGTCGAGGACGTCCCAATCACAGAAGCAAGTGTCGCGGCTGGCCAACGTTCCAGAAGCAAGTGCTCTATCAGCCCGAGCGAGAGCTCAGCGCTCTCGTGTGTGCCACGCCGCGATCCCGGCGGTGTTGCTCTCGCGTGGCTTCAGCGGTTGCCAGCGGACACCTTATGCTCGACGCCGGGGACCCGCCGGGAGGGACCGGCGGCTCGGTCACTGTGGAAATGGACTCGGTGGTGGTCGTCACCGAAGGGTGAGTTGAGCGCAGACCGAACACCTGTACGGCACGGACGATGGCGGGAAAGCGCGCCAGAACCGCCACCCTCCCCGGCAAGCACAGGAGTCGCGGCTTCTCGAACCGGTGCGCACGACCCGATTTATTCGGGATGCTCATCTTCATCCTCATCGCGGTGTTCATCGCCGGCCTCATGGTCGGGCGAACACCATGTACCTCGGCAAGCAGATCCTGGCCGGGGACATGAAGCGGGCGGCTCTGTGCATTTTTGAGCTTCCCGGCACTATTGCGCCTCAGAGAGCCGCGGGTCGGCTCCCTGGCAGGGCGGCATCGCTCATAGACGCCGGTCCCAGGCGCGGCACTTGGCTCGGAGTGTTGCAGCCACCGAGGACCGCAACTCAAAGGTGACTCCCGATGGATGGGCGCAAACCGGGCCTGGCAGCCGAAAGCCCGACCCACCTGTGTGGGCCGAGCTTTCGCATCGAAAACCGGTCATCTGCCGCCAGCACTCGGGTACCGAGCCCTCGCAGTGCAGGGGCAGCCAAGTCGGGCTAGTTGGCCCCGGCGACCGTCGGGGCGGGAGCGTCTATCACCCGCGTTTGCTGGCCCTCTGCCAGGGTCACGGGAATCCGCTTGGGCTGGGCCCTCTGGGCGCGGGGGACCATGACGGTGAGGATGCCGTTCTCGAAGCGTGCGGTGATCTCCTCAGCCTTGACCTGAGCTGGCAGGCCCACGTGACGATGAACCGAGGTGAGCTGGCGCTCGCGCTGGACGTATCCGCCCCTGGTCTCGTCTGGGTGTCGTGTTCCATGGATCGTGAGGACGTTCTCGTCGAGTGTGATCTCCACGTCCTCGGGCCTGAAGCCGGGCACGGACGCTTCGATCCAGAACGCCTCCTCGGTTTGCCGGATGTCAAGCGGCAGGTTGTTGCGAGCCGTGCGCTCGAGGCCGAACGCCGCAGTCAGCAGCTGATCCAGGTTGTTCTCGGGATTCCAGTACAGTGCCACGTTGCTACCTCGCGATCTTTCGGATGCGCTCCACTGTGGGAAGCGTCACAAATGTGTCCGTACCCAAAAGTCGCGAGCTTCAAACTTAGGCCGACGCAATTGGAGTGCGCCAGACGGCACCGGCCGTCGCTCCAAACCCGCACCCGTCGTTGCCGGTGCGGACGCCGGAGCACCGTGGCCCGCGCCGAGATGCCCTCGCAAGCCGGGGGCGCCGGTGATCCAGCGGCGGTGACATGATCGCGGTCGGACACCGCCGACGGCTGCGTCACCGGTGGGACCGTACCGAGGACGGTACCGCCACCAGGGGCATGCACCTGCGAGTCGCTCTGTCGACCCATGATCGTGGCATGTGCAGCCGGCACAAGAGAGACGGGCAACGAAATGGCCGCACGTCCGAGCAGCTGAAAGCGCGACGCTGTGGACGCTCGCTTGGTACGGTGGCGAGCCGACGGGGCCGATACCAGCCCGCAATGATCAGTCTCCTAAGGCCGACGCCGCCTGGTGCCGGCCTCATGCGGGGTCACCGTGGCACTCCCTGCGCGGCCATTTCCGCCACGCCCCAGCTTAGCGACCGTACGCGTCGGAGCGAGGCATCCCTCTCTTGGATCCCGGATCGACGGTCTGATTCCGAGTCTTCCAGAGCACCCGGGCGTTACCGTTTACGATGACATCGGGTCGCGTATGTCTGCCGGCGCTTGCATTGGGATGATGGCGCTATCGACGACGCGCCGTAGCTCCGCGGCGGTCTCAGGCAAGGTGGTCACGAAGGCCCAGGCGATTCCCGCCAGCAAGCGCGCTGAGGCGAGTTGAACATATGTTCAGGAGGTGTCGATAATCGCTGAGACTTAAGCGAATTTTGCAAGTCCGGAGGGTCCACCGAATGTGGATGAAGTAATCGAAAGCAGCGCTCGTAGTTTGGGAGCAAGAGGTCCCCGGTTCGAATCCGGGCCGCCCCGACCATCGGCCGGATCGAGGCCCGTTTTGAATTCCCTTGGTCCACTCGCTTCGGGTCAGCCGGCTGGTTTCTGGCACCGTCGAGGATGTCCCAACCGCAGAAGCAAGGGTCGCGGCTGCCAATGTTCCAGAAGCAAGTGCGCTATCACGGTGGCCTCAGGTCGGGGCTCCCACGAGTGGCGATGGCCACGGATAAGAGAGGGGTGCGGACGCACCCTTGACTGAGCACCGTGAGGCCCGTACCGTCGCGCCCCAGGTGAGGGTGCCCCGACCGCTGGCGCCCCAAGGGCGGGGAGCCCTGGGGCGTTGGCGATTAGGCGCGGGATCCGGCTGGCGAGCGCACGGCGCCGCGGCCTCAGCCGGCGACGGTAGCCGCGGGGGTGGGGATCAGGCCGAGCTGCTCCATGAGGTCCATGCGATCGAAGTAACGATGATCACTGATGATCTTGCCGTCCCTGATCACGTACACATCCGAGAACCTGCCCTGCACGCGCTTTCCGGTCGGCGGAATGTCGCCCATGGGGGTCGGGAACACCCCGGTGTGGGTGCCGACGAAGACGCCCTCCTGAACGATCGTGTCGCCCGCTTCGATGACGTTGTCAGTGTGCACCTTGGCATCCGGGAACCCCTGCAGCCAGGCGTTCGTCATCTCGCGGATCGCATCGACGCCTTTGAGCTCCATCCCTCCCGGGCCTGAGAACTCCGAGTCCCGGCTCGACAGAGCCATCACTGCGTCGATGTCATGGGCATTGAAGGCTCGTTCACCTTCCTTGAAGACTTCACGCACGCTGGTCATTGGTCACCTCCGCGCGCTTGGCTGCCGGGAAATCCCGTTCAATAGCCGCGCGCTCCACGCAGTATAGCTCGCCATCCGCGGACCCATCGGAGGCGCTGGAGTTGGGAGGTCGCAAAACCTCCTCGCAGAGCTGGTTTGCACGTCCTCGTGCTAGGGGACTGCCGACTTGGGCAGCAGGGTATCGCCCAGGGTTCGACGCGATTCGCCCTTTGGGGACGCGTCTTTCTCTCAGGTGGCACAACCGACTTTGCCGCGAACCCTTGGTGAGCAGCCTCCGGGCGCCCTTCTTCGGTGCTGCGACTGGTGACGTGCTACGATGCACACGTTCACTTTGTGGACTGGCAGGGGTCGCCACAGCGGAGAGGACCGTCGTCCCTCCCCAGCCGAGATGTCTCGACTTAGATTCGTCTGCGTCAACGCAGACCAACAATCGTGACATACGGCGGTAAGCCGCGTCTTGCACGTGTCTGTCTGAGGAGTATCCGTGGCAACAACAGTCGTTCTTCATCGCGTAGCCGATTACCCACGCTGGCGGAAGGTCTATGACGAGTTCGAGCCGGTCCAGAAGACCGGTGGAGTGATCAAAGAGAGCGTTTACCAGTCCAAAGACGACCCGAACAATGTGCTGGTGCTCCATACCTTCTCGACGATGGCCCAGGCGGAGTCGTTCCTTGCCAATCCAGAGTTGAAGTCTGCTATGGAGCGGGGCGGTGTCGAGGGTCACCCTCGCATCGAGATCTTCGACGAAGCGAAGGCACCAGTAGCGACGGCCTAGGCAGGCTTAGACCAATATCGGCCCGTGCGCGTCGTCGTGGGACGATGGCGCACCGGCCGGGGGGCGGGCTAAGTTCGTGGTGGCACCGGTGATGCGTGGTCCATGCCGAGGAGTCAGACGCGAACCCCTTGGATGCTGGAGATGGCGTCGAAATCAGCGTCCCGGGTGAAGACGGGGACCCCGTGCGCGGCGGCGGTGGCGGCGATCCAGCTGTCTTGCACCGTTGGCCGCTGGCCCGCGCGGCGGGCCCTCGGTGACGACGCGGGCAAAGGCTGAGGCGACCTGCTCGTCTACCGGCAGCGCGGCGTAGTGCGCGCCTGATCCCATCGGCCGCCCTCCGCGTATCTTCGAACGGGTGTACGCTTGTCAGCCAAGCTCGGCAGCGGGGTCGGAGGGAGGCCAGGGTCGGGCGCAACCAGCCGTCCCTACGACACCGCTTGGAACCCGTCCAGCCACTCGGTCACCTTGCTCCGGGCCGCCCTGCTGCACGCCGTGCGGATTGCGGCCGGGGCGATGGAGACCCCGTCGGGGATCCTCGTGGCTCGACGCCGAGGGGTTTAGAGTAATTGTCGTAACTGTCAATAACATGTTTTAATTGGAGGATCCACCCAGGGCTCTCGGAGACGTCTTAGTGAAGCGCTATACGGAGTGAGGCCATGAGTGGAGCGGTCGCCTTTTAGGGAATTGGGTCTGGATACCAGTTGGCGAAGTCCTGGCGAGGACCGTTTTCCCCAAGTACCGAGGAGTTATCAAACCGCGGCGGGCCACCTCTCCAGAAGCAAGTGCTCCATCAGCCCGGGCGAATGCAGGGCTCTCGCGTTTGCCACGCCGGGGTCAGAGAAGGGCCAGGAATGCCGCCGGTGAGCACCGGCGGTGCTGCTCTCGCGTGGCTTCAGGCGGTTGCCAGCGGAACGGGGTGCGGCTCGGCGGGTCAGCAGCGCTGGATTCCGAGGATTCGCACGAGGCTGCGGTTGGGACTGTAGGGTCGCCTCAGCCACTGACATCACCTGGGACAGTCCCGATCCTCCGGACTTCTCCGGGCGCACCGCCACCGTGAGACCCCGTCGCCCGGCTCCCGGTGATCAATCGCTCGCGATCGAACATGGCCACTATTACCCGCCACATGGCGATATCGAGAAGCAGGAGCCCGAGGCCGAAACCAAAGGCCACACCCAGGCTCGAAGGAAGCACCTGGAATGTGACCAGAACCGTGACCGCGAGCGGCGGAAGGCTGGCCAGGGTCCCTAGCTGCTGCGCGACCCGCACATCGCTGGACCTCGCGGAGATCCCAATCCCGACCCCGATCGACCACATCGCGAGAAGGGGTACGAAAAGTGCCTCGGCGAGGAGGTGCGGGCCATCGTGGAGCGCCGTCGGTACGTTGGGGTTGCTGGCGAAGAGGGAGGCGATGAGCTCCACCAGTCCGAAGAGGATGTAGGCGATGCCGGCCGAGGGCCCGACGGCGGCCAGCGCCTTGCCGAGAAGGAGCTCCCCCCGGCGGACGGGGGTGGTGAGCACCGGTTCAAGGGTGCCCTGTTCGCGTTCTCCGACCACCGAATAGGCGGCGAGCGTGGCCGGAAGCGCCGCTGGAATGACGAGAAGGAGGAGGAAGACGGCGTCGACCGCCTGCATGACTGAGCTGGCAGGAACGGAGGGGCCGATGGAGAAGATCGTGGCGATCGGACTGATCATGAAGACGATGGGAAGCACCACCATCGTCCCGATCACGAAGGGGGTCCGTCTGTACTCACGAATCTCCTTGTGGGCGACGGCGAGGATCGGCCCAAGGTCGAGGGTCCTCATGGCTGTGCCTCCGGATCGTCCTTGATGAGCTCGAGATAGACATCCTCGAGGGAGTGCCGGAACTCATAGATGGAGATCACATCGGCGCCGGCTGCAACGAGCTCCCGATTCACCCGGGGTGCCACCGCGCGAGGCTCGCCGACGGTGAGCACATAGGAGCCGTCCTCGTCGATCCTCCAGCTGTTGATGCCAGCCTCCACTGTGAACAGCTCGTCCGGAGCGGGTAGCGGCGCCGCCGTCTCCACCACCAGGGATCTGTCGAAGAGGCTCGTCCGGAGTTCGTCAGGGCGTCCCAGGGAACGGAGCCGTGTGTTGAGGATGGCCACGTGATCACAGAGCCGCTCCGCCTCCTCCAGGCGGTGGGTGGTGAGGAACACTGTGACCCCGCGCTGGCGAAGTCCGGTGATGAGCTCATGCACCTCATGCGCGGCGACCGGGTCCAATCCCGATGTGGGCTCGTCGAGGAACATGATCTCGGGGTCGCTCAGAAGGGCGCGGGCGAGCCCCACCCGCTGCCGGAGTCCCTTGGAGAGACGTCCGCACAGCTCGGATGAGCGCTCGGTGAGGCTGACCGCCTCCAGCGCGCGGGCGATCCGCGGCCGCGACGAATGCAGGTGGTAGAGGCCGCAGAAGAGCTCCAGGTTCTCCTGAACCGTGAGGCGGAGATAGAGCCCTGGGTTCTCCGGCATGATCGAGATCCGCCTGCGGATCTCGACAGCGTTGGCCGCCGTGAGGGGTATCCCGGCCACGACGGCCGATCCCGCGGTGGGGAGGATCAGCGTGCCGAGGGTCCGCACCGTGGTGGTCTTGCCCGCGCCGTTGGGTCCCAGGAAGCCGAAGACCTCGCCGCGGGCAATCTCGAAGGAGACGTCGTCAAACGCGGTGCGCCCACCGAAGCGCTTGGTCAGGTGGCTGACCGAAAGGGCCGAGCCCGTGGCCCCTGCAGGCCGCCGGTCCGGCGCTCCGGCCGGTGTGCTGGTCGCCTGCATAGGGGGCCCTCCGCGGGAAATTTGATATCAAATTGATAGTAGCATCCGGGTGGCCGGAGTCAAGCCACTTGCTTCAGGAGCCAGAGGTCCCGGTTCGAATCCGGGCGCCCCGACCAAATGTGGAGGAATCGCTTCAGCAGCAACGGTTTAGCGGCTGCACGCTCCCGCGGCGGTTCGACCAGGTGGCGGGGCTCCGGCCTGCGCCTACCAGCACGGAGACCGGGATCCGACCCGGCTCACGGGGTTCCCGTCGGCGAAAGGGCGTGGCTGTCCCCGCTCGTGAGCGCCCCCAGCTCCTGGAACAACTCGCGGATGAGCTCCGGAAGATCCCGCGCGTTGGCGTCGTCGATCCAGCGGTCGAAGGCGATCCTGAAGACGGCGATCCCGATCTCGGCGGTGAGCCTGGCTGCCGGCCGTCCTACACCCCGCCCGCACAAGGCGTCAGCCAGCGCCGCGGCCCACGAGGCGAGCTTGATCAACTCGCGCTCGCGCAGCTCCGCGTTGGCAGCCAGGATGCTCTGGCGCCGTTGCGCGAACCTGCGGCGCTCCTGGAGCCGGGCGCCGACCGCTTCCAGGGCAGCGGTGACCGCGTCGATCGGTCCCGCGGAGGCAGAGGTCTGAGCGACGGTGGCCACCAGCAGCTCACGTCCCGCGGCGGCGCCCGAGAAGAGGACCTCACGCTTGTCCGCGAAGTATCGGAAGAACGTTCGTTCGGTCAACCCGGCCCGGGCGGCGATCTCGGCGACAGTGGCTCGGTCGTACCCATGCTCGGTGAAGAGCTCCAGGGCCGCCTGTTCTAACCGGCCTTGGGCGTTCGGTTCCCATCGACCCACCCTCGGATCATACCGGTGTTGACAGAGGCTGACATCGCCTGGTAGGGTGATGTCAGTGTATGACATCTAACAGGCTGGGAACCAGAGCGGTCGACGGCAGTCCACCCTTCATGGAGGATTGACCATGCGCGTCTTCGTTACCGGGGCAACCGGACACATCGGCTCCCCCGTCGTCGCCGAACTTCTGGAAGCCGGGCACTGGGTCGTCGGCCTCGCCCGCTCGGATCAGTCCGCAGCTGCCCTTGCCTCGGCCGGCGCCGAGGTGCACCGGGGCTCCCTGGACGACCTCGACAGCCTTTCCCGCGGCGCGGCGGGGGCCGACGGCGTCATTCACCTCGCCTACCGCCACGACCTCTCCCTTGACTCCGATGGCTACGCCGACGCCGCGGCCATCGACCTCCGCGCCGTGGAGGCGATCGGCGAAGCCCTCGCCGGCTCGGGCAAGCCGTTCGTGGTCACCTCGGGGACTGGGCGCTTCGGGACGGAGCAGGACGCACTCGAGACGGGGTCCCCGCCGAGGCCTCGGATCGCCTCGGAAAACGCGGCCGTCGCTCTTGGCGGCCGGGGGGTGCGTTCGTCGGTCGTCCGCCTCGCGCCCTCCGTGCACAGCTCGCTCGATCACCACGGCTTCATCCCCCGCCTCATCGGAATCGCCCGTCGGAGCCGTGCGTCCGCCTACGTCGGTGACGGCTCCAATCGGTGGGCGGCCGTGCACACCATCGACGCGGCGCACCTCTACCGGATGGCCTTGGAAGCGGCTCCTGCTGGGTCGCGGCTGCATGGGGTGGGCGACGAGGGTGTGCCGTTCCTCGACATCGCCGGCGCCATCGGCCGCCACCTCGACCTGCCGGTGATCAGCATCTCCCGGGAGGACGCGGACGCCCGTTTCGGTGCCCTCTCCACTTTCGTGTCGTCGGATCTAGCAAGCTCGAGCGCACTGACCCAGAAGCTACTCGGTTGGCAGCCGGTGCATCCCGGACTGATCGCCGACCTCGAGCAGGGCCACTACTTCGAAATGGCCAATGCCATGGCCGGTCGGCGCGCTGACCGAGGGACGCGGTCTCGATAGAGAAGGTCCGATCGATTTACGGATAGATGCCGCGAGCAGTGGTGGCCTCCGCGACCCGCTGAACCGCCACCGCGTAGGCACCCAGCCGCAGCGGAACGCCGAGTCGCTTCGAGGTGTCCCATGAGGAGGCGAAGGCTCGGATCATGATGCGCCGCAGCCGCTCGTTGATCTCCGTCTCCTCCCAGAAGAAGGACTGCAGGTCCTGCACCCACTCGAAGTACGACACCGTCACACCACCCGCGTTGGCAACGATGTCGGGAACCACGGTCACGCCACGCCGAACCAGGATTTCGTCGGCGTCTGGTGTGGTTGGCCCGTTGGCTGCCTCCAGGATCAGAGATGCCTTGATCCGACCAGCGTTGGCCGCCGTGATCTGGTTTTCGAGAGCGGCCGGGACCAGGACGTCAACCGGAGCCTGGAGCAGGTCGGCATTACTGATGGCTCGCGTTTCGGGGAACCCTGCCACTGATCCGGTGCGCCGTTTGTGCTCGATAACCGCCTGAACGTCGAGTCCCTCTTCACGGTAGATCGCGCCACCGGTGTCCGAGACCGCACGAATCGTGAATCCGTCATCCGCCATCAGGCTGGCGGCGATGCTCCCCGCGTTGCCGAAGCCCTGAACCGCCACGGTGAGCTGCTTTGGATCGCGGCCCAACCGGCGGCAGGCCTCCAGCGCCACCACGGCGCAGCCGCGACCGGTTGCCGCGTTGCGTCCCTGGCTACCTCCGACCGCAAGCGGCTTACCGGTGACCGAGGCGGGGATCGAGTATCCGGACGCCATGGAGACCGTGTCCATGATCCAGGCCATGATCTCCGGGGTGGTGTTGACGTCCGGAGCGGGGATGTCGCGTTCCGGTCCAATCAGGACCGAGATCTCGCTGGCGTAGCGGCGGGTGAGCCGCTCCAGCTCCCCTCGACTCAGGCGCTTGGGATCCACGATGACGCCACCCTTGGCGCCTCCGAAGGGAAGTTCTGCCACCGCGCATTTCCAGGTCATCCACATCGCCAGTGCCTTGACTTCGCTGAGGGTCACCTGGCTGTGGTAGCGGATCCCACCCTTTGCGGGGCCCCGCGCCAGGTTGTGCTGGACCCGGTAGCCCTCGAACATCCGGACCATCCCATCGTCCATCTTGACCGGGAAGATCACGATCAGCTGGCGCTGGGGCTCGCGCAGAAATGTCCTCACGCCCTGATCCAGGTCGAGCAGGTCAGCCGCGGCGTCGAACTGCCGCTGCGCGTTGAGCCAGGGGTCATCGACCACCGTCTCTTTCACGAGTTCTCGTACGGCCATTCGGGTTGCCTCCTTGGACGTCCGCCACCGCTCTCTGTGAGTGATCAGCCGCGTTGTCGATACCCCGCCGCACTCTTCGGCGGTGCCCGGACTGGCCCACTTGACACCATTGAGCTTAGCTCGGGTTGGACACCAGAGGCAAACGTCACCGATCAGGCTGGTACTCGGGTCTCGACTTTGCGCTCAGCGGGCGCCGGTGATGCGAAGGGCCTGGTCGTCGGTGGGGGCCACTGCAGCGCTCACCACGCCGCCGGCGCCGGTGGTTGTCGCCCACCTGCTCGTCGCGCGTTTGGCCCCGAGCCATGGGGACCGACCGGCGCCAGGTGCACCAATGCGGGGTAGGTGATGAAGGCGATGGCGAGATGCATCAGCATCAGGATCGCCACGCCGCGGATCGGCTCGCCGTGGTCCAGTATCCAGAGATCGGGCAGCCACAGCATGAGGGTCACCAGCACGGCCAGCCGCAGGAACAGCCACCGCGGCTGCGATGAGATCCAGGTCACCAGCGGCCAGGCGAGGCATGCGATGGTCACGCCGATGACGGTCAGCTTCGCGTAGTCGGAGAACCGGAAGTGGGAGAAGCTCTGCAGGGCGGGGAAGAGCCACTTCCCGATGGCGACCAGAAACGCGTCGGATATCAGTGAACCCGTGTTGGCGACGATCAGCGCCCCGAGCCAGTGAACCGGCGATGGTGGGGCTTGCCGCGCCGCCGGATCGACCTTGAGCGTGCGGAGCCCGCGCTGGAGTGTGGGAGGCAAACTGTCGAACAAGTCCTGGAATCGGTTCACCGCGTTGATTTCCATCCTCGATGGCGCCCCGGCATGGCGGTGAGCGTGCTCACGCGACGGACACGCTCTTGGAGCGGACCAGCAGGGCGTCCAACCCCGGCGTCCACACGGTGCGGTGATCCGCCGTGATGACCAGCGCGTCGTAGCCCGCGAGGCCACCAACCCACCTCGCCCCCTCTTCACCCATCACGAACGCGGCCGTGGCGAAGGCGTCGGCGTAGGTGAGGCTGGGCCCGACCACCGTCATGCTGAGCAACCCCACCGCCGCGCCTCCGCTCCGGGGGTCGGTGATGTGCGGTCCGCGCTCGTACGCACCGCTGGTGGCGACCGCGAGGTCGGCAACGGACAGAACCGCAGCCTGGCGCTCGGCGAAGCGAGGATGGCGGACGCCGACTCGCCAATGGCGTCCGGGAGCCGGCCGCCCACGGGCCACCACGTCGCCTCCCGCTGCGATGAAGAAGTTGCGCGCTCCAGCCGCGTTGAGCACCCGTGCGGCCCGCTCCACCGACCAGCCCTTCACCAACCCTGAGGGGTCCAGCCTGCCCGCAGCCCGAATGTCGAAGCAACCGCCGCTGAGTCGCTGGACCTCCGCGCAGAGGCCGAGCACCTCGCGGACGTCGGGAGAGCACTGGTCCTCGGCAATCTCCCCGCGATCCAATCGGCTGACCTCGCTGTTGGCGCGATAGGTGCTGAAAACGCCGTCCACCGCCCGAAACCAGGCGAGGACGCCCTCGATGGCTTCCACCCCCACGCCATGATCGCGGACGTCCACAGTGATCACCGTGCCCATCACCTGCTCGGTGCGCACCAGGCCCGTCGATGTCTCAGGCACGAGCCTGGTCCAGCGCTGATTGGACCGACTGGGCATAGCTATCGCTGTCGAACGTCGCCCCGCTCACGATGTCGATCTGGGCGCTCTGAACCTGGAGGACCTCCTGGCGCAGATAGGGCATCGCCACCGAGGCGATGTAGGCGGATTGGGGGTTGTCGCTCGGCTGCTGCAGGGTCTTGACCTCGGTGATGCGGCCGCCTGCGACAACGATCTGTACCTGCACCGGGCCGTAGAAGTTGGGCGCGTTCTGTCCGGTGAAGGTGCCGTTCCTCAGGCCGCTGGACGTGGTCGTCGGGGCCGGGGTCGGCGAGCCGCCTCCCGACGGCGGCGCCCCCGAAGGGGTGGGGGTCGGTGTTGTGCCGGACGCGAACGGAGATGACGACGGGGGCGGCGGCGCGGCGGTTGCGGGTGCGGCCGGCGGCGTTCGGAAGCTGACCACCAGGATCACGGCGAACGCGGTGGAAGCGAAGAGTCAGGACGGCGCGCAGCGGCATACGGAGCTTCCCGCCTTCAGCTGAGCGGAGCGCGGAAGGGAGAGCGCATCGGCCCCGATCCTATGGAGGCGCCCTTACAGAAGCCTGACGGCGCTCGACTGCCCGGTGGTCAGCGTCCTGTCAGGTGGCTCCCTCAGCATCTCAGCGTGGCGGCCCGGGGCGCTCATGTCATGCAGGCGTTCAGCGTCGAGGTACCGTGAGGGCGATGCGGTTGCTGCTTGCCGAGGATGACACGCCGCTCCTCGGCGTCCTCACCCGAGGGCTGCTCCAGGCCGGCTATCTGGTCGACACCGCGGAGCGCGGCGACGACGCCCTCCACATGATGACCACTGGCGAATACGGTGCGGCCATCGTCGACTGGCGAATGCCCGGGCTGGACGGCGCTGAGGTGATCGCGGCGGCGCGGCAGGGTGGTCTCCGGCTGCCCATCCTGCTCCTCACCGCCCGGGATACCCCCGCCGACCGCGTGGTGGGCCTGGACACCGGCGCCGACGACTACCTGGTCAAGCCCTTCGACTTTCACGAGCTGTTGGCACGGATTCGGGCGCTGCTGCGCCGCGGCGGCCCGAGCAGCGAGCCCGCCCTGCGGGTGGCGGCGCTCCGCCTCGACCCGTCCACCCATGAGGTGCGGAGCGGGGACCGGATTGTCGCCCTATCACCACGGGAGTTCTCGATCCTCGAGCTGCTGATGCGCCGGGCCGGTGCGGTGGTCACCCGGCAGAGCATTGCCGAGCAGGTGTGGCCGGAAGCAGACGCCACCTGGAACGCGATTGAGGCGCACATGGCGAGGCTCCGGGCCAAGCTGGGCGGAGATGCCCGGGTCTCGATCCTGGCGGTGCGCGGCGCCGGCTACCGGCTGGTGAGCGGGTGAAACCACAGCGAAGCCCGGTGCGCCATCACGCGCTGCGAACCGCCGGGGCGGCCGCTGCGCTGGTCGCCGTTGCCCTCGCCGGTGTGCTCACCGCCACCGACCTGCTCGTGTCGCACAGCCTCACTGCCTCGGTCGACCAGAAGCTCGGCGCATGGGTGGGTGAGATCGCCGCCGGGCGCGTGCCGCCAGTGGGCGACGCCGACCCGGATCACGATTTCGACGCGCCGATCCTCGCCTGGTTGGCCAGCCCTGGGGGTGGCTGCCGGTCCGTTGGGACCGCCCCCATCCTCCCGCCGCGGCTCTGCGCCCCCGGGGGCCCGACCACCGCCAGGGTCTCCGGCGTGAGCTTCCGGCTGGACGGCCTTCGCCTTTCCACGGGAAGCCTTGTGGTCGCCGGGGAGAGCCTGGCCCCGGTGGACCGCCAGCTCGGCGACCTGGTGGTCGCTGAGCTCATCGTCGGTCCGGTGCTCCTGGCGATGGTGTTCCTCGGCGCGCTGGCCGTCGGCAGCCGGGTGGGAGGGTCGGTGGAGCGCAGACGCCGGCGCCAGCTGGCGTTCACCGCCGACGCCTCCCATGAGCTGCGCACCCCGCTCACCGTCCTGCAGGCGGAGACCGACGTGGCCCTCGCCGGCGGCGACAGGGGCCTTCGCCCGGCTCTGGGGCGGGTCAGCGGCGAGATCGGCCGGATGCGCCACATCGTCGACGACCTCCTGTGGCTGGCGCGGTTCGACTCCGAGCCGCAGTCGCCGCCGGCGGCGGCCCTGGACCTGATCACCGCCGCCAGGCTCGCCGCGGACAGGTTTGCCGCTCTGGCCGGCACGCGCTCGCTGAGCCTGAGCGTCGAGGCCTCTGAGTCGGTCATGGCGGTCTCGATTCCGGCCGAATGGCTGGACCGGCTCACCGGCGTTCTCCTGGACAACGCCTGCCGCCACGCCACCGCCCGCGTCACCATCGCGGTTCGCCAGCTGCCTGGGCGCCAGGTCGAGCTTTCGGTGGCCGACGACGGCGACGGCATTCCCGAGAGCGAGGTGCCGTTGATATTCGACCGCTTTCACCGGGCGACGTCCCGCGGTGAGGGCGCGGGTCTGGGTTTGGCCATCGCCGATTCGATCGTGCGATCCACGGGCGGCCGCTGGGCGGTCAGCGCTGCGCCTGGCGGCGGGCTTCGGGTCGCCGTGACCTGGCCACCGGCCAGGGCTTCCGGATCTCCGATCGTCGATGCGACTGGGTCGGGAAGGCGCCGGCTGCCCCACCACCTGGTCCGCAGAGCGTCTCGCCCGCCCGCCCCTTAGCGCGCCTTCGCTCTCGTGGAGACCAGTGGAAGAACGCTCGCAGTCGGATCGGCCCAATGATCGGTTCCCCTCTCTCAACCCCGGACACCAAGGTCGACACCATGTCCCCGGCAGGCTCAGGCGACGGCCAGCGCTCCACACCCCCAGGCCGGCGGCGCTGGCCGTGGTGGACGCTCAGGGGATACTTCGGCCTCGCCTCCAGCCAGCAGAGCTGGATCCAGGCGGCCTTGCTCGCCGGGCTTCCCCAGTCACCGAGCCTGCTCGATCCCTTTCACCACCTGAGCCTGGCCAGGCAGCGCCGGGATTACGTGCTCGGCCGGTTGGTCGCCACCGGGGTCCTCACCCAGGCTCAGGCCGGTGCCGCCGCCACTGCTCCCTTCGGCCTGCGATAGCCTGAGAGCCTGCCCCGCGGACGATCGCGACCTTCTCTGCGCGCCCGATTCGGTCAGCCGCGCAACGGCCAGCCGGCGCAGCGGGTCACCGCACCGCCGATGTCCACGAGCCGGCCGGGCAGCCGCAGTGCGCTGAGCCAGCTGGGCGCGTCCGCTCCCCGGACGATCGCCGCAGTGGACGCGCTGTTGGCGTCGACGCAGGAGCCCGCAACCACGGTCACGGTGCGCCATGGGCCATCCGCCGGCATCCCGGTGCGCGGATCGATGATGTGATGCAGGTTGGCAGTGCCTCGCCTCCAGCGCCGCACCGTGGTGCTGGAGGTTGCCACCCCTCCGGATTGGATGACGATGCTCTCGGCGTCGGGATCGACCGGCGCTGCGCTGTCCTCCGCGACCTGAACACGCCATCCGGCGCCCGGAGCAGCGCCGGCTGTGCCGATGTCCCCACCCAGGCTGACCAGGACCCCGCACCCCGCCTCCCTGGACGCGGCCTCTGCCGCCAGGTCGGCGGCCAGGGCCTTGGCGGTGGAGCCGAGATCCACCTCGACGTCCTCTGGGACGAAGACCATGCGGCGCTCCTGGTCGAGATGGATCCTCTCCCACCCCGGCACCGGCTGGCGAGCGAGGGGGATCGGACCGCCGTGCCGAGGCACCGAGTTGAAGTCAGCGTTGTAGCCGGCCAGCCTGAGAGCCGCTCCCACGGTCGGATCCACCAGGCCGTCGGTGAGCCGGGCTGCGCGCAGCGCAGTCCCGAGTGCTCGGGCGAGCAGCGCGGACACCCCCACCTCCCGGCCCCGCTGGCGATGCAGGGCGATCACTTCGCTGTCCTCGCGGAACCGGCTGCAGCACTGGTCGATCGCGGCGACGATGCGGTCGGCGGCCACCTTGGCAGCGAGCAGGCCGTCCGGCTGCGCGGCCACCACCTGCATCGAGGTGCCCATCACCCGGTCGCGGGCGACCGCCAGGTCGTTCATCTCGGCCTGCCGTCCTCGGCCAGCCGGACCGCCAGGGTGGGACAGGCGGAGACGGCCCGCCGCGCATGGTCCAGAAGGTGGTCCGGAACCTGCCCGGAGCTCACGATGGGGTAGCCCCAATCATCCAGCCGGATCATCTCCGGAACCAGTTCGGCGCAGTATCCGCGCCCGTCGCACTTGATCCGATCGACCCTGAGCGACAGCCGGGAGAGCGGGCCGCGGGCCCCGGCTGATCGCGCTTCCCCTCGCCGCCCGGCGGGCTCGTACATCAGGCTGCTCCGGCGCTCACCGGCGCGGCAGCCATGCAGCGCCCGCGCCGCTGGTGATGCGAGAAGTCCTCGGCGAAAACGTCCAGCGCCGAGCGGACCAACCCGGCTGCGCCGTCGGGGTGGCGGCAGGCCCCGCGCCCGGGGAGCTCGGCGCTCCAGCGGTCCAGGTGAGCCAGGTCGTCCGGATGGGAGCGGCCCACGGCGATCCGGCGCAGCGCTGCGGCGATCGCCCCGAGCCCGAATACGCAGGGGCCGCACTGGCCCGCGCTCTGACCGGACAGGAAGCTCACGATCCGAGCGGTCTCGGCGACGCCGCACAGGTCCGCAGCAAGGGGGGCCACGACCGCGCAGCCCAGCGTGTGGCCGGCGTCTCTGAGCCGGTCGGGATGGAGGGGAAGATCCCAGGCTCGATCAGCGGCAACCCAGCCGCCGAAGTATCCGCCGAGCAGGAGCGCTCGGATGGACCCCCGGCCGGCTCCAGCCCGCGCGGCAACCTCGCCCAGAGGCGTCCCCAGCGGGGTCTCGATCACCCCATGGTGGGTGACACTCCCGGTCAGAGTGACCAAGAGGCTTCCGGAGGAGCGGTACCAACCGTCGCCGTACCGGGCGATGAGCGCCGCGGCTGCCAGGCTCTCGACGTTCTGGACCAGGGTCGGGCGTCCCCGCACGCCCGCTTCGAACGGGCGCGGTGGGATGCTGGTGGGGAGGGCCACACCCCGATTGACGAATTGCACGGCGGCGGTCTCCTCCCCCGACACGTAGGCAACGGGGGCACTGGCGATCTCGAAGCGGTTGCGCTCGCCGGCGGGGCGCTCTGCCAGCGCCCGCAGCACGGCGCCGTTCGCGGCCGAGTGCTCGCGGCCGATGTAGAGCAAGATCTGACTGGCTCCGACTGCATCCGCGGCCAGGGCAGCACCGTCGAGCACGAGGTGGGGACGTGCCTGCATCACCAGCCGATCCTTGAAGCTGAGCGGCTCGCCCTCGGCGCCGTTGACGAGGACCACCTTCGAGCCTCGGCCAGCGGCCACCGATCGCCACTTCCGCCCCACCGGGAAGGCGGCTCCACCCCTCCCGCGAAGCTCGCTTCGATCCAGGGCGTCGATCAGCGCCGCTCCGGTGAGATGGGTCGGACCCAGTCGCCGGATGTGACTGCTGGCGGACTCAGCTCCGGCACTCGGGTCAGGACCGTGGAGGAGCGCGGCGAAGCTCATCGGTCGCTCCCGACCATCATGCTTGCGGACCTGGGCTGAGCCAGCGGGTCGCGCGGCGAAGCGACCAAGCGCCAGAGCAGGCAGACGAGCACCGCGCCGCAGCAGGTGACCGTGGTCCCGAGCAGCCACGCGGAGTGGTTGTCGGTGCCGGTGCCCACCGTGTGGATCACCGCCAGCGGCCAGCAGGCGTAGGCCAGCCAGTGAACCATCCGCCACACCCGCAACCCGATGACGCGCCGCGCCAGACTGGTCAGGCCGACTGCCAACCCCAGCTCGAAGCTGAGAGTCCCGAGTCCGAGCCACACGGTTCGATAGGAGGACCCGAAGGGGACGGTGGCGGCTACGATGCCGAGGCTGGTGAAGGGGTCGACGACCGCGGTGACGATGTGGAGGCCGAGGAAGAAAAGGGAGACCAGGGCCAGATCCTGATGGACGGCGGCGGTGAGAAAGCTGGGCCAGCCCTCGCCGCGGACCCGGAGCCGGGTCAGCAGGCCCATGCAGACGACCGCGCTCAGCAGCACCAGGCTGATGACGCCGGCGCCGCGAGTCGTGTACCAGAGAAGCTCGGAGCTCATCTATTGCAGCCTAACGGGCGTACCTTGCGACTGCTTGACGTAAGGCTTCCGTCAGGCGCCGCCGCTACATTTGGCGCATGGAGCTGACGATGGTGGACGGCCGCTCGGCCCGCGGGCTCGGTTGGGCCGAAGCATGAAGCCGTCCAGCAGGGACCGGGACCGAGCCCTCGATCTCCGCACCCGGATCCGCGACTACTGCATCGCGCTCGCCGTCGCGGGCACCGCCGTCTTTGCCCTGGTTGCCGCAGCGACCCTGCCCGGACGCTCCACGGCCGGCACGGCTGCGTCGCAGGGGTCCAGTCAGGCTGCGGCGCAGAGTGCCGGCACGGCCGGCTCCGGCCTCCAGGCTCCCAGCCAACTCCCGACCCAGGGTCAGGGAGGGGGAGTGGTCACCGGAGGTTCCTGAGCATCCTTCCGGGCCGTGCCCGGCGAGGACCTGCCGGGGACCCCTTCACCAGCGTGAATGACTAAGGCCGCACCGCGGGCACCACGATCTCCTCGCCGGCACCGAAGGGCCTCTGCCCGTGCGGGCCGATCACCCATGCTGACCCTCGTCCTTTGACCATCCAGCGGCCCAGATCGTCCCCGCCAGAGACGATGGCCGTCTCCTCGTCGATGCCGATCAGGGTCACCCCGGTGGGCACCTGAGCGGCAAGCGATTCGGCCATGCGTGGTGCCCACCTCCCCATGCGGTCGAAGTGCGGGAGCACCCGCAGCATCGGTACCAGGCCCAGCCCCGAGCGGGGCTCGGCGCCGGGGCGGCGGATGTCCGGCACCCAGCCGGTGAGAGCTATGGCACCGGCGCTGCAACCGGCCAGGGCGGCCCCCTGCCCCCATTCCCCACGTATGGCTGCCCACACCCGCGTCCCTCTCAGGCTGTCGGCGAGATGGGCGGGGTCGCCCCCCGACAGGTAGATCAGGCCGGCTCCGGCGACCCGCTGCACGTTCGACTCGTCGTCAGCCGACTCGCGATCGAGGACCATCACGGAGACCGCCTCGACCCCCAGGCGTGCCGCCTGCTGAGCGCCCAGCGAGACCCATCGCGCAATCGAACCCCTTCCCTCCTGGCCCGCCGCCGTGGGCAGCTGCACGTACCGCGCGGGTCTGCCGGCGAGGAGCGCGGCCTCGACCTCGAGCATTGCCGGCAGGTACTCGCCGCTTCCCACCAGCGCAACCGGCCCCGGCTTCGCCGCGAGGAGCCGCCGGCTCACGGCCGGGCGGCCCCGGTGACGTAATGGGGGAGGCCCTCGGCCGGACCGCCGGCGGCCACCAGGCTCTCGGCGAGGTCGGTCAGCACCTCGGTGAGCTGGTCCACCGGCGTGCCCGAGAGGCCGGCGACAGTCTGCTGAGCGACCCTGCGCCACGCCGCCCTCAGCTTCGGCAACAGAGCCCTCCCCTGAGCGGTCAGCTCGACGATGGTGGCGCGCCGGTCGGTGGGGGATGGCCGGCGGACCACGAAACCGGCAGCCTCCAGCTGGCGCACGCTCAGGGTGATGCTGGGCGCCTCATACCCGCTGGCCACGGCCAGCTGAGCCTGGGTGCACGGCCCCGCGGCCTCGAGCTCCATCAGCAGCAGCTTCTGACCGGGATGGATCCCCAGGGGGGCGAGGGCTCCGATGGCCAGAGCGCGGTGGCGGATGCCGATGGCACGGATCGCCTCGTTGAGTGCGTCGGCCTGCTCGAAGTTCATCCACGGACCTCTTGACATGCGGATGCTTAGCCGCCTAACCTTAGGCACCTAACCTTAGGCGGCTAAGTAATTCTACCGCCTGCAGAGCCCCGCGAGAAGGAGTCACGTCATGGCCACCACCATCACCATCGACAGCGCGACCCCGACCACTGCCCGCACGGGCCGGATCCGAGCGCTCGGCGTCTTGGGAGCGGCCGTTGCCGCCGTCGCCGTCTGGGCCATCGCGGTTCGGCTGTTCGGCGTCCAGCTGTCGGTCCGCTTCGGCAGCGGCGCTCCCCAGATTGTTGGCATCGACTACGTTGTGGCCGCCAGCTTGGTGGGATCGCTGCTGGGCTGGGGTTTTCTCACGGTGCTGGAGCGGCGCACCTCGCGCGCCCGGGGCATCTGGACCGGCGTGGCCGTCGCTCTCCTGCTGGGGTCGCTGAGCCTGCCACTGACCGCAGCGACCACGATGTCGAGCCGGATCAGCCTGGCGCTGATGCATCTCGCGGTGGCCGCGGTCCTCATCCCCGCCCTGCGACGGTTGCCCACGCCGCCCCGGTTCGCGAGCCCCGGCTCCGGCCGCTGATCGTCGACCCGACCGGCGCCGCGCCTTGCTCGGCCCACCTGCAGGGTTTGAGGGTCAGGGATTCGCCGTATCCTGGGAGCAGACGCGCGGCGCTCGGTCAGCGGGCGCCGGTCACCATGGACCGGTGGTCCCGGCCCTCGCCGGGCGGCGCCATGGAGGCACGATGGAGGTGGCTCGTGGGCCGCGGCATTGCGCTGGGGCGGGTGGCGGGGGTTCGCATCCGGGCTGACTGGAGCCTTCTGGTCATCGCCGGGCTGATCCTCGTCAGCCTCGCCACCCTGGTCTTCCCCGAAGCTGTCACCGGGACCCCCTGGTGGTTGGACTGGCTGCTCTCGGCGGCAGCCACGGTGCTCTTCTTCGGGTCGCTGCTCGCCCACGAGCTGGCTCACAGCGTCGTCGCCCGGCGCCGGGGAGTCACCGTGGAGGGGATCACCCTCTGGCTTTTCGGGGGCATCTCGCAGCTCCGCGACGAGGTCGCATCCCCCGGCGACACCCTCAGGATCACGGTGGTCGGGCCCTCGGCCTCGATCGCTCTTGGGCTGGTCTTCGGGGCGGTCGCCCTGGCTCTGATCGCCTCCGGGGCCCCCGACATCTATGTGCTGGTGCCCCTCTGGTTGGCCGGCATGAACGTGCTGCTCGGTGTCTTCAACCTGATCCCGGCGTTTCCCCTCGACGGGGGCAGGATCCTGCAGGCCCTCCTGTGGCGCCGCAGCGGCGACCGGGTGGGTGCCACCCTTCGGGCGGCGCGAGGGGGCCGGTCCGTGGGCCTGGTGATGATCGCTGTCGGATTCTTTCTCTTCCTGGCCTACGACCCCCTCAGCGGCCTGTGGGTCGCCTTCGTCGGCTGGTTCCTGATGACCGCGGCCGGCGCCGAGCAGAATCACATCCAGATGGGCGCGGTGCTCGCCGGGCTCCGCGTCCGCGACATCATGTCGCCCGACCCAGTGGTGGTGCCCGGATGGCTCACCGTCGACGGGTTCCTGCGCGACATCGCGATCGGGAGCCGCCACTCATGCTTTCCGGTCCGCGACTGGGGCGGCGCCATCGTGGGCATGATCAGCCTTCGCCGGCTGGCCGCGGTTCCGCCGGACCGGCGCCTGGCGGTCCGGGTTCAGGATGTGGCCGCACCGTCCGCGCTGGTGCCGGCGGCGAGCCCCGACGACGCCGTGACCGAGCTGGCCCCGCGCCTGCGCACCAGCCCCGAGGGCCGGGCCCTGGTCTTCGACAGCGGCCGATTGGTGGGGATCGTCTCGCCCTCCGACGTCGCCCGGGCCATCCGCATCGGGCAGCTCACCGGCAGCCGGAGAGCCGCCTGAGGAGGGCTCGCGGAGCCCGGCCCAGGATCACCGAGGCGGATCATCAGGCGGCCGTGACCCGAACCCGGCCGGGCGCCGGGAGGTCGGGCGTGAACCCGTGCACCACCCGGCGCACCCGCTCCACCTCGTCGGTGGTGATCATGGTGGCGCCGCGGCGATCACCCGGCGGACCGCCCACTCGTCGTTGACCGTGGAGGCGGTGAGCGGGAGCCGCAGATCGCCGGCGGTCTCGCGCAGCTCCGGGGTCACCAGCCAGTGGGGAACGCAGAGGCCGGCGGCGCGGACCTCGCGGCTCCACGCCGCGGCCAGCCCCGGCAGCCGTCAGCGAGACCACCGAGTTCAGGACAGGATGTTCCTGAACCGCCCGGGGTCGAGAGAGGCACTCCCGCAGCCGCCTGCGGATGGGCCACGATCCGCCGAACCGTCGCGCGCCTGGATCCGGCGATCAGGCGGGAGGCGGCAGGTAGCGCGCCGCGGCCACCGCGCCGTTCTCGACATCGAGCACCCAGGTGGAGCCCTTCTGCATCCGCGGAGAGGTGCCGATGCTGACGCCGCGATCGGCCAGCTCGAAGAGGATCCCGCTGACCACGTCACCGTGGGTGCAGGCCAGCGCGTCGCCCCTGGCCATCAGGGTCTGCAGCGTCGCCACCGGGTCGGCGCCCTCCTCCAGCCAGGGGGCCACCTCCACCTCGAGCCCGCGCCGGGTGGCGAGCGGGGCGACGGTCTGGACGCAGCGAGCGTACCCGCTGGTGAGCACCTGGCTCAGCGGCTGACCGTCGAGGGACTGTGCCAGCCGCTCAGCCTGGTCCCGGCCGGCGTCGGTCAGCGGGCGGACCCGGTCATCCCCGCGCCACTCCGACCTCTCGCCGGCGTCGCTGTGGCGGACCACCAGCACCCGGCTCACCGGCGCGCCCTCCAGGTGGCCAAACCGGGCGAGGTCAGCGCGCCCAGCGCCAGGCCTCCCGGCGATCCACCGCCCGCCACCGCTTGCGCCACTTCCTGCGGCCCCGGTCGGCCCGGGCCCGCTCGGCTGCGAAGAGGATCCCCGCGACGAAGCCCATTCCCTGGTCGCTGAACCGCTGCAGCCACTCCGCGGCGACCACGGCGTCGTGCTGCTCGCCGAGGGCGTCCTGAAGCTCTCCAAGCAGCGAGGCGGCCCGCGCCGGGTCGTCTCCCAGCAGCGGGGCGAGGGCGAGGACCGCGTAGCGGCAGCGCTTGGTGGCGATCCGAGCGCGGTGGAGCTCGAGGTCGGTGGGCCGATCCGAAAGCCGGTGGATGCGCCGGCGGAGCTTTCTCCAGCTGCCCGTCACCAGGGGCATCAGACAGTCGGTGGCGGGCCGTTCGGCCACCGAGGTCAGCACCGACGGTGCACGGGCGGCCTCCAGCAGGCGGTCGAGCTGCTCGGCGTGCTCCGGTGACATCAGCCGGCGGAGGAGCGCGTCCCGGGCCTCTTCCCGCTCTCGGGCCAACCCGCCCAGCAGGCGGTCGGCGGTCACCGCGTCGAGCCCGTGGTCGGCGGCGCTGGCGCGAAGACGCATCAGCAGCACCTCGGTATCACGCACCTTCCCCAGGTCTGAGGCCAGCGAGCTCAGCTCCTCGCGCAGCGCATCCGCCCAGGCGGGGTCCAGCAGGGGAGCGAAGGTCTGGAGCGCGGAGCGGAGCCGGCGACAGGCGACCCGGGTCTGGTGGACACCCTCCGGATCGCTCCCCTCGAGCAGCACCGCCTGGTTGCGAATCAACCGGGCCGAGTAGTCGCGCAGGGCCGCGGCCACCGCCTCGGAGACGCTGGCCGATGTATCGAGGGGGGTCTCCCGCCATTGCGGCGCCGCCTCGGGCCCGAAGACCGCGGCGATCAGGGGAAGGTCGGTCGTCTCGGTGATCCCCGCATGGCGGAGCGCGCCGAGCGGGCGCCGTGCCTGGGCGGGGTCGCCGCGCACTCGCAGGCTGACCCGGCGAGTTCCCCCCACCGAGCGACGCTCGACGATCCGGCTGACCACCTCGTGGACCAACCGGCCGTTCCTCACCCGGACGCCGCTCTCCTGGTGCCGCAGCCGGGCGATGGGCACCAGGGGGGCCCCGCGCAGGTACCCGCTCAGCAGCCGCAGGGCTTCGGGTGGGGGGGTTCCGGGGTCACCGTCCAGGTCCAGGCCCAGCCGCCGGGTGACCCCCGCGTCGGCGTCAGCGAGCAGGGTGACCCGCCACCCCCGTCCGCGCCGGTGGCGCAGGCCGACCTCCCAGGCGCTGAGCCGGAGATCGGGGCTGTCCCAATGGATGCTCTCGAACCGTTCGACCACCGGGCTGGCGGTGCCCGGCAGGCGAAGCCGTTTCAGGCGGAAGCGCGCGTCCACCGGCAGGTCGATCTGGCGGCACTCCGTCAGCGTTCCGGTGGAGGCAGGCGTGGCGCCGTCCCCCCTTGCGCGAGCGCTCAGCTCGGCCCCTCGCTGCGCTGGAGGGCCAGCTCCTGCAGGCGAACCTGGGTGTCCACTCCGGCACGGGTCGGCACCCGGCGCCAGCTGCCGTCGGCACGAAGCTCCCAGGCGAGCACGTCGTCGCTCAGGTTGATGTCCAGGATCTCGTCGAGGCGCGCCCGCAGCTCGGTGGAGCGGATCGGCACGGCGACCTCCACCCGCCGATCGAGGTTGCGCGGCATCAGGTCGGCAGAGCTGATGTAGTAGTCGGCGTCCCGCCGGTCCCTGCCGAAACGGAGGATCCGGGAGTGCTCCAGGTAGCGGCCCACCAGGGAACGGACCCGGATCCGCTCGCTCAACCCGGCGACCCCCGGTCGCAGACAGCAGATGCTGCGCACGATCAGGTCGATGGAGCATCCCTTGTTCGAAGCCGCGTACAGGGCCTCGATCACCTCGGCATCGACCAGGTTGTTGACCTTGATCACGATCCGGCCCGAGGCTCCCCGCTCCCCCTCGCGGCGAATCAGCCGGAGCAGGGCGGGCCGCATCGAGGTGGGGGCGACCAGGAGCTTGCGGAACTTCCCCGGGCGGCTGTATCCGGTGAGGCTGTTGAACAGCTCGCCGACGTCGGCGCCCAGGGCGGCGTCGCTGGAGAGCAGCCCCAGGTCCTCGTAGATGCGGGCGGTGTCGCGGTTGTAGTTGCCGGTGCCGAGGTGGCAGTAGCGGCGGATGCCGCTGTGCTCCTCGCGGACCACCAGGGTCACCTTGGCGTGGGTCTTGCGCCCCACGGCTCCGTAGACGACATGGACCCCGGCGTCCTCCAGGACCTCGGCCCAGTTGATGTTGTTCTCCTCGTCGAAGCGGGCGGTGAGCTCGATCAGTGCGACCACCTGCTTGCCCGCCTCGGCGGCCCGGGTCAGCGAGCGGATGTTGGGGCTGGCCGACCCCGAGGTCCGGTACAGGGTCTGCTTGATGGCCAGCACCTGGGGGTCCTCGGCGGCACGCTCGATGAACGCCTCCACGGTCTGCTCGAAGCTCTCGTAGGGGTGGTGGACCAGGAGCTGCTCCTCACGGAGCTCGCGGAAGACGTCCGCCTTGTCCCGGGGAACCAGGGACGTCCGGAGCGGGGTCACCGGCACCCAGGGTCGGTACTTCAGGTCCGGCCGGTCCAGCTTGACCACGTCGAAGAGACCCCCGAGGTCGAGGGGCCCGGTGACCGCATAGACGTCTTGGGCATCGATCTCGAGCTCGCGGACGAGCAGCTCGACCAGCGCGGAATCCATGTCTGCGCCCACCTCGAGGCGGGCCACGGTGGGGGAACGTCGCCGCTGCTGCAGGACAGCGCGGACCGCCTCCACCAGGTCGTCGCCCTCGTCGCTGTCCAGCTGGTAGTCGGCATTTCGGGTCAATCGGAAGACGTGGTGGGCAACCACCTCCATGCCTTCGAAGAGGTGCTCCAGGTGGGCCGCGATCACCTGCTCGATGGGGACGAAGCGCTCCCCGTCGGGCAGCACGCTGAAGCGGCTGAGCAGCGGCGGGACCTTGATCCGGGCGATCCGGTGCTCGCCGCCGCCGGCGGGGTCGGCGATCACCACCATCAGGTTCAGCGAGAGGCTGGAGATGTAGGGGAAGGGGTGGGCGGGATCGACGGCGAGGGGGGTGAGGACCGGGAAGATCCGCTCCTCGAACACCCGGTCGAGGTGGGCTCGGTCGGCATCCTCGAGGCTCGACCAGTCGCAGAAGCGGATGGCGTGACGGTCCAGCTGCGGAACCAGGCCGCCCAGGAAGGCTCGCGACTGGCGCGCGTAGATCGCCTCCACCTTGGGGCGAATGGCCTCCATCTCGGCCCGCGGGCCGCGAGCGTCCGATTTGGTGTCCTCGAGCCCGGCCGCGAGCTGTTTCAGCCCGCCAACCCTGATCTGGAAGAACTCGTCCAGAGCCCGGCTGGCGATCGCCAGGAAACGGGCTCGCTCCAGCAGGGGGACGGCCTCGTCCTCCGCCTGGGCCAGAACGCGGGCGTTGAAGTCCAGCCAGGAGAGCTCGCGATCCAGAAGTCGAGAGGCGTCACCCGCGGCCAGATGGGGAACGCCGCCCGCCTCGACCCGGATGAGTTCGGCGGCCGCGTCGGCGCGTGCCTCGAGGCCGGCCGAGGGCATTGCGGCGGTCGCCGGGACTGGTGCGCGCTCTCCTTCAGGGCTCACCCGCGTCATTGTGCCCCAGGGCGGCGGCCGGCGGAGCGACCAGAGGACCGGGCCGCATAGGGACTTGCACAATGGTCCCATGCCGTCGGTTGGTCTGTCGTCGTGAAGCCCTCGGACAGCGGTGCCGTGGAAGCGACGGTGGGCCATTTCCGGCTCGCCGCCGCCGCGGTCAGCGAATGTGGACCGGTGCGCCGAGAGAACCAGGACGCCTTCCGGCTGGTCGAGCTCCCCGGCATCGGCCTCGGTCTGGTCGTCGCCGACGGGATGGGTGGGCACAGTGGCGGCGGCGAGGCCGCCGCGGCCGCCGTGGAAGCCGCCGCCGGTGGTCTGAGCCGCCCCGAACGGGACGACGGATGGCTCGCTTGGGTCATCGCCGCGGCCAATCAGGCTGTCGACGGGGTGCGCCGCCGCCTCGGCGGCAATCCCGGGACCACCATCGAGGCCGCCCTGGTGGGTGAGGGGCGGATCTCACTCGCCCACGTCGGCGACAGCCGAGCCTATCTGCTCCATGCCGGGGTGGCGCGCCCCCTCACCGCCGACCACAGCCTCACCGCCGAGCGGATCCGGGCCGGCACCATGGCTCCCGAGGAGGCGCGAACGGATCCCCGGCGCAACTTCGTCACCCGGGCGCTCCTGGGCGATCCCGTGGAGCCTGACCTGGTGGACACCGTGCTTGCCGCGGGAGACACCGTTCTGCTCTGCAGCGACGGGCTGTGGGCATCGCTGTCCGACCCCAGGATCGCCGAGCTCATGGACCGAGCCGACCCCCGCGACGCGGCTCACGATCTGGTGAGCGCGGCGCTGGCCGCAGGTTCCACCGACAACGTCACTGCCGTGGTGGCCCGCCTCGACGTGGTCTGAGCCCGGTATCATCCCGAGCCCGGAGATGGCGCGCTTCTATGCCCAGGTCTGCACCGTCGCGTTCCTGATCGTCGGGATCGGCGGCTGGTTCGTGGGCGACGCCGGCCGGGTGATCGCCCACCAGGCTCAGGGCAACGTCGACGGCATGGAGCTCCATCTCACCCACGCGCGCGATGTGCTCGACGTGATCCTGCTGATCGCCTTCATTCTGGTCGGCTTCGTGCTCGGTCGGCGGGCTGGACGGATCGTGATGGGAGTGGTCGGGGTGATCCTCGTCGGCCTCGCCGCCCTCGGCTTCGCGATCGGGGACACCGTGGCGGGGACTCGATCGGTCGCCGACCTCCACTTCCCGCTGGCGATCAACATCTTCGACCTCGTGGTCGGAGTGCTCGCCATCCTCACGGCGCTGGGCACGGTGGAGGACGAGGGGCCCACCGGGGTCATCCGGCCGACCCCCTGAGGGGTCGCGTGGAGTGGCCCGCCGCCTCAGCCGCGGCGATCAGCGGTGGCCGTTGGCTCCGTGGGCGCTCGCCGGGGTCGCCTCCTCGCGGTGGCGGAACCTCCCCACCTGGCTTCGGGCCGCCGAGGTCGCCCCCGAGACCACCGGGGCGATCTGGGTGACGGTCTTGCGGGCGGTGCCGAAGCCCTCGCGGGCCGCTCGGCTGAAGGCGCTGAGCTGCCTGCGCGTGTGCTCTCCGGTCTGCGGCGCGACGCACAGGCCGACCACCGTGCCCACGACCGCTCCATGGACAAAGCCTCGGATGTAACCCATGGTCACCTCCCATGCTAGCGCTGGCGAAAACCCCTCCTCGAATACTAGTGAGATGCACCATCTCGGTCCGGGTCCGGTCGCCGGCGGGACCGGCTCCGGCTGCCCTCAGGTGAGCGCGGTGCCCGCCCAGGGCCCGTCGGGAACGATGCGCAGCCGCTCCACGGGTCGCCCCCCGACGAGGTGCTCGTCGACGATCTCGTCCACGTCGCCGGGGGTGAGCCGGCCATACCAGACCCCGTCCGGGTAGACGATCATCACCGGCCCCTGGTGGTGCTGCTGGTTGCACCCCATCCGGGTAGTTCTCACCCAGTCCAGCCGGCGCCGCTCGACCTGGTCGCGAAGCCGCTGGAGGACCTTCTCGGCTCCCTGGCCTGCGCAGTGGTGGCGTCCCACCGTGGTGCAGACGAAGACATGGAGGGCCGGGTGATCGAGCTCGGGCACTTCTCGATTGTGGGCGGCGACGGTGCTCAGGCGATGGGCCGCGCCGGACCCCCCCGTCCGGCGCCGCACGGCGCCCGGCCGGACTGAGAGACTGGGCCTGTGGACATCGCCTACGCCTTCCTGGCCGACAATGCCGCAGTGCCGCCGGACGGCAAGCTCTACGTCCTGGGCGGCGGCATCAACAGCCTGGGCCTGATTCAGATCCCCGGCCGCGCCGGCTTCGCTGCGGTCGCCGGTTTCCGGTTCGCCGGACCCGACGCCGGCTCGGTGTTCGAGGTCGAGCTGCGCCTGGTCGACGCCGACGGTGGATTGGTGGTTCCCCCGAGCACCCTCCGATTTCAGACCGGCGAGACGGTCCGTCCGGAGGAGCTGATCAACACCGTCACCTACATGGCCCCGATGTTCGGTGAGGGCGGCGCATACCGGGTCGAGTACTGGACATCGGGCCGGCTCCTCGCCGCCATCGGCCTCAGCGTGGTGCAGCGTCCCGCCCAGCCGGTGCCGGGTACGGCGTCCGTCTGATCGACGCCGAGCTCAGCCCGGGGCGCTCCGGCCCTCTGAGGGGTAGGCGTAGAAGCCGCGTCCGCTCTTGCGCCCCAGGTAGCCGGCGGCCACCATCCGCTTGAGCAGCGGGGGGGCTGCGTACTCCGGCAGGGCGTACTCCTCGTACAGTGCGTCGCACACCATCAGGTGGGTGTCGAGCCCGATGTGGTCGAGGAGCTCCAGAGGCCCCATGGGGTGATTGCAGCCCAAGCGCATCCCCTGGTCGATGTCCTCGCGGCTCGCGAAGCCGGACTCGAACAGGCGGATCGCTCCGCTGAGGAAGGGGATCAGCAGCAGGTTGACGATGAACCCGCCCCGGTCCTGGGCGACGATGACCTGCTTGTCGATCCGCTCGGCGAAGGAGCGGGCGGTCGCCATCGTCTCGTCCGCGGTGGCGATGCTGCGGACCAGCTCGAGAAGCCGCATCACCGGGGGCGGGTTGAAGAAGTGGGTCCCGAGCACCCGCTCGGGGCGAGCCGTGGCCCGGGCGATCTCGATGACCGGCAGGGCTGAGGTGTTGGTGGCCAGGATCGCCCGATCTGGGGCGATGCGGTCGAGGCGCGAAAACACCTCGCGCTTCAGCTCCAGCCGCTCGGGAATGGCCTCGATCACCAGGTCGGTGCCGGCGAACACCTCCAGGTCGGTCCCCCAGGCGATGGCGCCGCGGGCGGTGTCGCGCTCCGCCTCGGTCATCCGGCCGCGTTCCAGGGCCCGCGCCATCGATCGCTCCACCCGCCCCCGCGTCGCCTCGACCAGCTCGGCCGACGCCTCGACCAGGTGAACCTGGAAGCCGTGGCGGGCGCAGACCTCAGCGATCCCCGACCCCATGACCCCGCCGCCGACCACGCCGACGCGCTGCATCTCCATGCGCCAATTGTCGCCCGCGCGCAGGGCGGGCCGGGCCCCGGGGTCAGGCGCCGCCGGTGAGGTTGGGCTCCGGATCGGGGTGGGTCGCCCAGCCCCGCTGTCGCATCGCCTCCTGGCCCTCCCCATCCGCATCGCCGGCCTCGATCGAGTGGCCGGCTCGGGCCAGCGCCGCCGTCCCCCTGGCGAGGTCATCGCCGCGGAGCAACAGATAATCGGTGTTGTGGGTGGAGATGGCGAAGACGGGAACGCCGGCCTCGCTGAGGGGAACGCTCAGCGAGGCGAGCACCCCGGTCATGTCGAAGTCCAGCGCCCCCCTGACCCGGAGAGCGGTGAAGCCGCGTTCCGACGCGGTCCCGCTGGGCACCCGCCCCTCCGGGCAGACCACCGACATCTCGCTGTCCGACCAGGTGACCGAGAGCAGCTCGCGTCCAGCCGGGCTCCGGGCCCAGATCGGCTGCACCGAATCGGGCTCGAGGCGGCAGACGGCGTAGCGGCCGGGGATGATCTCCAGGTCCATGGCTGGTTAACGTTGTAGCCGACCTGAACCGCCCGGCGTCGCCGGGCCGATCCAGCCGCCGCCGCTCCTATGATTCGGTCGATGACCGAGAAAGGTCCGGTGGCGGCGGCGCTGCTGGGCACCGACCTGATCCTGGCCAGCCGCCTCCAGGCGGCCCTCGCCGCCGCCGGCATCGTTCTGGCCAGGCGATCTCGCGACGGTCTCCCGTCTCCCGCGCACGTGGTGTTCGTCGACCTGAACCAGGAGGTCGATGCTCGCCTCGACGCGATCACCCGGATCCGGGCGCGCGACCGCGATGCTCTGATCGTCGGTTTCTGCGATCACGATGAGAGCGAGGTGATGCGCCGCGCCATGGCGGCCGGGGCCGACCGGGTGGTCGCCAACCGGCATCTCGGCGAAGCTGCGCTGAGGCTGGTTGCCCCGGCGCGGAGCGGCCCACTCGGATGAGGGTGTGCCGGTGAGCTCCGACCTGATCGCTCGGGTGGGCTCCGAGGTCTCACGGGTATCCCCGGAGGTGGTCGACACCCGCCGCGACCTCCACCGTCACCCCGAGCTGGCCCACCTCGAGCACCGGACCGCCGAGCTGGCGGGGGGGCGCTGCCGCGATCTCGGCTTCGAGGTCCGAACCGGGGTCGGCGGCACCGGGGTGCTGGCCGAGCTCGAGGGCAGCGGCCCCGGGCCGACCGTCCTCTACCGGGCCGACATGGACGCCCTGCCCGTCGACGAGCGCGATGACGGCCGGCCGGTGCGCTCCGAGGTCCCCGGCGCCATGCACGCCTGCGGTCACGACGGCCACGTGGCCATCGCCCTCGGGGTTGCGGCAGTGATGGCGTCGTTGCGGGACAGCTGGCGGGGGCGCCTTCGGGTCTGCTTCCAGCCGGCCGAGGAGGTCGCCACCGGCGCCCTGCCGATGATCGAGGACGGCGCCCTCTCCGGGGTCGATCGGGCCCTGGGCATCCACCTCTGGACCGGGCTGGACAGAGGTCGCGTGGCGGTCGCCACCGGGCCCATCTTCGGCAGCGCCGATGAGTTCCGGCTGCGGGTGCGCGGCCGGGGCGGCCATGGCGGGCTTCCCCACCTGAGCGTCGACCCGGTGCTCGCCGCCGCCCACGTGGTGGTCGCGCTCCAGTCCCTGGTTTCCCGGGAGGTGGCCCCGAGCATGCCCGCGGTGGTCACCGTGGGGCAGATCCGAGGAGGTCAGGCGTTCAACGTCATCGCCGAGGAGGTCGAGCTCCGCGGCACGGTCCGGGCCCCGGACGAGGAGCTCCGCCGCCGCCTGCTCACCCGGGTCGAGGAGCTGGCCCGCTCCGTGGCCTCCGGGCTTCGCGCCGAGGCCGATTTCGAGCTCCTGGCCGGCTGCCCGCCGGTGATCAACGACGCCGTCGTCGCCGACGGCGTCCGGCTCGCCGCCGCTCGGGCGGTGGGGGAGGAGAATGTCCAGGTGGCCGGCATGCTCACCGTCGGCGACGACATGGCCTACTTCCTGGAGCGGGTGCCTGGCTGCTACTTCCTGGTCGGTGCCGGTGACCCCGCCCAGAACGTGCGGGCGCCCCATCACCATCCTGAGTTCGACATCGACGAGCGGTGCCTCGGAGTGGGCGTGGCCGCGGTCAGCCACGCCCTGCTCGCCTCGCTGCAATGAGACGCGACTTCCCGGTCCCCTTCGCGCTTCGCGAGCTTGCCGATGCGGAGCCCGACCTCACCCCGCGCCCGGCCTCGTCATCGGCCACCGAGCTGACCCAGGTGATGGAGATCGAGCACGCCAACAACGCCGGTTACGTCCACGGCGGCACCATTCTGCGGATGGTCGATGGCGCCGCCGGGATCTCGGCGATCAAGCACGCTCGCCGCCGGGTGGTCACCGCGGCCATTGACGAGATGAGCTTCCTGGCCCCGGTGTTCATCGGCGACGTGGTGACGGTGCGGGCCATGGTCAACGACGCCCACCGCAGCTCGATGGAGGTGGGGGTGCGGGTCGACGTCGAGACCCTGCCCCAGGGCGAGAGGCGTCACGTGGCCAGCGCTCACCTGGTGTTCGTGGCCCTCGACGCCGAGGGCCGGCCCACCCAGGTGGCCGCGGTGCTCGCCGAGACCCCCGACGAGCACAGGCGCCAGGCCCAGGCCCGGGTTCGCCGCGAGCAGCGGCTGCTCCGCAAGGCCGCCGTCAAGCGGGCTGGCGCCGAGCAGAAGCCGTAGGATGCGAGCCGTGACCGACACCGTGGCCGCGCTCACCGCGGCCGAGCCGACCGCCGCCGCGCTGCGCGTCCGCGACGCCAGCCGGCGGACGCCCGGGGCCCGCCAGTTCGTCCGCTACGCCTTCTACCGCGTGGTGCCGGAGTGGCGCCGCCGACCACCGGAGCAGCGCGCCGCGGAGCGGGCCGAGCTCGCCGCGGTGGTCACCGAGACGGCCGAGCGGGAGGGGGTGATCCTGCGCAGCTACAGCCTGGTGGGCACCCGCGGCGACGCGGATCTCATGCTGTGGATGGTCAGCGACCGGCTCGACGATCTCCACGAGCTGGCAGCAAGGATCAACCGGACCGCGATCGCCGGTTACCTCGAGCAGCCGTACCACTACCTTGCGATGACCAAGCGCAGCATGTACGCGGATCGGCACGCCCACGAGGACGGCTCCCCGCAGGAGGGGAGGAGCAGCCGCCTGATCATCGCCCCCAGCCAGCGCCGCTACCTCTTTGTCTATCCCTTCGTGAAGACCCGCGCCTGGTACCGGTTGAGCGCCGAGGAGCGGCAGCGTCAGATGAATGAACACATCGCGATGGGCCATCGCTACCCGGGGGTGAAGATCAACACCACCTACTCCTTCGGGCTGGACGACCAAGAGTTCGTGGTCGCCTTCGAGAGTGATTCGGTGAGCGATTTCCTCGACCTGGTCCAGGAGATGCGGGCCAGCGAGGCCTCCACCCACACGTTGCGTGACGTGCCGTCGTTCACCTGCGTGTCGACGCCGATCGAGGACGCCCTGGCGGCCCTGGGCTGAAGCCCGGGCCGTGACCTCTCCCGCCATCACGGCTGAGCATCTCGCTCGCTCCTTCGGCTCCACCCGCGCGCTGGTGGACGTCAGCCTCGAGGTGGGGACGGGCACGGTGTGCGCCCTGCTCGGTCGTAACGGTGCAGGCAAGACCACCGCGGTCCGCATCCTGACCACCCTGCTCCCCGCCAACGGCGGGCGCGCCCAGGTGGCGGGATTCGACGTCACCGACCAGGCCCCGCAGGTGCGAGAGATGATCGGGGTCACCGGACAGACCGCCACCATGGATGAGCTGCTGACCGGTGCCGAGAACCTCGAGACCATCGGCCGTTTCTGTCACCTCGGGGCGGCCGCGTCGCGCCGGCGCGCCCGAGAGCTGCTCCAGCAGTTCGATCTCGTGGATGCCAGCCGGCAGCTGGTGAAACGCTATTCGGGCGGTATGAGGCGGCGTCTCGACCTGGCCGCCAGCCTGATCCACCAGCCGCGGGTGCTCTTTCTCGATGAGCCCACCACCGGCCTCGACCCGGTCAGCCGCGGCGAGATGTGGACATCGATCCGGGGCCTGGTCGCCGCCGGCACCACGGTGCTGCTCACCACCCAGTACCTGGACGAGGCCGACCGGCTCGCCGACAGCATCGTGGTCATCGACCGAGGACTGGTGGTGGCGACGGGCACACCCGAGCAGCTCAAGGCGTCGATCGGGCGTCCCTTCGTCCGGGTCACCCTCCCCGAGGTGGACTCGGCCGCAATCGAGCGGGTGCGGCGGCTGCTCGGAGACGGCGCCGAAGTGCACGGGCGGTCGGTCAGCGCTCCCGCGCCCGGCGGGATGGCGAGGTTGGAGGAGGTGGTGGCCGAGCTGCGCGAGATCGGGGTGCCGGTCCACGAGGTCGGGCTGGAGCACCCCAGTCTCGACGAGGTGTTCAGCACCGTCACCGAACACCCAGCGGGTAGAGAGCCTGAGGTCGCGATGACGGCGGGAGATCCATGAGCCAGGCGGTCACCCGGGCGCCGGGCCCAGTGCGTGGTGGTGTGCTCGACGCCTACACCGCCACCCGGCGGTTCCTCATCCGGGGCAAGCGCCAGCCCGACGTCATCTTGGGTAGCCTGCTCACCCCGGTGATCTTCGTCGTGCTGTTCGGGTACGTCTTCGGCAGCTCGATCAGCGTCCCCGGGGGTAACTACCGCTCCTACCTGATGCCCGGCCTGTTCGCCATGACCGTGCTCTTCAGCACCAGCAACGTCGCGGTGGCGGTGGCCACCGACATGAGCGAGGGTGTGGTCGACCGCTTTCGCACACTGCCCATCGCCCGTTCTGCGATCGTGATCGGCCGTTCCCTCGCCAGCCTCATGCTGGGCATTCCCGTCCTCTTGGTGATGGTCGCCTGTGGCCTGGCGGTGGGCTGGCGAGCCGACAACGGTCTGGGCAACGCGGTGCTGGCCCTGCTGCTCTTTGAGCTGTTCGGCTTTGCGATCAGCTGGCTGGGTGTTCTGGTCGGCCTCCTGTCGGGCTCTCCGCAGGCGGCCGACGCCATCATCAACATCCCGATCTTCCTGATGGGTTTCATCTCCAGCGTCTTCGTCGACCCCTCCAAGATGCCTGCCTGGCTCAGGGTGATCGCGGAATGGAATCCGATGTCGGCTCTGGTCGCCGCAGGGCGGCAGCTCTTCGGCAATACCATCGGGCCTCCACCAGCCGGAGTGTGGTCGCTGGAGCACCCCCTCGCGACCACCCTGGTCCTGGCGATCGTGATCATCCTCGTGGTTGCGCCGATCTGCGTCCGGCGGTACAGCCACAGCATCCGCTGAGCAGCCGGCATGGCCATCGTGCTGGGAGCTCGTGATGCCCCTTCGATGGCGTGAGACGCCCGGCTCAACGATCGCGGCAGCGACGCTGTCAGCGGCCGACGGACAGCCGCAGACGCCGGCCGAAGACGCGCTGGAAGCGGCGTGTGGTCTCGTCGTCGAGCGGCCCCACGTCGCCGGGCATCAGCAGGGTGACTCCGCCTCTGCGCAGCTGAGCTTGCACCCCCTCACCGGCGACCATTCGGTGGCTGAGCTCGTCGGCGAGCACCAGGATCACCGCGAGCCGCTCGAGCTGAGCCCGGTCCTGAGCGTTGACCAGCGATCGATAGCCGGGCAGGGTGACCCGGTCCTCTCCGGCCCGTTCCAGGACCGCACTGAGCAGCACGATCTCGCGGTGGCTGAAACCGTAGAGGTCGCTGTCGGCGACGATTCGGGCCGCGTGCTCCCAGCGTGAGTAGTAGTCGACGCTGCGGCCGATGTCGACCAGCAGCGCGGCCTGGGCGAGCGCCTCCAGGGTCGCCGCTCCGGCCCCCGGGTCCAGGGCATCCATGAGGCGCTCCGCCACCTCGGAGCGGAGCTGCGCCCGGGGGCCGTCCCAGGTGGAGAAGCGGCGGGCCAGAGCCGCCACCGAGGCGTGGCGCTCCTCCAGGGCGGAACGGACGGGGAGGCCGAGACGCTGCAGGGCGATGCCCTCCCGCAGGCCACGTCCGGAGAGCAGCAGCTCATCGGCGCCGAGGGCGGCGAGGAGCACCTGTGCGCAGACCGCCCCGCCGACGATCGAGTTCGGCTCGATCGTCGCTCAGCCCCGGGACCCGGCGCCGCCTGGCCAGGGGCAGGGCGGCCAGGACCGAGGCGGCCCGATCCACGGCGTCGCGGCTGATCCGGTATCCGTGCAGGCGCGAGATCGGGTAGGTGCGCCGGGCCCGGTCGATCTTGGCCAGGTTGCGCAGCGTGCCGCCGGTGCCCACCAGCCCGTCGTCGGGACGGAGCGGGGTCACTCCGGCCTCACCGAGGGTCAGCAGGATGTGCTGGCGGAGCCGGGTCAGCTCGGAGGGTCGGGGAGGATCCGAGGCCAGGAAGCCGTCGCTGAGGCGCAGGGCTCCGAGGGGAAGGGTCCACTGCCGGACCGGGCGCCGGTCGCGGAAGCGGCAGATCTCCACGCTGCCGCCGCCGATGTCCAGCACCAGCCCGGCCTCCACGGGCAGCCCATGGACGGCGCCGCTGAAAGCGAGCCGAGCCTCGGCGTCCCCGTCCAGCACCTCCAGCTCGACACCGGTCTCGGTGGCGATCCTCCGGACCCACTCGTCGCGGTCGCTCGCCTCCCGCACCGCCGCGGTCGCCACCGCCACCACCTGGTCGGTGCCGGCGCCGCGGGCGAGGGCGAGGAAGGCCCGCAGCGCCTCGACCACGCGGGTCGCCGCGGCCTCGCCGAGCCGCCCCCGGGCCGCCGACTCGCGCACCAGGCGCAGGGGGAACCGGGCGTCCCCGGAGATCTCCAGGTGGCCGCCCGAATCGGCGCTGAGCACGATCATCCGCCCCGAGTTGGAGCCGATGTCGATGACCGCCAGGGAGGTTGAGCTCGCCGTCATTCGCCGGGCCTCGCGTGGAGCTTCACCGCGGCACCCCGCCGGCGAGCTCAGCGCACCGGCATGAGCGGCTGGCGGCGGCGCGACATGTCGATGGCGGTGTCGAGCACCTCCATCAGGTGCATCACCCTCACCTGGGGTGCGTGGCGGCGGGCGCCGGCGCGCAGCTGGACGAGGCAGGAGACGTTCTCGGTGACCAGCACCTCGGCCCCCGACGCCAGGACGTTCTCGAACTTGCGGGCCAGGATGGCATCGCTTCGCTGCGGCTGCCCGTGGGCGTAGGAGCCGGGGCCGCCGCAGCACATCGCCGCCTCGTGGAGCGGGACGATGGCGAGCTCAGGGACGCGGGAGAGCAGGCTGCGAGCGACCCCCCGGGCGGGGCCGTCGATGGGAAGGGAGCAGGGCTCGTCGATGGCGACCTTCCACCGCAGGGTTCCCAGGCTGGCCCTCCAGCCCATCCGCTCCAGGAAGGCGCTGGCGAGGTCCGTGGTCGCCGCCACCCGTCTCGCGTCGTCGCCGAGGACGCGGTCGTCACCGAGAATCCGGTCGTAGCGCTGCACATGGCCGATGCAGCTGGCCACGTCGCCGACCAGCCCGTCCACCCGGAGGCCGGCGACCGCGGTGGTGGTGCGCACCGCCATGTCGGTGAGGGCGTGCCGGTCGCCGAGGGTCTGGGCGGGCAGGCCGAAGCAGCCCAGGTCGGGCACCTCCAACTCCCAGCCGTTGGCCAGCAGCACCCGCATCGCCGCCTCGGTGGCCTCGGGCGCCACCAGGTTCTGGTAGCAGCAGACCAGGAACCCGAGCCGGCCGCGCACCGGCCCGGTGGCCGCGGGGAGCGCCCCCACCCGCTGGTCGGCACGCCGGCGGGGGAGGGGCCCGGTGCTCTCCGCGATCGCCCCCACCGTCCCCATCCAGCGGGTGAGGCCGATTGTCCGGGCCAGCGCGTGGAGCCCGGTCGCCTGGGCGGCCCGGGAGAGACGGTGGAGGTTGCGGGTGCCGCTGGGGTGGGGGAGGATGGTGCGCAGCAGCCAGCTCTGGCCGATCGGGTACCCCTCCTGCTCGTGCAGCTCCTGGCGGGCGCGGCTGACGATCTCGGCGGTGGGCACGCGCGGCGGGCAGGCGGCCACGCAGTTGTTGCAGGTGAGGCAGGTGGAGAGCGGCCCGTCGGCGATGTCGCGCAGCTCCAGGCGTCCCTCGATGGCGTCGCGGACCAGGGCCACCCGGCCGCGCGCCGTCTCCCATTCGACCGGGTTCACGACGTAGGTGGGGCAGGCGGCCTGGCAGAGTGAACACCGGTTGCAGCGGCTGGCGTCGTCATAGACGTCGGCGAGGAAGCGCGGTGGGGCCGGGAGGACGTCCGTCACGCTCGCTGGATTGTATGGAGTTGAGGGCGTGGCCGGGTACGCGGGCTCCCCATCCGGCGCCCGTACACTTGTGCGGCGATGACCGGCCCCTATCACCTCGAGCCGATGGCGGCCGGAGAGCAGGCCAGGCTCGGGCCGTGGGTGAGCAACCTGGAGTCCCCTGCATTCGTCCTCAGGGGTCTGCCCCAGGTCACCGCGGCTGCCCTCTTTGCGCGCTACAGCCGCAGCTCCAAGAGCCTGCGCCGCCTGCTCCTCGACGAGTTCCTGGAGGAGGGCGCCGCCGCCCTGGAGGCGCCTCCCGATGACGGTGCCGGCCGGGCCCGGGCGGCCCGTCTCTTCGGTCGGGTGCTCGCCGAGTACGGTGACGACTCGGTGGCGCAACTCGGAGGGGTGCACCTGGCCTGCGAGCAGGTCAGCCAGCCCCTGGCCAAGGCGATCGAATGGGGCCGCCTCGCCGCCTACCTCGAGCAGTCCACCCGCTACATCCCCTACATCGACCGGCGCGACGGCCACTACCGCTACTTCCGCGATCCGGAGCTGATGGCCTCCGGGCACGCCGACGCATACGTGCGGGCCATGGACGGGCTCTTCGACACATATGCGGAGATGCTCCCTGCGCTTCGTGAGCACCTGGACCGGGCGCTCCCCGCCGAGGCGGACGCCCGCGCCCGGGGTCGGGCGATCCGAGCCCTGGCGCTCGACCTGCTCCGCGGCCTGCTGCCCGCCGGCACCGTCAGCAACGTGGGCGTGTTCGCCTCGCCGCAGGCGCTGGAGCAGCTGGTGCTGCGGCTGCGCGCCCACCCCCTGCCCGAGGCGCGCGCCTATGCGGAGCTGATCGCCCCCGAGCTGCAGAGGGAGATCCCCGAGTTCGTGAGCCGGCTCGACCGTGCCGATCGGGGAGGGGTCTGGGTCGAGTACCTTGCCGAGACCGGTGCCGCGCTCGCCGGCCAGGCCCGGAGGCTGGTCGCGACCGGGGAGCCGATCCCTGCCCTGCCCAAGGCCGGGCCGGTGACCCTGCTCGGCTGGGATCCCGACGGCGAGGATCGGATCCTGGCCGGCGCCCTCTTCCCCCATGCCGAGCTGCCCTTCGACTCAGTCGCCAGCCTGGTCGGGCACCTCTCCGATGAGCAGAAGGACGGGATATTCGCCGCCGCGGTCGGGGTCCGGCGCAACCGCAGGCACCGGCCGGGGAGGGGGTTCGAGCACACCGACTACACCTTCGAGCTGGTGTCGGATTACGGCGCTTTCCGCGACCTCCAGCGCCACCGGATGCTCACCCTCCAGTGGCAGCAGCTCACCCCCGGGCTGGGATATGCCGTCCCCGACCAGGTCATCGCCGCCGGGCTGGAGGCGGCGTGGCGGCGGGCGGTGGGGGAGGCGGAGGCGGTGTGGGAGAGGGTCGAACGGGATCTGCCCCAGCAGGCCCAGTACCTGGTGACCCTGGCCCACCGGGTTCGCTACGTGGTCAAGCTGAATGCCCGCGAGGCGCTCCACCTGATCGAGCTCCGAACCTCTCCCCAGGGGCATCCCAGCTACCGGGCGATCTGCCAGGAGATGCTCCACCAGATCGACCGGGTGGCCGGTCACCACCGCGTCGCCGGGGCGATGCGCTTCGCGGGGAGCGAGGACGTCCACCTGCCCCGCTATGTGGCCGAGGCCGCCCGCGCCGAATAGTGGCTTTGCCCGGGGCGGGGTGTCGTATGATGTGGATCGAACGAATGGCCGGGTGTACCGGCCCTCAGGGGTCCAGATCCATGATCACGGTCAGCGAGACGGCGGCGGGACAGCTCAAGGGGCTCATCTCCCAGCAGCCCGAGAGCAAGGTTGGGCTGCGCGTCTTCATCCAGTCCGGCGGCTGCAGTGGCTTCTCCTACGGCATGGGCCTGGACGAGAACCCGCCCCGCGAGGACGACGAGGTCGTGGACGCCGGCGGCTTCCAGGTCTACATCGACGAGTACTCGGCCCAGTACCTGGAGGGCGCCGAGATCGACTACGTCGATGCCCTGATGGGCGGCGGCTTCACCATCAACAACCCCAACGCGGTGCGCACCTGCAGCTGCGGGCACAGCTTCCAGACCGCCGACGGTTCGGGCGAGGCGCGCGCCTGCGGACACTGACGGCGGCACCGCTGCCGGGCTGGTGACGCTCAGGGGGCCTCGGGGTCAGCGGGAGCGGGGTATGCTGGTCCGCCTGCGGGAGTAGCTCAGCTGGTAGAGCGCTAGCCTTCCAAGCTGGATGTCGCGGGTTCGAGTTCCGTCTCCCGCTCCCGAGAGGCGGGAGGCCACCGCCGCTCAGACGTGAGTGCTCAGGACATCGCTTGCGGCACGGGCAAATGCTGTAATTCTGGGTCCCTCGCGTGCCGCCAACCACATCAGGGCCGTCTCCACGGGAGCGAGGTCCCGGATGGGCACGACCGCGATCCCCGGATGGCCACCTTGGTTGGCCACTATGGAAGGCACGGTAGGATGAACGACCTCTCCGGCTGCGATACGCACCATGACCTCCGTGACACTTTGCATGGCGGCGCGGCGGATCGGCCGACCGCTTGGCGTGCGAGGCGGACTGTACAGGTCCATCACCTCGCGCGAGAAGGCGGGAATGTCGGTCGTGGTGTAATCGGCGAGATCCTCGACGATGACCGAGCCACGGCCGGCCAGCGGGTGGTTGGCGGCGACGGCCAGCACTCGCTCCTCGCGCGCGACGACGGGCCCGATGACCACCCCCGGGTCTGACACCGGCAGGCGCATCGCCAGGATGTCGATCTGGTCACGGTGCAGCCAGTCGACCTGATCGCGCCCGAAACCGGTCTCGATGACCTGGACATGGCAGCCTGGATGACGGACCTCGAAGGTGCCGACAATCTCCGAGAAATGCGGGCAGACGCCAGCGAAGTGAGGGACCCCGAGCCTCAGCGTCCCCGTCACGCTGGCGGACATGTCTCTAACGTCGAGGTACGCCTGCTGCAGCTGCCGGTAGACGGGGGCCATCCGGCGCTGCAGCTCCTCCCCGAGGGGGGTGAGGGTGACCTGGCGCTTGCCGCGCTCAAAGAGGCGGCCCCCCAGGTGGGCCTCAACGCCGCGGATCACCTGGCTCACCCGTGAGTGGGTGAGGCCCAGCCGCTCGGCGGCGCGTCCGAAGTGGAGCTCCTCAGCAAGGGTGAGGAAGACCCGAATCTCGCGGAGCTCGATCGCCGACCACATCCGTCGCCGACTGTACGCGCCGCGAGTGGGCTCCTGAAAGGGACCCTGGGCTCCAGGGCGGCGGCCGGTGCGGCGGCAGGCACCCACCCAAGGGTGGAGTTGGAGGGGCCATCCTTGTGCCAATGGGACCTGGCCGGTAAGCGACGCTACCAGCGGCGGTGAGGAATAGCTCCTTGCCCTTGGGCGGTCGCATAAGGCATCCTGAGGCGGAGAGCCCGCTGCCGATCGCCTTCACGACCCCAAGCCCGAGGCGGGATCGAATGGCCGCAGTCAAGCACGCCCATCAGAGTCCAGGGAGGTCTGCATGAGCGAACGGTCCGGCGCTACGCGGGACCCTCGAGCCCCGCTGCCTGAGGGCGGTGCTCAGATCTCCCGCCAGCGTGCATTTGCAATGATCGGGGGGATCGCCTTGCCGGCCCCGGTGGCTTCTGCGCTGACGCCGGGGCCGGCCGGGCTGATCGCGCTGGCGGCGACGCTCGGGCTCGCCGCCGCATGCTGGGTCATCTCCGCCCTGCAGATGAGCGGGATGGACATGGGCATTGCCACTCGGCTCGGCTCGCTCCCACCTTTCCTCGGCATGTGGGTCGCGATGATGGCGGCGATGATGCTCCCGGGTGCGGCTTCGGCCGTTTTCAGGCGCATGCGCACCACTGGGTCGTTACGTGCCGTGCCGGGGTTCCTCGTCGAGTACCTGGGGATCTGGACGCTCTTCGGGGTGGCCGTCTACGCGCTGGACCGGCCGCACGGGGCTGTCGTCGCAGGCGCAATTATCATCGCCGCTGGCGTCTACGAGCTCACGCCCATCAAGCAGCGCTTTCGGCGCCGCTGCCGCGAGCGCATCTGCTCCGGGCTCGGGTTCGGCCTCGACTGCGTCGGCTCGAGCATCGGATGGATGCTAATACTCGTGGCGGTGGGGGTAATGAGCCTCGCCTGGATGGCCCTGGTCACCATCCCCATCCTGGTCCAGAAGCTCCTGCCCGCGAAAGCCGCCATCGACCTCCCCGTGGCGCTGGCGATCGTCGCGCTCGGCGTGCTCATCATCGTGGAGCCCTCATCGGTTCCCGGGCTCATCCGACCGATGTGAGCGTCGTCTAGGTGGTTGCGCCGACCGCAAGAGATGTGGAAAGAGATAAGGAGACCGCAGGATGACGAGTCACCGGGTCGGAACACGTGATGCGTGGCTCGAGGCGAGCGCTCAGCTGCTCAAGCGGGAGAAGGAGCTCACGCGGATGGCCGATGAGCTCGCCCGGCAGCGCCGGGAACTCCCCTGGGTGCCCGTCGAGAAAGAGTACAGGTTGCAGACCGCCGGCGGACCCAGAACGCTGGCTGAACTCTTTGACGGTCGCTCGCAGCTCGTCGTCTACCACTTCATGTTCGGCCCTGACTGGGAGGCCGGTTGTCTCGTCTGTTCGTCCACCGCTGATAGTTTCAGCGGCGTGATACCCCACCTGAAGGCGCGCGACGTGACGATGATCTGCGTCTCTCACGCGCCGATCGCGAAGCTGCTCGCCTATCGGGAGCGCATGGGCTGGAGCTTCGAGTGGGCGTCCAGCTACGAAAGCGACTTCAACTTCGACCACGGGGTATCGACCGGGGACGCGGCGAAGCACAACGCCGCCGCCACGCCCCTGCGTGAGGCCAACGAGCTCGGCCTTCGGAGGCTTTTGAGCGAGCAGCCGCGGATCGCAATCGAGAACGCGACCTCAAGCGGAACGACGCCCGAGAGCTATCTATCCGAGGGACATGGCTTCACCACCTTCGCGCGCGCGGGCGACACCCTCTATCGCTGCTACTCCACCTACGCCCGAGGAACCGAATTCCTGATGGGCTACTACGCCATCCTTGACCGAGCCCCGAAGGGCCGACACGAAGACGATCAAGTCATGTGGCTTCGCCGCCACGATGAGTATGCGACCCACTGATGGGCGGGCGGGTGGCCTGGCCGGCCCAGGCGGCGGTGCTGCGCCGACTTGAGCCCGAGCCAGTGTCGCAGCGACAGAAGGAAGTCAAACATGATCGGCCATGAAGTTGGAACCCATGAAGCGTGGCTTGCTGCGCGGCTCGCTCTCCTCAAGGAGGAAAAGGCGCACATGCGGCGTGGCGACGAGCTCGCGCAACGACGCCAAGAACTCCCCTGGGTGCCCGTTGATAAAGAGTACTTCTTCGAGAGCGAGGAAGGCAGGGTTTCCTTGGCCGGCCTCTTCCAGGGGCGTTCACAGCTGCTCGTCTATAACTTCATGTTCGGCGACGGAGACCGGCTCACCGAGGGTAGGCAGGGCTGCACAGGATGCTCCTTTGTTGCCGATCATTTCGATGGTGTGATCCCGCATTTGAACGGCCACGACGTTACTCTGGTGTGCGTGTCGCTCGCTCCGTTGCAGCAGCTCCAAGACTACCAGCGACAAATGGGTTGGCGATTCCCGTGGGTTTCGTCGCTCGCGAGCGACTTCAACTTCGATTTCGGCGTCGCCTTCACTGAGGAGCAGCAGAGAGACGGCGCCGACTACAACTTCCAGCATGTTGACGATCCTGGACGGCAGATGTTTGGCATGAACGCCTTCGCGCTCGAGGGCAGCACCATCTATCACACCTACTCCACCTATGCTCGCGGCATCGAGGCGTTGATGGGGACTTACCACTTCCTGGACCTGGCCCCTCGGGGCAGGAACGAGGAGGGAGGGTACTGGTGGCGCCGCCACGACGAGTACGGTCAGGCGGATGCGGCACGCGGAGGATGATCCGATGCCCCAAACACGCGACGACTACAACGCCCTGGTGATCGATGAGTTTCGCGTGAACGCGGGGCATGTTGGCGGCGATTGGGAAGACATCCCACTGCTCTTGCTTCACCACACCGGCGCGAGGTCCGGTGTGGGCCGCGTCAACCCGGTCGCATACCTGCCCGATGGCCGGGGTTACTTCATCTGGGCCGCCAACGGCGGAGCTCCGAGTAACCCCGACTGGTACCACAACCTCAAGGCACACCCCAACACGAGAATCGAGGTCGGGCGGGACACCATTGAGGTCATATCCCAGGAGGCGGAAGGCTCGGAGCGCGAGCGCTTGTTCGCCGAGGCAACCGACCGATACCCGCAACTACTCGAAGCCGCGCGGAAGACCAGTCGGCTCATCCCGATGATCGTCCTCACGCCTCGCCCAGACGCCTGAGCGCTTTGCGCCATTGAGTCTCCCGGATCAGGCGACCACAACCCGCCGGGCCATGGCATGCAGTTCGGGATGATCACTCGCCGGGTCGTCGACCGGGTGTAGTCGAGGTTGAAATCGTGTTCCCACGTGGCGCCTTGATCCGAGGACTTCTCCCACTTTCCCCGGATCACGCTCCCGCCGGGATCAACCTGCGCCGAGAAGCGCTGGCTGACTGTCGGGTTGTCTCGCCACATCTGCCGCCGTGCCCCCTCGAGAGTCATGCGGTAGATACGCGAGACACCACGGTCGTCGGCGTAAAGGACCATGAACTCGGATTCGCCCTCGTCACGACCGACGATCCAGGGTCGCAGCCGGCGGGTGCGCCGAGTCACCTTGACGGATCACGAGTGCGGAGCCGTCCTCCGTCCAGTCGATCTCGGTCGAGCCGACGACGCGAGACGCCGGTCCCGGAAGGAATGCCGCGTTGTACACCTTCATCTGCCAATGACCCACGAGACGCTGAGCCTCGGCGAGTGCCGGATTGGTGGTCATGCCCTTGTGCCTCACGCCAGGCTTCTGGTTCACTCGGTGAGAAGCCGTTCGAGCTTGTCGAGCTGCTCGGACCAGCCCTGCTCGGCACCGCCCATGGCCTCGGCGGGAGGCATCGGCTCGAAGTAGGACTGGCGGATGGTGAGCGCGGTGCCTTCGCCCCGGGTCTCGAAGGTCACATCGATGAGCGTCGCGAAGAGCTCACCCTGCTCGTCGTTGACGGCTCGGCCGCTCATGACGAGGCGGCGGCTTGCTCGGCGGGCACCAAGGTGGTGGGCGAACGCCACCACCATCTCTTGAGTTGGGCGGGGTCGGTGAAGGCGTCAAAGACCCGTTCGGGGGAGGCCTTGAGGGTGCGCTCGAGAATGAGCTGCTTGGTCGGGGTCGCGGATCGGAGGGTCCACGGCGGCACGGGTGTCAGCCATCGGGGCTCTCCTTTGCAGCGGTTGCCTCTGATTGGGCGGCGAGATGGGCTTCGAGACGGTCGAGGCGGTCGGACCATTCGGCATGGGCGCGGCGCAGCCAGTCGTCCACGGGGAGCAGGCCCTCGAGCTGAAGCCTTGCCGGGGGGCGCTGTCCGTCGCGGACCCGACCGATGAGGCCGGCCCGCTCCAGCACCTTGAGGTGCTTGGTGATGGCAGGCTGGGTCAGTGGGGAGGCGTCCGCGAGTTCGACGACGCCGGCCTCGCTCCGCGAGGCCGGATATCGCGGCCTGGAGCTTTGGCCTGGCGAGCTGATCAGCCGCCGACCTCGATGCCGAGGCGAGCGGCCGCCGCGGCGGCGTCCGCACGCGAGCGGACGCCGAGCTTGCCCAGGATTGCCGAGACGTGATGGTCGACCGTCTTCTCGGTCAGGAAGAGGCGCTGGGCGATCTCGGCGTTGCGCTGCCCTCCGGCCACGAGGCCCAGGACCTCGATCTCCCGCTCGGTGAGATGCGCCGGATTGTCGCGGGTCGCCGCTCTCGGTCCTCGGGGCACCCCTCGCGCACCCCGCTCGCGAAGCCGGCGAGCCACCAGCGCCGCCGCCGCCCGCGCCCCCAGCCGCTGGAACGTGGTGAGCGCCTCCCGCTCGGCCTCCTCCTCACCGCATGTGGTGAGCACGACCGCGGCCTCATAGTCGCAGCCGAGCCGGCGCCAGGCCTCCACCGCCTCGGCGGTGCGGCCGGCCAGCTCCAGGGCGTAGGGCCCCGCGGCAGCGGTGGCGGGCGGCGACCCGGGAGCCCCGGAGCGCCGGCGCCATACCCCCAGCTCGCCGACCACCCATGGCAGCTCTCGTGCCAGGGCGATATGCAGAGCGGTCTCGGTGGCCTCCACGACCCGGGTCGCGACCTCCCGCCCCCCTTCGAGCCAGGCAATCTCGGCGGCGGCCGCAGCGGGCGGCGTGAGCTGCCAAGGCTCGTCCGTGTGCCGGGCGATCGACTGTGCCTCCTCGACCAGCGAGCCCGCATCAGGATCACCGCGGCGGGACCGAATGACCGCCAACAGCGACAGGCAGATGGTGTACGGCACCGCGTTGGCGTGGGCAAAGCGCTGCACTGTCCCCGCCACCTTCACCGCCTCATCCCAGTCGCCCCGGTCGAGCAGCCGGCGGGCCATGTAGCCGGTGATCTCATACCGGTAGGTGTCCATCCCATGCTCCAGGCAGTACTCGATCCCCTCGCGCTCGTATCGCTCCGCGTCCTCGTACTCCCGGACGCGACCGGCAACCTGTGCGAGGCACAGATAGGCGAGGGCAACCTGCTCCTCCTCCCCCCACCGCTTGCCGAGCTCCACGTTGCTCTCCAGTTGCCGCCGCCCCTGGTCGTCGCCAGCCGTGTACGCGACCGTTCCCAGAGTGGCGAGGGCATGCAGCTGGCACTGGCGATCGCCGAGCCGTTCGCCCAGCTCGAGAGCGTCCCGGGCTCGCTCCCGGGCCACCGGAAGGAGCCCGCGGGTCATGGCAAGTGTGGCGTGGTTGGCCCGAGCCATCGCCAGCTCGTGTGCGGGCGGCAGCGACTCCAGGATGCGGAGGGCGGCATCGAATGCGGCGTCGGCCTCGGCGACCTTGGCGTAGCAACGCAGGTGCATGGCCAGAGCCCGCAGGGCATTCCCTTCCCCCAGGGGGTCCCCCGCCTCGTGGAACCACGCTGCCGCGTCGCGAACGGCCTCAATGCCCTCCAGGTCATCCGTGAGGTAGCACTCGGCGCCGCGCCGGCACAAAAGATCGGCGCGCTGACCAAGGGGGAGCTCGCCGGCAAAGCGCAGCGCGCGTGCGTACTGGGCGGCCGCCTCACGGTGCGCCCCCACCCTGGCCGCCGCCATGGCGGCCTCGGGGGCGAAGCGGAGCACCGCCTCTGCGTCGCCGGCGGCCTCGGCGTGGTGGGCAAGCCGGGCGAGATCCGTGACACCGGCTGGCGCCGACCGAAGAGCCGCCAGGGCCCGTCGGTGGAGGGTCACACGTTCCTGCGCTCCCCGGTCAGCTTCGAGGACCAACCTCGCCAGCTCGTGGCGGAACGACACTTCACCGTCGCCCAGCACCAACGTCCCCGAGGCCACGCATTCAGCCAGCGAGGCGGTGCCGTCGCCAGCCATCGCCTCCAGCAGCCAGAGCGGCACCGAGGTCGGCGCGATGGCCACGGCGTCGACCAGACCGCGAGCCGAGGGGCTGAGCCGCGACACCCGTGCCAGCACCGCATCGCGCACGCTCTCCGGCATCCTGTCCGCCCCGGTGGCGAGGGCTTCGGTGACGAAGAACGGGTTGCCGCCTGTGGCCCGGAACAACGCCGCGCCGTCCACCCCGTGCGGCTCCGCCATCATCGCCACCGACTCGGCCGACAGTGGCGACAGACGGACCCGCGACGTGGCCCGCACCGTGCCCAACTCACCGAGCACCGCCCGCAACGGATGCCGGCGCTCGAGCTCGTCATCGCGATAACTGACCAGCACCAGCGCGCGGACGCCCTCGACCCTCCGGGCGATGATCTGGAGCACATCCAGCGTGGCCTCGTCCGCCCAGTGCAGGTCCTCCAGAACCAGCAGGGTGGGGGCGCGGCGGGCCAGCTCGCGTAGCAGCTCGGTGGCGACCTCGTACGGTTGAGCCCCCCCTCCGACGAGCCTTCCGAGCTCGCCACCCGCGACGGTGGACACGTCGACGAGAGGCCCGAGCGGCCGCGGGGCGAAAAGCGGGTCACACGCCCCCCAGAGGAGCCTGGTCATGCCCTGCACTCGCCGGCTGAAGGCGTGAAGCAGGGCCGTCTTGCCCACCCCCGCCTCGCCGCTCACCAGCACCAGCCGGCCGGCGCCACTCGAGACGACGGCCTCGAGCCGCTCCGCCAGCGTGGCCAGCACCTCGCTGCGCTCGAGCAGCTGCTCAGACGCCGCGGCGGTGGCCGAAGACATCCCTCTCCCTCCGGGCAACTGAACTCACCTCGACCCCTCGGCGGCTATCATGCCTTCCCCCGGGATCGGCATAAGCCGGTCCCGGGGACGGGTCAGCGCTGAGCTCCGGTGCGTCATGAGGCCGGCGCTCGATCAACGATAGAAGTACGGGTCGAGCACCTGCACCCGCGTGATGCTCTCGATGGGCAGACTGTTCCGCTCCGCCGCCCGCCGGATCAACTCGGGGTCGGGGCCATCGTAGATGCAAAAGCTCTTCTTCCTGTCCTCGCTGACGTAGGAATGGACCCAGGTTACGCCGACCTCGGCGTTGCGGTCGACCACCTCGCGGCACGCTGCCGCGCCGTCCGCGGCGACGGGGATCGCGAGCCCCGCCGGGAAGAGTCTCTCGACCATGTACCGAGCCATCCGGTTTCTCCTTGTGGACCTGCGAACTGCTCAGCCGCCTCCCCCGCGCCGCCGGCCGGCGGCGGCGGGGGGGCGAGGCTGATGGTGCCGGGCTACTGGCACACCACCGAGTGAAGCGAGGCGGGGCCGCACAGGTCCGCGTAGCTGTTCGACGCCCCGGTGGACTGGCTGGCGGACGACCCGGCAGGCTGCACCGCTGCCGCGGCCGCCGGCACGGTCCGGACGATGGTCTGGGTCGGTGCGGTGGTCAGGCGCAGGGCATAGCCCGCCGCTCCCCCGATCACCAGGACCAGGAAGAGAAGCGTGACCGCGACCAGGCGCCAGCTGCGAACGGGGATACTCGGCTGCGAACGGACGGCTTCCATGGGATCTCACCTCGTGGTATCGCCACCTTCCTCAGGTGGTCGACTTGTGACGGTCCCATTGAGCCAGTGCACCGGCGCCCGCATCATCGGGAGAGCTACCCACCTTTGACCGTCGGCGGTACCCATATTGGGAGGCGGAGCGCCAGGCGCCGGGCATGGCGGTGCCTTCCCGCTTTGGCGCTCGCATAGGCCATTGGGGCGTGGGCGCAGCAGCATGCCGGGGGGTCGGGTGCCCCCGACGCACTCGCTTCCGTCGACTGGCCTGGGGCTCCAGGCGCGGGAACACCAGCGCTCTGGGTCGATGATCAGCTTGAGGTCCCACGCAGTTTCTCGAAGGAGCCCGAGTAATGCGGCTCGTTTGAGCACATTTCTTCCAAGGTCGATGTCGCGAGTTCGAGCCTCGTCTCCCGCTCCATCCTTCATTCTCGAATCGATGCCGTGCAATCGTGAGCGCGCACACTCTGATCCGACCGTGCGCAGGCGACTCCGCGAGCAGTCGCTAGCTACTTCGACCTGAAAAACCCGTTGGTGTGACCTGCTGGGCGGCGCTGGCGGTGGCTTCGCGAACGGGTGTACGCTTGCCCACCAAGATCGGGACGGGTCGGAGGGAGCCGGATGGCCAAGGTGGGACGGAACCAGCCATGCCCGTGTGGCAGCGGGAAGAAGGCGAAGCGGTGCTGCGGGGTGCGAAGCGGCCCCTCGGAGGAGCAGCTGGCTCGGGCTTTCCTCCACGTTCAGGCCCGGCAGTCGCTGGGCGAGGTTGCCGACTGCGCGCGCGACGAGTTCGAGGAGCTCCTCGACCAGATGGTTGATCTACCCGATCAGGCTCTGTCCCTCACCGCGCCGCTCCCCCCGATCCTGCCCCCGCCCCTGCAGAGGCTGGCGCGGGCCGTGGCCGATGACGACGAGGAGAGCGTGGAGGCCGCCCTGGAGATCGCCCTTCCCGCCTACGACACCTCATTGACCCGGGCCCGGATGGCGCGCGCGGTGATCGCCGAACGCGACGCAGGCCGGATCGACAAGCGGGTGGCGGCGGTGGCCCTGTGGAACCTGTCCAGCCGCTCGGTCATGTTGCTCCGGGCCGCCCTGCTGCACGCGGTGGGGATTGCTTCCGGGGCGATGGAGACCCCGTCGGGGATCCTCGTGGCCCGGCGCTAACACCGGTAATTAGTGTCATATCTGTCGATAACATGGCTATAATTGGAGGGTCCCTACAGCGCTCTCGGAGACGTCCATGCTGCGCCTGCACGATGGCCAAGCCACGTTGTGGGAGCAGCTGCTCCCCGAGGTTGTCCACCTCCTGCCTGAGGAGCTGACCCGGATCGACGCCCTGCTCGACGACGAGGGCTTTCTGGCTCCCTTCGTGCGTCGCTTCAACTGCCGGATCGGTCGGCCTACGGTGCCCATCGACAGCTACCTGCGGCTCATGTACCTGAAGCATCGCCACGGCCTCGGCTACGAGACCCTGGTCAAGGAGGTCGCCGACTCGCTCTCCTGGCGGCGCTTCTGCCGCATCCGCTTGGAGGGCGGCGTGCCTCATTCCACCACCCTGATGAAGCTGACCCGGCGGTTCGGCAGCGCCACTCTCGATGACCTGAACGCCACCCTGCTGGAGGCGGCGGTGGAGAAGAAGGTGCTGCGCAGCCGGCGGCTGCGGGTGGACACCACGGTGGTCGAGGCCGACGTCCGCTACCCCACCGACTCCGGGCTGTGCGCCCATGCCGTCAGCCGTCTGACCCGAGCAGTGAAGGCAGTGAAGGCTACGGGGTTATCCGCCAGGACCCGATTCCGCTCCCGGGTCACCCAGGCAGGCGAGGCCGTCCGCCGCATGTCCCACACCCTCGGGCGGGTTGGCAGCCGGGCGGCGGTCGACCGAATCACCAGCGAGCTCCACCAGCTCGCCAGCGCCTGTGCCAGGGAAGCCAAGCAGGTCCTGGAGCGGGCCGAGCAGGCCACCGGGAGTCACGCCCTGAAAGGCAAGCTCGCGGTGGCCCGTCTTGCCGAGGAGCTCCGTCGGGCCGAGATCGTCATCGGCCAGACCTCACGACGCCTCGCCGGCGAGACGGCCATCGCCGACCGGGTGGTGTCGCTCTGTGACCTTGACGCCCGGCCCATCCGCCGCGGCAAGCCGCAGCGTCCCACCGAGTTCGGCTACAAGGTCTCGATCGCGGACAGCGTCGAGGGGTTCGTGGTCTCTCACCAGGTCTATGTGGGCGCGGTCGGGGACACCAGCACCCTGAAGGCGGCGGTGACGGGAGCCACGGCAACCGGCATGCGGGTGCTCACCGTCTACGCCGACCGCGGCTATGGCAACGAGGTCGCCGACCAGGTGCTCGACGAGCTCAAGATCCCTCGACGGGTCATCCCCCGCCAGGGACGGGCAGCGCCCGAGGAATCAACCCCGAGCTGGCGACGACGCTATCGCCACCGAGCTGGAGCTGAGGGCCGGATCAGCCACCTCAAGCGGCGATATGGATTGACCAGGTCACGACTGAAGGGCCACCCAGGGGCCACGATCTGGGTGGGCTACGGGGTCCTGGCCCACAACCTGGACCGGATGGTGGCACTCGGGTGAGGAAATCCCCTGAGCCGGCAACGGAAATGCATCAAACGGAGGTCGGCCAATCCTCAGCTTTCGCCGGGCCCGGTTGCATTCCCAGCCGACGCTGCACGACCGGGTTTTTCAGGTCGAAGTAGCTAGCGCATCGTGCGGATGCACGTGCGTCGTCCAGGTGCCGTAAGCCGACCTCGGCGATGGTTGTGAACGAACCCGGCTTGGGCTCATCCGCCGATAGCAAGGGCGAGAAGGGTATTGACCGCAGTCTCGAACGGGCGGGTACTCCGTTGCACCTGGGCGAGTAGAAGTCCTCCTTGGAGCGTAGCGAGCAGAGTAGTGGCGAGGTCGTCCGGGTCGATCCCCGACCGGAGCTTCCCGTCGGCATGAAGGGATCTGAGTCCATCGCCGATGGCGGCTGCCCACTGATCGAACCCTGCCGATATGAGCACTCGGGCCTCGGGGTCACACTCGGCGAGTTGACCACCGAGCGAGCCAAGTGGGCAGCCCCCCTTTGCTTTGGTGCGCTTCGCTTCGCTGATGACCATCTTCCGCCAGGCTTCGACTCCGTTCGCGCTGCGGAGCAGCTGCCCCTGGTTATTGACGATGGTCTCGGCTTGGTAATCGATGACCGCCTGCACGAGGTCGTTCTTGTCGGGGAAGTAGTGGTACATCTGAGAGCCGCTGACTTCCGCCGCCACCCTGACATCTTCCAAGGTGGTGCCCGCCACCCCGCGCTCATGGATCAGGGCGGCGGCCTCCTCCACTATTCGCGCCCGGGTGCGTGCTCCCTTGGGGGTGAGCCTGGGCCGGTCACTCGTCTGCGTTGACCATGCACCAATGTTAGCAGGATTCTGAGTTTGACAACCCAGTCCGAACCTGTCAGACTGGGTGGCGCAACCCATTTTGGAGCGACAGGAGGCACACCGCATGACTGACCTAAAGGGCAAGACCGCTCTGGTTACGGGCTCGACGAGCGGGATCGGCAAGGCCACGGCCACCGCCTTGGCCGCCCGCGGCGCTCACGTACTGGTAGTCGGGCGCAACGAACAACGAGCCAAAGACGTGGTGGCCGAGATCGAAGGCAGCGGAGGCAGCGCAACGTTCCGGCTCACTACGTGAGCGATCTGAAATCGGCCCAGGACCTGGTCGAATGGGCCATTGAGGCAGGCGACGGTCACGTCGACATCCTCATCAACAATGCTGGCGTCGCCTTGCTCGGACCAAGCAACGCAGCCACCGAAGCAGACTTCGACGAGAGCTTTGCAGTCAACGTCAAGGTTCCGTTCTTCCTCGTGGCGTCACTGGCCCCAGCCATGGCCGAACGCGGATGGGGTTCGATCGTCAACGTCTCCACGATGGTCGCCAGCTTCGGACAGGCAGGCATGGCTCTGTATGGCGCCAGCCGAGCGGCTCTCGAACTGTTGACGAAGGCCTGGGCTGCCGAATACGGCCCGCGTGGTGTTCGGGTCAACGCCGTTGCCCCCGGCCCGACACGGACCCGCACGATGGAAGCCGTCCCTGAAGAGATGGTGAATCAGCTCGCAGCACAAGCACCAGCAGGTCGCGTAGCTCAGCCCGAGGAACTTGCTGCGGCGATCGTCTTCCTCGCCAGTGATGATGCCAGCTTCGTCCACGGCGTCACTCTTGCAGTCGATGGAGGCCGAGTAGCGACGTAACGATTGGCGGCCGTGACGTTGCAGAGTGAAGACCTAGAACACAGATCACAACTAACAACTGAGGAATATCCACATGAGCGCATACGTAATTGTCGAATTCACGGTCAAGGACCCGGATGTGTATCGTGGGAAATACAGCCGCATCGCTGGACAGACGGCCAAAGAGCACGGAGGGGAGGCTCTCGCCAACAGTAACTGGGAGATCCTGCACGGCGATGGCTCGCTCACTTCAGGGGCACTCATGCGGTTTCCGGACCATGAGGCGGCCGTCAGTTGGTACAAGTCGCCTGAGTATCAGCAGCTGATCGATGTCCGAGGTGTCGCGATGGATGCCCGCTTCAGCTTGCTCGATGGGCTCCCTACGCCCACAGAAGATGAGAAGGAATCCCAGTGAGCGCACTCCCGGGAATGACGGTGCTCATCACGGGCGCCAACGCCGGGATCGGCAAGGACGTGGCGCGGCAACTGGCGTTGCGTCCCGAGACGGCGCGGATCTACTTGGCGTGCCGGAACCGAGACGGGGCGACAGCGGCAAAGGCCGAACTCGAAGCCGCGACCGGCCGGCGCATCTTCGACATCATTCTCATGGACGTCGCCAACCTGGGTTCGGTCCGCGCCGGCCTTGCGGCCATCAACGGGTCCATCGACGCGCTGGTTATGAACGCTGGTGTCATTGGCCCGCACTCGATGGACTTGACCGCTGACGGGGTCACCACCGTGTTCGCGACGAACGTCCTTGGCCACGTCGTCCTCCTCGAAGGGCTCCTGGCCGAGGATCGGCTTGGCGAGGTTGCGGTCTTCGCCGGAAGTGAAGCAATCAGGGGGGTCCCGAAGTTGCGGATGAAGGGGCCATCGTTCGTCTCACACTCAGCCGGCGAGCTCGCCACTGTCATCGACGGCAGCTACTTCGCCAGCAGAAAGCCTGACTTCAACCTAGCTTTCGGGCAGGCCAAGTATATCGGGGCCCTCTGGATCGCCTACCTGGCCCGCCAACACCCCGACCGCCGCTTCATCACCGTGAGCCCCGGCAACACCACCGGCACCCACGCAGCCAGTGACCTCCCATTGCCGATGCGTATAGCGGCCAAATACGTCATGCCCACCCTGGGTCTCGCCCACAAACTTGACGTGGGCGCGAAGCGGCTGGTCGACGGCGTCACCGACCCGACCCTGTCGAGCGGCGTGTTCTACGCCAGCGCGGCCAACACGCTTAAAGGTCCCTTGGTCAACCAAGCAGACATCCTCCCCGACCTGGCCAACCCGTCGTTTCAGGACCACGCCAACGAGGCCATCCACCGCTTCATCTCCTAATGACATTTGCGCAATGCTGCGCCGACTGTCTTCCGCACACGCCCGGCTTCCACGATGGTTTTCAGTGGTCTCGGACCGCAGTGTCATTGGCTGGTGGCAGTGATCGACCAGGGCGATCCGGAGATGCTTGAGGCCCTCGACCAGGCGGGACTCGACCGCTCCGCTGTACGGCGAGTGGCGCTCGAAGTCGTAGGTGTACCTGAGGATCTTCCACCGATTACCATGCCTCCGCTCGCCCCGGCAACCCGCCTTGCGATCTGCGAACGCGTCATATGCGGCACGAGGGCGCGCCGGGGCTCCCTCAAGTAGGGTGCCGGAGGAGGAAGGACGGCAGTGCTGGGTTGCTCGGTCAAGCTGCCGGAACAGTGGGAGGATCCATCGTGGGCACGTCTCAGGCGGCAAAGGCGGCTAGCCATGACCGCATCCTCGACATCGCCGCAGCGCGGATCCGCCGCGACGGTATGGCCAGCCTCTCCGTCGACGAACTCATGAAGGAAGCCGGGCTGACCCACGGCGGTTTCTACCGCCACTTCGAATCACGTGAGCAACTCGTAGCCGAGGCCGCCCAGAGAGCCCTGACCCATGGCAGCGCGTGGACCATCGCAGCTGGCCAAATGGGTGGGCGGCGCGGATATGCCGCGCTCGTTGACGGCTACCTCAGCCCCCGGCATCGCGATCATCCTGAGGCCGGCTGTGGCGTGGCCGGCGTCGCTGCGGATGTGGCGCGCGCCGGCGGCTCGGCCCGCGCCAGCTACACCCGCCAGGTGGAGATATGCCTCGCCGTGCTGGCCGACCTCATCGACCTCCCCGACCGCCGGGTGAGGGATCGCGAAGCGGTCCACACCCTGAGTGTCCTCGTTGGCGCGATCTCCATAGCAAGAGCGGTCGGCGACCCTCACGTGTCCCAACAGATACTGACCAACGCGGCAGCCGTGCTCAAAGAGCGCATGTCGAGCTAGGTCACGTTCGCGGCTGGGCAGCCGATGTCATTCGAGAGGCCGCTGAGAGCCTAGGGAGGTCCGGTCGGTATCAGAGTGGTATCATCGGTTCATGGCCATGACCGTCCGCACTGACCCTGACTTGGAGAAAGCTCTGACTGCCCTCGCCCAGGCGGAGGGTGCCTCCCGGCAGGAGATCATCCGCCGGGCCGTGCTGGACCGCTACGAGCGACGTGGCCACCTCGCACGGGTCGAGGCCAGTTCGGACCGAATGCTCGACCGGTGGGGGGACGTCCTGGAGCGCCTCGGCCGGGCGTGACCGAGGTCGAGTACCTGAACCTCGAGGATCTGCTTGGACTCGTCCGCACTCTCGGGGTAGGGCCGGTACGTGATGTCGGTCTCCTCGATTCGGCGGCAGCTCGGCCACGGTCGAGCGCCTTCGGGGCAGACGCCTACCAGAGCCTCGAGCTCAAGGCGGCCGCGCTCCTCCATTCGGTCGCCCGCAACCACGCGCTTGTCGATGGCAACAAGCGGCTGGCCTGGCTGGCCACCGTGGTCTTTCTGGATCTAAACCGGCACTCCCCGGATCTTGACGATGACACCGCCTTTGACCTGGTCATGGATGCCGCCCAGGGCGCCGTGGAGGTCGACGAGATCGCGAGTCGGCTCCACGTCGTCCCCACGAAGGCCAGATGAACGTTGGCGGAGTTTGGAGGGGGCGGACTTCATGGTCTGCTACGCATCGAGTTTCGCCTTACCGGCAGAAGCTGAAGTAACGCGCTCCAGAGCCCCATTCTGGGGAATCTGAATACGAATCTGAGCACATTCCTTCCAAGCTGGATGTCGCGGGTTCGAGTCCCGTCTCCCGCTCCATCGCCTTCGGCTCGACCCGCAGGGATACAGCGGCGCTCAGGACGGTTGTTCCGAAGCTCCGGGGTTGCGCACCGCTGGCGCTGATGCGGCAGCCGGCAGGTATTCGTGAGGGACCGCGGTCACCGCCACGTCCGGTGACAAGCCTCCGGTGCGCGGCGCGACTGGCGGTGCCTGCACTTGTCCTCGCAGCTCACGCAGCTCGACCGAGTTCGGTCAGCTGGTGCCGGCGGCGGCGCCTCCAGATCACACCGACCAGGCTGGTCAGGGCGACGATCAGAACGATGGTGGCCAGCAGCGCCACGGCCAAGGACAGTCTTCCCGTCCAGGCCAGGTACTTCAACGTGACCCCCTGCGAGTTCTGGATGATTCCGATGATGATCGCGGCCGCGACCACCAAAGTGAGGATGAGAGTCCAGTAGAGGCCGGTGCCTCGGAACTGCCGGCGTACCGCGCCCTTGGCTTGTCGCTTACCCATGACGCACCTCCGCCCCTCGATTCGAATCATTCACCGGATCATCCGCACCACGCCTCGCAACGGTGCGAGGCGCGGTCAGATGGCAATGATCAGAAGCTGAACCAGCGGCGGACGCGGCCACGCGGCCGGACCATCAACAACACCAGCCAAACCGCCAGAGCGACGAGTGCGACCCAGACCAGCGTATGCAGGGCGAATCCGAGGATGAAGAGGACGGCGATGACGGCGAGAAACAGGATCATGAGACGCATGGGGAAGGTCCTTCGTGTGATGAGAGTTCAGAGACATTTGTCTGCCGAGGGGATCCGCTGCCCCTCAGCCACGCCTGGGACCGACCGCGATCCCAAACGTGACCTCATTGGGGGGTGGAGGAATCAGGTGGACCGCCTCGCGCGCTGGTCAGTGCCCATCGACACCATCTTGACGACGATCACGGCGGCAATGGCGTAGACGACGACCGCGAGGAGGTCCGCCCAGACGATCAGCGTCCCAGAGGTGGTGTAGGCGGTCTTGAAGATGCCCGCGAAGGGGGCGGCCAGGGCCCCGCCGATCGTGTAGATGAAGGCTCCGAACCCGACGTTGGCGGCCCCGGCTGCGTGGAAGCTGAAGTCGAAGCCCAGGAAGATGAGGACGATGCCTGCGGCCAGCCCGACGATTCGAGCCGCCAGAGGTCTGCCCGACCACGCCCGCGTCGAGCTCCGCCGGGTTGCGGCTCCGGTGACCGGATCCGATGTCGTCTGCGTCGTGCTCGTCACCCCGCGGTAGTTCTGACCGTCGTTGCTCACAACCCGGTCCTGCACCTGCATGCCTGCCACCTGGGGCCTCCTTTCGGGGTGCTCCCCCAGGAGCCTCTGAATCTGAGGCTCCTTGTGAATCTCAGTCTGCGGACCGGGTCGCAACAACCGCAGCAATTGCGGTGTGCGACCGCGGAGATGGCTGCTGATGTGCCCGGACGCAGGCCTCCCAGAACCCCAGCCTCCGGCGGAAGCGGTCTGCCTGGGCGACGACGACCGGAACGTTGGTCAGTTCAACCTCTCGTCGGGCCTGGTGTGACTGGGTAGACATGAGCTCGCGGATGCGCTCGAGGACGGCCTCCTCCATGGCCAGGATCTCGGTGTATGTGCTTCTCCAGAAGAGCGCCAGCTCCAGAGAGGCGGTCGCCGGATCAGGCTCACTGTCCATACCGATGGAGACATCCCCTCCCCTGGTCGCTGCGGTGATATCGGGTCGGCCATCACTGGCGTCGTGGGGGTTCATGCTCGTGGGATACACCGACCGGCGCAAGAAGTTCAGCAACTGACCGTGCTCGGGGGCAACCGGGCCGGACCGGCCGAACTCTGGGATCACCCGTGGGGGCGTGTTGTATAGTCAGGACATAGTGGCAAGTGAAGCAAACACGCCAGCCCGGGGCCCGCTCGAGGGAGAGGACATCGCAACCGAACACTGGGAAGACGCGCGCCACTGGATGAGCATCTACGACGACCTGATCCGCTTCAAAGTCGGCCTGCTCGAGCGTGTGAAGAGGGAGCTGCCGAAGCTGCATCCCGTAGCCCAGAGCGCTGCCGACATCGATGTCGCCTTCATCGAGGCCCAGCTGGCTGGATACCACGCCCGGCTCGACATGTGGTACCAGCGAGTGTGGCAACTCCACGGCCTGTGGCTCGATCCGGATGGTCGGGTGGTGCGCCACAGGGGGAGCGAGGCCGCGCTCACCGCTCGGGAGTTCGAGCTCCTGCAGTTCTTGCTGGACCATCCTCACCGCTTCTATACCACGGCGCAGATCGCCAGCTATGCCTGGTCAGACGCCGCGTTGATGCCCGAGGAGGTCCGCAACTACGTCACGCGGGTCAGGAGGATCCTGGCTCGGTTGGAGATCCCCTGTGACCTGATCAACCGACCGGGTCGCGGCTACTCCCTGACGTTTCGGGATCCGGACTAGCCGGCCCGTCTGATCAGGGCACCGGCGCGTTCCCCTCTGAAGACGGCTTTCCGCTGTTAGCCGTGGCAGCAGCCGGCCAATCGGTTTCCCGCCGGCCGGACTCAATCAGCGCGTCTCTATGAAGAGGGGTGGGTTGTCAAGTACTGGGTTGGCATAACTCCTGGGGTGTGCTGCCTGGGGAAGGTGCTTCTCTCTCTGGCCTCCTCGAGGGAGGATCAGGTCGCGTGAGAGCCTGTTCCGGTAGCCCAATTCAATGGAGGATCGTCAGGCGACCAGACGCCTTGCGGGGCCTGCGGGGAGAAGGCCTAGGTTGATATCGGACGCTCGCGACGCCCCCCAGGCCCCGCGGACGGCGCGAAACTCCTGAGCAAGACGCAGATTCCCTTCAGAAGCTCGAGAAATGCGCTCATACCGGGGCTTCAAGCCGTTCCTGAATACGAATTTGAGCAGATTCCTTCCAAGCTGGATGTCGCGGGTTCGAGTCCCGTTTCCCGCTCTCACGACCTCGCTGTGAAGTCGTTCCCAACTCGCTACAGCGGACGACTTGGCCAGCTGACCAGGCCGAAGCCCTGCAGCCGCACCCTGGTGGGCCAACGCTAGGAAGACGCCCCTGACGAGGAGCCCGCCGCGGCACCGTGGCGGAGGCCGTCGAACAGCAGGCCCACCAGTCGATCGGAGGTGTCGGACCGCTCCTGGTCAGTCGACATGCAAATCCCGCCGACGGCCCGGAGTAGGTCACCGCCATCGACGTCGGCACGGACTGTGCCGGCGGCGACCCCCGCCTCGAGGAGCTTGGTGGCCGCGGCGTTGGCGCGTCCCTTGGTCTCCGCGAAGAAGCTGGCGTTGCTGCTCAGCATCGGCTTGAGCACGGATAGCATGCCTCGCTTGGTGGCGACATGGCGGACGAAGAGCTGCATCCACTCTTCGAGCGCCTGGTCGGGCGGGAGAGTGTCGAGCAACTGGTCGGCGCGCTCGACGAGGACGTCGACCTCGTGGCGATAGACCGCCTCGACGAGTGAGTCGCGTGTCGGGAAGTGCCGGTAGAGGGTGCCGATGCCGACTCCGGCCCGGCGTGCGATGTCCTCGAGGGGCACACCGGCGCCGTGATCGGAGAAGGCGGCTGCGGCGGCGGCGATCAGGAGTTCCTGGTTCCGCACCGCGTCCTTGCGGAGAGGACGACCGGTGGATAGGGGCTCGGCGGTCTCGACCGCCCCGGGGTCTGCCGCTGCGACGTTGCGTGTCACGACTCGGTTACCTGTAGGCTGGGTTGCAAAACGGAGGTAGCCTCCGTATAATACTGGAGGAAGCTTCCGTTTCGTCATCGTACCACCTGGAGAGCCCACATGCCACCCACCGCAACCCACTACCTCCCGACCGGCCGGGGGACCGAGCGCCATGCTCGCCCCAGGCTGGTGCTGGGGATCATCCTCGCCGTCCAGTTGATGGTGGTGCTCGACGCCACCATCGTGAACATCGCCCTCCCCCGCATCGCCAGCGCGCTGAACTTCTCGGCGGCAAGCCTGTCGTGGGTGATCACCGCCTACACCCTGGCCTTCGGGGGCTTTCTCCTCCTCGGCGCCCGGGCGGGCGACCTGCTCGGCCGCAAGCGCGTGTTCATGGCGGGCATCGGCGTCTTCACCCTCGCCTCGTTCCTCGGCGGGCTGGCTCCGAACGCCGGCATGCTGCTCGCGGCGCGGGCGCTGCAGGGCGTGGGCGGAGCCCTGGCTGCCCCGTCGGCGCTGGCCTTCCTGATGATCATGTTCCCCGAGGGCCGCGAGCGCCTGCGTGCGCTCGGCTACTACACCGCGGTCTCGATCGGCGGCGGCGCGGTCGGGCTCATCCTCGGTGGGCTTCTGACACAGGTTGCCTCCTGGCGCTGGGTGCTCTTCGTCAACGTGCCGATCGGCCTGGTCGTGGTCGCGCTGGCGCGGCGATCGCTCACCGAAACCCCGAGCCGCAACGGCCACTTCGACGTGATAGGCGCGGTGACCTCGACCGGCGGTGTCACCTCGCTGGCCTACGGGTTCGTGCGGGCAGCGAGCAACGGCTGGGGCGACGTGGTGACGATCGGCGCGTTCGCGGTCGGCGCGGTGCTGCTCGGCCTGTTCATGACGATCGAGAGGCACGCCTCGGAGCCGATCACACCACTGCGACTGTTCGCCGACCGCAGCCGCGACGCCTCGTACGTGGCACGGCTCTTCCTCGTGGCCGGCATGTTCGGGATGTTCTTCTTTCTCACGCAGTTCCTCCAGGACGTGCTCGGGTACGGCCCACTGCAGGCCGGGCTGGCCTTCCTGCCCTTCAGCGTCGCGCTGTTCGCGATGTCCCAGCTCAGCGCGCGGCGGTTGATCGAGCGTTTCGGGGGGAAGCCGCTGATGGTGGTGGGCTTCAGCCTCTCGACCCTCGCGATGCTGCTCATGACCCAGCTGTCGGCGTCGAGCACCTATCTCTTCGTACTGATCCCTGTGCTGCTGTTCGGGACCGGCAACGGGCTCGCATTCGTGCCCCTGACGGGCGCCTCCCTGGCCGGGGTGCGCCGGGAGGACGCCGGCGCGGCGTCGGGGTTGGTCAACGTGATGCAGCAGATGGGCGGCGCGCTCGGCCTCGCGGTGCTGGTGTCGGTGTTCGGCTCGGCCGGCCATGCGATTACAGGACAGTCGGCGGCAGCCGCGCGAGCCGCGTTCGTGGTCGGGGCGGACCACGCGTTCATCGCCGCCGCGCTGTTCGTGGGTGCGACGGTGCTGGTGCTGGCGATGGCGATTCGCGGGCGGCGCGCGACCGCCCCCGCCACCGCGGCCGCTGTTGTCGAGCCGGAGTGGGTTCGCGAGCTAGGTCCTGCTGCTGCGGTGCCGGAGGTCATCGAGGCCTGATCGCTGCCCGGCGTGGCGCATCCCATCCCGCGGACGAGCGGGGTGGGATGCGTCCCGCGCCGTCGTGCTTCTGAGCGCGGGGCTTACATCGCTCAGGTTCTTCATGAGGAGCCGGAAAGGGAGATCGGCCCGCACCACGGGTCGTCGGCCAGGCCGCCGGCAGCGCCTCGTCAGGGCTCGAGCGCGATGCGGGGCTTGGCCATCCACGGGTCACCGGCGAAGGCTCAGGCTTGAAGCTTCAAGCTGGCACTTGTCAAGGTGCCTGCCCCGGCTGTCACACGTGGTCGAGCGTCTCGAGAGACGGGGCTTCGTGCGCCGGGTACCTGATCCCACAGACGGGCGCTTCACCCATGCGATCCTGACCGAGAAGGGCTTTCAGACACTGGTCGAAGCTGCACCTGGACATGTGCGGCATCTGCGGTCAATCGTCATCGACGTTCTGTCCGGGGAGCAGCTGCGTCGCCTCGGCCGAGACTCGGCCCGCATTATGTCGCGCATTGACACATCCAGGGTAAACTAGCGGACGGTGCTCAGCCCCGGCCCTGACCTCGGGACGCTTATGGGTCCGGGCGCCACGACGTGTTCCTCTGGACCGGCCGTATCCGGGGCACAGTCGCCGCCTGCGCGAAGGCTTAGGTTCCAGCCGTGGTCGGCTGATCACCGCGCAGCGGCGGTCCAGCCAGGTCGCAGTGGTACTCGGGGAGTGTTTGACGCGGCGCGGTGTCGTGTTGAGGATTGCGAATCGTGATCGCGCCCAGCAGCCCACCAAGCGCGCAAACCACCGCGGCAATCAGCACCGCCTCATGGAAGCCGTTCTGAAACTGCGCCGGGTGCAGATAGCTGATGCCCGTGATCCCGACCAGTGGTGGCAGTATCGCCACCGCCAGCAAGCCACCGGTGCGCGCCACGGTATTGTTGACGGCCGATGCGAGGCCTGCGTGTCGAGCTGGTGCCGAGGATAGTGCCGTTGCCGTGAGCGGCGCCACGGTCACTGATAGCCCGAACCCGAACACGACGACCGCAGGCAGCACCTCGAGAACATAGTTGCCGTTGGCATCGATCCGCGCGTACAGCAGCACGCCGACGGCGACGATCATGGGACCGACCGCCATCTGCAGGCGGGGACCGATGCGTGACGCAAGCTCGCCGGAGCGCGCGGAGAGCAGGAGCATGACCACGGTGACCGGGAGGACGGCGACTCCCGAGCCGAGCGGGGTGTAGTGCGCCACCTGCTGCAGCTCGATGGGGAGCAGGAAGAATACTCCGCCCAGCACGGCGTATACCAACAACGTGACCAAATTTATGGCGCTGAACTGCTCGGAGCGGAACAGCGAGAGGGGGATCAGCGGTTCTGCAACGCGCGCTTCCACGATGACGAACGCGACGAACGCAGCGAGCCCGCCGATGATCGCCGCCAGCACGAGGGGGGACGCGAAGCCGAGACCAGGTCCCTCGACCAGCCCGTAGCAGACGCCGACCAGCGCGAGCACAACCAGCGAGTTCCCGACCACGTCAATCCGCCTGCCTTGCTCCATGTCACGCGTCTCGGGCACGTGCCGCAGCGTCAGGTACGTCACAGCGACGGCGACGGGCAGGTTGATCAGGAATATGAGTCGCCAGGAGTATGCGGCGATCAGGACCCCACCGAGAAAGGGCGCAACGGCGCCGGCGATGCCACCCAGCCCCGACCAGGCGCCGATCGCGCGGGCGCGGTCTTCCCGGATGAAGGAGGCTTCGAGGATCGCAAGACTCCCCGGCGTCAGCAGTGCGCCGCCGATCCCTTGCACGGCACGCGCGGCGATGAGCAAGGTGATGGTGGGCGAGACGGCGCACAGCAACGAGGCGACCGCAAACCAGACGACGCCGATGGTGAAGATGCGGCGACGTCCAAGCCGGTCGCCGAGTGCGCCGCCGAGAAGTAGCAACCCGGACAGGGTGAGCGAGTAGCCGATCGTGACCCATTGCAATCCGGCCACATCCGCGTGGAACTCGCGCCCAATCGTGGGCTGGGCGATCGAGACCACTGTGGCATCAACGAACGCGATAGAGCTTCCGAGAACGGTTGCGGTGAGCACCCAGCGACCGCGCCCGCTGCTGAGGTGCAGGCCGGGTCCATTGATCACGTCATGCGCCCGGGTGCAGTAGGAGGGGAAAATCCTCCGCCATCCGATTCGAAGTGGAGGCGCACTCCATCGGGTGCGGTCACGAACGGCATCAGGGGAATCGTAATCGAACGGCAAGATCTTCGACATGAGGCTCCCGCTCGAGCAGGTCGCCGAGGGCGACCGGGCCGTGGATCAGCGGCGGGACCTCAAGACCTTGCGTACCCAACCCCAGAGACATGATGGCCGTGCGGTGAGAGCCGCCGACGTGGGTCGAAGGAGCTGAACCGTGCTCAGCTATGCGCGATTACCCTCTGGCGCCGACGGGAAGCTGCATCAATTGCCCTCGGTCAGGACGTCGCGTAGCCTGCGGGCGAAGGCTTCGGGCTGGCCCGCGTATCCGGAGTCGCCGCCCAGAAAGCCGCCATGATGGCTGGGGAAGACCACCGCCTGCTGACCCAGCAGTTCGGCTGTGGCCAAGGACGTGCGTCCGGTGAAGGTCCCCGCGGACTCTTCGCCCACGGCGATCACGATGCGTGTCGGCGCCGCAGCCAGCGCGTCGAAGTTGGGGCGATAGTCGCTGACCGCCCGAGAACGGTCCGAGAGCAGCGGGTCGTCGCGGGAGCCGTCGTCCTCGCTTGGCATCCCGAACTGGGCTGGATCTGGTGTCGGCTGCGCGAAGTAGTCGTCGGTGAACTCTCCTTGCCACGATGTCATGGCGATGAAGGCCGCCATTCCGGCACCTCGCCCCTTGGCCACGTACGCGTTCCGAAATCGGGCCAGGGCGCGGTCGGCGGCCACTGCGTCCGGAAGCACCGGCACGAGGGGCGGCTCGTGTGCCACCAGGACAGTGATGTCGTTGGGATATGCCGCCACGAGCGCGAGCGCGGTGACCGCGCCGCCACTGCTCGCGAACATCTCGACCGGACCGACGTCGAGAGTCCCGATGACGGCGTGCACATCGTCTGCCTGGACGGTGGGTCCGTGGTCGACCCGGCCGTCCTTGCGGATGCTGCGACCGAGACCGCGCGGGTCGTAGGTGATCACGGTACGGTCGGGGAAGTACGACGCCAGCGTGCGGAAGCCGCTGGCGTCCATCGGCTGCCCGATCATGAACAGCGGTGGGCGTCCGTCGGCGGTGGGCAACGGCCCCTGGACGTCATAGACGATGTCGGCCTCGGCGGTCGCAAGCGAGTGAGTCTCCATGCCAGTTTCCCTCGATCAGTCCGAGAGCAGCCGCTCAAGCTTATCGAGCTGCTCGGACCAGCCCTGCTCGGCACCTGCCATCGCCTCGGCGGGCGGCATCGGCTCGAAGTAGGACTGTCGCATGGTGAGCGCGGTGCCCCCATTGCGGGCCTCAAAGCTCACCTCAATGAGCGTTGCGAAGAGCTCGCCCTGCTCGTCGTTGACGGCCCGGCCGCTCATGACCAGGCGGTGCGGACGATCGATCTCGTAGTACTCACCCTGCATATGGTGGGAGAACTGAACCTCCGCAGGGATGGAGCCTGGCCACTCCATCGCCAGCCGGTACCTCCCCCCGACGCGAAGGTCCACCTCCGCGGCGGGGCAGGTGAAGCCGTTGGGCCACCACCACTTCATGAGCTGTTCCGGGTCTGTGAAGGCGTCAAAGACGCGCTCCGGCGACGCCTTGAGGGTGCGCTCGATGACGAGCTGCTTGGTCGGAGTCGCGGATCGGACGTCCACTGCGGTACGGGTTTCAGGCATCGGGGTTCTCCTCGGTCATGGTTGATTCGGTCTGGGCGGCAAGATGGGCCTCGAGACGGTCGAGGCGGTCGGACCATTCGGCATGGGCGCGGCGGAGCCAGTCGTCGACCGGCATCAGGCCCTCGAGCTGAAGCCTCGCCGGGCGGCGCTGGCCGTCCCGGGTCCGACCGACGAGGCCGGCCCGCTCCAGCACCTTGAGGTGCTTGGTGATGGCAGGCTGCGTGAGCGTGGAGACGTCTGCGAGCTCGACGACGCCGGCCTCGCCGGCCGCTAGGCGCTCGAGGATCGCCCGGCGGGTGGGGTCGGCAAGAGCGGCGAAGGCGCGGCTCAGGGGGTCGCGAGTAGCCATTACCGTAAGGTTATATAACCAGACGGTAAAAGTCAACTGCCTGGTCGGGTGGCTGGCCGGAACTGCCCGTGAACGCTCCAATCGGCGGTCCGCCAGGTCCCCAGTCTGGGCACCAGTTTCGACATACCGCCGCCTGGCTCACTGGGGAGGGGCGTTTCGCGCCGGCCAGATCGGGGCGGACCCCACAATCGCTGGATGGCAGCCCTCCGCAAGCAGACCCACCCCCACCCGGAGGGTCCCGCCCCAACCAAGTCCGCGCCCTCGGGTGCCCGCGAGGTAGAAGCTCCTCCCGCGTTGATCGGGCGTCAGCCCGAGAAGCAGCGCGTGGACAGCCTGCTCCGCCAGCTTCCGATTCGGGGTGGAGCGCTGGTGATCCGGGGTGACCCAGGCGTCGGCAAGTCCGCGCTGCTGGACTTTGCCCGCGACCGGGCATCGGAGCTGGGCGCAAGCATCCTGGCTACGGTGGGAGTCGAGGCGGAGGCGGAGCTGACCTTCGCCGGGTTGCATCAGCTGCTGCATCCGATCAGCGGATCGATCCAACGGCTGCCAAGCGCGCAGCGGCGAGCCCTGGAGGCTGCGTTCGGCCTCAGCGACGGTGCCGAGCCGGATCCGTTTCGAAGTTCGGCGTCGCAGCCTTTCAGCTCGTTTGCGAGGCAGCCGATACGCGCCCCTTGGTCCTGGTCGTGGATGACGCGCAGTGGCTGGATCGGCCCAGCCTGGGGGTGCTGACCTTCATTGCTCGCCGTCTCGACAACGAGCGGATTGCGCTGGTGGCGGCTGTGCGGCCCGGGGATGATACGCCACTCGAGGAGGCTCGCCTCCCGATCGCCGAGCTGGAGCGGCTGAGTGCATCCGCAGCAGCCGAGCTGCTGGATCGCCGCGCACCCGGGCTGCACCCGATTGTGCGCATCCAAGTCCTCACGGAAGCGGCGGGGAACCCGCTTGCGCTCGTCGAGCTGGCGCGCTCGCTGCCGCTCACGGGAGGTTCGCCTGAGCGCCTCTCGCTCAGACCCACAACCCTCACGGCGCGATTGGAGGAGGCTTTCGCGGGCAGCCTGCACGATCTCCCCTCCGAGACCCGTCTGGCGCTGCTCGCGGCGGCGCTCGACGGGCTTGCCACCCTTGAAGAGGTGCTTCGGACTGCCAGTCTGTTGAACGATGGCGAGGTCTCGGTCTCGGCTCTGGGGCCCGCAGTCGAGAGGCGACTCGTCAACGTTGTCGAGTCCGAGGTCCGCTTTCGCCACCCCTTGATCCGCTCGGCTGTGCGGCAAAACGCACTCCCGGGACAGGTACTCGCCGCCTACGCGGCCCTGTCGAGCGTCGTCGGCGACCCAGAGCGGCGGCTGTGGCACCGAGCCATGGCCGCCCCGGGTTACGACGGAGACCTCGGTGCCGCGCTTGAGGCGTATGCCCAAGAAGCGAAGGGCCGGGGCGCGGCCACGGTGGCCGGAGCCGCGCTCGAGCGCGCCGCGGCACTCACCGCCGATCCCACGACGAGGGCCAAGCGGCTCGTGTCGGCAGCGGAGATCGCCCATGAGCTTGGGCTCGTCGACGCCGCACGCCGGCTGCTCCAGGAGGCGAGTCCGCTCGAGCCTGGTCAGCGCGATGCGGCACGGATCGCATGGCTGCGCGAGATCATCAGCGGGAACGTCTGGGTGGAGCCAGGCGCTACCAAGACCTTCGTCACCATGGCGCGCCGGATGCGGGAAGGGGGCGACAGCGACCTGGCTCTGCGATCGCTCCTGCCGATCGCGCATCGCTGTTGGTGGACGCGAACGCGGACCACGACTCGACAGTACCTGGTGGATGCCGCCATGGAGCTCGGTATGCCCGACGACGACCCGCGACTGCTCGCCGTGATTGCACTGGCCCATCCTGAAGTGACGGGAAAATCGGTGCTGGGTCGCGTGTCACGGATGAGGCTATCGGAATTGACCGATCCGGTCGCCGCGATGTGTGCAGGTATCGCGGCTGAGAAGTCGGGAGACTTCGTCTTGGGAGTCCGATTCCTCGCCCGCGCGGTGGATGGGCTCCGGGAGGAGATCAGGCTTGGGCCTCTGACACAGGCCCTCGTGCATTACGCGTGGGCGGCTGCGCACACCGGCGATTGGTTCGCTGCGGACGCAGCCGCGGCGGAGGCGGCGAGCCTGGCGCGCGACACCCGGCAGCCACAGTATGGGCTCACCGCGGAGTTGGTAGGGGCGCTGGTGGCAGCCGTACGCGGGGCCGGCGCGGACATCGATGCACTGGTTGTTGAACCCGAGCAGGCCCTCCTGGCGATGAGGGCCGGGCCCCTTCTGGCGACCGCGCACCTGGCCAGGGGCGCCGCAGCTGTCCGCGACGGGAGGCACGATGATGCCTTCCGTCACCTGTGGCCGGTCTTTGACGTCGGTGACGCAGCCTTTCATCGCTTCATGCGATGGCCAGCAGTGCTCGACCTGGTGGAGTCGGGGGTTGGCAGCGGGAAGGTCGAAGCGCTGATCGAGCCGATCAAAGAACTCGAGTCGATTGCTGCGGGCAGCCAGCCGCCCATCCTGGTTGTCGAGCTGGGGTGTGCCAGACCGCTCATGGCTCGCGACGATGACGCAGAAGCGTCGTTCGTTGCCGCGGTGGCTCAGGACCTGACAGATTACCCGTTCCTGCACGCGAGGACGCTGTTCTCGTTCGGGCGCTGGCTGCGCAGGCAGCGCCGCAGTGCCGAGTCGCGGACTCCCCTGCGCCGAAGTGTCGATATGTTCGATGCTGTGGGCGCGACCGTTTGGAGCAGGCGGGCGCGAGACGAACTGCGGGCGACAGGGGAGAGGATCGGTCGACGCACCCCGGACATCCGGGATCGGCTCACGGCTCAGGAGCTCCAGATCGCCCGGCTCGCCGCCACGGGGCTGAGCAACCGCGAGATCGGTCAGCGTCTGTTTCTCTCCCACCGCACCGTCGGCTCGCACCTCTATCGGATCTTCCCCAAGCTCGGCATCAGCGGGCGCGCCCAGCTCCGCGACGCCCTGTCGGCTTCAACCTTCGACTGAAGAGCAGTCGGATGACTGAAGCCAAGGCGAGCCGTCTCGGCGACCATGGGGTCCGCGGATGGGCCTGGTCAAGGAGCTTCAGATGAGCGAGACGCCGAACGTTGTTCTCGTCCACGGGGCGTGGGCGGACGGATCGAGTTGGAGCGCCGTCATTGAATCCCTTCAGGCGCAGGGGTACACGGTCACCGCCCCGCAGTTTCCGGAGACCTCGCTGGCGGCCGATGTCGCGCGCCTGCGGCAGGTCCTCCACCGCCAGGTCGGCCCGACGGTCGTGGTCGGCCACTCCTACGGCGGGCAGATCATGACCGCGCTCGGACAGGATGCACCGAACGTCGTCGGGCTCGTGTATATCGCGGCCTTCGGCCTTGCCCAGGGCGAGTCGCTCGGGGCTCTGCTCGGGGGCGGCCCGCCGGCACCGGCACTGGCGCATCTCATCGTCGACGAGCAGGGTTTCGGCTGGCTCCCTGAGGATGACTTCGTCAGCCACTTCGCTTCCGACCTTGATCCCGTCAAGGGGAGGGTCCTGTGGGCGGTTCAGCAGGGCCTCTCCATGGCCACCTTCGAAGATGTCATGGGCATCCCGGCGTGGCAGGAGCACCCCTCCTGGTACCTGGTAGCCAGTGCTGACGAAGCGATCCCGCCAGAAGCGGAGCGCATGTTTGCGCAGCGCATGGGGGCACACACCCGCGAAGTCTCATCCAGTCATCTTGCGATGATTTCGCACCCGGATGAGGTGGTGGGCCTGATCAAGATGGCCGCAAGCGCCAGCAGGAGCAGTTTGAACCAGTCGCCAGCCATTGCTTGACGAGCCCTCGGGCGGGAGAGATTACCATGCCAATGATTGACGTCTACGCAACCAAGGGAACCTTCTCCGATCGGCACTCGCTCGCGAAGGACCTGGCGGCGGCGGTCATGCGCTGGGAAGGAGTCCCGGATCTCGCCCTGTTCCGCAACAACACCGCCGCGTTCGTCCACGACCTCGGGGCCGACTCGATCGCCAACGTGGTCGGCGACAGCAACTACGTCAGGGTGCAGGTTCTGACCCCAGTGGGTGTGCTGGACCGCGACAAGCAGCTCGGCGTGGTCAAGGAGCTGACGGAGATCGTGGCTGCCGCCGCGGGAGACCCGAGCCTGATCGGCCGAACGTGGGTGCTGCTCACCGAGTCGCCGGAGGGCGGGTGGGGGGTCGCCGGACATGCGAACACAGGTGCGGACCTGACCGCGGCTGCGCGACTCGAGATAGCTGCGGCAAAGAGTGCCGCTTCCGAATAGCGGAGCCACCTCGCACCCGCACGCGGGCGGCTGGTACCAGCCGTGCAGGACGCAGACTCGCCCGACAATCGTCTGATACGCGAGAACTTGGAGGATCCGCACCGATGCGGGTTCCCTCTTACACGTGCGCTGCCAGCCAAGCGAGGATGGCGGCTTCCACCTCCGGATCGAGGCGGGCATCCGGCGCGTTGTATCCGGACATGACCTCGGTTTGCACCAGTTGCGAGCGCGCCCTCGCCTCGTGCTTGAGAACGTGATTGGCGTTGTCGGGGAACAGGAATGTGATCTGCTCTCGTCCCGCGGCAGCACTCTGCAGGGGCTCGCCGTCGGCCCGCCAGTCCACCTGGAGGTCCTTCTTCCCGATGATGACCAGGACCGGCACACTCACTCGGCTGAGCAGGGAGGTCGCGTCGGCGGCCCAGAGCTCGCGGGCGAAGGGCAGGTTGGCGGGTGTCTCCAGGCTCTGCAGCAGGAGCCTGACGCCGTCGGGAAGGGCCGGGTCCGGGTGGATGGGCTCTCCGGCGAGGAAGCGCGCGATCCCCGCGTCGTAGAGCGCGAGGAGAGCCTGACCGTTCGGGATCGCGGCCGCCTGCACGGCAAGCTGGGACCGCGTGACAGCGCCGACGGCTCGGCCCGGCGGCCCCGCGAGGATGAGCCCGGCGAGGGGGATGTCAGGGGCGTGAAGCTGGTAGTTCAGAGCGTGAAGAGTGCCCTCGCTGTTGCCGATTGCGAAGATCCGGTCGGCGCGGACGTCCTCCTGCCCGGCCAGGGTGCGAACCGCCCCGGCGAGCTCGTCGAGGTGACTCTGCATGGTGATCTTGCCGATCAGCAGCGGGATGGTCTCGCGAACGTGGGGCCCCGACGCTCGCTTGTCGTAGCGAAGCGAGGCGATGCCGGCTCGTCCCAACGTCTCTGCCAGCAGTCGGGCGCTGCCATTGGGTCCTGGTAGCAGGGGCGAGTTCCAATCGCGGTCCGTCGGCCCGCTGCCGGCCACCATGACGACGGCGGGGAAGGGACCGGAGCCCAGAGGCCGCAGCATCGTGCCGTGGACGGTGGTCGGGCCGAGAGGCCAGCTGACCTCAGAGCTCTCGACGAACGAGTTGGCGGCGGCCATCATCCAAGCCCTCTCTGGGGTGTGATGTGCACAGAAGCGGGCACCCGGTCCGATCTCCTTGGCAGCACTGGCGGGGTGGCGACGGTGGGTTCACGATTGACGCTCCTACCGCCGCGTGAGATCTGCCTCCGCCTGAGGGTAGCGGTCACCGGCCACGGTTATCTGCGCGGCGGCGGCGTCGATCCGCTGCAGGTCGTCGGGGGTGAGCTCGATTGAGGCCGCGGCGATATTCTCCTCGAGGCGGTTGAGCTTGGTGGTGCCGGGGATCGGGACGATCCATGGTTTCCGCGCCAGCAACCAGGCCAGAGCGATCTGCGCCGCCGTCGCGCGTTTCTGGTCGCCGATCCTCTCCAACAGCTCAACCACTGGGCGGTTCGCCCTGCGGGCCTGCGGCGTGTACCGTGGCAAGGTGCTGCGATTGTCGTTGCTGCCGAACGTCGTCGTTTCGTCGATCTTCCCGGTGAGGAAGCCCCTGCCGAGCGGACTGTAGGGGATGAAACCGATCCCCAGCTCCTCGCAGGCTGGTAGGACGTCTGCATCAGGGAGGCGCCACCAGAGGGAGTATTCACTTTGGACCGCCGTCACCGGCTGGACCGTCTGCGCTCGGCGGATGGTCTCGCGCCCTGGCTCGGACAGACCAAAATGCTTGACCTTGCCCTCGGCGATCAGGCTCTTGACGGTGCCCGCCACATCCTCGATCGGAACGTCGGGATCGACGCGGTGCTGATAGAAGAGGTCGATGGCGTCGACCCGCAGACGCCTGAGCGAGTCCTCGGCGACTTGGCGGATCCGTTCTGGGCGGCTGTTCAGCCCGCTCGATCCGCCGGGACCGAGGTCGAAGCCGAACTTGGTGGCGATGACGACGTCCTCCCGAAAGGGCTGCAGCGCTTCGCCGACGAGTTCCTCGTTGGTGAACGGGCCATACACTTCGGCGGTATCGAAGAAGCTGACGCCGCGCTCGACCGCCCGGTGGATCAGCGCGATCATCTCCGTCCGGTCCGGTGCTGGGCCACGGTGATGGTTCATGCCCATGCAGCCCAGGCCGATGGCCGAGACCTCGAGGCCGCTGTTTCCGAGCTTGCGCGTCTTCACCTTGCACCTCACCGGGCCGGCCAGTCCGCAGTCTAGATCCGTCTGATGGTCGCCAACCAGGCCGGTGCGCCGCCGTCCTGGTATCTCGTCTCAACTCGGCATCGGCACCGTCCCAGCGGCGGGTCCACCACGGCGGCGCCTCCTTGAAAAACTGATATCTATATGATAGTATCAGCACAGCCACACGACGTCCACCCGCAGGGAGGAACCCCGATGACCGATCTGACCGCCCGACTCGAGGTCGCGCCCGCGCCGCGGGCGGTCATGACCGAGCGGATCAAGCCCTCGGCGCCGGGCCTGCGGGCGCTGGCCGTCATCATCGTGGTGGCGTTGGTCTGCGTCGGCACCTTCATCGTCGGTGGGGTGCTCGCCAACCAATCGGGCGGGGGGGAACCGGCCGTCGGCATTCTGATCGGCCTCGGGGTGCTCATCATCATCTGCGATTCCGTCGCCTACCGAGGACTGACCCAGGTGGTCCCGGGGGAGGCTCGGGTGGTGCAGCTCTTCGGCCGCTACCTGGGCACCGTCCGCAAGCCGGGCCTCCGCTGGGTCAACCCCTTCACCGAGCGGCGCCGGGTCTCGACCCGAATCCGCAACTACGAGACCCAGCTGGCCAAGGTCAACGACGCCGACGGCAACCCGATCGAGATCGCCGCCGTGGTGGTCTGGAGCGTGGAGGACACCGCGAGGGCCCTGTACGACGTCGACGACTTCGTTCGCTTCGTCGACATCCAGACCGAGACCGCGGTGCGGCATGTGGCCAGCACCCACCCCTACGACGCCCGCGAGGACGGCCAGCTCTCCCTGCGGCAGAACGCGGAGGAGATCACCGGGCAGCTGACGGCCGAGATCGCGGCCCGGGTCGGGTCGGCCGGGGTCCGGATCATCGAGTCGCGGCTCACCCGTCTCTCGTTCGCCCCGGAGATCGCCCAGGCCATGCTGCGCCGCCAGCAGGCGAGCGCGGTGGTGGCTGCCCGGCAGCGGATCGTCGAGGGAGCAGTCGGCATGGTCGAGCTGGCGCTCGCCAAGCTCGAGGAGCGCGACATCGTGCAGCTCGACCAGGAGCGCAAGGCGGCGATGGTCTCGAACCTCCTGGTGGTCCTGTGCAGCGAGCAGAACACCCAGCCGATCGTCAACGCCGGCACCCTGTACCAGGGCTAGAGGAACTGGCCCGGTGGCCGAACGCAAGAGCATCCTCCTGAGGCTGGATCCGGCCGTGCACGACGCCGTCGCCCGCTGGGCGATCGACGACCTGCGCAGCAGCAACGCCCAGATCGAGTTTCTCCTTCGCCGCGCCCTGGCGTCTGCAGGCCGGCTGCCGGCCAACGCCGGACAGCTGCCCCGTCGAGGCCGGCCGAGGGCAGACGCGGCGGCGACGTCGACGTCATCAGCGGTGGAGCCGAAGAGGGACTGATCGGTGCCGATGAGGAGGCTGGTGGCCCCCGTGCTCGACCTTGTCTGCCTGGTCGGGTTTGTCCTCGGCGGCCGCAGCGCCCATGACATCGGCGGGGGGGTCACCGCGGTCCTGATCATCCTCTGGCCGCTGGTGGTGGGCTGGTTCAGCGCGGCCGCGGCGGTGCGCCTCTATGCCAGCTCTGCGCTGCCCCGATGGGCGCGGCTGCTGCTGACCTGGGTGCTGGGTCTGACCGTCGGGTTGATCCTGCGCGCGGCGGTGACCGGCCGCGCCACGCCGATCCCGTTCCTCCTCGTGGCCTTCGGTTTCATCGGCGGAACCACCGCTGCGTGGAGGCTCCTGGGGGTCGCCGCATCGCGCATCCAGACCGGCTGAGGACGAGCCCGACCGCCCCAGCCGCGGCTGATCGGGCCCTCCACCATCCCCAAACCGCCAGTCGCTCGGTACGGTGACAGGCCGACGCGGCTCGGGGCAAGGGTCACAATCCGCCCTATCAGGCTGACGCTCGCCCGGTGCCGGCCTCGTGCGGGCTCACCGTGGCATCACCCGCGCGGCCATCGTCGCCACGCCCCTGGGCAGCCATGGTGTGCCGGGGGGCGGCGTCCATCGGAGTGCGGTCCTGTCGGTCAGCGGCGTCGACGAGCGGTTTGCTGAGATCGATGGCGTCCGCCTGCGCTATCTCATCGGCGGCCAGGGCAAGCCGCTGGTTCTCTGCCACGGTTTCCTGAGCTCGGGGGAGGAGTTCGGCGGTCGCTTCGCCGCACTCACCAGTCAGCGCACCCTGATCGCACCCGACCTACCGGGAAATGGCAAGTCCGGGGCGTTGGCCAGCGCGCACACCGCAGAGGCGATGGCGCAATCCGTGCACGGCCTGATTCAGCACCTCGGGATTGGGCGATACGACCTTGCCGGCCTCTGCCTGGGCGCCTCAGTGGCCTGCGCGCTCGCCCACCTCGACGGAGACCCTATCGATCACCTGATCCTGCACACACCCCTTCTGGGCAGCCGGTTGATCCGCAGACAGTACCGGTGGCAGGTCCGGGTGCTGACCACGCCACCACTGTGGCAGGCGATTGTCTGGCTGAGCCGTCGGCGGGCTGTCAGCGACCTCTACAAGCGACTCCTCATCGAGGGCGATGACGTCGACCGCGAGACTTCGGAGGTGAACTTCCTCAATCAGCGGCGCGCCGATCCGCGAGCGGCCAAGGAGTGGCTTTCGGATGCCCTGCGCCGTCGCGACCTGGAGTGCGTCCAGGCTCGAGCGGGCCCCACCCTGATCATCGTTCCCCAGCATGATCGGCTGGTGAACGTGGAGCGGCTTCGCTCCCTGGTGCAGCGTCTGAGCGATGTCGATCTGGTGGTCGACGATCTGGGCGGTCATGGCTGGAGCCCCGAGGCGGTTGGCCGGCACCTCCAGGTGATGCGCATGGCGCTCAATGACTGAACTCGCTCCCCGAGAGTCGCTGAGACGGGTCAGCCCATGGCGAAGTCGGGATGAGCACGCTGCTTCTGGTCCATGCCCATCCCGATGACGAGTCCATCCTCACCGGCGGGGTGATGGCACGTGCCCGGCTGGATGGCCACCGGGTGGTGCTGATCACCGCCACCCGCGGCGGGGAGGGCGGCCCCTCCAGCACCGACGGGGCGCCGGCCCCGCCCGGGCTCGCGCACATCCGGACCGAGGAACTGCGTCAGGCCTGCGAGATTCTGGGCGTGGATCGTCAGGAGTTTCTCGACTATCGCGAAGCCGGTGACGGCGACGGCACGGGCTTCGAGCCCTCGGCATCCTTTCACCTCGCTCCTCTGGACGAGGTGGCCGACCGCCTCGCCGCGCTGCTGCGCGACGAGCATCCCGACGTCATCGTGACCTACGGTGCCGATGGCACCTACGGCCACCCCGACCACCGCAGGGCGCACCACGCAACCCTGCGAGCCCTCGACCTGCTCGCCGCCGAGGGCTGGGCACCGCAGAAGGTGTACCTGCACGCTCTCCCCAGCAGCCTGGTCCAGACCATCGTCGCGGCAGCGCAGGCCAACGGGATCGACCTGCCCCGTGAGGTGGCCCACTCGCAGGGCACCCCGGACGGCGAGATCACGACTGTCGTTGACGTCTTCGACGTGCTGGATCGCAAGCTCGCCGCCTGCGCTGCCCATGCCACCCAGATGCACCCGGGGATCCCGCTGGCCGCGATGGCCGCCGACGTGTTCGAGACGGCGTTCGGCACCGAGCGCTACGTGCTGGTGCGCGGCGAGCTGGGTGATCCCCGGCCGGAGACCAGCCTCTTCGCCGGTTTGTAGCGGCCGGCCACCAGGCCGGGTCCGACAGGTTGTCCGCGGAAGCCGCCTGGGCTCCTTCGGGAGGCCGCGGTCACGCTGAGCCCGACCGGTACTCGCTCACCTCGATGAGGTGGCCGTCTGGATCGCGCAGGAAGCATCGGACCTCGCGTTCGTGGGTCACGGGTGGGGCGAGGAACTGAGCTCCGCGCGCCGCAAGCGTCCGATACGCGGCGTGGCAGTCGGCAACCCGGATGGTCCAGGCCCGGCTCACCAGGTCGGGATCGGCCGGTGGAGCGAAGGTGACGGAGGGCTTGTCCTCAGTCGGCGGACCCCCGGTGACCAGCAGCAACCAGTTGTCCAGAAAGCGCAGCACCACCGAGGTCCCCCCGTACTCGCGGTACGGCTCGGCGCCCAGCACGTCCTGGTAGAAGCGGGAGGATCGGTTCACGTCGCCTACCACCAGGATGTGGGTCAGCTCCATCCCCTCAGCCGGGAAGTCGGCACGCATCGGCACAGCTTACCCCGGCCTTTCCCATGGCTCTCCCGGCCCAGCCGTCGAGAGGGACGTCGGAGCGCGATGGCTTACGATGGCCGCGGGGATGGAGCAGGTGGTGTCGAGAGCCTTTGAGCTCGAGTTCGATGAGCCAGCCCTGAGGTGGCTGCAGAGCCGGCTCTCCCACCTGCCGCTGGTCATCTCCTATCGGGTCACCCGATGCTGCAGTGGCCCGCCAGTCCGCGAGGTGCGCCTTCGCCAGCTCTCCCACCCATCGCAGGGCAGAGAGGGGCTGATCCAGATCGGCACCGTGCTCGATCGCGCGGTGCTCCTCGATGCCCGGATCGCGGGATCGATGCCGCCCCGAATTCCGGTCTCGGCAGGGGGCATCGGCCGCTTCAGGGGACTCCGGCTCAACCTGTCGGCGGACGAGTGGGCGCGCCTGCTCTACCCGTAGCCGGGCACCCGAGGCGACAGGGCGGTGGCCAGCAGCTCACGGCACCGGGGCTTCGAGCCGGGCCAGCAGCTCAGCCTCGGTGAAGGAGCCTGGGGGCAGCCGATCGCGAGCTGCCAGGTTCGCGGTGCGCTGCATCAGCAGGTTGGCGGGAGTGGCAACTCCGTGCAGCCGGCCCAGAAGGACCACCTCGCCGTTCAGATAGTCGGTCTCGATGGTGCCCGCGCTGCGGCTCAGGCTCTGCCAGGACGAGCCTCCGCCCCGCTCCCGGCCACCCGTGGGCCCGACGCTGATCAGGTCGCCGCGCCGGGATCGGTCCTCCTCGGCCGAGACGTGAGCGATGCCGGCCGCGTCGAGGGAGGCCTGGCCCTCCTCCCGGACCATCCGGAGCAGGCGGCCGGAACGCTCATCCCGGGCACACAGAGCATCGACGGCGTTGCCCAGGTTGAGCAGCAGCTTGGCGTACTTCCAGCGCATGATCTCCGGCCGCGGCAGCGACACGAAGCCCGCCCCCTCCAGGGTCGTGGCCAGACTCTGCGCACTGCTGCCAGCTCCCTGCGGGTAGCGGCCGACGTCGAGGAGCCCAATGGCGCGGATCGAATGTGCCTGGACCACACCCGGAACCAGGTGGGCGGCGGGAAGCATGACGCACATACCCAGAACGTTCTCGAAGGTTCGGAGCGCCGCCCGCTCGTTGGCGACCCCGTTCTGGGCGCACACCACCACCGCCGACCGAGGAGCCGCGAGTGCCAGGGAGCGCAGTGCCGCCTCGGTGTCCTGCGACTTCATGGCCAGGATGACGACGTCATCGTCAGTCCAGTCCACCTGGTCCGGTGTGGCGACCGCCCGCAGCCGAACTGTCACCGTCTGCTTCGGGGTCTCCAACACCAGCCCATTCCGCTGAATGGCAGCGAGGTGCTCGCCCCGGGCGACGGCGGTGACGTCGCTGCCCGCCAGGTGCAACCGGGCGGCGATCACCCCCCCGACCGCGCCGGCGCCGAAGACCACGAAGCGGGTGCCCATGCGCCCAGCTTGCCACCCACCGCGCCGAGGCCGGCGCGCCAAGATGCCGGTGGTGGTCAGCGAACTTGTGCTCCCGGTCCCCTCCCGACGGAGCGATCGGTGGCGAGGTCGGCGGTGGCTGGTGGCGGTGCTGCTGCTCGGGGCTGTGGTCCGCGCCGTGCTCGTGCCCATCACCCACGGCCCCGACTTCCTGGTCTGGGACCTGGCCTCGAAGGCCACTCTCCAGGGCATCAACATCTACGCGCACCACCCTGCCTATCAGGGCGGCCCCTACGCATACCTGCCGCTCTTCCTCTACATCGAGCTGCCCATGCAGTGGCTGGCGCTCCACTCCGGGATCAGCTTCACCATCTTCGGCAAGCTGCCCATCGTGGCCGCCGACCTCGTGGCCGCCCTGCTGCTCGCCGAGCTGGTCCGGCGCGCCGGCGGCGGCGACCGGCGCCAGGCCCTGGCAGCCGGCCTCTACCTCCTCAACCCCCTGGTCATCTACGACGGCGCTTTCTACGGGCGCTTCGACAGCGTCTGTGTCGCGCTCTTCCTGCTCGCTCTCCGCGCCTGGAGCCCGGGACGTCCGGCCTCGTGGCGGTTCGGGGTCGCCTACGCCCTGGCGATCGCCGCCAAGACCTTTCCGGTGGCCGTCCTGCCCTGGCTGCTCTGCCGTGGCCAGGTCACCGCGCGCCGGGTGGCGGCGGCGGTCGCGGGAGTGGTCGGTGCGCTCTGCGCGCCCTACCTGATCACCAGCCCGATCCCCTTTGTCCACGACCAGCTCTACAGCTACGCCAAGCTGAGTGGCAGCCTCTCCTGGCAGGTGGTGCTCCATCCGCTGCTGCCGGCGGCGACCCAGGTGACCGTGAGCCAGCTCCTGCTGCTGCTCTTTGCCGTGGCCGCGGTGGGGTTCGCCTTCGTGGTGCGCGACCTGGTCACCTGCGCGGCGGCCGCCAGCCTTCTGTTCATCGTGCTCAGCAAGGTGGTGATCGAGCAGTACCTGATCTGGCCGCTGCCCTTCCTGATCCTGCTCGCGGTCAACGGCCGTTCGCGGGCGGCCGCCCTGCTGACGGTTCTGCTGAGCGCCGTCGGGTTCCTGGTCAACCCCTACATCCACCCCTTCGGCAGGCAACCTGGGCTGATCGACATCCTGCTCGCCGCCGCCATCCTCGCCGGTCTGATCCCGCTGCTGCGCGGGGCGTGGCTTCAGCCGCTGGGACGCCCCTGGCTCTCCCGCGTGGCCGCCGCCGATCAGCAGGCCCGCTGACGCTCCCTCACCACCACCTGTCTTCGTTGGCGCGATCGGTACCCGAGGTCTCGTCCAGCGCGTCGAGGTCGGCCATGTCGGCCGCGGAAAGCTGGAAGCTGAAGATGTCGGCGTTCTCGACCATGCGCTCACGGTGGGTGGTCTTGGGGATGATCGGGATGTCCCGCTGGATGCACCAGCGCAGCAGGACCTGCGCGGGTGTCCGGCCGGCCCGCTCGGCAACCTGGCGGACCGTGGCATTGCCGAGGTGGCGGCCGGTTCCCAGGGGGCTGTAGGCCTCGAGCGCCACGCCCCGCCGCCCGCAGGCCTCGAGCAGCCCGCTGCGATACCGCAGTGAGCTGAACTCGACCTGGTTCACGACCGGTGAGGTCGTCCCGGCAGCGATCACCTCGTCCAGCTGAGCGGCGCTGAAGTTGGAGACCCCCACCGAGCGGGCGTGGCCGGCCTCGCGGGCTCGCTCCATGCCCGGCCATGCCCAGGTGGGACCACCCTCGGGCCAATGGATGAGGTACAGGTCCACCTGGTCGACACCCAGCCGCCGCAGGCTCTCCGCGGCCGCGGCCACCGGGTCGCGCTGGCGGGGAAAGAACTTGGTGGTGATGAACACCTCCTCGCGGGGCACGCCGCTCTCACGCAGCCCTCTGCCCACGCTCTCCTCGTTGCCGTAGGCCTGGGCGGTGTCGATGTGCCGGTAGCCGAGCTCGAGCGCCCAGCGCACGGTGTTGACGCACACCGGCCCGCTCGGGACCTGCCACACCCCGAGGCCGAGCAATGGGATCTGGTTGCCGTCGGCGAGCACCCGAGCCCGCCCATCCGCGGTCAGCAAACTGGTTGTCATGGCTGAGCTGCTCCTCGGTCTGTCAGCGAAGCCGACCGATGGCACTCGGCGGCGGCACCCGAACCAGTCTATCCGCGAGGTTCTCCGCTCGGCAGCCGGCGCAGCAGCACGATCAGTGCGATCGATTCGCTGACACTCTTTCGCGGCTGAGAGTTGGCGACCCTGGAGTAGGCTGGCCGGGAGCGTGGCGACGAACCAGCCCTCGAGAGCCCCGGCTGGGAATGGGACCCGCACGCGTCCCGCCTCGGTCCCTCCTCCCAACGGCCTGCGCCCGATGCAGACCGGCCGGTTCTGGCTGTGGTTCCTCGCCCTGCTGGTGGTGAACATCGTGATCGCCAACGTCTTCTTCACCACCCCGCAGCCGACCTCGGTCGTGCTCCCCTACAACGTGTTCAAGCAGGAGGTCGCAGGCAACAACGTCACCAGCATCACCAGCACCGGGGATTCGATCGTCGGGGTGACCAGGAAGGCGGTCAGCCAGCCGGGTCAGGCGAGCGCCACCAACTTCTCCACCCAGGTGCCGAGCTTTGCCGGAGGGGAGCTGGAATCGCTGCTCGAAGCCCACCACGTCACCATCAACGCGGAGAATCCCAATCCGCCGACGCCGCTCTGGGAGACCCTGCTGATCAGCTTCGGACCCACCCTGCTGCTGATCGGCGGCTTTCTCTTCCTCGCCCGGCGTGCGGCGATGGCGGGGTCGGGTGGCGTCCTCGGCCAGTTCGGTCAGAGTCGCGCCCGCCTCTACAACGCCGAACGCCCCGACACCACCTTCGCCGATGTCGCCGGAATCGACGAGGTCACCGCCGAGCTCGCCGAGGTCGTCGACTTCCTGCGCGAGCCGGCCAAGTATCAGCGGCTCGGTGGCGCCGTCCCCAAGGGGGTTCTGCTGATCGGCCCGCCCGGCACCGGCAAGACGCTGCTGGCTCGGGCCGTCGCCGGCGAGGCCAACGTTCCCTTCTTCTCGGTGGCGGCCTCGGAGTTCATCGAGGCCATCGTCGGGGTGGGCGCGGCGCGGGTGCGCGACCTCTTTGCCAAGGCTCGCGCCGCGGCCCCGGCGATCATCTTCATCGACGAGCTGGACGCGATCGGCCGCTCACGAAGCGCCAGCATCCGGGTCGGCGGCAACGACGAGCAGGAGCAGACCCTCAACCAGATCCTCACCGAGATGGACGGCTTCGATTCCCGCGAGGGGGTGATCGTCATCGCCGCCACCAACCGCGCCGACGTGCTCGACCCGGCCCTGCTGCGTCCGGGTCGGTTTGATCGACGGGTCAGCGTCCAGCCGCCCGACCGGCGCGGTCGAGCCGCCATCCTGCGCATCCACACCCGGCACGTGTCGCTGGGGCCGGACGTCGACCTGGACGCGATCGCGGCCGAGACCACCGGCATGGTCGGCGCTGACCTGCGCAGCCTGGTCAACGAGGCGGCCCTGGGGGCGGCGCGGCGGGGGGGTGCGGCGGTCGAGATGTCCGACTTCACCGAGGCCCTGGAGCGCATCGTGCTGGGGTCCGAGCGCCAGCTCACGCTGAGCCCTCAGGACCGTGAGCGGATCGCCTACCACGAGTCCGGACACGCCCTGCTCGGACTGCTGGTCCCCGGCGCCGATCCGGTGCGCAAGGTGACCATCATCCCCCGGGGCCAGGCCCTGGGGGTGACCCTGCAGAGCCCGGTCGACGATCGTTTCAACTACGGGGAGGACTATCTCCGCGCCCGGATCGTGGGTGCCCTGGGCGGGCGCGCAGCCGAGATCATCGTCTACGGCATCCCCACCACCGGAGCCGAGAGCGACCTGCAGCAGGTGACCCGGCTCGCCCGCGAGATGGTGGTGCGCTGGGGAATGAGTTCCCGGGTCGGCCCGCTCAACTACTCGGATGGTGACGGCAGCAACGTCCTGGCCATGCAGCGGCCCTACAGCGACGCCACCGCGCAGCTGATCGATGGCGAGGTCAAGCGCATCGCCGAGGAGTGCCTGGCTCGGGCCACCGAGATGTTGGTGGAGCATCGAAGCCAGCTGGACGCCCTGGCCAGGTCGCTGCTCGTCCATGACAGTCTCGGAGAGAAGGAGATCCTCGAGGTCACCGGCATCCGGGCCGCTCAGCCCGCCGAGCCGCAGGCCGCGGCATCGACGGCCTGAGCGAGGAAGCAGAAGACGTCCATGACTTTCGAGTACGACATGGTGGTGATCGGATCGGGTCCCAGTGGCCAGAAGGCGGCGATCCAGGCTGCCAAGCTGGGCCGCCGAGTGGCGGTGGTGGAGTGCGCCGACACCGTCGGCGGTGTATGTGTCAATACCGGCACCATCCCCTCGAAGACGCTGCGCGAAGCGGTCGTCTACCTCACCGGCCTGCACCACCGCGCCTTCTACGGTCAGAGCTACCGGGTCAAGGACGAGATCACCGTCAATGACCTCTTCGAGCTGAGCCGGCAGGTGGTCACCCGCGAGAGTGACGTCATCCTCAGCCAGTTCTCCCGCAACCACGTGCGCGTCCTTTCCGGCAGGGGACGGTTCCTCGACGAGCACACCCTCCGCGTGCTGACCCAGCCCGGCGATGATCGGGTGCTCAGCGCCGAGCTGATCGTGGTCGCGGTGGGTACCCGTCCGGCCCGGCCCGAAGGGATCGCCTTCGACGACCGCACCGTCATCGACTCCGACGGTCTGCTCGGGCTCAGCCGGGTCCCGGCCACCATGGTGGTGGTGGGCGGCGGGGTGATCGGCATCGAGTACGCGTCGATGTTCGCGGCCCTGGGTACCAAGGTGACGCTGGTCGAGCAGCACGACAAGATCCTCGACTTCTGCGACGCGGAGATCGTCGAGGGGCTCCGCTATCACCTTCGCGAGGCGGGGGTCACGCTCAGGTTGGGAGAGAAGGTCGCGGCGGTGGACGTCCACCCGGACGGCACCCTCACCCGGCTGGCCAGCGGCAAGATGGTGGCGGCCGAGGCGGTGCTCTACTCGGCGGGTCGCCAGGGAGCGACCGACGACCTGGGACTGGATGCGGTCGGGATCGCCACCGATGCCCGGGGCCGGATCGCGGTCGACGAGCACTACCGCACCGCGGTGCCGCACATCTACGCGGTCGGCGACGTCATCGGCTTTCCCAGCCTGGCCGCGAGCTCCATGGAGCAGGGCCGGCTGGCCGCGCGGCACGCCTTCGGGCTTCCCGACGGGCGGACCAACGGACTGATCCCCATCGGCATCTACGCCATCCCCGAGATCAGCTACGTCGGCAGGAGCGAGGAGGAGCTGACCGAGGCCGGCATCCCCTACGAGACGGGGCTGTCGCGATACCGCGAGCTCGCCAGAGGCCAGATCCTCGGCGACTCCTTCGGGATGCTCAAGCTGATCGTGCACGCCGATGCGCGCACCCTGCTCGGGGTGCACGCGCTGGGGACCAGCGCCACCGAGATCGTGCACATCGGCCAGACGCTGATGGCCCACAACGGCACCGTGGACTATCTGGTGGACACCGTCTTCAACTATCCGACCCTCGCCGAGTCCTACAAGGTGGCCGCGCTCGACGCCACCAACAAGCTGCGCGCGGTCTCCGCGTTCGAGGGCTGATACCTACCCGGCGGCCGCGGCTCGTCCTCCCGACACACCCTCGAGGAGCCGGGCCACAGCCTCGGCCACGTCGTCCACGGCGCGGTCAAAGACGGCGCGGTTCCTGGTCGACGGCACCCGGTACCCGCTCACCTTGCGGACGAACTGCAGAGAGGCGGCCTGGATGTCAGCCGAGCTAGCGGGGGATTCGGCACTGCGAAGGGTCTTGATGCTTCGACACATGGACCAAGGGTAGCCGACCACCGGGAGAGGGGAGGGGCGGATGGCCCCGTCACCCCCGGATCTCTCGACGCCGGACGAATCGCAGCCCCGACCACGTCGCGTCGATGGCACAGACCTTGGTGTCCACCCAGCCGGAGGGCAGGATGAGCTCGCGCACGATGTCGCCGGTGAGGTCGGTCGCCACCCCCGCTCCCCGCTTCGGCCAGGCGACCCAGATGCTCCCCGCCTGGTTCACGTGACCGGCGAGCGCGGTGTGGCGAGGCACGAGCTCGGCCCGGAGGGTCAGGAAGAGGAGGGCCACGTCGAGGTCGTCGCCCCCCCTCAGCAGGCGCGCCCCCTCCGGCCACGGCACCAGGAGCTCGGCGATCCCGTCGGGGGCGCCGACCAGGCGGACCCGAGCCCCGGGCACAATGCCCAGCTTGCGGGGAAGGGGAGTGCCCGAATAACCGGCCAGGGCCATGGGAGAGGCTCCTCCACACAGTGCCAGTCCGAGGCCAATTCGTTCGAATTGCCCGTCAGCTCAGGGAATCGTACGGACTCCCCGCCGGCCCTGGGCCAGCAGGCCGGTCCAGAGCGAGAGCATCTGGCGCAGCTGGCGCGAACCCAGGGAATGGGAGCGCACCCGCGGCCCCGGGGTGCCGACCGCGCCACCGGCGGTCACCTGGCTTGTCAGGGGCAGCTCCTCCCGGCGCCGGTCACGGGGGTGGCGCTCACCGCCTCTGAGATGATAGCAACGTTATAACCCTTTACCCAGACTTGGATATCAGATAAGGTGGTGTTCAGGCGCGCGGCAGGGGCTGGAGCATCCCGAAGGTGTTGCCCTCGGTGTCCTTCGCGTACACCGTATCGCCCACGCCGGGCACGGTCTGCCTGTCACCTGCGATGCTGCCGCCGGCGGAGACCACCTTGCCCATGGCCACGCCAAGGTCGTCGACCCCGACCCAGAGGATGGCCGGCTGCGGGTTGTAGCTGCGCGGCATGATCGCCCCGTCCACGCCGATGCTGCCCTGCTCACCGGTGTGAGCCAGCCAGTACTCGGCGCCGGGCATCCCGGAATCGGTGATCTCCCAATCGAAGATCTCGTAGAAGGCCTTGGCCCGGCTGACGTCGTCAGCGGTGATCTCGAAGTGCACGATCCGTCCCATCAGGCTCCTCCTGGTGCGCGCCGGCGGTCACCGGCCAGCATCGCACACGGGTTGGGACACCCGGCCCCGCGCTTCCGCGCCTCAAATCGCCCCACAGCGCAGCCGCCTGGGGCACAATGTGCCGGCCCCGCGCCTCCGGGGCCCGCCGAAGCTCCCGCCCCACCACGGTGCAACCATGGCCACGCGTCGATCGTCCCCGTTCGTCACGGCAGCGGTCCTCGTCCTGACGATCGCCGGCTGCGGCTCGTCGGTGACGGGCTCGCTGGGCACGCACAGCCCGCTCGTCGCCTCCAACGCTGCGATCCAGTCCCCGCTCCCCACGCCGGCGCCGACGCCCACCCCGGTCCCGACCCCGGTGCCCCTCGGCGCACCCCTGCTGGTTCAGGTCGAGAACCTGGACGCGGCCAGGCCACAGTCCGGGTTGAGCAGCGCCGACATCGTCTACGAATACGACACCGAGGGGGGGATCAGCCGCTTCACCGGCATCTGGTTCACTCAACCGCCCGCCGCCGACAAGGTGGGGCCGGTGCGCAGCGCCCGTCTGGTGAGCATCCGGCTGCTCCGCATCTACGGGGGCGTGCTGCTCTACTCGGGGGCCAGCAACTACACCAACGCGCAGCTGCGTGCGAGCGGTCTGCGCTACTTCAACCCCGACGACGCGGTGGTGGGTTCCAGGGTGCTGTATCGGATCTCCTCGCGCTCCGCGCCGCACAACCTCTACTCCAACGGATCCGTGCTCGCCTCGTTTGAGCAGAAGGTCGGCATGGGTGTCGTGGGCTACCAGCTCTGGCAGCGAACCCAGGTCGCTGCTCTGCCCGCGGGGGGCACGCCGGTGACCAGCTTCCAGGTGCCGATCTCCCAGTCGGAGAGGCCGATCTTCACCTACAACCCGAGCCAGAACGCCTACGAGCGCGACGAGCCGGGCGGAGGCGGCTACTACGCGACCGGCACCCTCGATGATGCCGACACCGGCCAGCCCTGGGAGGTGCCCAACGTGGTGACGCTGCAGGTCCCGGTGATCACGGTGGCCCAGGACAATGAGAACTCCGCCAATGTGCCCTGGACCGACGGGCTGGACTTCGACATCGCAGGGACAGGCAGCGGCCAGCTCGCGGTGGGCGGGCAGCTCTACGGCATCACCTGGACCCAGGGAGCGTCGGGCCCTCCGCAGCTGACCCTGGCCGACGGCCAGCCGGCACCACTCGCCCCGGGTCAGGTGCTGTTCGAGCTGGTCAGCCAGGGGAGCACGGTCACCGTCCGACCCTAGTGTCCTGGACCGGAGATTCCTTGGCATATCGCGGCTCTGGACGCCGATCCCTGCGTCAGGGGGCCCGGCCCTTCGTCGTCGCGCACCTCAAGTGCGCTCCTCCTCGTGCCACCCCTTCCTTGGCCTCGACGCCCAGACCGGCTCCCTTGGGGAGCCTGCCACGATCTGCTCAACGAACCTCAGGTCCGGGACACTAGCGGCCCCGATCAGCCGGGCTGCTCTGCGGGCCGCCGCCGTGGCGAGTACCTTCTGGTAAGCTTCCCGGCAATGCAGGACCGTCCGGCCACCCCGATCTTCTTTTCCCGCTGGGGTGAGATGGACTTCGTTCGCCACGTCGCCTGCGCCTGTATCTAGCCGCTTCCAGCGGCCGGCCTGAGCGTCAGCTCATCCCTCGCATTACCATTTGGTAGCAGGCGCACACCCTGAGCGACCTCCGGGCCCATCGGCCGCACCCATCTTCACGTCGTAGTTCGCCAGCCGGCTCCCAGCGGGCCGGATCCCCGGAGAGAAACCCTCGAGATGAACTGGACACCATGGCTACCGGAAACGGCCCCCGCGCGGCGGGCAGCCGCGATCACCGAAGGGGCGCTCGCGTGAGCGCTGTGGCCAGCCCGCCCCTGGACGAGATCGCGCTGGCGGCCCACGCCCTCGCCGAGGCGGATCCCGAGGCGATCCTGTCCTGGACGTTCCAGCAATTCGAACGGGTGGCGATCGTCGCCAGCTTCCAGGCGGAATCGGTGGTGCTCATCGAGATGGCCAGCCGGCTGCGGCCCGACGTCGACGTGATCACCCTCGACACCGGGCGGCTCCCCCAGGAGACCCACGACCTCATCGACACCGTCTGCCGTCGCTTCCCGGTGAAGCTCCATGTCGTCTCGCCCGAGCCCCGCGAGCTGGCGCTGATGACCGGCGCCCACGGCGTCAACCTTTTCTACCTCTCCGTGGAGGCCCGTCACCTCTGTTGCGACATCCGCAAGACGCGGCCCCTGCAGCGCGCCCTGGCCGGGTACGACGCCTGGGTCACCGGGCTGCGCCGCCAGCAGTCGGAGACCCGCAGCCACACCCCGGTGGTGGCCCGCGACCCGGCCCACGGTGGCATCGCCAAGGTGGCCCCGCTCGCCACCTGGAGTCACGATCAGGTCTGGGGCCACCTCGAGGCCCACGACCTGCCCCACAACGCCCTCTACGACAAGGGGTACACCTCGATCGGCTGTGCTCCGTGCACCCGAGCCACCGCTCCAGGAGAGGAGGAAAGGGCCGGGCGGTGGTGGTGGGAGACCGACGCTGTCAAGGAATGCGGCCTGCACGTGCAGGTTCCGGAGTCATTGCCAAGGAGAGCGCAACCATGAGCAGAGGCATCGTGATCTGGCTCACGGGGCTCTCCGGCTCCGGGAAGTCCACCATCGCCAACCGCCTGGAGCAGGAGCTGACCCGGCTGGGCCGGACCGTCACCGTCCTGGACGGCGACGAGGTGCGCACCAACCTCTCCAAGGGCCTCGGCTTCTCCAAGGAGGACCGGGACATCAACATCCGCCGGATCGGCTACGTGTCCCGGTTGGTGGCCCAGCATGGTGGGGTGGCGATCGCCGCCGCCATCTCTCCCTACCGCGAGATCCGCGACGAGGTCCGCTCCCAGACCCCCCACTTCGTCGAGGTCCATGTCCACTGTTCGCTGGAGGAGCTGGTGCGTCGTGACGTCAAGGGGCTCTACGCCAAGGCGCTGCGCGGCGAGATCGCCAACTTCACGGGGGTGAGCGACCCCTACGAAGAGCCGGTCGATCCCGAGGTCCGGGTCGACAGCGGGAGCGAGTCCGTCGAGGTGTCGGTGGAGCGCGTCCTCGATGTCCTGGAGCGGCAGGGGCACATCTGGCGGGGAGTGCGCCCCAACCTGGCGACCGGCGAGGAGCGGGCTGCTCTGCGTGACCAGGCCGCCGAGCTGCCCGTCATCGAGGTCGGCCCCCACGAGACTGCCGACGCCACCATGCTCGGGATCGGCGCCCTGTCCCCACTCTCCGGTTTCATGGGCTCGGCCGAGTACCGCGCGGTGGTCGAAACCGGCCGCTTGCCCGGCGGTCATCCCTTCACCATCCCCGTGGTTCTCCGGGTGGGCGAGGGTGGTGCCAGGCGGGCGCGCGCTGCCGCGCGCATGGCCCTGCGGCACCACGGTCAGCTGGTCGCGGTGGTCGATGTCGAGGAGGTCCACGCCACCGATCCGGAACGAGAGGCCCTGTCGGTGTACGGCACGAGCGACGACGCCCACCCCGGGGTGCGCCTGCTTCGGGCCTCCGGCCGGTGGGCGGTGAGCGGCCAGGTGACCGCGCTGCGCCGTCCCGACACCGGCTTCCCCCCGTACGACCTCACCCCCCTCGAGGTGCGCGAGCTGCGGGCCTCGCGGGGCTGGGCGACCATGGTCGGCTTCCAGACCCGCAACCCCGTGCATCGGGCTCACGAGTACCTGCAGAAGGTGGCACTCGAGAACCTCGACGGCCTGCTCCTCCATCCCCTGGTGGGGGAGACCAAGAGCGACGACATCCCCGCCGACACCCGGATGACCTGCTACGAGGAGCTGCTCGAGGGCTACTACCCGCCCGACCGGGTGCTGCTCGCCACCAACCCGGCCTGGATGCGCTACGCCGGCCCCAAGGAGGCTGTATTCCACGCCCTGATCCGGCGCAACTACGGCTGCACCCACTTCATCGTCGGCCGTGATCATGCCGGGGTTGGCAATTACTACGACACCTACGCCGCCCACCGGATCTTCGACGACTACCAGCCCGGCGAGCTGGGCATCGAGATCCTGCGATTCGAGCACACCTTCTGGTGCCGGACCTGCGGGGGGATGGCGTCGACGCGCACCTGCCCGCACCCCGCCGTGCAGCACGCCACACTGAGCGGCACCCGGGTGCGTGAGCTGCTGGCCAAGGGGGAGCAGCTGCCAGCGGAGTTCACTCGCCCTGAGGTCGCCGAGGTGCTGCGCTCGGCCGCCGGCGAGGAGGTGGCGTGAGCTATCCGGTCACCCTGCAGCTCCGGGGCCGCCGCTGCGCCGTGCTGGGCGGAGGCCCGCTGGCGGCGGAGAAGGCCGCCGGGCTGCTGGCCGCCGGCGCCCGGGTGCTGGTGATCGCCGCCCAGCTCTCGCCGGAGCTCGAGGCCCTCCGGGAGAGCGCTGACCTCGAGGTCCGGCTGCGTGAGCACCAGACCGGGGACCTCCAGGGCTGCTTCCTGGCCATCGACGCCTCGGGCGACGAGGAGGTCAACCGGCGCAGCTTCGCCGAGGCCGAGGCCGGCGCCGTGCTCATCAACGTGGTGGACCGGCCTGAGCGCTGCCATTTCCACGCTCCCGCCCTGGTTCGTCGCGACCCCCTCACCATCGCGGTGTCCACCGACGGCGAGAGCCCGTTCCTGGCGGGGGCGATCAGAGCCCGGCTGGAGCGCGCGGTGGGGGAGGAGTGGGGGCCGTTCACGGCGCTGGTCGGAGCGGTCCGCCGCCGCCTGCGCAGCCGGGGTGTCCCCCTCGAGGCGCAGAACCGGATCTACCGTCGCCTGATTCGCTCAGAGGTGAGGAGGCTGCTGCGCGACGGCCGTGAACACGATGCCCGCTACGAGGCGGCGGCCATCGAGACCTCGGCCGGCCGGCCGCGCCCCGGCCGGGTGGCCCTGGTGGGGGCGGGCCCGGGCGATCCGGAGCTCATCACCGTGGCCGGCCGCGACCTGCTCGCCGAGGCCGACATCGTCTTCCACGACGCCCTGGTGGGACCGGGCACCCTGGCCCTCTGCGGCCCCTCCGCGAAGCTCGTCGAGGTGGGCAAGCGGGGTGGACGCGACTCCGCCGACCAGGGCTGGATCATCGAGCAGCTGATCGAGGCCGCCCGCGCCGGCCAGGAGGTGGTGCGGCTCAAAGGCGGCGACCCACTCCTCTTCGCCCGAGGCGGCGAGGAGCTGGGCGAGCTGCGCCGCGCCGGCCTCGAGGTGGTGGTGGTCCCCGGGGTCAGCGCCGCCCTGGCGGCTCCGGCAGCGGCCGGGATCCCGGTGACCCTGCGGGGTGTGGCGGCGTCGGTGGCCGTCATCACCGGGCACGACAGCGCCGGTTCGCCGCCTGCGGGGTTGGAGGCGATCGCCGCGGCCGCCGACACCCTGGTGGTGCTGATGCCGCTCGGCAACCTCGAGGCGATCTGCGACCGGCTGATGGCAGCGATCGGTGCCGATCGCCCGGCCGCGCTGGTCGCCGCCGCGACGCTGCCCAGCCAGGAGGTCGTCCGCGCCCCTCTGGGGCGGCTGGCCGAAGCCGCCCGCCTGGCCGAGGTCGCCTCGCCGGCAACCCTGGTGGTCGGCGAGGTGGTCGATGCGATCCCCGACGAGGGGGTGGGGGAGATGCTGCGGCGAGTTCGGGCTGGGCCCGGTGGGCGAGGAGGTGGTGCTGCCGTGATCGGCGAGCGCGAGCTCACCATCCCAGCCGAGATCGAGGCCGAGATCGAGGAGTTTGGGCGCCGGGCGCAGGCCTTCCGCGCCGGGGAGGAGAGCGAGGACGACTTCAAGCCCTACCGCCTCTCCTACGGAATCTACGGACAGCGCCAGGAGGGCTTCCAGATGGTCCGGGTCAAGGTGCCGCACGGGCGCCTGACCGCCGACCAGCTCGACGCCCTGGCCGAGTTCAGTGAGCGTTTCTGTGAGGAGGGTGAATATCCGGGCGGCGGTGGACGCGGCATGGGTCACGTCACCACGCGTCAGGACTTCCAGTTCCATTTCGTCCCGCTCGCCCGGGTGCCGGAGGCGATGCGCCACCTCGCCCGCGCCGGCCTGACCACCCGGGAAGCCTGCTACAACACGGTGCGCAACATCACCGGGTGCCCGCTCGCCGGCGCCTGCGGCACCGAGGCCTTCGACATCACCCCCTACGCGCAGGCGGCCACCGAGCTGTTCCTGCGCAACCCGATCTGCCAGAACCTGCCCCGCAAGTTCAAGATCGCCTTCTCCGGCTGTGCCAGCGACTGCGGCCTGGGGGCGATGCACGACGTCGGTGCGGTGGCCCAGGTGCGTGACGGTGAGCGTGGCTTCAAGGTGTGGGTGGGCGGTGGACTGGGCAACTCGCCGCGCCCCGCGACTTTGCTCTACGACTTCGTGCCGGTGCGCCGCTTCTACCAGGTGATCGAGGCCATCATCCGGATCTTCGACGGCGAGGGGCCGCGCAAGAACCGCAACCGTGCGCGCATCAAGTTCATGTTCGACAAGACCTACACCGCCGAGACCTTCCGGACCAGGGTCGAGGAGGTGGTTGCCGAGCTGCCCGAGGACGCCTGGTGCCACCGAATCCTCTCCGGATTGCCGGAGCGGGTTGAGCACGAGCAGGCGCTTCGAGAGACGGCGACTCCGATGCAGGTCATCGCTCTGAACGGGGTCGCCCGTGGGGTCCGCTTCGCCCGCTGGCGAGCCACCAACGTCATGCCTCACAAGCTGGAGGGGTATGGGCTGGTGACCATCCGGCTCCATCTCGGTGACCTCACCGCCTCCCAGCTCAGGGTCGCCGCCGAGGCGGCGCGCCGCTTCAGCGGCGGCGAGATCCGCGCCAGTGCGGGTCAGAACCTGGTGCTGCGCGACGTGCGCCTGAGCGAGGTCGGTGACCTCTACGACTTCCTTCAGCCCCACGGGCTCGCCGAGGCGGAGGCCCTGGGTCTCCGCGACGTGGTCACCTGCCCCGGCGCCGACACCTGCAACCTCGGCATCACCTCATCGCGCGGCCTGGGCCGGGCGGTGAGCCGATGGCTCGACGAGCAGCGCCTCCACGACCTTCCCGAGTTCGCCGGCGCCAGCATCAAGGCGAGCGGGTGTCCCAACTCCTGCAGCCAGCACGCCATCGCCACCGTCGGCTTCTACGGGAACAGCAAGCACGTCGGCGATGACCCGGTCCCCCACTACATGCTGATGCTCGGCGGGGGTGTCGATGAGCGCGGGGCCCGGATCGCCGAGGCGGTGATGCGCATCCCCGCCCGACGCGTACCCATCGCCCTGGAACGGCTGGTCGACCAGTATCGGGAAGAGCGAGCCGACGGCGAGCTGTTCAAGGACTGGGCGGAGCGCGCCGACCGCGGCGCGGTCAAGGCCCGGCTCGGCGATCTCGCCCTCAGTGACGCGCCCACCCCGGAGGAGGTCGTGGACTGGGACCAGGACAGCATCTTCACCGGCAAGACCGGTGAGGGGGAGTGCGCCGCCGTTTAGCCTGAGCGAAAGCGGGGGCGTATACTCCGGCCAACGCCACGGCTTGGAGGTCCGTCGTGCACGCCACCGCACGGGCGGGGATCCGGCAGGCGCTCCGCCGGGGGCTGCTGCCCGCAGGTGTGGCGCTCCTTCTCTCGTCCTGCGCAGGCACCTCCGCGGCGATGGGCTCGACGACGCCGGCGGCGGGCGGAGTGGTGGACGGCATCCCGGTCGCGCTTCCCGGCAGCGTCACCCCTTCGGTGGACCAGGTGAGCTACACGCCCAAGACTGTCGACGTCGATCGTGCGACGGTCGCCTCGAGCCTGATCGGCGTCTCGTCCGATGGGACCTACACGTTCAGCTCCGCCGCCGGTGCGCTGGCCAAGCTGGCGGCGGGGAAGGTCATGCTGCTCGAGGGCACCGACGTCGCGGACGTGACCCGAGTCAGTCACAGCGGCGGCCACCTGGTCGTGCAGACCTCACCAGCGAGTTCTGACCGATCTGATCCAGAATGGGCACATCGCCTTCTCGGCTCCGATGGATGCCTCCCACGTGATCGGCATGTCCGCATCCGGTGGCGTGGCGGCAGCCTCGCCATCAGCGTCGGCGGCGGCGACGTCCGCGACTCAGGGTCCCGCTCACGCGATGCTGCTGGATGCGGGCTGCACCCTCGACCGCCTCGGAGAGGTGCTCCCCACCTTCTCGTTCAGGGGTGCGGTACCCAAGTTTCCGAGTTGGGGGTACATCCTGGCGTTCTCGGGGTGCAGTGGTCGGATCACCTACAGCTTGACCGTCTGCTTCGGCGTCACCACCTCGGACTCGGAGCAGAAGTGCGTTGGCAATTACTCTCAGCTCGGAGCCGCGCTGAGCATGCAAGCGAGCGGTTACATCGACTGGTCTGACCTGGACGCCGACGTCGCGGTGAGCAATGGCTCGATCAGCTCCGGTACCTACAAGCTTGACGGACTGACGGTGACCTACAATCTGAACTCCACAGCCGCCGCGGGCACCTCCGTCCAACCCACCTCGCTGCCCACCTTCCGCATTCCGCTCGGCATCGAGTTCCCGGTCGAGATCGGGCCGGTCCCCTTCTACTGCAAGCTTCAGGCAGCAATCATCGTTCACCTCGCGCTGTCCAGCAAGAACTCGGTCATGCAGGCCACCTCCAGTGCGACCGCGACCCTGAACGGTGGAGGGACGCAGAGTGGTGGGTCCTCGGGTGCGGCACCCGGCACCGCCTCAGCGGGGAATGGCACCGTCAGTCCCGGTCAGTCGATCTCGCCCGCCGCCGAGTCGCTCACCATCGCAGTCCAATTGCCCAGGATCGGCTTCGGGCTCGGCGTCCAGATCGCCAACATCCTCGAGTACGTTGACGTGGTGTGGAGCTTCGGGTTCCTGGTCGGCTCCGCGTTCGCAGGAGAGATCTGCGAATCGTGGGACCTGAAGGTCGATGCCGGATTCCAGGTGGAGGGAACTCTCGGCCCGCTGAGAGCGACATCGGCGAGGGTGGACTTTGGAGCGAAAGACCTCGCCATGGGGCAGATCAATGGGTGTCCAAGCATTTAGGATGAGGCTGATCATGAGAAATCGCTGCGCGCCCTTGGTTGTCCTCTTGGCACTGGTCGCCGTCGCATGCGGTTCGGCTTCGGTCAGCCCGACGCCGGTGGGCCCAGGCCGCACGGCGGCCGCGACACCCCAACCTTCTGCATCGGCTTCTCCGACCAGCCTGGCACCAACCTGGACGGTGACCACGTTCACGAACGAAACCAACAATCTCATTGCCGTGTCCTGCCCCACCAGCGATCTCTGCGTAGCCGTGGATGATGGCGGCAACGCGCTGATATCCACCGATCCCACCGGTGGCGCGTCGGCGTGGTCCATGGTCGACATCGATGGATCCAACTCGATCAACGCCGTGTCCTGCCCCACGACGACCCTCTGCGTCGCGGTGGACAACGACGGCCAGGTGGTGATCTCCACCAACCCCACCGGGGGAGCGGCGGCATGGACGGCACTCGGCGTCGACAGCGACTACGACCTCGACGGCGTGTCGTGCCCAAAGGTGAACCTGTGCGTCGCGGTCGACGAGGAGGGTTATATCGTCACCTCGACCGCACCGACGGCGGGCTCATCGGCATGGATGGCCAAACAAGTTGACGGCGCCAATGGCTTCGACGGTGTGTCCTGCGCCAGCGCCGCCCTCTGCGTGGCCTCCGACGACCACGCCCACGTGCTCACCACCACCAACCCGACGGGTGGCAAGTCGGCCTGGACCGCGGCCGCCGTCGACGGCGCGACCGACGGGTCCAACACCATCGGCGATGTGTCGTGTCCGAGCGTGGACCTCTGCGTCGCCAGCGCGGGAGGGGGCGCCGGGGAGCTCGTGCTCACGTCGACCAATCCCACCGGTGGCGCGTCGGCGTGGAACTCCACGATGGGGGTTGACAGCGGTTCGCCCCTCGCCGCCATCACCTGTGAAAGTCCAAGCCTGTGCGTGGCCGAAGATGTGGCCACCGACATGGTCAGCACCACGGATCCGACCGGGGAAGCGTCGGGGTGGACCATGTACATCGTCGACACGCCCAATCATCTGTACGGTGGCGCGTCGTGTGCGAGCGTCAGCCTCTGCGTCGCGGTGGGCGGCAGCGACGTGGTCACGTCCACGGATCCCTGACGGCGACCCATCCCCGCATCTACACTGGCTCCCAATGACACGTGTCGTGCTCGTGACCGGGGCCAGCGGCGGGATCGGGGCGGCCACGGCCCGTCGCTTCGCTGAGGAGGACCGCACCGAGCTGGTGCTGGTGGCGCGGCGCGAAGCACGGCTGCGCGCGCTCGCCGAGGAGATCGGCGGAGCGACGGTGATCGCCGTGGACCTGACCACGGCGGAGGCTCCGCACCTGGTGGCCGACATTGTGGAGAGCAACCACGGCAGGCTTGACGTGCTGGTCAACAATGCGGGGGCGGCCTGGCCCGCCCCCTTCGCCGAGGGTGGCTGGGCCAATGTCGCCCGCACCATGGAGCTGAACTTCAACTCCCCGGTGAGGCTGACCGAGGCGCTGCTGCCCGTCCTCCGGCGCTCGGCGCCCAGCGCCATCGTCAACGTGTCCAGCACCTCCGGGAGGGTGGCCCGCGCGGGTTCGGGCGCGTACTCGGCGAGCAAGTTCGCGATGTGCGGCTGGTCGGACGCCCTGCACCAGGAGGAGCGGCCCCATGGCGTGCACGTGGGGTTGGTGCTGCCGGGGTTCGTGCCCACCGAGGGCTTCCCGGCCGAGGAGCTGCGCGGACATCCCCTGTGGCGCTGGCTCCTGGGCAGCGATCGTGGTGTCGCCGAGGCGATCGTCGACTGCGCACTGAGAGGGCGAGCCGAACGCTACACGCCGAGGTACTACGGATTGGCCGGCGTGGCCCGCTCCGCGCTTCCGGGTGTGGTTCGGGGGGTGCTCGACCGGCGGGCCATGGCTGCCGCCGCGCGGGAGCGCGATCTCGCCGGGTGGCCGGTGCTCGGTTCGACTCGCGATCCGGGACACTGAGTCCGCGCCGGTCGTGCTCGGCGGCGAACTCGAGGGGGGAGTGGGTGTCGCCCTCGACGTCGGGGTCGAGGGCGGCGAGCCTCAGATCGAGGATCAGCCGGCCGGCGCGCTCGAAGCTCCGCTCCGCTCCACCTTGGCTCGGTCGGGCGCCTACTGGAGAAAGCGGAGCGCTCCGAACATCTCATAGGCGTCGGTGGTGGCCGGTGCGTCGATGCGTGGCCAGAGGTGCTCGGCGGCCCGATCGGGGCGGCTTCGAGGTCGGGAACTGTCCTGAACGCATGGCACCACAGCCGCCCGGCTCGTCTCTTGCACAAATCGGACTCCCCCGGCTGAGATACTCGTCTGGTGGACGGGAGTTGAGGCTACCGGGAGTGCGCACCCCCGGCCGAGGCGGCGCCGGCAGCAGATCAGATCCTGAATCTTCTCAACTGGCGCCGGCGGATTGCGGACCTCTACGCCTCGGTGCGAGCCCAGGTTGACCCCGAGCAGGCCTGGCGGCTCTGGCGCGACGGACGTGCCGAGCTGTTCGGCTCTCATCCACAGTCCCCTCTGCCCCCCTCGAGCCGTCACCGTCTGCCCCGCTATTACGATTACGACCCCGCTGCCCGCACCACCGGCCGGGTGATCGCCGCCGACGGTTTGGAGATCCAGCTGCCGGGCAGCGTCGAGGAGACCTTTCCCGCGATGCGCTTCGGGGTGGTGGAGTTTGAGCTTCGAGGGGCCCGCTGCCAGCTCGATGCCTTCTGGCTGGCGGGCTACGCCGGGGGACTATTCCTGCCCTTTCGCGATGCCACTGCGGGGACGGATACCTACGGCGGCGGCCGGTACCTGCTGGACACCGCCAAGGGCGCCGATCTCGGAGGGGTGTCCGACCAGCTGGTGCTGGACTTCAATTTCTCTTTCCAGCCCAGCTGCTCCTACGATCCGCGATGGAGCTGCCCGCTGAGCCCGCCGGGGAGCGTGCTGCAGCTGCCGGTGACCGCCGGCGAGCGGCTGTGATGTCTCTCGCCGAGGATCGCATCGCCGAGGCACGGCTCCTGCTCGCCGATTCGCCGATCTTCGACGGCCACAACGATCTCCCGTGGGTGATCCGGCGTCTCGCCGGTGGCGACGTCGCTGCCCTCAACCCTGGCGCCTCCCTGATCGGTCGCACCCATACCGACCTCGAGCGCCTCGCGGCCGGGGGCGTGGGGGCCCAGTTCTGGTCCGTGTACACACCTTCGAACCAACCCGAGACCGAGGCGCTGGCACTCACCCTCGAGCAGATCGAGGTGGTGCGCACCATGGTCGCCCTCCATCCTGACCGCCTGGCGCTGGCCACCAACGCCGACGAATGCCGTCGCGCCCGGGCCTCCGGCCGGATCGCCTCATTGATCGGTGCCGAGGGCGGTCACTGCATCAATTCGTCGCTCGCGGTGCTGCGCTCGCTGCACCGACTCGGCGTCCGCTATCTCACCCTGACCCACAACCACAGCACCGCCTGGGCGGACTCCGCGACCGACACGGCGCGATCAGGCGGCCTCAGCGACTTCGGCAGGGAGGTGGTCGCCGAGATGAACCGGATCGGGATGATCGTCGATCTCTCGCACGTGGCGCCGACGACGATGCATGCGGCGCTGGACGAGACCTCCCAGCCCGTCCTGTTCTCTCACTCCTCGGCGCGGGCGCTGGTGGACCACCCGCGCAACGTTCCGGACGACGTCCTTCACCGGCTGCGCGCCAATGGCGGGGTGTGCCAGGTCACGTTCGTGCCTTCATTCGTCTCCGAGGCCTGCCGGGCCTGGACGCGAGACGCACGGGAGGCGATGGTGGAAGGGGGCCTGGACCCCGACGACTCCGAGGCGGATGAGCGCTTCAGGGCGGAGTACACGAGGCGGCACCCGGCTCCCCGGGCCACCCTCGCCGATGTCGCTGCCCACATCGACCATGTGCGGGAGGCGGCGGGAGTGGATCACGTCGGGCTGGGCGGAGACTTCGACGGTACCGAGGTCGTGCCGGACGGCCTGGAGGACGTGTCCTGCTACCCGCAGCTCATCGCCGAGGTCGCGGCCCGCGGCTGGTCCCCAGCGGAGCTCGCCAAGCTCAGCTGGAGCAATGTCCTGCGAGTCGTCGACGCGGTCTGTGGGTAGCACCCCCGAAGGTCGTCAGCGATCGCGCGGGTCCCCTGCCGGGGCGTCCCTGGCCAAGCCAGCCGGTGTCCTCTGGGCCAGCCTCGGGTCAGGAGCGTGAGACTGCAATGACCCTGCCGAGTTTCGTTGCGGAGTCGAGTAGGGGTCGACCAGATTATCGATGTCCGTGCGCTCGTTCCGACCGCGCCCGGGCCACCCCCTCGGACCTCCGCCCAGCCCCAAGCACTCGCGGCAGACCAGCCGAACAGTGGTTCCATAGACGCGACCGCCGCGCCTTCCACAGAGGGTTTGTGGCCTCAGAAGCCGGCCCGGCCCGCGATAGTGGAGAAGACCGTCAGCTGGTCGCGCGAACATCTCGCCGCCCCCGAGCCCGATGAACGCCGCCCGGGGCTGAGCAGGCACGCGGCGCTGGGTGTCGTCAGGTGTCGGTGCGGATCCGGCCATGCCCAGAATATTCCCGAAGCGTGACCCGCGTTGTGCCGTGCCCGCGCCCGTCTTCACCCTCAGGCTGGGGGCGTCCTATCACTTCACCAGGTTGTGCGCCTCAGTCCTCCCTCGCCGCGATCACCGGTGGCAGGACCGTCGATTGCCCGACGGCGCCTCGCCGCGAGCCTCCGCTTGAGCAGCATCCCCCATCCTTGTGCTCGCTGCCGTCCCCTTGGCCGTACCCGAGCGCCGCAGTGCAAGTCATCGCGCCTGATGACCTGGTGGTGTGGCGTCGTCGCCGAGGGCCACCGGCCGCGCCTGCAGATGCGCGTCGGACAGGAATCCATTCACGAGCCCGGCCGGCCCGCCAATGCAACTCCAGTCGTCGTCCCGCAGCGTGGAAAGCAGCCAGGAGCGGTCGGCGGGGAATATCAAGTCGGGCAAGGCGCCTTTGAACGACCAACGGCCGCTCTGGCGCCACTCGGCAGCCTGCTGCGGCCCGGCCTCAACCACCACATAGGGCCACCCCGCATACAAGGTCACCTTTGGCGCATCGGTGAAGACGATGTCATTGCCCCCCGTGTCGAGATAGCCAAGCCACCACGGCTGGCCTGCCGACTGCTCACTGAGCAGGGCAAGCACCGCCAGGTCATGCTCGTCCTGCCCTTCTCCCCCCGGCGGCAGCACGACCGTGGCGTAAGCCTCGAAGATCGGCGGGATGGCGGCGGTGATGGTCCGCCCTCGCGACGTGCCATTGGCGATCCACGCGACCTCGGTGTCAGTCCCGATCCGCCACATCCGTCCGTCCCTAGCTCGGCTGACCATGCCGTCAGCCTAGATGCTTCCTCCCTCGAATTGGTCGGCGAGCGGCTCTCGTCTCTCCAACCGAGGTCGGCCCCGTCCGATCGTCCTTGACCCCGGAAGAGGGGGTGTCCTCAGAGTTGACCAGGTTGTGCAGGTCGGTCCATCCGCCGCGGGCCCAGTGGCGGAGGTGGTGACTGTCAGTCCACAAATGTCGGCTTAGCCACCCCTTCCCGCTCCGGTCGCCAGCCCTCGGGAAATGAGTGGGAGCAGAGTGTGAATCCCGGTCGTGGGCGCTGGCGGTGGGAGCAAAGGAAAGCCGCAGAGTTCCGATCGAGGCCAAAGCGTCGTCCATGTCAGGCGTAGCGCCAGCGACCGGCGCGGTGAGGGCCGCCCGCGGAGGGCGCTCGAGGGCGCCGAGGGACAGCGCCTGGAGGAGCCCTTGCAGGGCCTACGGAACCTCGCCAGCCGCCTGCGGCCAGACGCCCCAGCGCTGCCCACACCCGGGGATATTGGGTGATAACCATCGCCGACGCGGGGCGGGCCGGCCTCGACCTGGTCTCCCGCCTCACCCCGGGGGAGGCCTGCCGGTCGAGATCACAGTCACCAACACCCGGCTCACGCCCGGGTTCGCAGGTGGTCCACCTCTACTTCGAGCCGCCCCGGACCGGCGCCCCGGGCGGGCGAATGCGGGCGCCCAAGGAGGCGCGCGGTTTCGCCAAGGTGGTCCTGGAGCCGGGGCGGTGCGAGACCGTCACCCCGAGCTCGGGGAACGGGCCTTCGCCCATTACGACGTGGCCGACCTGGTGTGGCCGAGCTTCGATGCGCGCCGGCCGCCCTGGGGCTCGGACCACGGTGCGCCGGCGATCCACCGCAGCGCCGCTGGTTGGTACGTGGAGGGGGGACGTACCGCCTCCAGGTCGCCCGGTCATCGGCCGAGGTCCTCCATCCCGTCGCGGTGGAGGTCGAGGGGTCCCGGACGTGCTCGATCCGGCGCGGCTCCGGACTGATCGCTCAAGGGGGTAGCCCGACCGCTCCCTCAGCCCCCTCGGCGGGGCCCACCCACGCCGGGGGGGAAAGGCGAGAACGAGCTCGCTGGCGCCCGGGTCGGCTACGTCGTACGCTTTGCCGCGATCGTCAGAGTTGAGGAGATGAGGATGCAGTGCCCGAGCTGCGGGGCGGACAACCAGCCCGGGCGGCGATTCTGCGGCGACTGTGGCGCCGCCATCGCGGTGGCCTGCCCGGTGTGCGGTGCGGTCAACCCGGCACGCGTGCGATTCTGCGGCGACTGCGGTGGAGCGCTGCTGGGACAGCCATCCGCGATCGTCAGCCTCCGGTCACCGGTCGCATCGGTGGCCGACGGCGGTGCCGGCGCCGCATCGCCGCTCACCGAGCGCCGTCATGTCTCGGTGCTGTTCGCTGATCTCGTCAGCTTCACCACCCTTTCCGAAGCGCGCGATTCTGAGGAGGTTCGTGAACTTCTGACGCGCTATTTCGCGACCTGCCAGTTGGTGATCGAGCGCTACGGCGGCGTCGTGGAGAAGTTCATCGGTGACGCCGTCATGGCGGTGTGGGGGGCACCCGTGACCAAGGAGGATGATCCTGAGCGCGCGGTGCGCGCAGCGCTCGAGCTGGTCGATTCCGTGACGCAACTCGGAGCCGACATGGGTACCCCGGACCTGCGAGCGAGAGCTGGCGTCCTCACCGGCGAGGCTACCGTCAACCTTGGAGCTGCTGGACAGGGCATGGTTGCCGGTGACCTCGTCAATACGGCGTCACGTATCCAATCGGTTGCGGATCCCGGATGCGTGGTGGTTGGGGATTCGACCATGCGCGCGACCGACGCTGCAATCGCCTATCACGACGCCGGTCTGCATTCGTTGAAAGGCAAGTCGGAACCGGTCCACCTGTGGCAGGCCAAGCGGGTCGTGGCGGGAGTTGGCGGACTCATGAAGTCGGAGGGTCTCGAGGCGCCTTTTGTGGGACGCGAACGGGAACTCAAGCTGGTGAAGGACCTCTTTCTGGCCTGCGCAGACGGTGGTCGGGCCCATCTCGTACAGGTCTCGGGCATCGCCGGGATCGGCAAATCGAGGCTCGCCTGGGAGTTCTTCAAATACATGGATGGGCTCCGGCGAGTCTATCGCTGGCATCGCGGGCGCTGCCTCTCCTACGGAGAGGGCGTCACCTACTGGGCGCTTGCTGAGATGGTGCGGGGACGCGCCGGCATTGTGGAGGGTGAGGATCGCGCGGCAGCACTCGAAAAGCTGCGTGAGGCCGTCGAGAAATCGGTACCCGAACCGGAGGACAGACAGTTCGTCGAGCCCCGCCTGGCGCATCTGCTCGGTCTGGAGGAGCGTGCCACCTCGGACAAGTCTGACCTCTTCGCCGGGTGGCGGCTGTTCTTCGAGCGCCTCGCTGCCCTCGATCCGGTGATCATGGTATTCGAGGATCTGCAGTGGGCCGACCCGTCGCTCCTGGAGTTCATCGACTACATGCTCGACTGGTCCCGAGCATTTCCCATCTTTGTGATGACACTAGCACGGCCCGGCAGCCACACCGGTCTTGGGCCGAAGCGAAATGCCACCTCGATCTCTCTGGAGCCTCTCGGGCCTCAGGCGATGCGCCAACTCCTCGCCGGGTTGGTGCCCGGGGTTCCGGACGGGCTGGCAACCAAGATCCTCGAGAGAGCGGAGGGCGTGCCCCTGTACGCGGTCGAAACCGTGCGCATGCTGCTCGGCCGAGGTGTGCTGGTTCAGGAGGGTGATGCGTATCGTCCGGCGGGTCCGATCGAGGACCTCGATGTACCGGAGACCCTGCACGCCCTGATCGCCGCGCGGCTCGACGGGTTGACGCCCATCGAGCGGCGTCTCATTCAGGACGCCACGGTACTCGGAAAGACGTGCACGCCGGGAGCACTCGCCTCGGTATCGGAGCTTTCGGAACGCGAGATCCAGCCAGTGCTGGGCGCGCTGGTCGCGAAGGAGATTCTCGCCGTGCAGTCGGATCCTCGATCGCCGGAACGCGGTCAGTACGCGTTCCTACAGGATCTCGTGCGGACGGTCGCCTACGACATGATGTCGAGAAAGGACCGCAAGACGAAGCACCTCTCTGTTGCGTCATTCCTGGAGCGCTCCTGGGGTGCGGAGGAAGGCGAGGTCGTCGAGGTTGTGGCCTCGCACTTCCTCGAGGCCTACCGGCTTGCCCCGGACGCGGATGATGCACCTCAGATCCGCGAGCAGGCCTGCGCAATGCTCATCCGCGCTGGTGAGCGAGCAGCTTCCCTCGCCGCTGCAGCTGAAGCTCGCGCATACTTCGAACGCGCCGCCAGCTTGACGGATGCTCCCGCGCAGCGTGCGACGCTGCTGGAACGTGCGGGTGGGATGGCTTTGCAACTCGGACAGCTGGATCGGGCGGCGGCGTTGGTCACCGAGGCGAAGCAGCTCTTCGAGAGCGCGCAGGAGTCCCATCTGGCGGCGCGAGCGGAAGCCGGGCTTGCCGAGATCGCGTTTGAGGAGGGCCATCTCGATCAAGCCATGGCGAGCGCGGGGCACGCCTACCATGTGCTCGCCGGGGACGAGCCTGATGCCACCTTTGCCCTGGTGGTGGGTCAGTACGGCAGGTTTCTGGCCATCGCCGGCGACAGGGAGGCCGCGCCGGTGCTGGAGGAGGCGCTGCGCCTTGCGGCGCACCTGGAGTTGCCCGAGGTGTACTCCCAGGCGCTGAGCAGCCGGGCGGTGTCGATCGTGCGCGAAGGAAGGCTCGACAAGTCGGCGACGCTGCTGCGTCGCGCACTGGAGATCGCTCAAGCGGGCGACTTCGCGTCTGCCACATTTCGAGCGTGGAACAACCTTTGCGTCACGCTCGAAGCTCAAGATCGGTTCCGGGACGAGGTCGAGCTCATCGCGCCGATGCTGGAGAGCGCACGCCGGAGAGGCGACCGAGGCATCGAGCTCACGGCCCTTACAGGGACCCTCCTCCCGATCGCCGCGGTCGGACGCTGGGATGAGGCGATCGCTCTCGCCGAGGAAGCTCAAGGCGTCGAAGAGTTTCACGCAATGAAGTGGGCGTTGTCGCGGCTCACCGCGGTGGTACCGATCCACGTACGACGAGGCGATGTGAATCGCGGCCGGGAGGCGTTGGCCGTTATACGCGCCGGTGCTGACGCACACAATGATGAGGTGCAAGTCCGCATCGCAGCTGCTGAGGTCGAATTGCTCATCGCTGAGGGCAAGAGCGACGAAGTGCCGGCGGTTGTGGCTCGTGCCCTGAAGGCGATGGCGGTGCTTGGATTACCGGATGTGGGTATCAAGCGAGCCATCGCACTGGGCATGGAGGCGGCGCTCAATACTGGTGACCTCGTTGCGGCGGAGGCGTTGCTCGAGATCGTTCGCAATGCCAGGTCGGGACTGGTGACCCCGTATCTGCGTGGCCAGGCCGCTCGCTGTGGCGCGCGACTCAATGCGCTTCGCGGCAGGAGCGATGTTGTCGAGGCAGGCTTCAATTCCGCCGCGGAGGCGTTTCGCGATGTGGGACTCCCGTTCGAGTTGGGTGTGACCTTGTGTGAGCTGGCGGAATGGCTGGCCGAGGACGGCCGTCTGGAGGACGGGTTGGCAGGCGCCGATGAGGCGCGCGCCATATTTGATCGGTTGGGTGCCCGCCCCTGGCTGGAGCGGGTGGGACGGCTGATCGTCAGAGGTCAGACTGAGGGGTCAGTGGAACCCCTCATTGCCATTCGAGAGAGCGGGGGCCGCTGAGCGAGCTGAGGGGAAGAAAGGGCGAAGGGGCCTAGCCTCTGCCGGGCGACCCGGGTCCCGGCGTGCCGAGGCAGGCCAGACTGGCAGCCGCTCCGTCAGCTCGCTTCGGGCGGGTCCGGCCCCTGGTCACGAGGCATGCCGCCCGTTTGCACCGGAGCCACGGCGAGATAGCCGCCATCGGCGAGCACCAACCGCCAGCCGCCCTCGTGCACCTTCCAGTGGTGACCGCGGCAGATGGTGACCAGGTTGTGCAGGTCGGTCGATCCGCCGCGGGCCCAGTGGCGCAGGTGGTGGACCTCGCCCCATGCCGCCGGGCGGCCGCAGCCCGGCCAGACGCAACCCCGGTCGCGGGCCCGGACCGCCCGGCGCGTGGCCGCCTGGGGCACCCGGGTGGCCCGGCCCATGTCCAGGACGGCCGACTGGGGGCCGAACACCACCCGGCTCACCGCGGCGTCGCAGCCCAGCCGGAGCGCGGTCTCGGCGGCGATCGCCCCGGCTCCCTCCAGCTCGGCGGCCGCAGAGCCCTCGGCCCCGGTGAGGGTGTCCAGGCTGACCGTCACCTGGAGGTGGGGGCGCTGGCCGGAGCGGGAGGGCAGGGAGCCGAAGTCCAGGACCCGGCCGCAGAGCTCGACCAGGGAGTCGGCCAGGCGCCGCTCCCGGCTGCGCTGGTCCTCATCGCCGGCGGGCTCGGCGAGCGGCTCCAGGGCGGTGCGCAGGGTGGCCCCACCCTCCCCGTCCAGATAGCCGCGCAGCCACATCCCGCCCCCCTCGGTGGCCGTGAGCTCGAGGAAGCGGGCCTCCACCTGCTCCAGTTGCTCGCGCAGGAAGCGCCGGGGGTCGATGCGGTGACGCAGATGGGCGCAGCGGCGGCGCAGCTCGGCGACCGAATGCTCCCGGGCCCAGCTCAGCATCCGGGCCTCGGGGACGCTGACCTCGGTGTCGGGGCGGCCCATCCACTCGGCGGTGCGGGCGATGAGGCTGAGCTGGGGATAGCTGATCTGGTCGCCCAGCAGGGCCTGGGTGCTCTCCGGGAGGCGAGCCGACTGCTCGCCCACCACCAGGGCGTTCCAGGCAGCGTGGCCGGAGGTCCGGCACTCCTCCTTGACCCAGTTGGTCGGGCTGGTGTGGCCCTCCCACTCCTCCTCGTCGCATGCGGCGAGCTCGGCAACCCGAGCGGCGAAGGCCAGCTCCAGGCGGTCGATGATCTGCCGGCAGCGGACCAGCTCGGCGCGGATCTGGGCGCCCGGGCGGGGACCAGGGGGTCGCAGCTCGAGGCGCTCGACCGCCAACTTGAGCTCGGCGAGGTCGCCGGCCACCCCTCCGCCCCGGTCCTCCGCGCTCTCACACATCGACAGTGGAGTGTACACACGGACGTTCGTGCTGTCAAGGGCGAACAGACAAGCCTGCGTAAGTCGGCAGCCTTCACCCTCCCGCACCGGTCTCCGCCCATCCCACCCCCCGTCGTACACTTCGGAACCACCATGCGGAGACCTCATTCACTCCAGACGCACCTTCCGCGCCTGGACCAGGCGGGGCGCGCGGGGATGCGAATGCGCCGGGGCGGCGAGACCGCCCCGCGAGCGTGATCTGACATCCCCGAAATCCTGAGGACCTCCCCATGAGCGAACGAATCCTTGCGCTGCGCTGCCGCGCATGCGGCGCCACCGCCCCCATCGAGGCTGCCCACTCCTGTGACCGATGTTTCGGTCCCCTGGAGGTGGCGTACGACTACGCCGAGATCGGCCGACGGATCTCCCGCCAGCGGATCGAGGCAGGACCCCCGAGCATCTGGCGCTACCGCGACCTGCTCCCCCTGGACGACGACCTGGAGCCGATCACTCTCGGCGAGGGGCTGACCCCCCTGATCCACGCCCGCAACCTCGGCGAGCAGCTGGGGCTGCGCAACCTCTACCTGAAGAACGACACCCAGAACCCCACCAGCTCCTTCAAGGACCGGGTGGTGAGCGTGGCCGCGAGCTGGGCCCGGGGCCACGGCTTTGCCACCATCGCCTGCGCCAGCACCGGCAACCTGGCCAACGCGGTCGCCGCCTACGCGGCCCACGCCGGAATGCGCGCGGTGATCGTGATCCCCGCGGATCTCGAGGCGGCCAAGATCGCCACCACCGCGGTCTTCCGTCCCACCCTGGTGCGGGTGATCGGCACCTACGACGACGCCAACCGGCTGGGCAGCGAGCTGGCCGACGAGGTCCCCTGGGCCTTCTGCAACATCAACGTCCGCCCCTTCTACAGCGAGGGCAGCAAGACCCTCACCTACGAGACCGCGGAGCAGCTCGGCTGGCGCCTGCCGGATGAAATCATCATCCCCATCGCCTCGGGCTCCCAGTTCGTCAAGGCCGACAAGGCCCTGCGCGAGCTGGTCGACCTCGGCCTGACCGAGGGCCCGGCCCGCACCCGGCTGAGCGGCGCCCAGGCGGCCGGCTGCTCCCCGGTGGCCACCGCCTTCGCCTCCGGCCAGCCGGTGACCCCGGTCCGCCGACCCGACACGGTGGCGCGATCGCTGGCCATCGGCAGCCCCTCCGACGGCGAGGACGTGATCCGGGCGGCGCGGCGCACGGGAGGCGTGGTGGAGAGCGCCACCGATGAGGAGATCCTCGATTCGGTGGAGCTGCTCGCCCGCAGCGAGGGGATCTTCGCCGAGACCGCGGGCGGGGTCACCGTTGCGGTGCTGCGCCGGCTCGCGGCCTCGGGGCGGTGGAAGGGCGACGAGCTCGTGGTCGCGTACATCACCGGCCACGGGCTGAAGACCGCCGAGTCCCTGGACGGACGCCACCAGCTCGACGAGCCGATCGCCCCGTCGCTGCGCGCCTTCGCCCAGCGGTACGCCGACGAGATGCACCGAGATCCTGCCCGGCGGAGCCCGGCCGGGGTTGGCTGAGCCGCCTCCCGACATCGACCTGCGGGCGGGCTTCGTCGGCCTGCTCGGGCTGCACCTCGACGAGATCACCCCCCGGCGGGTCACTGCGCACCTCGAGATCGGGCCGGAGCACCTCCAGCCCTATGGGCTGGTGCACGGCGGGGTGTACGCCGCGATCGCCGAGACCCTGGCCTCGTTGGGGGCGACCGTCGCCGCCGCCGAGGTCAGCCCCGGGCAGGGCGCGGTCGGGCTCGAGAACCACACCAGCTTCCTGCGCAGCGCGCGTGCCGGCGAGCGCGTCGAGGCCGAGGCGGTTGTTCGGCACGGCGGACGCCGGGTGCATCACTGGACAGTGACCATGCGCGCGGCGGCGGACGGGCGAGAGCTGGCGGTGAGCACCGTGCGCCTGCTCGTGGTGGAGCCGGGCAGGGCCTGATCCCGCGCCTTCCGAAGGTGAAGGGTGACCCCGCCGGTGCGCTCATGCCACCATCCGGTGGATGAGCTGCTGGCGCAGGCCCGGTCGCGCGCCGATCGGAGGCGGGCCCAGAGCCTGTCGTCGGGACGCCCTGTCGCCCGGTAGCGCCAGCGCGCGCGCGGGCCGGCCGGCCCCGTCCATGGCACATCCATCCGGCGGGGCGGCGGAGCCGTGAACCCGATCCAATTCATCTTCGCCAACTGGGACACGCTCGGCCCCCAGGTGGTCACCCACATCGAGATCGTGGTCATCTCGATGGCCGTCGCCGGCGTCCTCGGCCTGCTGCTGGGTGTCGCGGCAGCGCGGTGGAATGGGTTTGCCCGGGTGGTCCTCGCGGTCACCAGCACGATCCTGACGGTGCCCAGCTTCGCCCTGTTCGGACTCCTCTCCATCTACCTCGGGCTGGGCAACCCTCCGGTGATAGCCGGGCTGATCCTCTACGCCCTGCTGCCCATCGTTCGCAACACCCGCACCGGGATCGCGGCGGTGGCGCCGGCGGTCACCGAGGCGGCGCGGGGCATGGGCATGCACCCCGGTCAGGTGCTCACCCGGGTCGAGCTGCCGCTTGCCGCCCCGGTGATCCTGGCCGGGCTCCGCCAGGCCACGGTGATGATTGTTGCCATCGCCACCGTCGGGGCGACCGTCGGTGCCAACGACCTGGGCCAGCCCATCCTCGAGGCGGTGGGGCGCAGCAGTGGATCGACGCTCGACCACGTCCTCGCCGGCATCATCCCGGTCGCTCTCCTCGGCCTGCTGGCGGACGCCATCCTGGCGGCGATGCAGCGCATGCTGGCGAGGGGACGAACAGGGATCGGGGTGGGCGCCACGTGATCACCTTCGACCGGGTCGGCCGGCGCTACGGAGATGTCGTCGCCGTCGGGGAGCTCTCCCTGGAGATCGCCTCCGGAGAGATCGTGGTTCTGGTCGGGCCGTCGGGGTGCGGCAAGACCACCTCACTCAAGATGATCAACCGGCTCATCGAGCCGACATCGGGCAGCATCCTCATCGACGGGGTCGACACCCGCACCCTCGACGTCGACACCCTGCGGCGGAGCATCGGCTACGTCATCCAGCAGGTGGGCCTGTTCCCGCACCGCACCGTCGCCGACAACGTGGCCACGGTGCCGCGACTGCTCGGCTGGGACCGGCGCCGCACCGCCTCGCGGGTCGCAGAGCTGCTCGAACTCGTCGGCCTGCCCCACCGCCCGATACGGCAACCGGCTGCCCTCGGAGCTCAGCGGTGGAGAGCAGCAGCGGGTGGGGGTGGCGCGGGCCCTGGGCGCCGATCCCAACATCCTGCTCATGGACGAACCCTTCGCGGCCATCGACCCGGTGGTCCGCGAACGCCTGCAGAACGAGCTGCTGCGCCTGCAGACCGTGGTGCACAAGACCATCGTCTTCGTCACCCATGACATCGATGAGGCGGTGAGGATCGGTGACCGGGTGGCGCTGCTCTCCCAGGGCGGACACCTCGAGCAGTACGCCCGCCCCGAGGAGCTGCTGGCCCATCCGGCGTCGGACTTCGTCAGCGCCTTCCTGGGTGAGGGCAGGCTGGTCCGGCGCCTGGCACTGCTCTCGGTTCGCGACGTGGAGCTCGCCCCCGCCGACGGCGCGCGGGCGCCGGCGGAGAGCATCGATGCGGGCGCCAGCCTCCGCGACGCTCTCGACGCGATCCTCCGCACCGACGACGGCCGGGTCGCGGTGCGGGACCACGGAAACACCCTCGGGGTCATCGACGGCGACATCATCCGCAGGGCGTCGCGATGATCGGTTCGCAGGCTGGCGCAGGGCTTCGCCCGCGCCTCGACCGCCAACTGTTCATGCCCCCGCTCCTGGTCGCGGCCGGCCTGCTCGCCTGCTACGGCGTCCTCCAGACCCTGACCGCATCTCCGAACGACTCCGGGGTGCTCAACACCTCGTTCCTGGTCAGCCGGCTGCTCGGCCACCTGCTGCTCTCGGGCGTCTCCTTCGCCATCGTCAGCGCCATCTGCCTGCCGCTCGGGGTTGTGATCGCGGGGAGCCGCCGCCCTCTGCGGGCCCTGGTGTTCCTGCTCGCCAACCTCGGGCAGGCGGTGCCCGGCATCGGCATCCTGGTGCTTCTCTACGCCTTCCTGGGCATCGGGGTGACCCCGACCATCATCGCCCTGGTCGTCTACAGCGCTCTGCCGATCCTGCGCAACACCATGGTCGGGATCCGTGGTGTGGACCCCGCCGCCGTGGAGGCTGCCAGAGGCATGGGGATGACCAGGATGCAGGCGCTGCGCGCGGTCCAGCTCCCGCTGGCGTCCCCGCTCATCTTCGCCGGCCTGCGGACCTCGCTGGTGCTGATCATCGGCACCGCCACCCTGGGCACCTTCATCGGCGGTGGCGGGCTCGGCGACGTGATCGATGCCGGGATCAACATCTCGGACCGGATCGTCTTCGTGGGCGCGGTGATGGTGGCCGCCCTCGCCCTGCTGGCGGATTGGGCCCTCTCCCTGGTGGAGCGAGCGGTCGTTCCCCGCAGCCTGGGCGCGGACGGCGCCAGGCGAGGCTCGGAGGCGCCGGTGTGATCGGACATGCGAAAGTTGCACGGACCGGCGACGGCCTCCGCCCACGGAGGCTGGGTCTTGGGAGGAGCCGATCGTGAGACGACACGTAGTGGCAATGGCGCTGGCCGCCGCCATACCGTTGGCGCTGGTGGCCTGCGGGGGCGGCAACACACCGTCCCAAGCGGGGTCCTCGTCCGCCAGCAGCGGCTGCCCGGCCGGTTCGGGATCGAGCGGCGATGGTGCTCACCTCAGCATCGGCAGCAAGGCCTTCAGCGAGGAGGAGATCCTGGCCAGCATGACCCAGGAAGTACCTTGACGCTCACGGCTTCGTGGTGACCTATACGTTCCAGGCGGCGGACAAGGCCATCGGCACCGCCCTGGACAACGGCACCATCGACATGTACTGGCAGTACACCGGCACCGAGCTCACCGACTACCTCGGCCTGAGCACCGGGCAGTTCCCCACCAACCTGACCCAGGCGTTCAACTTCGTCAAGCAGAAGGACGCCGTCAAGGGGATCTGCTGGACGGCGCCCGCTCCCTTCGACGACACCAACGGGATCGCCATCAAGGCGTCCATGGAGAGCACCTACGGGAGCACGCTGAGCGCCTTCGGCACCTACCTGGCCGCGCATCCCCAGACCAGCATCTGCATCCTCGCCGAGTTCCGCACCCGGCCCGACGGACTTCCCGGGCTGGAGAGCAAGTACAGCTCGGCATACGCCAACGCCAACTTCGTGACCATCGGCAGCACCGCCGAGAGCGAGATCGCCTCCGGGCAGTGCGACGCGGGCGAGGTGTTCACCACCGACGCCGCGATCAAGGCCGACAACCTCTACGTGCTCCAGGACGACAAGGAGCTGTTCCCGCCCGACAACGTGGGGCTGCTGGTCCGCCAGAGCGTCCTCCAGCAGCACCCCGCGATCGCGGCGTTGATGGCACCGATCGCCGCCAAGCTGGACACCCCGACCATGCTCTCCCTGGATGCCGAGGTGGACATCCAGAACGAGAAGCCGTCGGCGGTGGCCCAGGCGTGGCTGGTGCAGGAGGGCTTCCTCAGCGGCTGAGCCCGGGCCCGGGCGACCCGTAGACTGTCCCAGGCATGGTCGATCCCGCCAAATTCGGCACCGCCACCATCGTCAGCCGCCGCGACTTCCACGACGGCCTCTGGGTGATGCGGGTCACCACCGACTTTGAGCTCGGCTACCGGCCCGGCCAGTACTGCACCCTGGCCCTGCCGGTGGACGGGCGGCTGATCGAGCGGCCGTATTCGATCTGCTCCTCTCCTGAGGAGGACGAGATCGAATTGTTCATCGAGCGGGTTCCGGAGGGCGAGCTGACGGTTCCCCTCCATGCCCTGGGGGTGGGCGCCGAGATGCCGGTGCGGCGGCGCTGCAAGGGCCTCTTCCTGCGCGATGCCCCGGTGGCCGGTCACGACCAACTGCTGGTCGCGACGGTCACCGGGATCGCCCCATTCATCTCCTTCATCCGAACCCTGCGCCGGCGGGCCGCGCGGGGTGAGTGGGCACCGGAGGCGAGGATGGTCCTGCTCCACGGGGCGAGCGTCTCCGCCGAGCTCGGCTATCTGGAGGAGATGGAGGCGCTGGAGCGCGAAACCTCCTGGTTCAGCTACATCCCGACGATCAGCCGCCCGTGGCTCGATCCCCAATGGCCGGGCGAGGTTGGCAGGGTTGAGGACGTGGTCCGCAAGCACGCCAACTCCCTCGGTCTCCAGCCCGGCGGGGCCTCGACCTTCATCTGCGGCAACCCCCAGATGATCGACAACGTGAAGGGCGCGATGCGACGCCGTGGCTTCGACGACTCGGCCGTGCACGAGGAGCAGTACTGGCCGGAGTGAGAGCCTGCGCCGCTGGTCACGGGGTGAGCCACTGATGGATGCCGCCCGGCTTCTGGCCGCCGCCGCCGCTCATCAGACCCCCCTGGCGGTGGTTGACATCGAGAGCATGGAGGCGAACCTGGCGGCGATGCAGGCTCTCGCCGGAGCTGCAGGGGTGCGGCTCCGTCCCCACGCCAAGACCCACAAGAGCGCCTACGTGGCCAGGCGGCAGCTCGCCCATGGAGCCGCGGGCCTGACCGCCGCGACCCTGCGCGAGGCCGAGGTCTTCGCCCGGGCTGGGGCGGCTGACCTGCTCCTCGCCCACCCGCCGGTGGGAGCCGCCAAGCTCGCCCGCCTGGCAGCGCTGGGCGAGCGGGTCGAGCGGCTGGCGGTGAGCCTGGACAGCGTCGAGGTCGCGGCGGCCCTGCCCGAGCCCGTGGCGGTGCTGTGGGACGTGGACACCGGCCATCATCGGGTGGGGACGGCGCCCGGTTCCCCGACCGTCGCGGGGGTGGGCGCGCTGGTCGAGACCATCGGCGCCTCGAGATTTCGCGGCCTGCTCAGCTTCCCGGGCCATGCCTACGGGGTGACGGATCCGGCCGACCTGGCCGGGGTGGCCGCCGGCGAACGCCAGGCGATGCTCGAGACAGCCGTCCAGCTTGCCCGGGCGGGGATCGCGGTTGCCGAGCTGAGCGTGGGCTCGACCCCCACGCTGAGGTGGACGGTCGCTGAGGCGGGTGCCCCTCCGATGGGGGCCGCTGACGACATCCGGGTCACCGAGGTCAGGCCGGGCTCCTACGTCTACGGTGACGCCCAGCAAGTCGCCACCGGGGCGATGACCCTTGAGGATTGCGCCCTCGCCGTGATGGCGACGGTGGTCTCGACGCCGGCTCGCGACCGGGCGGTGGTCGACGCGGGTTCCAAGGCCATGGGTATCGACCGCAGCATCTCCTGGCTTCGGGGCCTGGGGATGGTGCCCGGGCGGGGCGACCTGGTGCTGGAGAGGGTCAGCGAGGAGCACGGGGTCCTCATCGTCCCCGGCGGCGATACGCAGCTGCATATCGGCGACCGGGTGCTGATCGTGCCCGCCCACTGCTGCACCACCGTCAACCTCCACCCGGCGGTGCTCATGGTCGGCGCTGACCGAGCCTGGTGGGACCCGGTGGCCGCCCGGGGGTGGCAGCCTGCCTGAAAACCGGCCGCGCGGTTCGACCAACGTCGAAGCTTCGGCGGCGCTCGCTAGACTCGTCGGGACATGACCCACCTCCCCGCCCGGGCCATCGCGGTCGTCTCTGTCCACGCCTCACCCCTGAGCGAGCTGGGACGAGGTGAGAACGGCGGCATGAACCTCGGCATCCGCAGGCTCTGCGAGGGTTTGGCGGATCGGGGGATCCCCACCGACGTGTTCGTCCGACGTGAGGATCCCCGTCTCCCCGCCGAGCGCCTGATCGCTCCCGGCAGCCGCCAGGTGCTGCTCGACGTGGGCCCGCCCCGCCCCCTCCCCAAGAATGCCCTGGTCCATCTGCTCGATCCCTTCGCCGACGCCCTGATCGCTCATGCCGCCTCGGAGGGGCGCAGCTACCGCCTGGCCCATGCCCACTACTGGCTGAGCGGCCGGGTGGCGCGACGAGTCCGCGAGAAGCTGGGCATCCCCTGGGTGCAGTCGTTCCATTCGCTCGCCCGAATGAAGGCGGCGGCCGGGCTCCCCCCCGACTTCGTCCGGGGCGCGGCGGAGGAGGAGCTGGCCGCCGACTGCGACCGGATCGTGGCCATGAGCCGCGCCGAGGGGCGCGAGCTGGTCCGTCTCTACGGGGCCGCGCGAGAGCGGATCTGCGTCGCCGAGCCGGGGGTGGACATGCACGCCGTCGACCCGCGTGAGGTCGCCGAGCTGCGCCGCAAGCTCGGGATCGAGGGCAGCCGGGTGGTGCTCTTCGCCGGGCGCCTGGAACCCCTCAAGGGGGCCGACACCCTGATCGAGGCGGTCGCCGAGATGGACCGCGATCCTCATCTGCAGGACTGCGTGTGCATCTTCATCGGCGAGGACAGCGGCGACGGCGCCCGGTCCAGCCGGGGCGGGGAGCGACGCCGTCTCGAGCGCCTGGCCGCGGCGGCGGGCATCAGTGATCGGGTGCGCTTCCTGGGTGCGATTCCCCACCAGCACCTGGCTCGCTACTACGCGCTCGCCGACCTCTGCGTGGTGCCCTCGCGCGTCGAGACCTTTGGTCTGGTCGCGCTCGAGGCCCAGGCGCAGGGCACCGCGGTGGTGGCCGCCAGGGTGGGTGGGCTCCCCGAGGTGGTCGCCGACGGCGAGACCGGAAGGCTGGTCGACGGCCACGAGCCCCGCGACTACTGCGCCGCCATCTCCATGCTGCTCCACGACGATGAGGGCCGCCGCCGGATGGGCGAGGCAGCCCGCCGCCGCGCCGCGAGCCTGTCCTGGGACCGCATGGTGGATCGCCTGCTCTCCATCTACAGCCGGGTCAGCTCCCCGGAGATCCCGGCCGAGCTGCCCTGCGGGTACGAGGTGTCCCTCGGTTCAGGCTGATCGGCGCAGGGCGTCGGCCCGCACAACGGCGCCGGGAAGACGGTCCGGGGAGAGCTCAGCCGCGCCGGACCGCGGCTGAATCGCAGGCGCGGGCCCGGAGGGAGCGCTCGGTCGCGTCCCTGGACTCGACGATCATCCGCGAGGCGTCGCGCTTGGTGGACTCGGGGAGCGAGGATCCCTCGATGGACGCGAGCACCGACTGGGCCACCTCCAGCGTCTCCGGCTCGATGAGCTGGCGCGGGTAGAGCAGCTCGGTGAAGAGCTCGGCCTCCTCGCGGCTGCGCGTCTCCCAGAAGGCCACGACCGCATCGGCCCAGCGTTTCACATAGGGACGGAGGAGGTCGGCCTGGACCGTCCCCCACTGGATCAAACCGCCCACCCCGAAGGGGCCGACGCCGAAGCCGGCCATCAGCGACTGGAGCATCTGGAGGGGGACGTCACGACCGTCCACCACCTGGGACCAGGCGTCCTCCTTGGCCCCGGGGTCCGGGCGCGCCGCCCGGCAGGCGGCGGCCCGACGCCTGCCGAAGTCGGTGTCGTCGGCGGCCAGCTGGGCGTCGATGCGCGCTCCGGAGTCGTGACCGGCGCCGGCCAGCCGAGCCACGATCATCCAGCGCAGGTCGGTGTCCACGGCCAGGCCGGGGACGCTCATCCTGCCCTCGAGCAGGGCTGCCAGACGCGCCATGTCCTCGTCGGAGTCGGCGGCGGCGATGTGGACCCGCGCCCAGGTGAGCTGGACGTCGCTCCCCGGTGCGGCGGCGACCAGGGAGGCCCACGCCGTGGCGGCGACCTCGGCGCGTGCGCGGTCTCGGTGGGATGGATCACCGAACTGCTCGATCGCCGCCAGCGCCTGGCTGAGGAGGCGTTCCAGCACGGTGATCTCCGGCTCCGCCTGGGCGTGGCGCAGCACCGTGATGACGAAGTCGCGGGTGGGGAGCTCGGCGTCGCGGGTCATGTCCCAGAGCGCGGCCCAGCAGAGCGCCCGAGCGAGGGGATCCTGGATGGCGTCCAGGTGGTCCACCAGGTTGCGGGTGGAGGTGGGGTCGAAGCGGAGCTTCGCGTAGGTGAGGTCGTCATCGTTGACCAGCACCAGGTCGGGAGCCGCCTCCCCCTGCAGCGCCGGCACCCCAGTGCGCTTTCCCTGGATGTCGGTCTCCACCTGGCGGTAACGAGTGAGCCGGCCGCTCTCCAGCCGGTACAGCCCGATCCGGACGTGATGGGAGCGCAGGGTCGGGTGCTCGGGGGTCGCCGACTGGGCCACTGCCAAGCTCGCGATCCTGTCGTCGCGAAGCTCGATCTCCGGGCGCAGGGCGTTCATCCCGCTGGTCTGCAGCCACTCGGCCGCCCAGGCCGAGAGGTCGCGATGCGAGGCGGCCTCGATGCAATCGAGGAACTCCCGCAGGTCGGCGTTGCCCCAGCGGTAGCGGCGGAAGTAGTCGCGGACGCCCTCCGTGAAGGCGCCTTCGCCGACCCAGGCGACCAGCTGCTTGAGCACCGCCGCCCCCTTCTGATAGGTGATGCCGTCGAAGTTCTGGCGGACCTCGTCGGTGTCGGCGCAGGGGGTGGAGATCGGGTGGGTGGAGGGCAGCTGGTCCTGGCGGGCAGCCGCTGCCTTCATGGTGTTGGCGAAGTCCACCCAGGCCCTGGTGAACTCGGTGGCGCTGACCAGCGCGTGGTAGGACATGTAGGTGGCGAAGGTTTCGTTGAGCCAGAGGTCACCCCACCAACGCATGGTGGCGACGTCGCCGAAGCCGCAGACGTGGGCCATCTCGTGGGCGATGACCTCGGCGCGGCGCTCCCGCTGCAGCCGGGTGACGCGGCTGCGGAAGATGAACATCTCGTTGAAGGTGACGCAGCCCGGGTTCTCCATGGCGCCGACGTTGAACTCCGGGACGAAGAGCTGGTTGTACTCGTCGAAGGGGTGCGTGAAGCCGAACTGGTCAGCATAGAAGTCGAGGCACTGCCTGGTGATCTCGAAGATCTCGGCGGCCTGCTCCTCCATGTAGGGCGCCATCGACCGGCGGCAGTAGAGCCCGAGGCGGGTACCGCGGTGGTCGCTGTCGAGAACCCGGAACTCCCCGGCGGCGAGCGCCACCAGGTAGGTGGGCAGCAGGGGTGTGGTGTTGTAGCGCCAGGTCCGGGTGCCATCCCCGTGGTCATCGACGCCGAGAACGCGACCGTTGCCGCAGACCTCCCAGGCCTTGGGGGCTCGCACCGTCACCGCGAAGGTGCCCTTGAGGTCGGGCTGGTCGAAGCAGGCGAAGACCTTGTGGGCGTCGAAGGGCTCGAAGTGGGTGTAGAGGTAAACCTGGGAGTCGACCGGGTCGACGACCCGGTGGACGCCGATGCCCAGGTGCGAGTAGGTGCAGTCGGCGGTGACCTCGACGCTGTGCGGTCCGGCCGTCAGGGCCGTCAGGGGGATGCGGGCGCCGTCGTAGGCGTCCACGGCGTTGGGCCGGGGGGTGCCGTCGACCGCCAGCTTGCGCAAGGCCCCGGCCTCGCCGGTGGTCAGGTCCAGGAAGGTGGTCGTCCCCTCCTTCAGACAGCGGAAGGCGATGCGCGTGCAGCTGTTGAAAGCGGGTTTCCCCGGGTCGTCGCCGACCTCCAGGTGGATCTCGTATCTGAGCTCGGAGATGGTGGCGGCGCGCTCCTGGGCCTCCGCCTCGGTCAGGTTGTCAGTCGCGATCAGGGTGGACACGAGGGGTCATTGTCGCTTGAACGTCCACTCCGTCGCCGGAAATGCAGGGCCCGCCGCCGCCCAGGGCGTCCGCCACCACGGTGAGGGAGTCGCGCAGGTCGGCTGCCCGATCCAGGTCGAGGACGCTCGCCAGGTGCTCCTCGATGCCGCGAGCGTGGATCGGGGCGGCCCGGCGAAGCTTTTCGCGGCCGAGGTCGGAGATCACCGCGAACGCCCCCCGGCGGTCCGAGGGACAGCCGGTGCGGGAGATCAGGCCCGCCTCCTGCATCCGGTCCACCAGGCGACTGACCCCGCTCTTGGTCATCAGCACGGTCCCCATCAGCTGCTGCAGCCGCAGCGCTCCCTCGGGGGCCCGGTCGAGGACCAGCAGCACCTCGTACCAGGCCAGCGGCAGCCCCTCCGCCGAGATCAGCTCGCGCTCGAGATGGCAGGCCAGGCTGGACTGAGCCCGGATCAGGGCCCTCCAGGCCTGCAGATGGACCGATTCGTCCGATCCTGTCGCCACCACCGCGGGGAAGCCTACCTCACTAAGGTTGACAACGCAACAATCTGGATAATATAGTTGCCAGCGGAACTGTTGAGTCCGCAACTATTGGAGAGTCAACCAAATGACCCAGACTGCAACCCTCAGCCGGCCGCCGATTCCCGCCGGCGACTACGTCCTCGATCCCTCCCACACCCATGTCGGCTTCGTGGGCCGGCACCTGATGGTCTCCAAGGTCCGGGGCGCGTTCGAGAAGGCGGAGGGCCGCGTTCGAGTGGGGGAGACGCTCGCGGACTCCGGCTTGGAGGTGACCGTCGACGTCGCCAGCGTGGCCACCCGGGACGAGAAGCGGGACGGGCACCTGCGCTCCGCCGACTTCTTCGACGTCGAGCGCTTCCCTCAGCTGACCTTCCGGTCGACCCGGATCGAGCCCGCCGCGGACAACCGCTACGCGATCACCGGCGACCTCACCATCCGAGACCAGACCCACCCGGTCACCCTCGACGTCGAGTTCCTCGGCGCCCAGAAGACCCCCTGGGGAACTCAGAGCGCCGGGATCACCGCCTCAGCCGAGATCGACCGCGAGCAGTGGGGGCTTACCTGGAACGTCGCCCTCGAGTTCGGGCGGCTGGCTGGTCAGCCGCAAGATCCAGCTCGAGATCGAGGCCGAGGTGGTCGCTGCGCCACCGGCCGCCTGACCCCTTCGACCCGCCAGCCCACGGCCCGCCGGCCCCCGATTCGAGGGGTCGAGCGGGCCGTGGCATACTTCCGGGCACCGTGGGACTGAGGGAGCTCACCGCCAAGCTCGAGGGCCTGGAGGTCCTCGATGGCGTGTCCGACGCCCTCTCGGGCCTGGTCAACTCCGCGGTCCGGCCGGTCAAGAGCCTGCTCAGCGGCACCTGGCTCGGACCACCCCCTTCATTCCGCCCTCACCGACGTCCCGGTCGGTTGCTGGACCGGTGCGGTGACCCTGGACCTGCTGGGCGGAGAGGCGCAGCGCGGCGGCCATCGATCCGCTGGTCGGGGTCGGGGCCCTGACCGCGCTCCCGGCCGTGGTCAGCGGTCTCAGCGACTGGGCGGACTCCTACGGAGGGGAGCGGCGCATCGGACTGGTCCACGCCGCTCGTCAACGCGGCCGCGCTCGCCATGTTCGCGGCATCGCTGGTCTCCCGGCGCCGGGCCCGGCGGCTTCGCCTGCTCGGCCTCGCCACGGTCTGCATCGGCGGCTACCTGGGGGGCCACCTCAGCTACGCGCAGGGGCTCGGCGTCGACCATCAGGTGTTCCTGGAGAAGCCCGAGGACTGGGTGGACGCCCTCGACGCCGCCACCCTGGAGGAGGGGAGCCCCACCGCCGCGACCGGGGGCGCCCGGGTGATGCTCTACCGGCAGGGGTCGGAGATCTACGCCATCTCGGACGTCTGCCCGCACGCCGGCGGACCGCTCCACGAGGGCGAGGTCGACGACGACCTCTGCGTCACCTGCCCCTGGCACGGCAGCCGCTTCCGGCTCAGCGACGGCCAGGTGGTGCACGGGCCGGCGTCCGCGCCGGCGACCCTCTACGAGGCGCGGGTCCGGGAGGGGAGGATCGAGGTCCGGGTCGCCCGCTGAGGGGCCGGCAGCCGGTGCAGAAGAACCGGCCGTAGGGGCCGCGCCGCCTTGGTAGGATGCGGCCAGAGATGCTCTCGGACTTCGCGCCGGTCCTCGTCTTCCTGGGTGTCTGCATCCTCTTCGGCGCCGGGGTCCCCCTCCTGAGCGCCGCGCTGGGCCCCGCTCCCCCAGCCCCGAGAAGGAGCTCCCCTACGAGTTCGGCATCGTCCCGGTGGAGTCCGCCCGGCGGCGCTTCTCGGTCAGCTTCTACGTCACCGCGATGCTGTTCATCGTCTTCGACGTCGAATCCATCTTCCTCTTCCCCTGGGCCACCATCGTCCGCCAGCTCAAGGTCTACGGGATCGTGGAGATGGGCATCTTCATCCTGATCCTGCTGCTGGGCCTGGTCTACATCTGGGCCAAGGGGGCGCTCACGTGGGAGTGAGCGACCAGCTCGGGCATCGACCCCTGGATCCGTTCGGGCCACCACCGGAGGGGACGCCGGTGCCATCCCGCTGCCCCGGGTGGGGGAGAGGGAGCGCGCCGCCGTCCAGAGCGGGATCATCACCAGCACCCTCGAGAAGCTGATCAACTGGGGCCGGTACAGCTCGCTGTGGCCGGCGCTCTTCGGCCTCGCCTGCTGCGCCATCGAGATGATGGGGACGGGTGCCGCGCGCTACGACATGGCCCGCTTCGGCTGCGAGGTGTTCCGGGCCTCTCCGCGCCAGTCCGACGTGATGATCGTCGCCGGTCGGGTCTCCCAGAAGATGGCGCCGGTGCTGCGCCAGATCTACGACCAGATGCCCGAGCCCAAGTGGGTGATCAGCATGGGCGCCTGCGCCAGCTCGGGGGGCATGTTCAACAACTACGCGATCGTCCAGGGCGTCGACAAGGTCGTCCCGGTCGACGTCTTCATCCCCGGCTGCCCGCCCCGCCCCGAGGCGCTCCTCGACGCGGTGGTCAAGCTGCAGCAGAAGATCGCCCAGGAGCACCTCAGCTCCTGGCGCGGGTGAGCGGCAGATGACCGGCGCAGGGGAGGCGATCGGAGCGCGCGCCGTCCGCCGGGGCGAGGGCGCTGCGGGTCTGCTCCGGCAGGAGCTGCCCGAGCGCCGTCCTGAGCAGCGACGAGAGCCTCGGTGAGGTGACCATCCGCATCCCCCGGGAGCGGCTGGTGGAGGTGGCCCGGCTGCTCCGCGACCACGAGGAGGCGCGCTACGACCTCCCCCTCTGCGTGACCGCCGTCGACTGGCCGGACCGCGAGCCCGAGGCGCCGCGCTTCGACATCGTCTACCAGCTCCGCTCGATGCAGCACAACGACGTGGTCCGGCTGGTGGTCCAGGTGCCCGAGGACGACCCGCGGGTGCCCACCCTGGAGGGGGTGTTCGCCGGCATGGACTGGCACGAGCGCGAGGCCTACGACCTGCTCGGGCATCGAGCTTCGAGGGGCACCACGACCTGCGCCGCATCCTCCTGCCCGACGACTGGACCGGCCACCCGCTGCGCAAGGACTACGTCTCCTTCGGCGAGCCGATGGCCTTCACCCACAACCTGGACTGGGCCCTGCCCGCGCAGGAGCGCCCGCGCGACATGACCTGGAGAAACACGGAGTGGCGGTGCTGCCGCCGCCGGGACCGCCGGGACGAGACCTGGCCTCCGACCAGTACGACCGCGGCCGGGAGATGCTCGGCGTCGACCCCGGGCTCGACAGCGTCGACCTGGTCCAGCTCGACGACCAGACCATGGAGCTGAACATGGGCCCGCAGCACCCCTCCACCCACGGGGTGCTGCGCCTGGTGCTGGACCTGGACGGCGAGGTGGTGCGCGGCTGCCGGCCCGACATCGGCTTCCTCCACACCGGCTTCGAGAAGGACTTCGAGCGGCACAGCTACCAGCAGTGCATCCCCTACACCGACCGGATGGACTACCTCTCGCCGCTCAGCAACAACCTCGGGTTCTCGCTGGCGGTCGAGCGGCTGCTCGAGGTCGAGGTGCCGCCTCGCGGCGCAGTACCTGCGGGTCATCATGTGCGAGCTGGCCCGGATCGCCAGCCACCTGATCTGGTACGGGACCACCGCTCTCGACCTGGGCGCCACCACCCCCTTCGTCTACGCCTGGCGGGAGCGGGAGAAGATCCTCGACATCAACGAGCTGGTGAGCGGGGTGCGGATGCACACCTCGTTCATCCGGGTCGGCGGGCTGCTCGCCGACGTGCCCGACGAGTTCTACGGGATGGTGGAGGAGGTGGCCAAGACCTTCCCCCACCACATCGACGAGTACGAGACCCTGATCACCGGCAACGAGATCTTCCGGGAGCGGACCCGCGGGCTCGGGGTGATCAGCGCCGCGGACGCCATCAACTACGGGGTCACCGGCCCCTCGCTGCGCGGCAGCGGTGTTCGCCTACGACCTGCGCAAGGCGCAGCCCTACAGCTCCTACGACCACTTCCGACTTCGACGTCCCGATCGGCGAGCACGGCGACATCTACGACCGCTACCTGGTGCGGATGCAGGAGATGCGCGAGTCGCTCAGGATCATCGACCAGGCGATGGCCGGCCTCCCCGGCGGCCCGGTGAACACCGCCGACCGCAAGGTGGCGCTGCCCCCGCGCAACGAGATCAACACCAGCATGGAGTCGCTGATCCGCCACTTCAAGCTGGTGACCGAGGGCTTCCGGGTGCCCCGCGGGCATCGTCTACGAGGCGATCGAATCGCCGCGCGGCGAGCTCGGCTTCCTGCTGGTGAGCGACGGCACCAACCGGCCCTACCGCTGCAAGGTCCGCGCCCCCTCCTTCAGCAACCTGAGCGCCCTGCCCCACATGGCCATGGGGGAGCTGCTACCCGACCTGGTGGCGGTGATCGGATCCATCGACATAGTCCTGGGAGACGTCGACCGGTGAGCCGGCATCCGCGCATTTCCGCCCAGCTCTGCGTCGGGTCCGCTGCCGGGTCGGTCACGCACTCGAGTGCGCTCCCTCCCTGCGCTGCTCCCCTCCTTGATCTGGTCGGCCTGCGCGGCACCCGACGGCGTCGTGGAGGGATTCGATGAGCACGCTCACCGCCCAAACCCGCGCCGAGATCGAACGGCATCGCGATCGCTATCCCCTTCCGCGCAGCGCCGTCCTGCCCTGCCTGTGGGCCCTGCAGCACCAGGTGGGCTACCTGAGCCCGGAGGGGATGGAGGAGATCAGCCGGATCCTGGGCGTCGCCCCCAGCGAGGTGGAGGCGGTGGCCAGCTTCTACTCGATGTTCTTCGACCGCCCTGGGGGACGCCACCACGTCCTGGTCTGCATCAACGTCTCCTGCGCCCTGCGCGGCGCCGACGACATCGTCGCCCACCTGGAGCGCTCACTCGGCTGCCCCTCGGGGGGGACCAGCGCCGACGGGGAGTTCACCTGGGAGCAGACGGTGGAGTGTCTGGGCGCCTGCGGGGGCGCTCCGTCGATGCAGGTCGACCACCACTTCCATGAGGGGCTGACCCCGGAGCGGGTGGACGGCATCCTCGCTGGGGTGCGCTCGGCCGGCACCGCGCAGGTGCCGATCGACGAGCCCCGCTCGGGCGGCCTCTCGTCCGGGTCGAAGAGCCGGTCCCGCCGCCGGCCGGCCGCGCCCGAGGCCGGGGGTCGGGGCGGTGGTGAGGGCTCCGGGAATGGCTGACTGCCCGGCCGAGGACCCCCGGCGGTGCCCTGTTAGGATCACCGGTCGCTGATGGCCGAGTACAAGCTGCTGACCAAGGACTTTGGGACCGAGGGCCTGCAGACCCTGGGGGTGTACGAGCGCCTGGCGGGGTACCAGGGACTGCGCAAGGCGCTGCGCGACATGACCCCGGACGAGGTGGCGGCCGAGGTCACCACCAGCGGGCTGCGCGGGCGGGGAGGTGCTGGGTTCCCCACCGGGAGGAAGTGGTCGCTGCTGGCCAAGGACCACCCCCGCTACCTCTGCGTGAACGCCGACGAATCGGAGCCCGGCTGCTTCAAGGACCGGGCCCTCATCGACGAGAACCCCCACCAGCTCATCGAGGGGACTGCTGATCGCGGCCTACGCCACCCAGTCCCCGATCGCCTTCATCTACATCCGCGGCGAGTACCTCGACCAGCGATTGCTCCTGGAGCGGTGCGTCGAGGAGGCTCGCGCCGCCGGCTACATCGGCCAGGGCATCCTGGGCAGCGACTTCAGCTGCGACGTCATCGTCCACGGGGGAGCGGGGGCCTACATCTGCGGCGAGGAGACCGCGCTGCTCGACTCCCTCGAGGGGTTCCGCGGCCAGCCACGGCTCAAGCCGCCCTACTATCCGGCGGTCAAGGGCCTCTACGGCAAGCCCACCGCGGTGAACAACGTCGAGACCCTCTCCAACCTCCCCCACATCGTCATGAAGGGGGGCGCCTGGTTCGCCTCCCTGGGTACCGAGAAGAGCACCGGCACCCGGCTCTTCTGCTGCAGCGGACACATCGAACGGCCCGGCACCTACGAGATGCAGCTGGGGACCCCGATCCGAGAGCTGCTGGAAGAGGAGTGTGGGGGGATGTGGAAGGGGCGCTCGCTGAAGGCGTTCCAGCCCGGTGGAGGCTCCATGCAGGTGCTGCTGCCAGAGCACCTCGATCTCCCCCTGGACATGGAGGCGGTGGCGCAGGCCGGATCGTCGCTGGGCGCCGGGGCCATGGTCTTCATGGACGAGACCACCTGCCTGGTCAACGTGTCCATGCGCCTGGTGGACTTCTATCAGCATGAGTCGTGCGGCAAGTGCTCGCCCTGCCGGGAGGGAACCTACTTCGAGTCCGACCTGATGCACCGCCTGGAGCAGGGGGTGCTCACCAAGCAGGAGCTGGGCACCCTCGCCGACATCTGCGACAACATGGACGGCAAGTGCTTCTGCCCCCTGGGTGACACCGCCACCTGGTTCGTGATGTCCGCCTACAAGGCGTTCCGCGACGAGTTCGAGGCTCATTGCGGGGCCGGGAGGTGCCCTGTCAGGGAGCCTGAGGCCGCGGCAGTGGCATGACGGCGCTCATTCCCGTCCAGCTCTTCGTGACCCATGGCTGACGACAAGCCGCCCGAGCAGCCCGACGACGGCCGGGTGGCGGTGACCATCGACGGTCGCGGCATGCGGGTGCCCAAGGGAACCCTGGTTCTCGATGCGGCCACCCAGGCCGGCGTCCACATCCCCATCTACTGCGCCCACCCCAAGATGGAGCCGGTCGCGGTCTGCCGGATGTGCCTGGTGCAGATCGAGAAGATGCCCAAGCTGCAGCCCGCCTGCGCGACCTACGTCTCCGACGGGATGGTGGTGAGCACCCGCAACCCGCGGGTGGTCAAGGAGCAGGAGGGGGTGCTGGAGTTCCTGCTGCTCAATCACCCCCTCGACTGCCCGGTGTGCGACCGAGGTGGGGAGTGCGACCTGCAGGACTTCACCGTCCGGTATGGGCCGCAGACGTCGCGGTTCCCGATCACCGAGAAGGTCCACTTCAACAAGGCGCTGCCGCTCTCCGATCGGATCGAGCTGGACCAGGAGCGCTGCATCCTCTGCTGGCGGTGCACCCGCTACTACGAGGAGATCACCGGCGAGAAGGAGCTGGTGCTTCAGGAGCGCGGGGTCCACACCCTGGTCGCGCCCTTCAACGGACAGCCGCTCAAGTCCGAGTTTCAGGGCAACCTCCCCGAGATCTGCCCGGTCGGCGCGCTGACTCACATCAAGTACCGGTTCGTATCCCGGCCCTGGGACCTCCAGCGGACCAAGTCGGTATGCCCCGAGTGCTCCTACGGCTGCAACATCAACGTCGACAATCGCGACTTCGAGGTGAAGCGCTTCACCTCGCGCGACAACCCGCTGGTCGACGACATGTGGCTGTGCGACCGAGGCCGCTATTCGTTCCCACGCTGGAACTCCACCGAGCGCATCCGCCGTCCCATGGTGGGGAGGCGCGGCGAGGTCGCTGAGCCCAGGACCCTGCAGGATGCCGTGGCCGCGGCCGCCGAGCAGCTCTCCGCCGTCAAGGAGCGGCGAGGTGCCGGTTCGATCGCGGTTCTGGGCTCGCCGGAGTGCACCAATGAAGAGCTCTGGCTGCTGCAGCGCCTGGCTCGCGAGGTCCTGGGCACGGCCCACATCGACCACCAGCTGGAGAGCTTCCCCGACCTCACCGCCGCTGAGCACGAGCTGGGGATCGCCGAGATCGAGGAGTGCCGGGCGGCCCTGGTCCTCGGTGCCGAGCCGGAGCAACAGGCGCCGGTGCTCACCCTCCGTCTCTTCAAGGCCGAAACCAAGAGGGGGGTCAGGATCCACCGCCTCGACCACGACGCCGACCCGGCCGCCGCGCTCGCCGCGGTGGGAGGAGGCGAGGGGCTGGTGGGGGTGATCGCCGACGAGACCAATCGCGCCGGGGCTGCCTCCGCCGCGGCCGCGCTGGCGGCCTCCGGAGCCACGGTGAAGCGGTTGACCATCACCCGCGGGGCCAACGGGCGCGGCGCCAAGGACCTCGGGGTGCTCCCCGGCCTGGTCCCCGGCTATCAGAGCGCCAAACCTGCCGGGAAGGCTGGCCGGGAGATCCTCGAAGCCGCGGCGGCGGGGGCGATCACGGCCCTGGTCACGGTCAACGCGGCGACGCTGGTCACCGAGGCCCGTGACCTGGAGCTGCTGCGCAGGGCACTCGCCAAGGCCGAGGTGGTGGTGGCCTTGGAGAGCCGGCCCGGTCCGGTGTCGGAGGCCGCCACCGTGCTCATCCCCGGCCACACCCTCCTGGAGAAGCTGGGCACGCTCACCAACTGCGAGGGCCGGGTGCAGCGGGTCCGGCCCGCGCTCCCGCCGGCCACCGCGACAGCTCCGGAGACGCGAGTGCTGAGCATGCTGGCCGAGGCGCTGGGCGCATGGGGTTGGGCGGCCGAGCCGATCGCGGTGCATCGCGAGATCACCTCCGCCATCCCCGCCTATGCGGCCGCCGGCAACGGCGGCCGGGCCCTGTTCAGCGAGACGCCGGTGTGAGCGGGGGACCGCCAATGCTCGCCGCCTGGTACGACTACTTCATCGGTCCCGACTTCTGGTGGGCGATCCTGGTCAAGGCGGTTGCCGTCCTGGCTGTGCTTGCCACCATGGCGGCATACCTGACCCTCGCCGAGCGCAAGGTGGCCGCCCGCATCCAGCTCCGCATCGGACCCAACCGGGTCGGCCCCTTCGGGCTCCTGCAACCCGCGGCGGACGCCGTGAAGCTGCTCTTCAAGGAGAACTCGGCCCCGGCCAAGCGCGACCGGCTGCTCTTCGTGATCGCCCCCAGCCTCGCCGGAGCGGCCGCGATCTTCGCCTTCGCGGTGGTGCCCATCTCCGCGGTGAACTGCATCACCGGACCGGCGATCGGCCAGGCGGGCCTCACCTGCAGCTCGGGATACGCGCTCCACTGGGACATCGCCCACCTGAATGTCGGGCTGCTCTTCATCCTCGCCATCACCTCCCTGGGGGTCTACTCCCTGTTCCTGGGCGGGTGGTCGGCCAACAGCAAGTACTCGCTGCTCGGCGGGCTGCGCTCGTCGGCCCAGCTGATCTCCTACGAGATGGCGGTGGCCTTCGCCCTGATCGGCCCGGTGATCCTGGCCGGGTCGCTCAACCTCGAGCAGATCGTGAGCAATCAGCAGCACCTCTGGTTCATCTTCGAGCAGCCGCTGGCCTTTGCCCTCTACTTCACCGGGGCGCTGGCCGAGACCAACCGGGCCCCCTTCGACCTCCCCGAGGCCGAGACCGAGCTGGTCGCCGGCTACCACACCGAGTACAGCTCGATGCGCTTCGGTTTCTACTTCCTCGGCGAGTACATCAACATGGTGATCGTCTCGTCGATCGCAGTCTCGCTGTTCCTCGGCGGTTGGCTCTCGCCGCTGCCCACCAGCTGGATCTTCCTGGGCTACATCCCCGGCTTCATCTGGTTCTTCGCCAAGGTGTCGATCCTGCTCTTCGTGATGATGTGGATCCGCTGGACCCTCCCCCGGCTGCGTTACGACCGGCTCATGAACCTCGGTTGGAAGGTGCTGCTGCCGCTCGGGCTGGTCAACATCATGGTGACCGGCACCATCGTCGCCCTGGGGGCCGTCTGATGTTCCGGGAGATGGCCAAGGCCATGGCCCTCACCCTGCGCAACATGATGCGCAAGCCGATCACCATGCAGTGGCCGGAGGAGCAGAAGCCGGCGCCTCCCCGGCACCGCGGGCGCCACATCCTCCATCGCTACGACAACGGCTTGGAAAAGTGCATCGGCTGCGAGCTCTGCGCCGCCGCCTGCCCGGTCGGCTGCATCTACGTGGGAGCGGCCGAGAACCCCAAGGACCATCCGATCTCCCCGGGGGAACGCTACGCGGAGCGATACGAGATCAACCTGATGCGCTGCATCTTCTGCGGTTACTGCGCCGAGGCCTGTCCCACCGAGGCGATCACCCTGGGGCCGCGCTACGACCTCTCCGACTACCGCCGAGAACGGACCGTGGTCACCAAGGCCGAGCTGCTCGAGGCCTGGCCGCACTTCGAAGGGGCCCAGGGCCCGGCGGGGCCGGCCGGTGCCGGGGCCGATCAGCGCGGCCGCGAGCTGCTCGACCCCGGGGTCAGCCCCAGGGTTGCCTGGGACGCCGCCCAGCGTGCCCGGGGTGATGCTCCCGCGACCGCCGGCGCCCACGGGATCGCCGCCCACCCTCCGAGGGTCGCTGAGCCGCCCGGTGACCTCCCCGGAGCGCCGGGATGAACGCCCTCCTCGCGGCGCTCCTGATCCTCGTCTCCATCTCCGCGTTGGGGGTCGTGTTCTCCCCGCAGACCATCTACGCGGCGCTCTCCCTGGTGCTGACGGTCGGGATGCTGGCGGTCATCTTCCTGGTCCTCGACGCCCAGTTCCTGTTCGCCGTCCAGCTGATCGTCTACGCGGGGGCCGTGATGGTCCTCTTCGTCTTCATCATCGCCCTGCTCGACCCCGCCTCCGAGGACCGGCCGCGGATGACCGATCCGCGGTTCATCCTCGGGGTGCTGGCCGTCGCCGGCATCTGTGCCGCGGTGTTCGTCGCGGCTCAGAACGGGGTCACCTATGACACCCACTGTCCGGGCGGGGTGCAGTCGCCTCTTTGCATGCACGGATTCGCGGTGGGGAGCTCCGCGGCCACCGGTATCGTGGCCTCCGATCCCTACAACACCTTCGGTTTCCCGGCGGCGGCGGTGGACCAGGCGGGCAACGTGCAGACCGTGGCCAACCAGCTCTTCCACACCTTTGTGCTGCCCTTCGAGATCACCTCGCTGCTGCTCCTGGTGGCGGCGATCGGTGCCGTCTACCTGACCCGCAGAACCGGCCCGATGCGCATCAGGGCTCAGCGCCCGACCCGACCGGCCCAGCGCGACCTTCCCGAGGAGCGTGCCGAGGAGCTGGTGGAGGTCGCGCGAAACTGATGCTGTCGCAGGCCATGTTCCCCTACATCCTGCTGACCTCGGGGTTCGTGTTCACCCTCGGCGCCCTCGGCGTGCTGATCCGCCGCAATCCCCTGGTCGTCTTCATGTCGATCGAATTGATGCTCAACTCGGTCAACCTCCTCCTGGTCGGCTACAGCCGTTTCCTGGACAGCCAGGAGGGCCAGGTCTTCGCCTTCATGGTCATCGTGGTGGCCGCTGCCGAGGTGGTGGTCGGGCTTGCCCTGATGACCCGGGTCTTCCGCATCGGCCGTGAGCTGGATGTGGACGACCTCGACGAGATGAGCAGTTGAGCTCGCAGACGGCGACCGTCCTGGCTGCCCTGGTGCTGCTGCTGCCGCTCCTGGGCAGCGCCCTCTGCGGCCTTGCCGGCCCCGCCCTGGGCCGACGCTTCGTCAACTGGGCCGGGACGGTGTCGATCGGCGCCGCCTTCGTGGTCACCCTGGTGATGCTCGCCCAGGTGCTGGGCGCCCCGTCGGGACAGCAGTCGGTGACGGTGACGCTGTGGAACTGGCTCGACCTGGGCAGCGGCAATCTCAACGTCTCGGTGGACGTGACCATCGATGCCCTGTCGGTGCTGATGCTGCTGGTGATCACCGGGGTCGGATTCCTGATCCACGTGTACTCGGTCGGCTACATGGAGCACGACTCCGGGGTGGCCCGCTTCTTCAGCTACATGAACTTCTTCATCTTCTCCATGGCGCTGCTGGTGCTGGCCGCCAACCTGGTGATCCTGATCATCGGCTGGGCGGCGGTGGCGCTCTCCAGCTACCTGCTGATCGGCTTCTGGCACGACCGGCCCAGCGCGGTGGTGGCGGCGCGCAAGGCGATGATCACCCAGGTCATCGGCGACGTCGCGCTGGTCATCGCCGCGTTCCTCATCTTTGTGAACCTCGCCGGCCCGACCTGCCCTCTGGGAGAGCACTGCCCGCCGCTGCCAGCACCACACCACCTCTACACCCTGGACCTGCCCCAGATCTTCGCAAATGCCAGCTCCCTGGGCCCGGGCGGCCCCCTGCTGACGCTCATCTGCGTCCTGCTGGCGGTGGGTGCCTTCGCCAAGTCGGCGCAGTTCCCGCTGCACACCTGGCTCCCCGACGCCATGGAGGGCCCGACCCCGGTCTCGGCGCTGATCCACGCCGCCACCATGGTGACTGCGGGGGTGTACCTGATCGCCCGCTTCCACGCGCTCTTCGACCTGGCTCCGATCGCCGCCGGGATGGTCGCGGTGGTGGGCATGGGCACCGCCCTGATGGCGGGCATCATCGCCCTCAGCCAGGTCGACATCAAGCGGGTGATCGCCTACTCGACGATGTCCCAGATCGGGCTGATGATCTTCGCGGTGGGGATCGGCGCCTACGCGGCGGGGATGTACCACTTCCTGCTCCACGCCTTCTTCAAAGCCCTGCTGTTCCTCGCCGCCGGCAACGTGATCCACGCCATGCACGACGAGCAGGACATCCGCACCATGGGCGGGCTGCAGGCGCGGATGAGGATCACCGCCTGGACCTTCCTGGTGGGATCGCTGGCCCTCGCCGGCTTCCTGTTCGCGGGGATGTTCTCCAAGGAGGACCTGCTCGGCTTCGGGACCATCAACGGCCCCGGCGCGCCGGCCCTCTACATCGTCGGGATCGCGATCAACGTGCTGACCGGGCTCTACGCCTTCCGGCTATTCGGGATCGTCTTCCGCGGCGAGCCGCGCAGCGGCCGGGCCATGAACGCCCGCGAACCGGGGATGGTGATGCTGGTTCCGGTGGCCATCCTGGCGGCCCTCTCCGCGGTCGCCGGCTGGGTCCTGCAGTGGCCGGTCAAGGTGCTCGGCTTCCAGCCGGCGCTCATCAACTCCTTCCTCAACCCGGTCTTCCACACCGCCACCAGCGGACCGCTGGCCACCACGCCGGGAGCCGGGCTCGGGGCCATCGCCTTCATCGCCGGCCTGCTGATGAGCCTGCTGGGCATCGGCCTGGCGCTGCGCATCTGGGTGCGCCGTGACCTCGACACCTCGGGCTGGTTCGTCCGCCCGGTGCTGCACTGGCTGCCCCGGCTCTCCTACAACAAGTTCTACTTCGACGAGATCTACGACGCCATGCTGGTGCGGCCGACCCGTGCCCTCGCCGGCAGCCTCAAGCGGGTGGTCGAGCCCAAGGTGATGGACGGCTGGATCGGGGGGCTCAGCGACCTCGCCACCGACTTCAGCGCCGCCTTCCGCACCGCTCAGAGCGGGCTGATCCGCGATTACGCGTCCTACATGGTGCTGTTCGCGGTCGCCTTCACCATCGCCGTGATCATCGCCGCGGGGATCGCGCATTGAACGGCTATCCCTGGCTCACCACCGTCCTGCTGGTGCCCGCGGCCGGCGCCATCCTGCTCCAGCTGGTGCCCCGCCGGGCCACCACGGCGATCAAGGTCTGGACCGTGCTCGCGGCCGTCGTCGAGGCGGTGCTGGTCGGGATGGTGATCCACGACGTCGCCACCACCCCCGCGACCGGTGGCCCGCTGCCGATGCACCTCCAGGAGCAGGCGGCCTGGATCACTGCCATCGGCGCCAGCTACCACCTGGGGATCGACGGGGTGTCGGCCTGGATCCTGGGCCTCAACGCGGGCGTCTTCCTGCTCGGCGCGCTGGTGGTGTCGCGCCGCAGCACCGACCGGCTCAAGCTCTTCTGCGGGCTGCTGCTGCTCGCCGAGACCGCCACCACCGGAGTGCTGCTCAGCCTCGACCTGCTCCTCTTCTACCTCTTCTGGGAGGGGATGCTCGTTCCCCTGTACTTCCTGCTCGCCTTCTACGGCGGTCCCAACCGGGGTCGGGCCACTCTGAAGTTCGTGATCTACACCGTGGCCGGCAGCCTGCTGATGCTGCTCGCCATCATCTATCTGCACTTCCAGGCCATCGCGGCCGGACAGAACACCTTCGACCTCGAGGTGCTGCTGCGAATACCCCAGGTCGCCCAGAGCCCGGTACCGCTGCCCTTCACCACCATCCCGACCCTGACCCCGATCCAGTGGGCGTTCATCGCCTTCGCCCTCGCCTTCGCCATCAAGCTGCCGCTGGTTCCCTTCCACACCTGGCTCCCCGATCTGTACGAGTCGGCTCCGGCGGCGGCGCTGGTGTTCTTCGCCGGAGTGGTGAGCAAGATGGGCGCGTACGGCTTCATCCGTTTCGGGATCACCCTGTTCAGCGGACCGGTCCACCAGCTCCAGCCATTGCTCGAGGCGCTCGCCGTCCTCAGCATCCTCTACGGCGCCCTGATGGCGCTGAGCGAGAACGACATCAAGCGGATCGTCGCCTACGCCAGCCTCTCCCACCTCGGGTTCATCGCGCTGGGCATCTTCAGCCTCGACCAGAACGGCATCAACGGGGCGGTGATCCAGATCGTCAACCACGGCATCATCATCGCCGCCCTCTTCCTGATCGCCGAGTGGATCGAGGTCCGCACCGGCACCCGCGACCGCCGCGAGCTGGCCGGGCTGGAGAAGCGAATGCCCTGGCTCTACTTCTTCTTCCTGGTGGCGACCCTGGCGGGGCTCGGGTTGCCCGGGACCAACAGCTTCGTCGGCGAGTTCACCATCATGCTGGGCGCATTCCAGTACTTCTGGCTGCTGGCGGTGCTCGCTGGGGGCGGCGTGGTGATCGCGGCCTGGTACATGCTGCGGCTGCACCAGGGCCTGATGCACGATCCGCCCACGCCGCGCACCGAGCAGGTGCGTGACCTCCGCCTCCGCGAGGGGCTGATCCTGGCACCGCTCGCCGCGCTGATGATCTTCCTGGGCGTCTACCCGCACCCGGTGGGCGCCGTCTCCTCCCAGTCGGTGCCCGCCTACGTGATCGCCGCCAACTCGAGCCAGGCGCCCTCCACCGCCACCCCTGCGGTGGCATCGGACGTGCAGTTGGGGGCGGCGAGGTGAACATGCTCGCCGGGCTGCCGCTGGCCACCGCCACCCCGGGGACCTCCGACCTCATCGGGATGCTTCCCGAGGTCGTCGTGGCGGGCGGCTTCCTGGTCCTGATGCTGCTCGACCTGGTGATCCCTGCGCCACGCCGGACCTGGCTCGCCGGCTTCAGCGTCCTGGTCATCCTGGGTGCTCTGGGACTGAGCGTCTGGGGCTGGTTCGACGCCGGCGCCAGCGGGCGCACCGTGTTCTTCGGCGCCTTCGCCTACGACCGGCTGTCGGTCTTCGTCAACTGCGTGGTGCTGGTCACCTCGCTGCTCTCGGTGGTCATCAGCCCCGGATACCTCAACCGTCGCGGCCTTCACTTCGGCGAGTACTACGCGCTGCTGATGGCGGCGACGGCGGGGATGATGCTGCTGGCCGGCGCGACCAGCCTGATGGTCATCTTCCTGGCCATCGAGCTGCTCTCGATCTCGCTCTACATCCTGAGCGGATTCTCTCGCGACGAGGAGAGATCTCAGGAGGCGGCCGTCAAGTACCTGCTGCTGGGGTCGTTCGCCTCAGCCTTTCTGCTGTTCGGGATGGCCCTGGTGTACGGCGAGACCGGGCACACCCAGCTGACCCAGATCGCCTCGGCGATGGCGAACCCCGGCCCGCTCGACCCGCTGCTGGTCGGCGGGGTGATCCTGATGTTCGTGGGCTTCGCCTTCAAGGTGAGCGCAGCCCCGTTCCACTTCTGGACCCCGGATGTGTACCAGGGCGCGCCGACCTCGGTCACCGCGTTCATGAGCGTGGCCACCAAGGTGGCCGCCTTCGCGGTGCTGATCAGGGTGTTCGACTACGCCTTCGCCAGCTATTACACCCACTGGAGCGCGGTGGTGATCGCGGTGGCGATCATCTCGATGGTGGTCGGCAACCTCGCCGCTCTCACCCAGACGAGCGTCAAGCGGATGCTCGCCTACTCCGGGATCGCGCAGGCCGGTTACATCCTGATCGGGGTGGCGGTCGGAGTTGCCCAGCCGCTCGGCGTGCAGGGAGCCCTCTACTACCTGGCCGCCTACGCGGTCACCAACCTGGGGGCCTTCGCCGTGGTCACCGTGATGAGCCGCCGAGGCGAGGACCTGGACAGCTACGACCACCTCCGCGGCCTCTGGTACCGCCACCCCTACGTCGCCGGGGCGATGGGTTTCTTCCTGCTCTCGCTGGGGGGCTTCCCGCTCACCGCCGGGTTCTTCGGCAAGTTCCTGGTCTTCGCCGCGGCGATCGAGGCGCACAACGTCGCCCTGGCCCTCTGGGGCATCGCCACCAGCGCGGTCTCAGTCTTCTATTACCTGCGGGTGGCCCTGCTGATGTTCCAGCGCCCGGCGGCCGATGAGCAGGCGTACGAGTGGCCGCGCGCCGGGCTGGCCGGGGGAACCGTGGTGCTGGCCACGGCGGCGGGCACCCTGCTGCTCGGGACGGCGGTCCCGCTGATCTTCACCGTGGCCCAGCTGGCCCAGGCGGGCACCCTTCCCGGGGCCACCTAGCCACCGGTGCAGCCGGCCGGGGCCGGGCTCAGCCCTCCGGCTCCGCCGCCACCGGCACCGGGCCGAGGTTGCGGTCCAGGGCAGCGAGCAGGGTGGTCACCCGGATCGGCTTGGTCAGGTACTCGCGTGCCCCCGCAGCCAGGAGCCGTTCGGCCTGGTGGGGGGTGGCGTCGGCGGAGATGACCACCACCGGGACGCTCGCGGTGGCGGGCTCGGCTGCGAAGCGGTGGAGCAGCTCGGCTCCGTCCATGTCGGGGATGTGGACGTCCATGAGGATGAGGTCGGGGCGGTGCTGGCGGGCCAGGTCGAGGGCGATCCGCCCCTGCATGGCAGCCAGCAGCCGCACCCCCGGGCGCCGGGCCACGATCCCCTCCACCAGCCGGACGTTGGACAGATTGTCTTCGACGTAGAGGACAACGCCGGTGAGCCGGGCCTCCTTGGATGCGGCGTCGCCGCTCGACGCGGCGCCGTCGGTGGAGTGAGCCCCGTCGGCCGTGGGGCCAGCCAGCAGGGGAAGCTCCACCCAGAAGGTGCTGCCCTTGCCGCTTGTGCTCTCCACTCCGATCCGGCCCGCCATGGCTTCCATCAGAGACTTCGACAGGGTCAGGCCCAGCCCGGTTCCCTCGACATCCGACGTGGCCGCCGAGAGGCGTTCAAAGGGCTCGAAGAGGCGAGCCAGCTCCTCCTCGCCGAGCCCCGGCCCGCTGTCGGCGACCGAGATGCGGGCGTTGTGGTGGCCGGCGCTGGCGGCGATGTCCACCCGGCCGCCCCTGCGGTTGTACTTCACGGCGTTGGTGACCAGGTTGAGCAGGACCTGTTTGAGACGCTGGTTGTCGGCGATGACACTCAGCTCGGGGGGCACACCGTCGGCGGTCACGGTGACCTCGCGGTCGGTCAGCATCGGTTTCACCAGCTCGATGACCTCGCGGACCAGGCTGGAGACCCTCACCGGCTCGGGCGACATGGTCAGCCGGCCCTCCTCGATCCGGGCGATATCCAGGATGTCGTTGATCAGGGCGAGCAGGTGGTCCCCGGCCTTGAGGATGGTCTGGACGTGGCGCTTCTGGACCTCACCCAGGCGCTCGAGCAGGAGCAGCTCGGCGAACCCGATCATCGCGGTGAGCGGGGTGCGCAGCTCATGGCTCATCCGGGACAGGAACTCGCTCTTGGCACGGTTGGCCTCCTCGGCGAGGTCGCGAGCGCTGCGCAGCTCGGCCTCGGTCTGACCTGCCATCTCGGCGATCCGCACCCGGTCCAGGGCGATGGCCAGGGCCGCGGCGTAGCCGTGCAGCCATTCGGCCTCGTCGCTGCCGAAGGCGGGGGAGAGAGACCCGGAGACCACCACCAGCAGGCCCGAGCCAGACTGGATCGGCAGGTGCTCCACGATCGCGGTGCGCCCATCCGGCCCCACCAGGGGCGCTGACGAGCCCTGGCGGAGCCGCCGATCGGCGAGAAGCTCGCGAGCCTCCGGCTCGCTCATCCCCTGCAGGGCGAGCAGCTCGGAGTCCCCGTCGGCCACCAACCCTCCCCGGCCGCCCACCAACCGGACCGCCCAATCCAGGCCCCCCCGCGCCAGCGTCTTGCGATCCGGGCTGTAGAGGAGGAGGTCGTGGGTGGCGCGGGTGAGGTCCTCCTGCTCAGTCTGCCGCCAGAGCCGTCGGAGCATCCGGGGAGGGGCGAAGCTGAGGTAGAAAGGGGGCACGCAGACCAGGGCGACCGCCTCCAGGACGATCGAGGCGGTGGTGTTGTCGACCCGACCGGCGACCACGACCCCGACCAGGAGGACGCCGGCCAAGATGGCGTAGCCGATCCCCAGCGACCGCATCCTGGCCCGCTGCACCCGGGGGAGGCCGCCGGCCAGCCGGAACAGCCGGTACGAGGGCTCGAGGACGCAGACGCACCAGACCGCGATCAGCACATCGGCGACGGTCTGCTGGAGCGACGTTCGCGAGGCCGACGATGCTGTCCAGGGCAGTCCTGAGGCAAAGGCCAGCGCCGTCGACCCGACCAGGGCGACCGTGGCCAGGACTGCGCCCAGGCGGGGGAGCCGCACCACCGAGTTGCGGTAGAGGAGCAGCCCGGCGGCCGACGCCATCAGCAGGACGATGGTCACCGACCCCTCGATCGCGCGATGGCCGACCAGGGGCTCGATCGGCGTGCCCAGGGCGAGCAGACCGAGGCAGCCCAGAGCCAGCGCCAGGTAGCCGCGGCGGCGCTCCCGACCGCTGATCCAGGCGCCCATGGCGAGCAGCCCGACGATCAGAAACGCAGCCGCGGCCGCGATCCGCAGCACCGTCAGCACCGTCGTTGTCATTGCGCGTTCCGCCTCGCCCTGGATGGCGCCGGGCAGACCCGACCACGCTCGAGCCAGGAGTCAGGAGAGTCGCGCCCATTGTGCACGCCTCGAGCTGAAGCGGCCCTGGCGTTGCGCGCTGGATTGCAGATCGTCAAACGTCAGCGACCGGCCGGAACATGGCCGGAGGCGGCGATCCAGGTGCTTCCGCCCGCCAGGCAGCGGGCCAGGGGCCGGTCGCCGCGCCCGTCGCCGAGGATGACGGCGGCCACCCCGCCCTGGGCGGCCCGGCGGGCCGCCAGCAGCTTGACCCTGGCGCGACCGCGCGCCAGGGCCAGGTGCTGGTCGATCGCCTCGGGCTCAACGCGCGCCACCAGGCTCTCGGGGTCGGCGGGGTCGCGGAGCAGCCCCGGGACGTTCATCAGGATCACCAGCCGGCTCGCCCCCAGGCCCACCGCCACCTCGGAGGCCAGGCGGTCGCCGTCAACATTCAGCGGCTCGCCCTCGCCGGAGATGGCGGGTGGGGTCAGCACCGGCAGCCTTCCCGACTCCAGCAGGAGGCGCAGCAGGGAGACGTCCACCGTCTCGATGGTGCCGGCGTGATCGTCGTGCAGCACATGGGTCCGTCCCCCCTCAACGAACCGGAGGTCCGGCCGCCGCCGGCCGATTGCGATCCCCCCGTCCATGGCTGAGAGACCGACGGCATCGGCGCCGCGGCGACGCAGTCCCACGACCAGGCGCTTGTTGACCAGACCGCAATAGGCCATGAGGAAGTGGTCCATGGTCTCGGAATCGGTGTACCGGGTCACCTCCCCGCGCACCGACTCCACCATCCGGGGCGGGTGGCCGAGGCGGGTGGCGAGGCGATCGAGCTGGAGGTGAGCGCCGTGGACGACCACCAGCGGCTCCTGGAAGGCGGCGAGCTCCCCGAGCAGGGGCTGGGCCTCGGCCAGCTCCAGGCTGCCGCCGATCTTGACGACGGTGACCGCGGGTCGAGGAGCCGCGACGGTGCGGGCGCCAACGCCTCGCTCGGCACGCCCCCCGGGGGCCGCTTCACTCACAGTGGGTACAGGGCGGGCAGGTCGAGACCGGCGGTCTCGGCGAAGCCGAGGCGGAGGTTGGCGGCCTGGATCGCCTGCCCGGCGGCGCCCTTCATCAGGTTGTCGATGGCGGCGGTGACCACCAGGCGGCGCGAGGCCGCATCGCGGCTGAAACCGATGTCGCAGCCGTTGGTCCCGGTGAGCAGTCGAGGGTCGGGGTGACGGTGCAGCCCGTGCGCCTGCTTCACCACCCGCAGGAATGGCTCGTCCCGGACCGAGGCCCGGAGGATGCGCCACACCTCCCTCTCGTCCAGCGGGTCGCGCAGCCAGAGATGGCAGGTGACCAGGATCCCGCGCACCGCCTCCACCGAGGTGATGCTGAGCGCGACCTCGCCCACCTCACCCAGGGAGCGCAGCTCCTGGACGATCTCGGCGGTGTGGCGATGACCGGTCGGGGCGAAGCTGTGCATGGCTCCGCTGCGATGGGGATGGTGGGAGCTGGGGGTGGGCTCCGACCCGGCCGCCGACGAGCCGACCAGGGCGTCGACCACGATCGGCAGGAGCGGGTCGACGGTGCCGGAGCGGACCAGCGGGGCCAGCGCCAGGATGGCGGCGGTGGCCACACAGCCGCCGATCGTCAGCCGGTCGGCATGGACGATCTCCGACCGGTGCAGCTCGGCCAGCCCGCTCACGAAGCTGCCCAGGAGCTCCGGGCGGGGATGCTCCCAGCCGTACCAGCGGGGATAGTCGGCGGCGTCGTGGAGGCGGAAGTCGGCGGAGAGGTCGACGACCACCGGCGCCAGCGCCGAGAGGTCGTCGATCCGGGGCGCGGTGTCTCCGTGACGGAGGGCGGCGAGGACGATGTCGGTGGGCTCCACCTCGTCACCGCCGATGAATCGGAGCTCAGTGCGGCCGCGCAGCTGAGGGTGGACCGATGACACCGGCTTGCCCCGCAGCCGTTCCGAGCTCACCTGGGTCACCTGGATGCCGGGGTGACCGGACAGCAGCCGGAGCAGCTCGCCGCCGACATAGCCCGAGCCGCCCAGGACCGCTGCTCTCACCTGCCCAGCTCACTCAGGGCGTCGGCAAGCACCGCGGCGCCACGCTCCAGCTCGTCGACCTCCACCGCCTCCTCCGGGGTGTGGTCGAGGTGGGAGTCGCCGGGGCCGTAGGCGACCGCTGGGCAGCCCCAGCGGGGGACCAGCAGGTTCATGTCGGCCGTGCCGGTCTTGACCTTGTGGCGCGGGGAGCCACCGTGACGGCGGATGGCGCGGGTCAGGGCTCGGGCCGCGCGGCTGTCTCTCGGGGTGTGGATGGCGTCGACCGCGAATTGGACCAGGAGCTCGGCCTCGCCTCGGCGGGCGTCCAGCCAGTCGATCATGGTGGCCTGGTCGAGCCCGGGAGGGAGCCGGAGCTGGAACGTCGCGCTCGCGCTCTCGCGCAGCCCGGTGCCGGTCACGTCCAGGCCGGTGACCCGAAGGTCGGCGCGATGGAAGGGGCTGAGGTCCCGGTTGCGCTCTGCCAGCTCGGCCTGCAGCCGGGCCAGGAGGCCCACCAGGCGATCGCCGACCGTGAGCTCGGGCGCGGCCCGATGGCGCAGCTCGTCCTCAACCCGAAGCTCGGCGCGCACGATCCCCCGATAGCCGACGGTCACGGCATCCCAGCCGCTGGGCTCCAGCACCACCAGGCTCGACGGGGCGGGTCGGGTGGCCACCTGGCGGGCGCCGCGGGAGTCTCCCTCCTCGTCGACGCAGCCCACCACCGTGAAGCGCACCCGAGAAGGCCGCGGCTGGGACAGCACCGCCACCACCGCCGCGGCCAGTGGACCCTTGGCGTCGGCGGCGCCGCGCCCGTGGATCCGGCCCGCCTCGAGGCGCGGCGTGATGCTGCCGGGCACCGTGTCCAGGTGGCCGAGCAGCATCACCTCCTCCGGGCCATCGCCCCAGACGGCCACGAGGTTGCCGGCCGGGTCGATCTCGGCTTCGAAGCCGAGCCCGGAGAGCCGCTGCCGAAGCGCTGCGGCCAGCCGCCACTCGCTGCCGGTGGGGCTCGGGATCGCGAGCATCTCCAGGAGCAGCTCGGGGGTGGTGATGGTCGCAGCCGCCGGGGCTGTCTCGATGCTGGTCACGAGGCCTGGCTCACGGCCGCCCTCCCGGCCACGGCGAGTACGTGGTCGGCGATCCGGCCGGGGATGTCAACCCCGGTGGTGTCGATGCTGTTGCGGAACTCCATGGTGTGGTTGACCTCGGAGACCAGCAGCTCGCCGCTCGGTCGCTCCAGGAGGTCGACGGCCACGACACCTCCGCCCACCGCCTGGGCGGCGGCCTGGGAGAGCCGGTCGATCTCCTCGCTCACGGGGCAGTTGGAGGCGTGGCCGCCTCGCGCGGTGTTGGTGATCCAGTGCTCCGACTCCCGGTGGATGGCGCAGATGGTCTCCCCCGCCACCACGAAGCTGCGGATGTCCCGCCCGGGCTTGTCGACGTGCTCCTGGAGGTAGTAGATCTGGTCCTGAGCGGCGCCGAGGTGCTGCTTGTGCTCGAGAACGGCCTCGGCGGCGTATCGGTCATTGAGCCGCGCCACCATCCGGCCCCATGATCCGATCGGCGGCTTGATCACCACCGGATAGCCGAGCTCCTCGATGGCCCGGAGCGCCGCCTCGATGCCGAAGGCGACCAGGGTGCGGGGTGTGGGCACCCGGTGGGCCGCCAGGGCGGCGCTGGTCGCCACCTTGTCTCCGCAGCTCGCCACCACCGCCGCGGGGTTGACGGTGGGCACACCCGAGGCCTCGAGGATGCGCAGGGCGGCCAGGGCCCGCGACTGGCTCAGGGATCGGTCCAGCACCACGTCCCAGGGGGGCGAGGAGATGCTGCCCGCCTCCAGGATGACCTCTTCATCGTCGATGCGCTCCGGGTCGGTGCCGCGAGCCCGGAAGGCCTGGAGAAGCAGCTTCTCCTCGACCCGGATGCGAGAGCAGAGCATGCCGACCCGGGGGCCGGCGGGGGCCGGTCGGGTCACTCTCCCCAGTCCTCCTCCTCGGGCGGGGCGAGCTCGAGCCGGGCGGGATCCAGGCCCCGCACCTCCAGGTCGGCGCCGCACTCCACGCAGCTCACGATCTCACCGACCTCGGTGTCGGCGGCCAGGGCCACCTGCGCGTCGCATTCCGGGCAGGCGGCCGACGATCCGGTCATTCAGACCACCTCCTCGATGGCGGCCCACCCGTGGGTCCTGATCAGCTCGGTCAGCGAGCCCGCCCTGCTGATGCGGCGGGCGACCGCGGAGGGGGGCTCGCCCTGGAAGACGCGCCCATGGGCGGTGATGGTGCCGTGCTCGATGTCCACCTCGACCTGGTCACCGTCCGCCACCTGGTCGTAGAGATCGGGACAGCGGATCACCGGCAGGCCGAGGTTCACCGCGTTGCGGTAAAAGATGCGCGCGAAGGACCGGGCCACCACCACCCCGATCCCGACCGCCTTGATGGAGAGTGGGGCGTGCTCTCGCGAGCTGCCGCAGCCGAAGTTGCTGCCGGCGACGATGATGTCGCCGGGCGAGACCGCCTCCGCGAACCCCGGGCGGTGCTCAACGAAGCAGGCGCCGGCGAGCTGCGCGGGGTCGGTGGTGAGGTTGTAGCGGCCCGGCATGATGGCGTCGGTCGAAACCCCGTCGCCGAAGCGGAATACTCGTGCCATCAGCGCCCCTCCCTTGGATCGGCGATCACACCGGCGAGCGCGGAGGCGGCGGCCACCGCCGGGTTGGCGAGGTAGATCTCGGCGTCCGGGCTCCCCATCCGTCCCGGGTAGTTGCGCATGCTGGTGGAGAGGGCCCGCTCGCCGGGCCCGAGGGTGCCGTGCTGCCGGCCCAGGCAGGGACCGCAGCCTGCCGCCATCACCAGGGCTCCGGCGCGCACGAAGGTGTCGATGTAGCCACGCTCCAGCGCCTGGGTGTAGGTGCGCCGACTGCCGGGCACCACAATGGTCCGGGTCTCCGCGTGCACCTGGTGACCTTCGAGGATGGCCGCGGCGATGGCCAGGTCCTCGATCCGCCCGTTGGCGCAGCTGCCGATGAAGACCTCGTCGAGGTGGGTGCCGGCGAGCTCCGACAGGGGACGGACGTTGTCGATCTGGGGTGGGGCGGCGACCTGCGGCTCCAGGCTGCCGGCGTCGATGCTCAGCACCTCCTGGTAGCGCGGGTCCTCGGCGCGGATCTCGCCGCCGTCGGGCAGGCCCAGGTAGCTCCAGGTCACCGAATCGACCTCGCAGAGCCCGCACTTGGCTCCGAAGTCCACCGAGAGGTTGGCCAGGGTGAGCCGTTCGGAGATGCCCATGGCCTCCACCGCCGAGCCGCCCCATTCCACGGCCAGGTAGTTGGCGCCCTCGGCGCCGAGCCGGTGGATCACGTGAAGGGCCACGTCCTTGGCCTGAACCCCGCGGGGCAGCTCGCCGGTCACCTCGATGCGCAGCGTCTCCGGCACCCGGAACCAGGAGCGGCCGGTCGCCATGGTGACCCCGATGTCGGTGGAGCCCATCCCGGTCGCGAAGCAGCCGAGCGCCCCGTAGGTGGTGCTGTGGGAGTCCGCCCCCACCACCAGGCCGCCAGGGCGGATGAAGCCGCGCTCCACCATCACGATGTGACAGATGCCCTCGGCGAGCAGGTTGCGCACCCCGTGCTCGACGGCGAACTCGCGAATGCGGCGATGCAGCTCGCTGGCGGCGACGCTGTTGGAGGGGAACACGTGGTCGAAGCTGAACACGGTCCGGTCCGGATCCCACAGCGGCATTCCCAGGCTGCGGAAGGCGTCGATGGCGAGCGGCCCGGTGACATCGTGGGCCATGACGGCGTCGACCCCGGCAACCACGGTCTCGCCGGCGCGAACCGGCCTGCCGAGGCGCTGGCTCAGGATCTGTTCGACCAGTGTTCCCATGGCGGCTGCTCTCCTTGGAATCTCGGCTCAGGCGGGGGTGGGCCAGCTGACCAGCAGGTCGTCCACCTGCTGGTCGGCGAGCGGCCCCGAATCGGCGAGCCGCTTGATCTCGGCGGTGACGGCGGCGATCTGGTCCTCGGCGAGGGCCACACCCAGCTGGGCGGCCCGGTGGCGGATGGCGTTGCGGCCGACCAGCCGGTGGCCCCTGAGTATCTGCCTATCAAGGCCAAAACTCTCGGGCTGGAGGACCTCGTAGCTGCGCGGGTCGCGGAGCACGGCATTGCTGTGCAGACCCGACTTGTGGGTGAAGGCGAAGGCGGCGGTGATGGGGGAGTTGAAGGGCACCGCGACCCCCAGGATGGCGGCGACCCGGGCGTCGAGAGAGGGGAGGCGGTCCAGCCGGTAGCCCGCGACCAGGTCGGGCAGCACCGTCCCCACCCGGGCGATCAGTCCGGAGAGCGAGGCGATGCCGTTGCGCTCGCCGATCCCGAGGATGGTGGTGTCGATGTGAGTGGCGCCCGCCTCCAGAGCGGCCAGCGCGTTGGCCACCGCGCACCCGGTGTCGTTGTGACCGTGGAACTCGATGTCGGCGGACACCGACGCCCTGACCGCCCGCACCAGCTCCTCGACCTGGCGGGGGGTGGCGATGCCGACGGTGTCGGCCACCCCGACCCGGTCGGGTCCACAGGAGTCCACGGCGCGGTAGACCGCGAGGATCTCGTCGCGGTCGCTGCGGAAGGCGTCCTCGCAGCTGAACCTGATCTCCCGGCCGGCGCCGCGGACGTGGTCGACCACCCGGCAGGCGATCTCGACCACCTGGTCGAGGGAGCGGCCGTGACTGGCCCGGCGCAGGATGTCCGAGGTCGCGAAGAGGACGTTCACCCCGTCCACCCCGCAGGAGAGCGCGCGGTCGACGTCCTCGATGTGGCATCGGGTGTGGGTGAGGATGCGGGCGCGCGGGCGTGCCCGGACCGCCGCCCGGAGGTCGGCCTCGGACTGGGGAGAGGCAGCCGGTGAGGTCATCTCGACGTACTCGACCCCGAAGTCGTCCAGGGCGGCGATGAGCTCGAGCTTCTCCGCGGTGGTGAAGTGAGCTCCGGCGAATTGCTCGCCCTCGCGGAGGGTGGAATCGACGATGGCCAGGCGGGGGAGGCTCATGCGGGCATGCCAGCCGGCCGGCGGGCGGCGAGCTCGGTGAGGATGGCGGAGGTGACCTCGGCGGTGGAGGCCTCTCCGTCCAGGTCAGGGGTGCGCGCGCCGCTTTCGAGGGCGCGGTCCACGGCGGTGCGGATCTCGGCGGCCGCCTGGGGACGGCGCAGCGAGTGCTCGAGGAGGAGGGCCGCGCTGAGGATCGCCCCCACGGGGTTGGCGATGCCCCGCCCCGCGATGTCGGGTGCGCTGCCGTGGATCGGCTCGTACAGTCCCGGTCCTCCCTCCGGGTTGAGGCTGGCCGAAGCCATCACCCCCAGCGACCCGCTGATCGCCGCCGCCTCGTCGCTGAGGATGTCTCCGAAGAGGTTCTCGGCCACCACCACGTCGAGGCGGCCGGGCCGCTGCAGCATGCTGAGCGCGAAGCTGTCCACGAGGGCGTGCTCCACCACGACGTCGGGGTGGGCGGCGGCCAGCTCGGTGACCACGTCCCGCCACAGCCGCCCGCTCCACAGCACGTTGGCCTTGTCCACCGAGGTGAGGTGCCGCCGCCGCGTGCGGGCGAGCTCGAGGGCAAAGCCGACGACGCGGGCCACCTCGCGGCGGCTGTAGGCCATGGTGTCGTGGGCGGTTTCGTCCATCCCGGTACCCGACCTTCCGTGCTCGCCGAAGTAGGCGCCACCGGTCAGCTCCCGGACGATCACGAAGTCGGCGTCGCGGACCACCTCGGGGCGCAGCGGGCTGTGCTCGATCAGGGCCGGGAAGGCGCGGACCGGACGGAGGTTGACGGCGAGGCCGAGCTCCCGGCGCAACCTCAGGGTGGCGGCGCCGGGCCGGGCGTCACCGCGCAGGTGATCCCAGCGCGGCGCTCCGGCCGCGCCGAACAGCACCGCGTCCGCCGCCCTGCAGAGCTCCATGGTGGAGCTGGAGACTGGGACTCCCTCGGCCTCGATCGCCGCCCCACCGACCGGCCGCTCGGAGAGCTCGAGGCGGAGCTGGTGATCCGGCGCCAAGCGTTCGAGAACCGACACGGCGGCGGCGGTGACCTCCGGTCCGATGCCGTCGCCGGGCAGCACGACGATCCGCGCCGTTCTCCTGACATCCCGGATGGCGCTGGGGCGGGCCGGGCCTCGGTCGGGCTCGGCTTGCTGGGTGACTGTCGGACTGCTCATGGAACTCCCGTCTGGCTGCGCTGCGTCTGTTGCGAACAAACGAAGAGGGCTCCCTCGCTCGAAGGGAGCCCTCTGCCGCCGGGGGCGGGAGCGCCGTGTGGCGCGCGCCTCTACCTGATACCGGCGGTGGCCCCTGCGAGGGCTTTGCGACCGGCGAGCGGTTTCGAGGCGTGCACGCTGAACACGGTCGCGCCAGCATACAGGCCGCCTGCTCGATGCGTCAACTTCTCGCACCCGTCCCCGGGAGCCGGCGCCAGCGGCGATCGCCGCGCCGCCCCCACGGGGCCGGGTTCACCCGCACCAGGGGACCGGGGTCAGCCTCAGTGATTCCCGTGGTGGCCGAAGGGCGAGAACGGGAACTCCCGGGTGAACGGCTCGAAAATGTGACTGTACTGCCAGGTCGACTGCACCACCGAGGAGCAGCTGTTGCTGGCGCCGCTCCAGGTGGCCTGGGTTCCCGTGAACGGGCAGCTGCCGTTGTCCCGCTGCAGGGCCCAGAAGGAGAGCAGGCCGAGGTGATGCTCAGCAGCCCAGGACTCGACCGTGCCGGCGTCCGAGAAGGTCAGGGTCTCGTCCGGACCGTAGTCGTCGATGCCGATCATGTCGGTGACCCCGACCATCCGCCAAAGCTTCCAGGTCGGGGCGTGCGGGTAGAGCAGCTGCAGCTCGCTGAGCGTCCCCTCGGCGGCGGTCATGGTGTCCGTGGCCATCTCGTTGGGCTCGCCGCCGTAGTAGTCGAAGGTGAGGGCGTTGACGATGTCGATCCTGACACCGTTGGCGATAGCGTTGGAGAGGACGTTGTCCTCGGGGGCGAGCGGCCCGCTCTGGGCGACAGGCAGCGTGTACACGATCTGCAGAGTCCGGTGATGGGCCGCGGCCCATTGCTGCACCACGGCGATCGCCTGGTTGCGGTCGGTGATCCCGTTGGCGTTGCCATTGCCGTTGGACAGCGAGTTGGCCTCGATGTCGAAGTCGAGACGGGTGAAGTCGTAGGTGGTGATCACCCTCTCGTACTCGGCGGCGATCGCCGGGACGCTGGCGCAGCTGTCGGCGAGATCGGTGCCGGTGGTGTCGGCGCTGTACCCGCCGAAGGAGGGCCACACGTCGCCCCCATGATCACGGATCTCCTGGATCTCAGATCCGTACTGGGACCATGCAACCGGCGTGCTCGGGTCGCCGTTCCAGTCGACCGTGCACGAGCCGGGCGCAGCCGTCTGCAGGAAGGCGAAGATCAGGTCCCTGGCCCCGGACTCGTGGGAGATCAGGGCCGGGTTGCCGGGGAGGAAGGTCTCGAAGTAGGGGGCGAAGACCTGGGAGGGAATCTGGCCTCCACCGCCTCCGTCAGCCTGGGCGATCGGGGTGGCGGCCGCCGCCAGCCCACCCACAGCAGCACCGATCAGCAGCACCTTGCGCGACCAAACCATATCTCGCCTCCCTGTGGCGAGGTGGTCCGCTTCCGGCTGACAGCCACCCTTCGGGGTCGGAATGGTAGCGGCTGGTGCAGGAGCGCGTCAAGCGGCGTGGGTCGCGATGGCGCACTTTCGTCGCCCGACGAGGATCATCGATACTGCCTCGAGCATGGGTGGGATTCGGATGACCAGGGTGGGAGCCGCCGGGCACCCGTCGCGCCGGAACCGGCGAGGTTGAAAGGCCTCGACCCGGCCGAGCGAGCTGCCATCTCCGTGCTCGATGGAGGTCTCGGGCCGGGTACGGCCCCCGCCGTGGGACGCGCTCCGGGACGGGTGACCCTGGTGGGAGAGCACGTCGACTACGTGGGCGGACGCATCGTGTGCATGGCAATCAACCTCGGTCTGGCAGTGGCTCTGCGTCCCTCGGCTGATGGTCGCTGGCGGGTCGTGAGCGACGGGGTCCGAGTTGAGCGTGCTCAGCCAACCATGGCCCATGACATCGGGGATCGGGTCTTCGCGGCTGCTGTGGCGCTTGCCGGGCGAGGCATCGCCATCCCTCCGGTCGAGATCGGAGTCGCCGGCAACCTGCCCGGATCGGCCGGCTTGAGCTCGTCAGCGGCGATCATCACCGCCAGCCTGGTGGCGATGCTTCGCCTGGCGGCGGCACGGCTCAGCGCCGACGAGCTCGTCGCCACCGCCGTGACCGCCGAACGAGACATCGTCGGCATCCCGACCGGCCAGATGGATCAGCGAGCGGTGGTGCACAGCGGTGACCACAGCGTGCTCGTCCTCGACTGCGCCAGCGGAGCCCGACGGGCGGTGACCTGGCCGTGGTCCGAGGTCGGTGTGGTGGTCGCCCACAGCGGGGAGAGCCATGACGTCGGCGGCGAGGAATATCGGCTGCGCCGCCAGGCAGCCGCGCGTGCCTGCGCAGCGCTGGGCGTGGAGGGCTGCCAGGCGATCGGCGACCGCTGGCGGGAGCTGCCTGATGAGCTTCAGCCTCGCGCCCGGCACATCGCCACAGAGACCCGGCGCAGTGACGCAGCCGTGCTCGCACTCGAAGCTGGGGACGCCAGGGCCCTGGGCCGGTTGATCGATGGGAGCCAGGAATCGCTGCGGCACGACTATCAGGTCAGCACGCTTCAGCTCGACACCATGGTCGCCGCAGCCCGGCGGGTGCCCGGCTGCTACGGCGCTCGCCTGGTCGGGGCGGGGTTCGGCGGGAGCGCGATGGCCCTCGTCGAGCTGGGCGCGGCGGCGCGCTGCGCGGGGGCGATGGCCGAGGCGGCGGGTGGCGGTCACGGCGCGTGGCTTGTCGAGCCGGTCGCCGGCGTGGAGCGGACGGCGTCCGACGTGGTCGCTTCCGCCGTCGAAGAGCCCTGAGGGTTGGACCTCCGCGACAGCCCTCCGGGGCGGGTCCGGCCGCCGTGTCAGGGCCATTCCCGGCAGCCAGGGTGGAACGGGCTCGAAGGTGGCTGCGCGCAGCTCTTGTAGACTCACCCGCCAGTGGACCGGAGCCTCCGCCGTGACTTCGCCGAGGCCCTCGGCGCCGACGCCGTGCTTCAGAGCGGCGAGTTGCTCGCTCCCGCCACGGTCGAGGGGGTGGGCACGGCACTCCTCCTTGCCCACCAGCATGGTCTCGCGGTGCGGGTCACGAGCGGGGAGGGCAGCCGCTCGACGCCGCCCGACGGCGGGGTCATCCTGTCGCTGGTTCGCCTCGCCGGGGTGAGCGTCGATCCCGCCAAGGGCATCGCCCGTGCTGAGGCGGGGGCGACCATCGAATCGCTGCGCGCTGCCCTGGCGGCTCACAACCTGACCGTGCCCGGGCTGCCCTCCCAGCCGCGCTCACTGCACACCGGCTCCCTGGTGGCGCGAGGCGAGGTGCCCCGGCGCAGCCTGACGGGCGTCGACGCCATCCTGCCCGAGGGCGAGCTGGTCCGGCTCGGTGCCGCGGTACTCAAGGATGTGGTCGGCTACGACCTGACCTCCGCCCTGCTGGGCTCAGAGGGTCGCCTCGCGGTCATCGCCACTCTCCACCTGCGGCTCGCGCCGGCAGGCGCCCGGCTGCCCACCCCCGACGCGACTGGGCCCCGGTCGGTGGCCGAGCTGGCCCCGGTGCTCGATCCCGAGGGCATCCTGGCGGGGGCCTGAGCCACGGTCCGAACCCTCCGGCCCGCGGTGCTCCGAGCCCAGGTGGGCAGCGCGCTGCGCCGCTTCTGGCACGAGTACACGCGGATGCGGACGGCCATTTTCTTCCTGATCGGTCTGGTCTTCATCACCGGCATCGGCGCGGTGGTGCCCCAGAACCTGACCGATGAACCGAGCCAGGTGCAGCAGTTTCTCGCCAGCAATGCCCACCTCAACGCGCTCGCCACCAGCCTCGGCCTGCCTCTCACCGACGTGTACGTTTCCTTCGACTTTTACGTGCTGCTCTTCAGTCTCTTCATCGCGCTCGGTGCCTGCGTCATCGGGCGAGGTAGGGCCCTGGTCGTGCGCACCATCCGTGGCCACCCGCGGACCGCGCAGTACTGGGGGGAATGGTTCTCATGGCTCTTCCATTCATCGTTCTTCCTGCTCCTGGTCGCGGCGGTGTGGGGCAAGGCCACCGGCTTCGAGGGCCTGATGATCATCGTCCAGGGTCAGACCGTCACCGAGGCGAGGAGCAGCTACGCCCAGCTCCAGGAGGGCGTCCTGTTCAACGGTCAGCACGGCGATTTCCAGATCAGGCTCAACAGCTTCACGGTCGCGTACCAACCCGACGGCGCGGCGAGCGACTACGACAGCAACGTGACCATCCTCACCAGCGGACACAGCGTGCTCACCCGGAACATCCAGGTGAACGACTACCTGAATTATGACGACATCCACTTCTACCAGGAGGACTATGGCTGGGCGCCCCAGGTCGAGATCACCAACCCGGCCGGCCAGGTGGTCTTCGACGCTCCCGTGGTCACCTTCGGTGACAACTACAGCGTGCAGACCGGAGTGCTCAAGGTTCCTGACTTCAACTACACGCCGCCGGGGTCTGACCAGTCGCTCCAGCTGGGAGCGAACGCCCTGTTCATGCCCGACGCCCTGGACGTCCCCACCATCACCTCGGGTGGACAGATGAGCGGCCTGACCGTGCAGCCCGGGGGACTCGACCCCGACAACCCGGTGCTTCAGCTGCAGCTCTACGCCGGCAGTCTCGGCCTCAACTCGGGCCTGCCCCAGAACGTCAACACCCTCGACACCAGTCAGATGGCACCGCTCGAGAACGGAGCGCCGGTGGACATCACCGTGGGCCAATCGGCTCAGATCCCCTTCGAGACCACCGGCGGCAAGACCGTCAATTTCACGGTCAGCGTTCCCGCCCTGCACCAGTACACGGTCCTGCTCGCCAACTATGACAATGGCGTGCCCCTGGTCTACGCAAGCTTCGTCATGATCCTCCTGGGCATCACCGGCAAGCTGTACCTTCGACCGCTGCTCGAGCAGCGCGAGCGCCGGCGCCGCCGCCGTGGATCCCCACCGCCCCCCACCCGGGCCACCTCGGACCACGACCCCAGCGCCTCCTCCGCGCTGTCCCTGAACCCGGAGGAGGTGGCGGCGGCAGCGGACGGCGGAGGGGCACGGCTCAGAATCCCGGCGGTCAGGCGCGCGACGCGCCGGCCGCCGTCGAAGGGGTCGTCCGGGCGTCCAGGCTCTCCGGCGGTAGGTAGGTGATGCGGGACAGCCGCCGGCCCTCGTAGTCGAGGGCGAGCAGCCCCCCCTTGGCACACTGGAGACGGTGCAGCGCCCAGGCCCGACGCCCCAGGTGCCTGATCCAGAAGGCCTGGATGGGGTCGCCGTGGCTGACGCAGACGCCCGAGTCATCACCCACGTCGTCGAGGACCCGGAGCAGAGCGTGCTCCACCCGGGCGGCCATCGCGGCCACGGTCTCGTCGCGGCGGAGCAGCCCCGGAAAGGCCATGTGCACCCACCAGAGAGGCCGGCGCCAGGGCACCTCCGAGTAGCGGACCCCCTGGAGGTAGCGGCTGAACCGCGCCTCGATGAGATCCTCATCGGGGACCACCGGAGGCGAGCCGAGGTGGCGGGCGACGATCCCCGCCGTCTCCACGGCGCGGTCGAGTGGGCTGGTGCGGATCACCCGGATCGGCCAGCGGGCGAGGTAACCGCCCATGGCCTCGGCCTGGGCCAGCCCCCTGGCGCTCAGGCCGAACCCGGGCAGGAACCCGTAGAGCCTCCGTTCTGGGTTGGCCACATCGCAGTGGCGGGCCAGGAAGAGGCGGGTCCTCTGCGGCACCGGCCGATGGTACGGCGAAACAACCCTGCCGCCACCCGGATCGCCAAATGCCGCAGGGCGTTCACAGTTCGATGACGCGACCGTTTGGTCCCGTTGCTGTGACGGCACGATTACCCGGAACGGGGCCCCGGCGACGGGAACCCCAACGTCCAATGGCCCCCGTCCGGCTCGCCGGAGCGGTTCGGCCCCTCGCGGAGCATCGAGAAGAACGCAGTGGCCGTCAGCGCTCAGCGTCGCCGCCGCATGTTGGTCGCCGTGGTGGCCGCCCTCATTGCCGCCGGGGCGTTCGTCCTGGCGCTCAGCTATTCGAGCAAGGGGGGAACCGGTGGCAGCCCGAACGGGTCGGCGCCCACCGCCAAGCCGGCGCCGAGCACCGTGGTGGTGGTGGCCAGCAGCGCCATCGCCAAGGGTCAGCCACTCTCCGCCGCCAACCTCACCACCGAGTCCTTCCCCGACAGCGTCCTCCACAGCCTGACCGTCGCCGGGATCTCCGACTACAGCACGGTGACCCAGCTGACCGGCTCCAGGAACTACGCCGCCGCGGACATCCCCGCCGGCATCCCGATCCTGAGCTCGATGGTCGCGTCCACCGCCTCGATCGGGCCCACCAGCGGGCTGCCCGCTCAGCTTCCGTCCGGCTACGTCGCCATGTCTCTCCCCTACGCCCCGGGCGCCACCAGCGGCAACGGCGAGGGCACCGGAGGCTACATCGCCACGGGAGAGCGGATCGACATCCTGGTGTACCTTCCGACCAGCGAGTACTGGGCGTACCAGGACGTCCTGGTGCTCGCCGTCGGTGAATCGGCCGGCGCTCCCGCCGGATCGCCGTCCGCCTCGGCGAGCCCGGGTGCCACCGCCCCCACGCCGGCCCTGATCATGGTCGAGCTGCCGCGCCAGGATGCCGCCGCCCTCGACGAGGCCAAGGCCACCGCGGGCTCGGTCATCCAGTACGTCATCGTCTCGTCGAGCGACTACCCGGGTCCGACGTCGTCGCCGGTCCCAGGGGCCACCGCTCCACCTCAGACGGTGCCCGGGAGCGGTCCCACCAACTTCTTCGGAGGCTGAGCGCCTGGGCGCTCACAACCCGCCGAGGTGAATGAGCCCGTCCTGATCCTGGCCGGGGTGGGGGCCGTGGCCCTCTTCATCGGGGTGGTCATCGCCTTCGTCCCCGGGGCGGACTCGATGCTGCACAGCCGCCTGCGCCACCTGGAGGACCTGGTCCCCCTCGGTGCGCAGGAGGCGGCCGCCCCCTCGCGCGACCTCCTCGAGCAGCTCCGCCATGGGGTGCAGTCCGCTGTCGGGGCTCGATTCGAGCGGACCGATCGGGCCAACAGGCTGGCTGATCAGCTGGCGCGGTCGGACCTCAAGGTCCGGCCCGCGGAGTGGATCATCATCTCGCTCGGCATCGCCGGAGCGGTTGGCGCTCTCGCCATGCTCCGCTTCCGCACCCCGATCGCGGTGGTGCCCGGTGCGTTCGTGGGATACGTCGGGGCCCAGCTGTTTCTGCGCTTCCGTCAGTCGAAGCGGATCAAGGCTTTCAGCCTTCAACTGTCGCCGATGATCCTCCAGGTCAGCGGTTCGATGAAGGCCGGCTACACCTTCGCCCAGGCCGTGGACCTGGTGTCCAAGAACACTCCGGCGCCCATGGGGCAGGAGCTGAGCCGGGTCACCCGAGAGGTGCAGCTCGGCCTGCCCATGAACGAGGCCCTCAACCGGATGGTCCGGCGCAACGACTCCGAGGACCTGCGGCTGATGCTCATCGCGGTCCAGATCCAGAGCCAGGTCGGCGGCAATCTCGCCCAGGTCCTCGACACCATCGAGTTCACGGTGCGGGAGCGGATCCGCATCAAGGGTGAGATCAAGTCGCTCACCGGCCAGGCGCGGGCCTCCGGCTGGGTGCTGATCATCCTGCCGTTTGCCATGACCGGCATCCTCGCCTTCATCGCGCCGAGCTATTTCGACCCGATGTTCAGCAAGCCGGCGGGGCAGATCATGCTCGGGATCGCCGGCTTCATGGTCCTCTGCGGCTACGGCTTCATCCGCAAGATCGTGAACGTGAAGATATGAGCGCCAGCCTGCCGATCATGGTCGCAGCGGGGGCCGCCGTGGTGATCGCGGTCTTCCTCGCGGTGTGGTATGTGGTCCCGGGCACTCAGGCGACGAGCCTCCTCGAGCAACGCCTGGCCAGCCTGCCCGACGCCACCGGCTACGACATCGACCTGATCACCGGCGAGTTCACCCAACCCGCGTTCGAGCGAATCGTCCTGCCCCTGCTCGCCTCAGTCGGCAACCTGGTGGCCCGCCGGACCAAGGAGGGGCAGCTTGCCACGCTGCGCAAGTTGGTCAACAAGGCGGGCTCCCGGCAGCGGCCGGAGTCGGTGCTGGCGCTGCGGCTGGTGCTCCCGGTGGTCTTCGCGGTGGTCGGGTTCGGCCTGGGCGAGCTCCTCGCCTCCGACAAGATCCTCGCCCCACCTCAGAACTACCTGTTCGTCGGGATGGGGGCGGTGCTCGGCTACATGTGGCCGACCTTCTCACTGCAGCGCAAGGGAAAGAAGCGCGCCAAGGAGCTGCTGCTCGCCCTTCCCGGGGTCCTCGACCTGCTCACCGTGTGCATGGAGGCGGGGCTGTCGCTGGACATGGCGATGATGCGGGTGAGTGAATATGACAAGAGTGTGCTTGCCGGCGAGTTCCAGAAGTCCCTCAACGAGATCCGTCTGGGGCGGCCGCGCGCCGACTCGCTGATGGCGATGGCCGAGCGCGCTGATGTCGACGAGCTGTCCGGCTTTGTTCGGGCCATGGTCCAGGCGGAGCCCCTGGGACTCAGCGTCGCCAACGTCTTGCGGATCCAGTCGGAGGAGCTGCGCCGGGTGCGCAAGCAGCGCGCCGAAGAGGCGGGTCACCGGGCCCCGGTGCTGATGCTCCTGCCCATGATGATGTGCATCTTCCCCTGCATCTTCCTGGTGCTCCTGGGACCGGCGGCGGTGGGCCTCTTCTTCTCGAAGTGACCGTGGCGGGATCAGCGGTCGCCGGTCACCGGCAGGATCGCGCCGCTGACCGCGCTCATCGGCCCGTCGCAGAGTGAGGCGATCACCGCCGCGACCCGCTCCGGCGACGCCGCCCCGGCGATGTCGGCGGCGCCCATCCAGGTGCGGTTGGCCGGGGTGTCGATGGTCCGCGGGGCGATCGCATTGACCCTCACCCCAGTGCCGGTGAGCTCGGTGGCGAGGACCCGCGTCATGGCGATCAGCGCTGCCTTGGCAACCGTGTAGGCTGCGCTGCCGCCGGCCAGGGTGATGCCGGCCTGGGAGGCGACGTTGACGATCGCCCCACCGCCCCCGGCCACCATCAGCCGGGCTGCCTCGCGACTGGACCACCAGGCCGCGTCCAGGTTCACCCCGAACATGGCGCGGACGACCTCGGGCGGGGACTCCAGCAGGCGACCGGCGGTGAACCCACCGGTCACGTTGACCAGACGGTGGACCTCGCCCTGAGAGTCGAGGCGCCGCCAGAGATCGGCCACAGCGCTGGGATCGGTCAGATCGATGAGCTCCCATCTCACATCGGCGCGGAGGTCCTGGAGCCGGCTCCTCTCGGACCTCTGGGAGGCGACCCCGACCAGGGTGTCTCCGGTCGGGGCGAGGGCGTCGAGCACCGCCGGTCCCAGTCCGCCGCTCGCCCCGCAGACCACCGAGAGGCCCACGCTCATCGTCGCCGAACGATATCAGCGGCAGCGCCGGCCACCACGCCGCAGCCGGCCACCCTGGCTCAGGACTCGCAACCGGGGCGGATGCTCAGCCTCCGGGACACTAGAATCCTGCGGAACAGGTCCCGGCGGGGGTGGAGGGCCGGTGGCGGTCCGTCGCCGGGGCCCAGTCGCGAGGCGTGATCGGGTGGCCAACCGGCCAGGGCTCCGGGTCCGGACCAACGGCATCGACAACGTCCTCTCCGCGGACCGGTCCCTGCTGCTCGGGCGGGATGCCGCAGCCGACGTCCGATACGAGGACCAGAGAGTCTCGCGCCGCCACGCGGTGCTCCGTTTCGACGGTGTCCACTGGCGGCTGGAGGACCTGGGCAGCAGCAACGGGACATACCTCGGCGACACCCGGGTCAGCGCTCACGTGGTGACCGGCCCGGCGAGACTCCGCTTGGGCAGCCCGATCGACGGCCCGGAGCTGGACGTCGCGCCGGTGGGGGTCGATCCGGAGCCCGTGCCCGCGGTCCCCGCCCCCCTGCCCCCAGCGGTCGTGCCGGCGGAGCAGACCCACAGCCTGCCCGCCGCACTTGCCGGGTCCACCGGCCGGGCGGCCGCGGTCGATCTGGGCACGCGGGTGGCGGTCCATCCTCTGAGCAGTGGCCTGGTGAGGATCGGGCGGGGCCCCGGGAACGAGATCGTGCTCGCTGACCCGCATGTCTCCCGCGACCATGCGGAGCTGCGCTGGGACCCCCGGGGAGGCTGGCAGGTGACCGACCTGAACAGCCACAACGGCACCTACGTCAACGGTCACCGGATCAGCACGGCGCCGCTTCGCGAGGGCGACGTCCTCACCGTGGGCCGCCGCCACCTGCGCCTGGTCCCGGGTGCCCTCGAGGAGCACGAGAGCGGAGACGTGCGACTCGATGCCGTCGACCTCTCGGTCCACACCTCGGAGGGACGCGCCCTGCTCCGGCATGTGAGCCTCAGCGTGGAGAAGGGGGCCTTCGTCGGCGTGGTGGGCCCGAGCGGGGCGGGCAAGACCACCCTGCTGAACGCTCTCACCGGCTTCAAGCCCGCGGATGAGGGGAGCGTCTTCTACGGCGGGCGCAACCTCTATGCGGAGTACGAGGAGCTGCGCCGGCGGATCGGCTACGTTCCCCAGGACGACATCGTCCACGCCCAGCTCACGGTGCGGGCTGCGCTCGGCTATGCCGCCGAGCTGCGCTTCCCGCGGGACGTCCCCAAGACGGAGCGGGACCAGAGGGTCGCCGAGGTGATCCGCGAGCTCGGTCTTGCCGAGCGGGCGGATCTGGTGATCGAGAAGCTCTCCGGTGGTCAGCGCAAACGGGTCAACATCGCCGTGGAGCTGCTCACCAAGCCCTCCCCGCTGTTCCTCGACGAGCCGACCTCGGGGCTCGACCCGGGGCTGGAGCGAGGGATGATGACCCTGCTGCGCGATCTGGCCAAGGGCGGCCGGACGGTCATCGTGGTGACCCACGCGGTGCAGAGCCTCAGCCTCTGCGACCGGGTGCTGATGCTCGCCCCGGGGGGCAGGGTCGCCTTCTACGGCCCACCCAACGCCGCCCTCGGCTACTTCGGACGCACCGACTTCGTCGACGTCTTCCAGGATTTGGAGGCGTCCCCGGATGCGCCCTGGGATCAGCGCTTCTGGGCGAGCCGCGAGCACGCCGATTTCGTCGCCCGACCGCTCGCCTCGCTGCCGCCCCCGGCTCCCGCCGTGGGGCGCAGCCCGACCGCGCCCCAGCCGGCCCGGGACTGGCCGCGCCAGACCTGGATCCTGCTGCGCCGCTACCTCGACACGATCGTCTCCGACCGCACCAATCTGCTCTTTCTGCTCGCCCAGGCCCCGTTCTGCGCGCTGGTCCTGCTGCTCGCCTTCGGCACCACCTCGAACCAGCTGTTCAGCCCCACCAGCAGCGGCACCCCGCTATCCCAGACCGCGGTGACCTTCATCGTCCTGGTGATGACCCTGGCCGGGATGCTCAACTCCATCCGGGAAATCGTCAAGGAATCCCCCACCTACCGCAGGGAGCGGTTCATCGGACTCTCCATCCCGGCCTACGTGCTCTCCAAGGTGCTGGTGCTCGGCCCGTTCACGATCATCCAGGCGGTCATCCTGGTGCTCCTCGGCCTGGCCAACCAGACCGGCTTCAGCGGCGCCTCGGCACTCGGCTCGGTCCGGCTCGAGCTGATCGTCGACGCCGCCCTCACCGGGCTTGCCGCCATGGCTTTGGGTCTCGCCATCTCGGCCATGGTCCGCTCCAGCGACAAGGCGGTGTCGGCGCTGGTCCTGGTGGTGGTGGCTCAGCTGGTCATGTCCCTGCCCATCCTGGACGTGGCCCACAAGGCCGTCCTGGGTGAGATCAGCTGGGTGTTCAGCGCCCGCTGGGGGGTCGACGTGACCGGATCGACGGTCAACATGGCCCACCTGCCCGGGCACCCCCCCCTGGGGAGCCACCCGGAGTGGAATCACGGAGTGTGGCCGTGGACCGGCGAGGTGCTCGTGCTCCTGATCCTCACCGCCGCCAGCCTCGGTGCGGCGATGTGGCTGCTGCGCCGCCAGGACCCGGTGCTGCTCAGTGCGCCCGCACGAGGGGCCCGTCCCGCTCCGGCCCAGGTCCGACCGGCCGCCGCCCGCTGAGGCCAGCGGCCGCACCGGCACAGCCGGCCCGCAGCCTTCAGGTCGACCCTCGTACACTCCCGCCATGCCACTCGAGGGCGTGTACGAGCCCAGCCCGACACCGTGGGTCCGCGATCAGGTCGCGGAGTACGAGAGCTCCGGAGGCGCCCGGGGGAACACCCAGCACGCGACCGGCCTTCCGGTGGTCATCGTCAGCTGCCGAGGCCGTCGCTCGGGCAGGATCCGCAAGTTCCCGCTGATGCGCGTGGAGCACGGCGGCGAGTACGCCCTGGTCGCCTCCAAGGGCGGCGCGCCCGAGAACCCCACCTGGTACGGCAACCTCATCGCCAACCCGACCGAGGTGATGATTCAGGACGGTCCCGAGCCCTTCGACGCCGAGGTGCGCGAGCTCACCGGCGATGAGCGCGCCCTCTGGTGGGAGCGGGCCGTTTCCGCCTTTCCGCCATACGCCGAGTACCAAACCAAGACCGATCGGCAGATCCCGCTGCTGGTGGCTCGCCGGCGGTCGGCGTAGCCGGGCGTCTCGGCCTGGCCTGCTCAGGCGGCCGCGGGGGGACGCGATACGGCGGTGCGCCGGCGCGAGGGCCGCGGCGCCTCCGGGGCGGCTGGCAGCGCCCGGGTCGGTGAGCTGGAGGGGTTCACGTCGGAGGCCGTCGGAAGGTTGAGGGCAATCGTGGTCCCGTTCACCCCGCTCTGATCCACCCAGATCCGGCCCCCCAGACCCTGCACGATCCGCCGGCAGGTGGCGAGCCCGAGGCCGCTTCCCGCGGTCGGGGTCTCACCGCGGACGAATGGCTCGAAGACCCGATTGCGCAGAGCGGTGGGGATGCCCGCGCCGTTGTCGTGGCAGCGGATCGTCCACCCCCCATCGTCGCGGACGGCGTCGATGCGGATCCTGGGTGCGCGGCCGGCGCGGTGCTTGATGGCGTTCTCGATGAGGTTCTGCAGCACCAGCTCCAGCTCTGCGAAGTTGCCGCGGACGGTGGGAAGATCTCCGGCCTCGACCACCGCCCCGTGCTCCACGATGGTCGATTCGAGGGTCGCCAATGCGCGCCCGGTGGCCAGGTTGAGGTCGACCGGCTGTCGAGGTGCAGCCACGCGATCGAGCTCGGCATAGCGGAGCAGGTCTGACACCAGCTCGTTGGCGAACGCGGAGACCTGCTTGATCTGGTCGACGATGCGCAGCACCGGTTCGGCGTCGTCGCCGGGGCCGGCTCGGGCTCGGGCCACCGACGCCCACATCGAGATGGTGGCCAGGGGATTGCGGAGGTCGTGAGCCATGGCGTGACTGAAGGTCGCCAGATCGGCGTTGGAGCGGCGGAGCTTCTCGGTCATCTCCTCGCGCTCGACGGAGAGGCTGAGCAGCGCGACGGTCTCGAAGAGTTCGATCACGCACCGCCCCGCCAACCGCCTCGATGCCGGTGACCATGGCCAGCAGGCCGAGGTCTGAGGTCGCGGTCTTGGCGGGAAGGACCACGGCAACCTCCCCGGCGTCCCACTCCAGGTTCTCGAGCAGAGATGTGGCCGGAAACTCCTCGACTCGGAGCTGGTCAGGGAGCACGAGCGAGGCGCCGCCGCGCACGTACGAACCCGCGATGGTGAGCAGACGGCGGTCGGCGGCTCGCGTCCTGCTCCCGGACGACCACAGTCCGATGCACCCGGCGCGCGCCGGGGTGTGGGCGATCCAGCCCAGCGAGGTCAGGTCGCTGGCCTGACCGCGCACCAGTGACATGCTGAGGTCGTGGTCCTGCCCCATCGCCAGATGCAGGCTGTTGCGCATGTCCGCCTCGCGGGTGGTCAGGCAGCCGGCCAGCTCGACCACGAAGTCCACGATCCCCGAGGCGAACTCCTGGGGGTCGGGGCCGGCTAGACCGGCTGCGGTCAGTTCTGCCTGATATCGGCGCAGGCAGGCGACACTCGAGGCGGTGGTGGTCCAGCGCGGGCTCACCGACCACAGACACCGGGCCGCTGCGCAAAATCGATCCCTCCGCTGGGCGGCGGAGTCCTCGCCGGCCTCTGCGAAGCCGGCGACCAGCTCCACGGCACTGCGCAGGGCCGCCCGCTGCTCGGGGGATGGATCGGGCCCAACCAGGGCTCGCCCCAATCGCCGCGTCAACTGTTCCTTGGCGGTCGCGGTCACGAGATCCGAGGGATCGATCATCTCCTCGACCGTCGAGACGATGTTGCAGCCGCAGGAACTCTCGGGGCACGAACAGGCTCGGCAGCCGATGATCCCCCGATGCCACCTCCTCGCCGGCGATCAGATCGAGCAGCAGATCCGCGGCGAGCCCGGCGGTCTCGTCGAATCGCTGGTGGATCGTGGACAGTGTGGGCCGAGCCGAGGCCCCCGCCTCGACGTCGTCGAAACCGACGATGGCCTGATCGTCGGGGAGGCTGAGCCCAGCCTCGCTGAGCGCCCCCATGATCGCCAGGGCGTTGTAATCGGTTCCGGCGATCACCGCGGTGGACGGAAGGCCCGCCGCCAGCATCCGGCGTGCCGCGGCTTCGCCGCCGACCGCGAGATTATCGTCGGCCTCGAACACCAGGGCATCGTCGGGTTCGATGCCGTTCAGGGTCAGCGCCTCGCGGTAGGCGTCCAGACGCTCCCGGATATCCGATTGGATGAAGCTGCCGGCGAAGGCGATGCGCCGGTGGCCGTGCGCCACCAGGTGGGCCACCGCCTGGGTGACGCCGGTCCGGTTGTCCGGGCGGGCCACCGGACAGACGAAGCCGGGGACCTCACTGCTCAGCAGAACCACCGGCCTGCCGGCGTCACGCATTGCCTGGAGGTACCAGGGCTCCACCGCGTTCAGGAGGACGATGAAGCCGGCCGCCTGGTCCCATGCCGCCCGGACCGCGAACCGGGGCACGGCGGCCTCGGCGGCCGCATAGGCTCCGCCGTAGCTCAGGTCCAGGGTCTGGATGGCGATGGTGCGAGCGCCCCGGGCCATGGCGGTCCTGGCGATCCCGGAGATCACGCCACCGTAGTAGCCACCGGCCACCAGTGGCGTGAGGACGCCGATCCGCAGGTGGTCGCTCTTCCCCTCAACGGTCACCGGCTGCGCCTCGCGTCTGGATTGGCTGGACCCACCGCCCGGGGAGCATGTTCCCCGCCGGGCCGGCGCCCCGAGGCAGCCGCCACGGCTCTGCCGCCGCCTCGTGACGCTTTGGACATCACGATGCGTCGCCGCGGCGGTGGCTTCACCGCGGGGGGATCGGCGCCTCCGTTCCCCGCCTCGTCGGCCCTATGCCCGCTGCAGGGCTCCGATTGAGGTGGAGGCCCCGAGGTGCTTCTCGAAGAGAGTGAGGGGATCGGCACGCCATGCGTAGCTCCGGGTGCCCACCAGGCGGTAGCCGTGCTCCTGGTAGTAGCGGACCAGGCGGATGCGCACCGCCGGGGTGTCGAGCCGGGCGAGCCGCCGCCCCCGCGCCGCGATCCGGGCCTCCGCCCAGGTGAGGAGCCCCCCGCCCACCCCCGATGGGGTCCGCTCGCGGTCGCGGACCAGGGCGTGGACGTACCCGGCGGTGCCATCGTGACCCGCTGCGTCCCACCGGTCCGGATCTTCCCAGCACGTGGCGACGCTGCCCACCACCCGCTCGGCGTCGCGCAGTACCCCGACCTCGCCCCGGGCCAGGCGGTCGTCGAGGTCCTGCCAGGAGCGGGAGTGGGGCTGCCATCCCCCGGCGGCGTAGAGGGCGCGGATCGCCCCGGCGTCCGCCAGGGTGGCGATCTCCAGCGCAATCGGCGCCCCTCGACCCATCTCCACGGCGGCGAGGTTACCCACATCCGTCACCGCGTGTGCCGAAAAGGACCTCTCTGCGGTCGTAGGTCAGGGCTATGGGCGGGTTTCCAGCACGCAGATGCAACATCCTCGGTCTTCCGAGCGATCTCGGCTTGTGGGACCGATGGTGCAACGGTTCGCCGCATGCGTCGCCGCCGTCCTGGTGGCCGGCAGCGTTGCCGATCTGCCCACACCCAGCTGTTACCGATCGGCGCCTCGGCGGCGACTGTTCAATGGGCCGGCAAGTACGGCGTGACCTTCCGCCACCCGGCGGGCTGGTACCGGACGGCGGAGTGCTTCTCCCACTGGTGCCTCATGGCGGCGCTCAGCAACCAGCCGGTCCACGACCCCTGCACCACCAAGGGCACGGGCACCACCTGCCGCGAGGTGGTCGCCCGTCTTCAGGATGGCGCCCTTCTCGTCGAATGATGGGCCATCTACCACCATTCGACGACTGGAGCATCGCGGCCTATCCGGGCAACCCCACCAGCATCGACGGCATTCCTGGCGGGCTCCAGGAGGTCTCCGGGTCGAGGTCGTCGTGCCCGGCCGGCGCCGACGTCTCGATCAATGTGGTGCTCACCAACCGCACCGAGTTCGGCGCCTGCATGCGGGGTCCGGGGCTGGACCTCGAGGCCTCGACGGCGATGGCGATCCTGCACTCGGCACGGTTCGCTTCCCCGTAGCCCGCGCCAACTGCTGCCTCCCTGGGCAACGGCTTACCTGGGCAAGCCGAGATTCTCTCCATGGCTGCCGCGCAGGGACGGCACCCCGGTGGTCCTGCCTCGCCCACCAATATCACGCCTTGGCGTAGCCCTCCATGCCGGCGAAGTCGAGGACAACGCAGGGCTCGTCGCCCGTCACCCACCCGTCGTGGCCAGGAGGAATGTCGACCACATCACCGGGACCCAACTCCGACCTGGACCCGTCGTCCATCACGATGACCTGCCGTCCTGACAGCACGTAACCGAGGTGGTGCGCCTGACAGCTCGCGGTGCCGGCGATTGGCTTGACGTGCTCGGACCAGCGCCATCCAGGTTCGAAGATCGCCCTGCCGACCACGCCCCCACCGATCTTCACGATCTCGACCCGCCCCTTGTCGGCCATCGGACGTACCTCGTCAGGCGCTCCAAAGCTTTTTCTCTCCAATGCTGGCATGGCGTCCTACCTCCAAGGGATCGGCCTCTCCTCAGGCCAACCAACACTGACTCTGCGCCGACCAAGGTCTGGTCACAAGTCGCGCCTGGCTCCTCGAGCCGGGACCGACCCCACCCACCAGTCAAGGCCGGCCGGACCAACTTCTCTGTCGGGGTCCACGCCCCTGGGGGCGAGGCGGGCCCTGCTACCGACGGGCCGCGTCGCGTGTCACCCCGGCCATCCGTAGGATCAGCGGGTGCCAGGTGTGCACCGTCTGCCGGCTCACCCGCCAGTCGGAGGCCGCCTCGGTGACCGTCCTGCCATCCCTGATCACCGCCAGGATCGCCTGATACCGCTGCTCGTTCACGCTCAGTTCCCTCATGGGAGGGAGTGTCAAGCCTCAGCCGAAGTAGCTGTCAGGCATCACCCGAAGCCCTGTCGAGCATCAGCCGCAGCCCCTTCGTCAAGGGTCAGCCGGATCCATATACGCCTGTGGTGCCCCCTGCAGGACTCGAACCTGCGACCGGCCGCTTAGAAGGCGGCTGGTCTGTTTTGGCCTATGTGACGGCCTAATCTGAATTGGGAGACAGCATCCGCCTCGACGATGGCGCTGCGAAACCAGCATCTGCCGTCGGCGCTGGGAGGCAGATGGGAGTGGCGCGTTATGAGCTGACTAGGCGGTGGAGGTTCGCCTCGGAGAGCCGATGTGCCCAGTCTCCTCTGGGCACGGGTCGAGCCCCCCGAATAGGTGTCGAGTACGACATCTATGGCGAGGCGGCGGCCTGGAGAGAGCACGCTGGGCGCAGGCCAGCATCCGTCAACCACCCTCGACCGGAGCTCACGGTAGGAACTCGGCCCGGCTGAGAACGGATTGACAAACATCCTGGTCAAGGGCAGGCTGGCGGCATCTCACCCGAGCTTCGCTGCTCGGCCCTGTGCTCGTTTGCGGGAGGAACCGCCGTGTGTCCGACAGCGTCTCATGGTTGGAGAACATGAACGCTGACGAGAAGACTCCGCCATCGCTGGCGGGCAGCACGGTCGGGAGCCGGTTTCGATGGTCCCACCTCCGGCGCCGGACCTTGTGGGCGCTGGCAGTTGTTGCGGTTGTTCTCGCCGGAGGCGGGACCGCTGCCGGTTTGGCGGTCGCCGGCGTCATCGGCGGCGCTCCGGCGTCGACGATGCACGTGTTCGATTTGAAGATGTACGGCGCCTACCAGGGCTGGGCGTGGGCAGGAGGCAACGACATCCTGCACACCAACTCCGGTGTGCAGCAATGGACAATCGTGCCGCCGCCAATCGGGAACCAATTGATCACCGGAGTCGCCTGGGCGGGCGCCGAGTCGGCGCGAATCATTACGGCTCCTGCCGACTCCCTCAACGAACTCGAGCGAACCTATACGTTGACTCCATGGGTGACCGACGACGGAGGCGCGACCTGGACGGAGGGCCACCCGTTCCGAGTCCTGCTTGAGACAGGTGCGGATCCGACCAATGGACCTGTCTATGCAAATCTGGATTTCGTCGATCCCCTGCACGGGTGGTTCTTCAACAGCCAGGGACCCGCGGTCGGTGCCCCTATATTCATCTACCGCACGGTGGACGGCGGATCGCACTGGTCACAGGTGGAGATGACGCCCGCGACCGGAACCGCGGCCCGCGGTGCCCTGCCGGTTGGGTGCTCTCCATATGGCATGACGTTCCTCAACGTCACCACCGGATGGGTGGCCGGCAGTTGCGGGCAGACGACGCTATTCGACGTTACGCACGATGGTGGCATGACGTGGACTCCGCAATCGTTGCCGTGCATCAATTGCGCCCTCTATCCTCCGCAATTCAGCTCACCAGTGGATGGGGAGGTGTTCGGTGGCAGCGGCGAATACGGACTTTTCGTCACGAGCGACGGCGGCCGGATCTGGAACGCGAGCGCGTCGCCGCCTCCTGGGAACTGGCCCGATTTCGTCAACGCTCATGACGGATTCACCATGGGACTCACCAGCAATGACAACCCGTTTGCCGTCCTGTGGAGGACAACCGACGGCGGAAACACCTGGCGCCAGGCGCTGAACGGAGCAATTCATGGGAACGGGCCGGTCGAAACATCGCAGCTCGACTTCATCACTCCAACCACCGGCTGGGCCGTTTCCACTCCCATCTACATGGAGCTGCCGCCCAACCCGATTCCGCCGCAACTGTGGGAGACCACTGACGCGGGCTCGACCTGGACCCTGATCACACCGACATTCACGCCCGCGAAGTGACATGACAGCGACGCAGCGTAGGGTGCTGTCACTCTTACTCGAGCGAACCGTTCCCACGGGTCAATCAGGTCAGGATTCTGGGGCCGGTGGTTCATGAGGGGCACTTCGGACACCCGCGCGGGAGGGACCTCATGGACATGTGGTGGGTTGTCTTGCGCCACCTGGACAGGACCGTTCTGATCAAGGTGTGTTTGACGCCCTCCCCCGGCGGGCGTATGAGTAGGCTGTGCGAACGAGGCATTCCGCGTCGTCAGTCCTCGCAATAGCCGCCCTGGTCGGAGCCGGCTGCGGGACGGCACCAGCTGCGACCGGGCGGCCGCCGCTCGCGACGCCGAACGACCAGCCGACCCTACGGGCGGCCCTCGCAGCATGGGCTGGGTTCCCGGTCCACGCTTCGCCGCGTCCGCTCGTTCTTCCCGGCGGCGCGGTCCAAGTGCAGCACTCGCCGTCGTTCGGCTTCGACGACAACGACGATGCCAAGCTGGCGTTCGTTGACGGCCTGGTGGATCCCCCGGCCTCGTTTCCAGCAGGCCCCACAACCAAAGACGGCTTCCCGCTCATAACCGCGGCTCAGGCGTTCGCCGAGCTGACCGGCTCGCCGGGCAAGGGAGCCACACCACCCCCGGGAACACACGTCCACACCACCTCGGTTCTTCTGGGCACGACGGGCTTCACCAGTGACCGCGGTGCGGTTCAGCTTCCCGCCTGGCAGTTCACCTTCGCCGAGGCGACGGGGTCCATGGCAGTGCTGGCGATCACCCCGAGCAGCGTCTACTCACTGCCACCCCCGCTTCACCCACCGTCCGGGGTCGGCTTCGTCGGCCAGGCGATGATCGGCTCGGGCGGCCGGACGCTGACGGTCGAGACGGCCGGGCCACCCTCGGGCACCGGGCCCTGCGATGCGGCCTACGACCTACAAACAGACACATCCGAAACCGCGGTCGCCGTGGAGGTCGACGAGCGGGACATCCCGCCCCCCAATGGCGAGGTCTGTTCTGCACAGGCCGTGTTGGTCCACCTCACTACCGTGCTCCCCGCTCCGCTCGGTCCCCGGGTCCTGGTCAACGCCGACGCCCAAGCCGTGAGCGTCACCGATCGTTGACCCCGCCCGCGGCGGGCGCCCTCGGCCGCCGGCTCAGCGTGCGATGTGCGGGGAGCGGCGATCGGTGGAAGCTCTAAGCTGGCGGCATGGTCAGGCGGGCCAGGGATGACCGCACCTGGCGTATCGGGACCGACGCCGAGGTCGCGTGGATCTCCAGCGGAACCTCCGTAGGCCGGACGATCACCGCCGGGATTCCGCCCGTCTTCGAGGCCTACGCCAGGGTGGTGTTCCCGGACAGCGCTGAAACGTGGGACAGGCATGATCGGGCGATGCTTGCCCTGCTCCGCGAGCAGTCGCCAGACCAGCCGTGGTGGCTTGGGTACCTCGACACCGGCGCCGACGACATCGTCTTCCCCGACGCGCTGAAGGTGAGCTTGTATACGGGGTGGCATTACGTGCTGGTCGAGGCCGGGCCGGAGCAGGCCGCCGTGTGGCGCCGGAGCGGCCCGGGGTCGTTCTGGACGGGCCCCCTGCCCAACTTGATCTTCCCTGCCGACCGCTCCTGGCTCGTCTCCACGCTGTGGGACGACGACTGGACGTGCATCGGCGCACCGGCCGAGCTCGTGAGCAGATTCGCGTGCCACCCTGCTCTGCAGGCGAGGAAGGTAGCCGTCGGCGAGGACGCTACACCGCCAGGTCATCAAGCGCTGTGACGGAGGCGTCAAGGGTCATTCCCCAACACTGGGCCAGCGGAGAGTGCTCTCACCCACCCCGGATCTCCACTGGTGAGGAGCAATTACCCTCCGCCGGCCTCTTCGCCGAGGGCGACTACGTGCGGCAGCATCGCCCGCACCGTCGTCTGACCAACACCCGCGCCCTGGAGGATCCTGGCAATGTCGCTGTCGCTGGCGGCAAGGAGACCGATAAGTAGATGGCCGGTGCCCGTCGCGGCCGCTCCTGCCCTTCTCGCCGCTTCCGGGGCGGCTACGATGACCTGCTTGACGCTGGGAAAGGGCGTCGCCGGCGGCCGGATCCGCGGGCCCATTTCCCCCAGGATGGACTCGAGCAGTCGCCGCAACTCCTCGGTGGCTCCGAGCTGAGCCAGCATGGTTCCGGCGACGCTGCTCCCATCGCGGAGCAGGGCCATGAGGAGGTGCTCCGGCCCTATCCACCCTTGGTGCCAGCGCTCCATCTCCTCAGGCGCCGCGGAGAGCGCGCGCCGGGCCGCACCTCTGAAGCCCTCAAGCACGTCCATGCAGGTAGGCAGTGGGTTCGAATGCGACCTTGGGCTCCAGCCCGCTCCTCCGAATTGGAGTCGAGTTGGGGCAAAGGAGCTTGCGCCGTCCAGGCAGGTGCGCACCCGGTCACGTGGGTCGGGCTTGCCGTCGAGCTCCAGCGCGACTGGGCCCGCGAGGAGACGGTCGCCGATATCATCGAGATCGTGCTCACCGAACGGCTGCTCAAGGCATGAGCGTGGGTGCTCGTTCGCGGCAACCCGCAGGGCTCGCCGACCGAAAGGCCCGCGAGTTCCTTCGCAAAGCCGATCCCGTGCTCGCGGGCGTGATCGACGCGCATCCAGCCTTTCGTCCGCGCGCGTGGCTGGACGAGCTGCCGCCGTTTAACGCGTTCGGGACGCTCATTTTCCAGGTCGTCGGTCAGCAGTTGTCGGTCGCCGCGACGCGCACGATCGTGTCTCGCATCGAGGAGCGGTTCGGCGGACGGTTGCCGTCGCCGGCCGAGCTGCTCGCAGCCGATCCGCAGCTGCTCCGCGCCGCCGGGCTCTCGGCTCGCAAGGGCGCGACGCTGCGGGCGCTCGCGGAGCGATTCGTGGACGGGCGGCTGAGCGATTCGGCGCTGGAACGCATGACGGACGACGAGGTCGAGGCAGCCCTGACCGAGGTGCCGGGCATTGGACCGTGGTCGGCGCACGGCTTCTTGCTCGTCGCGCTGAATCGGCCGGACGTTTTTCTCACCGGCGATATCGCGTTGCGTCGCACGATCCAACGGATCTACGAGTTCGACCACGTTCCGTCTGAAGCAGAGTTGATCGAGATGTCGGACCGCTGGCGGCCGTACCGCAGCCTGGCCGTCGGTTACCTCTTCGCCTCCGAGTATGAGGAGCCACGGTGACCGATATCGGCATCATCGGCGCCGGCCGGCTCGGCCAGGCCATGGCGCGCGTCGCCGTTCGTGCCGGTCGTTCCGTAGTGATCGCCAACAGCCGCGCCCCGGAGTCATTTACGTCACTCGCCTCGGCCCTCGGCGAAGGAGTCTCGACAGGCACCCCGGCCGACGCCACCGCGGCAGCGACCGTCGTGCGCGCTGTCCCGTGGGACCGCGTGCCTGAAGCCGTCAACGGTCTCGAGTGGAACAGTCAGGTCGTCATCAACGCAACCAACGACTGGGCCGCCGACGATCTCCAAGGGAGGACGCCGAGCGAGATCGTCGCCGCCCTCCTTCAAGGCGCATGCGTCGTCAAGGCCGCGAACACGCTCAGCGTCGAAGTGCTCGCCTCAGACCCCGCACCAAGCGGACGGTCGGCCGTGATCTTCGTCTCGGGCGACGACGAGGGCGCGAAAGCGAGGGTGGAGGCCCTGTTCGAGGATGCGGGCTTCGCGGTGCTCGACCTCGGCGACCTGGCGAAGGGCGGCGAGCTGCAGCAGATCCACCGACCGCTCGCCGGCATCAACCTGATCCGGATAAAGGGATAACTCACAAGGCCTGTCGGCGGCGAACTGGACAACGGTAACCGGCCTGGAACCCAATTGGGGGCAAGCCGGCCACCCCGCGCGGGGGGAACGTCGTGACCCGCGGGTTCGTCCGCACCCTCGGGCGCCGGACTAGAGACCCAGGATCGCTGAAATGGCGACCGGGTGCCCAGTGGGATCAGTCGTGCGTTGCCGAGGTGGGTGGCCGTCGGCCACCCGCGCCACGCCTTCACTAGTGTCCACGCCCTGATCCCGGCTATCCAGAGCTTCATCGAAGGCCGGAACGAGGAGCGCTAGTAGGTGTTGGTTTGACGCGATTGCAGCCATACAGCAGACAGTCCATCGACAATTAGCTCACGGTGGTGCCCCCTGCAGGACTCGAACCTGCGACCGGCCGCTTAGAAGGCGGCTGCTCTATCCATCTGAGCCAAGGGGGCGCCGCTGGCTCAGTGTAAACGGCACCTGCTGAACACTCCCTCGTCCGGAGCCCCCGGGGCTCCGCGGGCCGTGGGCGATCGGGCCCTATAATCATCGGACGCCCCGCCGAGGGGCCGCCATGGTGGCCGTAGCTCAGCTGGTTAGAGTGGCTGACTGTGGATCAGCAGGTCGAGGGTTCAAATCCCTCCGGCCACCCCATGTGAATTCGACGACTGGCTCTGTCGAGATCCCGGTGCAGTGGATCAGGCACCGGTCTCGCATCGTCGTGCTCGAGCGGCTGCTCGAGCACATGGCGTCGTCAGACGGCGTGTGGTTCGCGCGCCATGACGCGCTGGCCCGGCATGTGCAACCTCTGGTGACCGCGCGCGGGCGCCCGGCGCGGCCGGATCAGACCCGGGTGGGCGCGATCAGCACCCTGGGATCGATGACCGCATACAGCAGGTCGACGACTAGGTTCGCGATCACCACGAACCCCGAGGTGATCAGGGCGATGCCCTGAATCATCGGCAGGTCGTCGGTGTCCACAGCGGTGATGAGCTGGTGTCCCAAGCCGGGGATCCCGAACACCACCTCGACCACGACCAACCCGCCGAGTACCGCGGCAAGGTCAATTCCGAACTGACTGACCAGGGGCGTCAGCGCCGCTCGCAGGGCGTGGCGGTAGAGCACCCGACGCTCCGACAGCCCCTTGGCTCTTGCCGTCCTGACGTAATCCTCATGGAGCGCGTCATTGAGTGAGCTCCGCGAAAGCCGGGCGTACACGGCTGCACTCACCAGGGCTAAGGTGATCCAGGGCAGCGTCAGGTTGTTGGCCCAGGCAATCGGGTTGACGTGGAGCGGCGTCCACATCCCGGGAAAGGGAAAGGCGTGGATACCGTGGCCTGAGAGGAGGTCGTCACTGATGAACAGCAGCACCCCTCCGAGCACGAATGTCGGGGTCGAGACCAGGGAGAAGATGAAGATGGTGGCGCCCCGAGCACGGATGCTTCCGGGGCGGCGCACCGAGAGGATGCCGATGCCGAGCCCGACGATGATCCACAGGGCCGCGGCGGGTAGCCCCAACTCCAGATCGACCGGGATGTCGCGCGCGATCACGCTGGTTACCGGGGCTCCGATGACGAAGGATTGGCCCAGGTCGCCGTGGAAGATGCGACCGAAGTAGGCGAAGTACTGCTGCCAGATCGGTCGCTCCAGCCCGAGACTCACCCGGAGCTTCTCAACCAGCCGCTCCGGCACCCGGGGACCGAGGATGAGGCGGGCCGGATCGTGGGGAACCACGAAGTAGATGACGAAGATGACGGTCCAGATCACCCAGAGGACGACGACCGCCTGTACCAGACGGCGCACGAGGTATCCGGTCATGCCGCCCGCAATTCTCCTGGAGGCGGCGTGTCGCTCGAGCCGAGGCGGGGTGTTGAGTACGCCCCCCGAAGGCGTCTAGCCCGGATTTACTGAGTGTGGATCAGCGGATTGAGGGTTCGAATCCCGCTGGCCACCCGCCTCCGATCGGCCACCCCAAACGCCCCGTCGCTGCATGACCTCGCGAAGGAGCGATGGCCGGTCGGTCATGATCCCGTCCGCGTCGAGATCGAGGAGCCGGCCCATCTCGGACCGGTCGTCGATTGTCCAGACGTGGACCGGAAGCCCCGCCCGGTGAGCAGCACGGATCAATCTCCAGTCAACCACCTGCACTCCCCACTGTGCCACCGGCACCTGCAGGCAGTCCCCGCCCAGTGCCGGCATCCAGCCGCCCAGCGAGGCCGCCCGGGCCGCCGCCACCGCGCCGCGGCCCATCGAGGTGCAGATCCGGCCCCGTGAGAGATGGCGGAGGCGCAGCAGCCGGCGGTCGAGGAAGGAGCCCACGCACACCCGGTCCCAGGCGTCCAAGCGGGCCACCAGCCGCACCAGGGGGACGACCACCGGGTCGGTCTTGGCATCCACATTGACCCGGACCTGGGGCCAGGCGGTGAGCACCTCCTCCAGGGAGGGCACCCGCACGCCCCTGCCCCGGTAGGGGAAGTGCCCCCCTGTGTCGGCGCTGAAGCGATAGCCAGCGTCGGCGCGCTTGATCTCCTCCAGGGTCAACTCGGACACTCGGCCTGAGAGGTCGGTCACCCGGTCGAGCACCTCGTCGTGGAAGGCGAGGAGGACCCCATCTCGGCTCAATTGGGCGTCGGTCTCGAGGTACTGGTAGCCCAGGTCGACCGCCGCCTGGAAGGCGTCCATGGTGTTCTCGGGCCGCTCCTTTGACCCACCGCGGTGGGCGAACGCGATCGGGGTGCGGATGTCGAGATAGGGACGCCGGGATGCCGTCGTCACGCGATGAGCCTATCAGCGGCTCGACGTGGCCGCGCCATCGCTGCAATCGGGTACGCTGCGCCGCAGCGTGATGCCCCTTCCGCGGCCCAAGCACACCCAGCGCCGCCCACCCGGCCGCCGGCCGGCGCGGAGTGCGGTGGGGGAGAGCCCCGGTGGGTGACCCGCGGGGCTTTCTGACCAACCCCCGCCAGGCGCCTCCTCGCCGCCTGGTGGAGCTCCGCGTTCGGGACTGGCACGAGGTCTACGCACCGGTCTCCCAGGAGGAGACCGCCGCCCAGGCGCAGCGCTGCATGGGCTGCGGCACTGCCTTCTGCCACAGCGGCTGCCCGCTGGGAAACCTCATCCCTGAATGGAACGAGCTCACCTACCGCGGCCGCTGGCGGGATGCCGCGGAACGCCTGCATTCCACCAACAACTTCCCGGAGGTGACCGGGCGGATCTGCCCCGCCCCCTGCGAGCCCGCCTGTGTGCTGTCGATCAACGATCAGCCGGTGACCATCGAGGCCATCGAGAAGCAGATCGCCGAGGTGGCCTGGAACGAGGGATGGGTGGTGCCGCGGCCTGCCCAGGTCAGGACCGGCAAGCGGGTCGCCGTGGTCGGATCAGGACCGGCCGGGCTCGCCGCCGCCCAGCAGCTGGCGCGGGCCGGCCACCATGTGGTCGTCTACGAGCGGGCCGACCGGCTCGGTGGTCTGCTTCGCTACGGCATCCCTGAATTCAAGCTGGAGAAGCGCGTCCTGGAGCGACGGCTCGCTCAGATGCGGGCCGAGGGGGTCGCCTTCGAGACCGGCATCGAGGTCGGGCGCGACCTTCATGCCGGAGAGCTGCGGGCGAGCGTCGACGCCCTGGTGCTCGCGGGAGGGGCCACCGCTCCGCGCGATCTCCCCGCCCCGGGCCGTGACCTCGAAGGAATCCACCATGCCATGGAGTACCTCACCCTGGCCAACCGGGTCCAGGAGGGCGACATCACCGAGCCGGCGATCACGGCGGCGGGCAAGCGGGTGGTGATCATCGGGGGCGGCGACACCGGGGCGGACTGCCTGGGGACCGTGCATCGCCAGGGTGCGACCGGCGTGCTGCAGCTCGAGATCATGCCTCGCCCGCCCGACCTCCGCGACCCGGCCACGCCCTGGCCGGTCTGGCCTCTCCAGCTGCGCAGCTCCGCGGCTCACGAGGAGGGCGGGGAACGGATGTGGTCCGTATCCACCCAGTGCTTTCTCGGCGACGGGGACGGCCGCGTCGCCGCCCTGGAGCTCGCCGAGGTCAGCGTGACGGTGGAATCCGGCCGGCCCAGATTCGAGGCCGTGGAGGGAACCGAACGGCGGATCCCCTGCGAGCTGGTGCTGCTCGCGCTTGGCTTCACCGGCCCGGAGCGGTCGCCGATGCTCGCCCAGCTCCAGGTGGAGCTCGATGGCCGTGGCAACGTCGCCCATGACCAGCGCTGGGCCACCAACCGCGACGGGGTTTTCGTGTGCGGGGACATGGGCAGGGGACAGAGTCTCGTTGTCTGGGCGATTGCCGAGGGGAGGAGCGCCGCGGCGGCAGTGGATCGCCATCTGATGGGGGAGACGGTGCTGCCGGCTCCACTCGACCGGCTGGCGGGCGCGCTGGCGCGCTGACGTGCTGACAGCAGCCGCTCCGGCCGGCTGACGGCGGCGGTTCTGGTCTGGCCCTATTCCTCGCTCAGCCTCGGTTGAGGTCTTCCAAGCCCGGACCGCCGTCTGACCGGCGGCTGCGGTAGACGAAACGATTGTCGATCCCGGCCCAGCCCAGCAGCAGACCCAGGACGGCCACCGAAATGCCAAAGAAGAGCCAGCCGTGGATCAGCAGAAAGATGGCCACGGCCAGAGCGATCACCGAGACCGCGGACACCAGCACAAAGCCATACCAACGACTCACGATCTCGATGGTAGCCGCTGGCTGGTCCCGAGCGAGCTCTGATCAGTGAGGCGGGGGTGCGTCGCGGCTGGGCGTTTTCGCATATTCGCGCGCGGGTTCAGCGCGTATTCGCGTATTCTCTTGTATTCGCGTATTCGCGTATTCGCGTGCGCTGGCTGAAGGCACCTTGGGGTGGGCGATCAGGCGGGCACGTCGAGCCGCGCCTTCAGGCTGAGCACTCGGCGCAGCTCGTTGGGCATGACCTTCACGAAGCTCTTGACGCTCTGCTTCCAGGTGTCGAGCATCCGTGCCCCGAGCAGGCTTCCCGTCAGCTGGTGGTGCCGGCCCACCAGCTGACGAAGGGTGTCCGCATCCTCGGCATCCAGCTCCTCGAGCCCCACCATGGTGAGGTTGCAGCGCTCCTGAAGCCGGCCGTCGGGGTCGACGACATAGGCCACGCCCCCGCTCATCCCGGCTGCGAGGTTGCGTCCGGTCCGGCCGAGGATGATCACGAGCCCCCCGGTCATGTACTCACAGGCGTGGTCCCCCGTCCCCTCGACCACCGCCACGGCGCCGCTGTTGCGAACCGCGAAGCGCTCCCCGGCGACGCCGTTGACGAACATCTCGCCGGAGGTCGCCCCATAGAGGGCAACGTTGCCGATGATCACGTTCTCCTCCGCGACCCTGGAGGTCGCGGTGGGCGAGGCGATCACCAGGCGGCCGCCGGACAGGCCCTTGCCCACATAGTCGTTGGCCTCCCCACGCAGGCTCAGGGTGATCCCGGGGGCCAGCCAGGCGCCGAAGGAGCCGCCGGCCGAGCCATGCAGCTCGATCCGTATGGTGCCGTCAGGGAGTCCGTGCTCACCGTAGCGGCGGGCGACGGCGCCGCTCAGCATCCCGCCCACGGTGCGGTCCACGTTGCGCACCCGGAGCTTGACCCTCACCGGGTCACCGCGCTCCAGGGCGGGGGCGGCGAGCTCGATGAGGCGCTGGTCGAGCACGTCCTCGAGGTGGTGATCCTGGCTCCGGGTGTGCCGCATCTCCTCGGCCGCGACCGCATCGCGATGGAGGATGGCCGAGAGGTCGAGCTGCTTCGCCTTCCAGTGCTCGATCCCGGTGCGAGGGTGGAGCAGATCGCTGCGGCCCACCAGCTCCTCGAAGCAGCGCATTCCCAGTCCGGCAAGCCGCTCGCGAACGTCCTCGGCGAGCGAAGAACATGAAGTTGATGACGTGCTCGGGAGTTCCCGCGAAACGCTTGCGCAGCTCCGGATCCTGGGTGGCGATCCCGACCGGGCAGGTGTTGAGGTGGCAGACCCGCATCATCACGCAGCCCGCGGCGATCAGCGGCGCGGTGCTGAATCCGAACTCGTCGGCACCGAGCATGGCGGCGACGACGACGTCGCGCCCGGTCTTCAACTGACCGTCGGTCTGGACCACCACCCGGCTGCGCAGGCCCTGGGCGACCAGCACCTGCTGGGTCTCGGACAGTCCCAGCTCCCAGGGGATTCCGGCGTGCTTCAGCGAGGAGAGCGGCGAGGCGCCGGTCCCGCCCTCGTAGCCGGCGATGACCACGTGGTCGGAGCGAGCCTTGGCGACCCCGGCGGCGACCGTCCCCACCCCGACCTCGGAGACCAGCTTGACGCTCACCCGGGCCTGGGGGTTGGCCATCTTGAGGTCGTGGATCAGCTGGGCCAGGTCCTCGATCGAATAGATGTCGTGGTGGGGCGGCGGGGAGATGAGGCCCACCCCGGGGGTGGAATGGCGCAACCGGGCGATGACCTCGTCGACCTTGTGGCCCGGGAGCTGGCCGCCCTCTCCTGGCTTGGCTCCTTGAGCGATCTTGATCTGCAGCTCATCGGCGTTGACCAGGTAGTTGGCGGTGACGCCGAAGCGCGCCGAGGCGACCTGCTTGATGGCGCTGCGCCGGTTGTCTCCGTTGGCGTCGACCACGTAGCGAGCAGAGTCCTCGCCGCCCTCGCCGGTGTTCGACTTTCCCCCGATGCGGTTCATGGCGATGGCCAGGGTCTCGTGCATCTCCTTGGAGATGGCTCCGAAGGACATCGCCCCGGTGCAGAAGCGGCGCACGATCTCCTTGGCCGGCTCGACCTCATCGATGAGCACCGGCTCCCGGTCGGGGATGATCTCGAGCAGCCCGCGCAGGGTGCGGCGAATCGCCGTCTCGTCGTCGACCGCCTCGGCGTAGGCTCGGTAGCGTTCCTGCCCGCCCCCCCGGACGGCGTGCTGCAGAAGGCTGATGGTGGTGGGGTTCCAGGAGTGCACCTCACCGTCGCGGCGCCACTGGTACTCGCCGCCGTCGGGCAGGCTGAGCCCGGCCGCGCTGCGCTCCGGGAAGGCCGCCCGGTGGCGCATCAGGGTCTCCTCGGCGATGACCTCGAGACCCACCCCGCCGACCCGCGACGCGGTGCCCACGAAGTAGCGGTTGACCAGCTCCGGAGCCAGCCCCACCGCCTCGAATATCTGCGCGCCGCAGTACGACTCGATGGTGGAGATGCCCATCTTGGAGATGACCTTGCGCACTCCCTTGTACAGGGCGTGCACGTAGCGCTCCTTGGCCCGGGCCAGGTCGGTGGCGGCGGGGAGAAGTCCCCGGCGCTGCAGCTCGCCGACTGTCTCGATGGCGAGGTAGGGGTTCACCGCCTCGGCGCCGAACCCGACCAGGAGGGCGACGTGCATCACCTCGCGGGCCTCGCCGGTCTCGATCACGAGGCCCACAGCGCTGCGGGTGTGCTCTCGCACCAGGTGGTGGTGGACCGCGGCGGTCGCCAGCAGCGCCGGGATGGGCGCGTGGTTGGCGTCGGCGTAGCGGTCGGAGAGCACCAGGACCGTGAAACCCTCGTGGATCTTCTCGGTGGCCAGCTTGCAGATCCGCTCCAGACCCCGCTCCAGCGCGGCGGCCCCGCCATCGGCATGGAAGGTCATCGAGATGGTGGCGGCGGGGAACTGGCGCTGGGTGACGTGACGGATGGTCTCCAGATCGGCGTTGCTGAGGATCGGGGTCGGGATCTCCAGACGCTTGGCCTGGGCCGGGCCCTGCTCCAGGAGGTTGCCGCCCGCACCCAGGCTGGTCGCCAGGGACATCACCAGCTCCTCGCGGATCGGGATCGATGGGCGGGTTGGTCACCTGGGCGAAGAGCTGCTTGAAGTAGGCGAAGACGCTGACCGGCCGGTCACTCAGCACTGCCAGGGGAGCGTCGTTGCCCATCGAGCCCACCGGCTCCTCGCCGTCCTTGGCCATCGGCGCGAGCAGGAGCCGGAGCTCCTCCTCGGTGTAGCCGAAGACCCTGTGCCTGACCAGCAGGGTCCCGGGGTCGAGGGTCGGGCGGCTCCGCCACCGGGTCCAGCTCGTCGAGGCGCACCGTCCCCTGGCGGATCCATTCGCGGTACGGATGCCGCCGGCTGAGCACGCTCTTCACCGCGTCGTCGTCGAGGATCTCGCCGGCCTCGGTGTCGACCAGCAGCAGCCGTCCCGGCTCCAGGCGCCACTTCTTGCTGATCCGCTGCTCGGCGATGGGGAGCACCCCGACCTCGGAGGCCATCACCACCCAGCCATCCTCGGTGACCAGCCAGCGCGCCGGCCGCAGACCGTTGCGGTCGAGGGTGGCGCCGATCAGCCGGCCGTCGGTGAAGGCGATCGCGGCCGGCCCGTCCCACGGCTCGAGCAGCGATGCGTGGAACTCGTAGAAGGCGTGTCGCTCCTCGTCCATGAGCGGATTCCGGTCCCACGCCTCGGGGATCATCATCATGATGGCGTGCTCGACCGAGCGACCCGCCATGGTCAGCAGCTCCAGGGCGTTGTCGAACTGGCACGAGTCCGAGCCCAGCTCGTCGATCACCGGCCGCAGCTTGCTGATGTCGGCGCCGTAGAGGGGGCTGCGGAACTTCGATTGGCGGGCCCGCATCCAGTTGACGTTGCCGCGCAGGGTGTTGATCTCGCCGTTGTGGGCGCTGAACCGGAAGGGCTGGGCGAGGTCCCAGCGAGGCAGCACGTTGGTGGAGAAGCGGGCGTGCACCAGGGCGAGCCGTGAGCTCACCTCGCTGTCGCGGAGGTCGGGGTAGAACGCGGGGAGCTGGTCGGCAGTCAGCATCCCCTTGTAGATGACGCTGCGGCTGCTCAGGCTCGCCATGTGGAAGCGGTCGCGGGTCAATCCGACCGCGTCGCTGCGCCGCTCGATCACCCGCCGCAGGACGTAGAGGCGGCGCTCCAGCGGGTCGCCCTCGAGGCCGAAGGCGCCGACGAAGAACTGCCGGATCACCGGCATGCCGGCCAGCGCCGTCGGCCCGAGGTCACCAGGACGGACCGGAACATCGCGCCAGCCGAGCAGTCGCAGCCCCTCGTCGTGGCACGCGGTCGCCACCATCGCCTCGCAGTCGGCCCGGCCGCCGGCGTCGTGGGGGAGGAAGGCCATGCCCACCCCGTAGGCCCCCGGGCTCGGGGAGGTCCAGGCCGGATCCCCGGCGGAGCACCGGATCGGGGACCTGGAGGAGGATGCCCGCTCCGTCGCCGCTCTTGGGGTCGCTGCCGGTGGCTCCTCGGTGGCCCAGGTTGCATGAGCGCCTCGAGCCCGGCGCTGACGATCTCGTGGCTCGGCTCGCGGCGCAGGCTGGCCACGAATGCGACCCCGCAGCTGTCGTGATGCAGGCCGGGATCGACCAGGCCCCGGACCCGGTGGGGGCCGCTCAGATGTTCGCCGAGGCCGGGGTATGGTGGCATTGGGTAGGGAGTGGCTCCAGAGGCGGGACTTGCCGGCCGAGCGGGCGCCGCCGGCCGACCGGGCTCCCCAGGGACCGCGAGCCGGCGGGGCGCGAACGTCGGATGAAGCCCCAAAGGTATCAGGATCCAGGCGGTCTGCGCCAGGGTCCGGCGGCCGGCCGAGATCGGTGGCCGAGGGCCCTCCGGCACTCGCCGTCTGATCGGATAGGATCGAGCCCGATGTCAGCGGAGGTCGCCCCCGCAGCCGGCCTGATGCAGGGCGAGAGAGTCGGGCTCTGGGCCAGGTTCCGGCGCGACCAGCCGTGGTGGCTGCTGCCGCTCACCGTCGTGGTCGTGCTGGGTGCCTTCACCGGATACACCCTGTGGACCATGTTCTTCGGGCCCGGGCCCAACCACGTGAGCCAGGCCGGCCCCTACCTCTCGCCCTTCTTCTCGCCGCTCCTGTGGAAGACCGGGCCGGTTACCCCGGCCATCTGGGTGCTGTGGGCGCCGCTCTCCTTCCGCTTCACCTGCTACTACTACCGCAAGGCCTATTACCGCTCCTTCCTCTGGGATCCACCCGCGTGCGCGGTGGGCGAGCTGCGCCACCGCCGATACCGGGGCGAGAGCCGGCTCCCGATGGCCCTCAACAACCTCCACCGCTTCACCTGGTTCCCGTCGGCCATCGTGGTGGTTTTCCTCTGGATCGACGCCGTCGCCTCCCTCGACTACCAGGGCCACCTCTACCTCGGGGTGGGGACCCTCATCCTGTTCGTCAACTGCGCCCTTTTGTCCGGCTACTCCGGGGGCTGTCACGCCTTCCGCCACATGGCCGGGGGCGGGCTCGATTGCTTCTCCTGCATGCGCGGCGGCAGGGCCCGCTTCCAGCTCTGGCGGGGGGTCAGCGTCCTCAACATGCGTCATGCCACCTGGGCGTGGGTGAGCATGTTCAGCGTCATCCTCGCCGAGGTCTACGTCCGGCTGCTCCAGGCCGGGATGCCCGACCCCCACCACCTGTTCTAGTGTCCGAATCCCATCTCACCCGAGACTGCGACGTCCTGGTGGTGGGCGCGGGGGGGGCCGGGATGCGAGCCGCGATCGCGGCCGCGGAGGCCGGTTGCACCACCGTGGTGGTGACCAAATCGCTGCTCGGCAAGGCTCACACGGTGATGGCGGAGGGAGGCATCGCCGCCGGCTTGGGCAACGTGGACCCCAACGACGGCTGGGAGGTCCACTTCGCCGACACCATGCTCGGCGGGCAGCTGATCAACAACTGGCGGATGGTGGACATCTACGCCCACGAGGTCATCGACCGGGTCTACGAGCTGGAGCGCTGGGGCGGGCTGTTCGACCGCACCGACGACGGGCGGATCATGCAGCGAGCCTTCGGCGCCCACAGCTGGAAGCGCCTGGCTCATGTCGGCGACCGGACCGGGCTGGAGCTGATCCGCACCTGCCAGGATCGGTTGGTTCACACCGCCGGCGCCGATGTTCTGATGGAGTGCACCCTCACCCGGCTGCTCCTGGATGGTGACGCGGTGTGCGGGGCGATGGGCTACGACCGCAACTCCGGGGAGTTCGTGGTCATCCGCGCCGGCGCTGTGGTGCTGGCGAGTGGAGGCTGGGGACGGATGTACCGCCACACCTCGAACTCCTGGGAGGGAACCGGCGACGGTGCCGCGATGGCGTACGAAGCCGGCGCCGAGCTCCAGGACATGGAGTTTGTCCAGTTTCATCCGACCGGGATGATCTGGCCGCCGGGGGCCCGCGGCATCCTGGTCACCGAGGGTGTGCGCGGCGAGGGGGGGATCCTGCGCAACTCCGAGGGTGAGCGCTTCATGGAGAGGTACGACCCGGTGAAGAAGGATCTCTCCAGCCGTGACGTGGTGGCGCGCTCGATCTACAAGGAGGTGGAGGCGGGGCGCGGATCGCCTCACGGTGGGGCCTTCCTGGACATCGCCACCCGGCTTCCCGCGGCCGAGATCCATCGCAAGCTGCCCTCGATGTACGAACAGTTCCATGCGCTGGCCGGGGTCGACATCACCCGCGAACCGATGGAGGTGTATCCCACCATCCACTACACGATGGGCGGGATCCGGGTGGACCCCGAGACCGGCGCGACCACCGTCTCCGGCCTGTACGCCGCCGGTGAGTGCGCTGCCGGGCTCCACGGGGCCAACCGGCTGGGCGGCAACTCGCTGGGGGACATCCTGGTCTTCGGAAGGCGGGCCGGCGAGGGCGCAGCTGCAGCACGCCAGGAGCCGGGCGAGCCGTCCCTCACCGTCCGCCGCTCAGATCGGCGAGGAGCAGGCGGCGCTGCTCGCACCGCTCAGCGGCGGCTCGGCCTGGACGGGGGCCGGCAACCCCTACCGGTTGCACCAGGCGCTCCAGGAGGCGATGCAGGACGACGCCGGCATCGGACGCAGCGAGCAGTCCCTCACCCGGGCGCTTGGGGCCGTCGGCGAGCTCCGCGAGCGCAGCCGGCGGATGCGAGTGTCTGGAGGGCGCGTGCTCAATCCCGGCTGGCACACCTGTCGCGACGTCGAGTTCATGCTCACCATCTCCGAGGCGATCGTCCGCTCGGCCCTGGAGCGCCGCGAGTCGCGGGGTTCGCAGTGGCGGTTCGACCACCCCGACAAGGACGATCGGCTGAGCAGGGTCAATCTCGTGGCCGTCCGCCGCGGCTCCGCGATGGCGGTGGAGGAGCGCGGGGTCCCGCTGATGCCCGACGACGTGGTGCGCCGGCTGAGCCGGAGCCGCTTCTTCGATGCGGCGGCCCTTCCCTCCCACTACGCGGGCAAGGTCGGGGACGAGACCAAGGTCATGGAGGCGCACTGATGGAAGCGGACGGTTCCTCGGAGGAGCGGACCGGTCGGGTCCTGACCCTGCGCGTCTTCCGCGGCGTCCCCGGAGGCAAGATGGGCGACGTCGAGTACTCGGTCCCCGAGGTGGTGGGGATGGTGGTCCTCGACGCCGTGCATCACATCCAGCGCCACCTCGACACCGATCTCGCCTGCCGCTGGAACTGCAAGGCCGCCAAGTGCGGCTCGTGCAGCGCCGAGGTCAACGGACAGCCCACCCTGATGTGCAAGACACGGGTCGACTCGCTCCCCGAGGGGCCGATCACGGTGCGGCCGATGAAGTCGTTCCCGCTCATCAAGGACCTGGTGACCGACGTCTCCCGCAACTACGAGATCAACCGGGCGATCCCCGCCTTCACCGCGGCGCCCGACGACGGGTCTCCCTGGCGGATCCAGCAGATGGACATCGACCGCCTCTACGAGTTCCGGCGCTGCATCGAGTGCTTCCTGTGCCAGGACGTCTGCCACGTCAACCGCAGCCACGAGCTGAGCCAGCGCTTCTACGGCCCCCGCTTCTTCGTCCGGGTGGCGGGCCTGGAGATGCATCCCAAGGACATCCTCGACCGGCGTGATCTGACCCGCGACCAGGGTGGGCTCGGCTACTGCAACATCACCAAGTGCTGCACCGAGGTCTGCCCCGAGCACATCCACATCACCGACAACGCGATCATCCCCCTGAAGGAGAGGGTGGCCGACACCCATTGGGACCCGGTGCGCTGGCTGGGCCGCCGCCTGGGCGGCGGCGGGGCATCGGGTGGCGCGGGAGCCTGAGCGGCGGCTGAGGGACCACCGGGTACCGTGGGGGCGTGATCACGGTGATCGTCCTGGCCACCATCCTGGGGCTGCTGGTGGCCGGCTTCCTCGCCTTTTACGTGTACTCCCGGACCCCGGAGTGGGGTGAGTCCGATCTGCGAAGGTCGGTGCTGCACATGCTGGTGGTGATCGGGCCGATGCTGGGGATGCGCTACCACGAGCCGCACCACGAGGTGCCGGTGATCAGCACTCCAGGTCCCGACCACGAGGTCCTGCCCACCCGCGGCGGCGACGATCAGGACGACGCCCAGACCCCCCGGTGACAGCACGGTTGACCCGCGGCCCCGAGCATGTGTCCGGCCGGGTGAGCCGCGCCGGCAGGGGAGTCAGCTCGAGACCGGGAGCAGCGGTGGCAGCTGGCTGTCGATCTGGGCGCGGTTGTGCTCGATGATCTCGACCACCTCTCGGACCGCCGCGGCGGAGCGGGCCAGGGCGGCCCGGTCGGCCTCGCTCAGCTCCACCTGGATCACCTCCACCAGACCGCCGGCGCCGAGCCGGGCGGGGACGCCGCTGAACACCCCGCTGAGGCCGTACTCGCCCTGGAGCATGACGCTGCAGGGGAGCACCTGACGGGTGTCGCGGACGATGGCGTCGACCATCTGAGCCACCGCGGCGCTGGGAGCGTAGTAGGCGCTCCCGGTCTTGAGCAGGCTGACGATCTCGGCGCCGCCGTCGCGGGTGCGCTGCACGATCTGGGCGAGCCGGTCAGCGGCGATCAGCTCCGAGACCGGGATCCCGGCCACCGTCGTCAGGTGGGTCAAGGGCACCATGGTGTCGCCGTGTCCACCGAGCACGTAGGCCTGGACGTCGCGCACCGAGGCGCCCAGCTCCTGAGCCACGAAGGCTCGGAAGCGGGCGGTGTCCAGGATCCCGGCCATCCCGATCACCCGCTGCCGGGGAAAGCCGCTGACCGCCAGGGCCACCTGGGCCATGGCGTCCAGGGGGTTGCTGACCACCAGGACCACGGCCTCCGGCGACACCGCCGCGGCCTGACGCACAACCTGGGAGACGATCCCGGCATTGGTCATCACCAGGTCGTCTCGGGACATGCCCGGCCGGCGGGCGATGCCGCCGGTGACGACGACGATGTCGCTGCCCGCGGTCTCGGCGTATCCGTTGGTGCCGGTGACCAGACTGTCGTAGCCGAGCACCGGGCCTGCCTGCAGGAGGTCCAGGGCCTTGCCCTGAGGCAGGCCCTCCACGATGTCGACCAGGACGATGTCGGCGTAGTCGCGCTCGGCGAGTCGCTGGGCCAGGGTGGCGCCGACGTTGCCGGCGCCGATCACGGTGATCCGCTGACGCACTCGTGGCCCTCCGATGAAACGCTGCGGCCTGCCATCCTAGACGGCCATGGCCTCGCCTCGCCGGCTTCCCTCCGGCGCTCGATCCCGGGCTCCGGTGGTGGTGGAGAGACTCGCCGCCGAGTACCCCGTGGCCGAGTGCGCGCTGGTCCACGACGGACCCTTCCAGCTGCTGGTTGCCACCATCCTCTCCGCACAGACCACCGACGAGCGGGTCAACATGGTGACCCCCGCGCTCTTCCGCCGCTATCCCGACGCCGGCGTCTTCGCCGGCGCCGACCCCGCCCAGGTGGAGGAGATGATCCGCAGCACCGGATTCTTCCGAGCCAAGACCCAGGCCATCATCCAGATGAGCCAGGACCTGGTGAGCCGTTACGCGGGGAGGGTTCCGGATCGGATGGAGGACCTGGTGACGCTTCGCGGGGTGGGTCGCAAGACCGCCAACGTCGTCCTCGGGGTGGCCTTCGGCAAGCCGGGGTTGGCGGTGGACACCCACGTCATCCGGCTGGCCGGCCGTTTGAAGCTCACCGCGTCGACGGATCCGGTGGAGATCGAACGCGATGTCTGCGGCATGGTGCCGCCCTCGGAGTGGACCGCGCTCGGGCTGCGCCTCATCATGCATGGGCGCCGGGTGTGCATCGCTCGCAACCCCCGCTGCCCGGTCTGCGTCCTCAATGACATCTGTCCGTCGGCCGGCATCGCCGGGCTGACCCCGAGACCGATGGCGGCGAGTCGCCGCAGATGACGATCGGAGCCGGGTGTCACGCCGCATGGAGCTGCGGTGACGAACGGGGCGACCGCCGGGTCGGCTCAGGTACGATGCCGTCGATCATCAGCATCAGCGCCCTGTGACAGTCACCTCCGCACCGCCACCGCCCGCCCTTGGCTCGGTCGTCGAGCAGGAGCCTCGGCTCTCCGGCCCTTCGGGTGCCGCTGACCACGACGAGTCTCGGCCTCCGGTGACCTCGCGCGACGCCGTTCCATCGGAGCCCGGCCCGGCCCAGGCGGGGGCGCCGCCGGAGCAGGGCACAGCGCCGGCGCAGGCCTTGCAGCCCTCGCCACCCGCTGCTCCCGCCGGCGCTCAGCGTCCGCCGCGTGACTCGGCGCGCCGGGCCCCGGCGGCGGGGATGGGCCCGCGCCTCCCTCGAATCAACCGCCCCACCGGCCTCGCCTCGGCGGCCCGACCGGGCGAGGTCCCCGAACCCCAGCACCGACACCTGCCGGGCTGGGTCCGCAGGGTCCACGGGCAGGCCCGACCGGTGCTCGCCGATCTCCTCGGCACCCTCTCCGGTGAGCCGCGCCGCCTCTTCGACGGCGAGGTGGGGGAGCTGGTTTCGGGGATCAGCGCCGGCCGTTTCAGCCTGGCCTGGCAGTACCCGCAGCTGATCGACCAGGGGTGGGCCCTGGTGGAACGGAGCCGCCGCGAGGCCGAGGCCCAGGCGAGGCGCCGGCAGAGCGTCGAGGTCGCCCGCCGCCGCGTCGGCGAGCAGCTTCGCGATGCCGCGGACCGGTTGGCGCCGGAGGCCGCCCACCGCCTGCACCGCGACCTCACCGCTGCCACGGATGTGGAGACCATCAAGCACATCGGCACTGAGCTGGGACAGTCGTTGAGCAGCGCTCGGAGCGTCGAGGAGCGCCGTCGCGACCGCGAGATCGACCGGACCAGAGAGCGGCTGCGGCGCTCGCTGCCCCAGGGTGGCGGGGACGAGGCGCCGAGCGAGAGCTGGCAGGACGCGCTGCGGCGGATCGCCGAGCAGGTTTCCGCATAGGTACGGCCGGCCGCCGAGCCCGGGCGGGGCCTCGGGGCGCGGCTATACTCGGGCAGGAGCCCTCCTGATCGTGCCCGAGATCCCACTCTCCGCTTCGATCGATCCCGACCGCCTCGCCCCCGAGCCCTCCGACCCAGCGGTTTCGGATGTGATGCGCGACGAGGTGGTGTTCTGCCTGCCCTCCACCCCGGCCGATGCCATCGCCAAGCTGATGGCCGACAACGACCTGGTGGAGCTCCCGGTGCTGCTCGATCGCCGGCCGGTCGGATACGTGACCGCGGCCGATGTGCTGGCCCGGCTGGCGTTGGGACAGATCGTGGTCGCCGGCAGCGACTTCGCGGTGCGCCCCCCGGACACCGAGGTCCAGGCACGCCACCTCCTGCGCACTCCCCCGCTGCTCGTCGACGAGCGCCAGCGGGTCGCCGAGGTGATCGCGGTGATGGCCCGGCAGGAGCGGACCGTCGCCCTGGTGATGCACGAGGACGAGACCCCGGTGGGGATGCTCACTCCCACCGAGGTCGGAGCCTACGCGGCGAGCCGGGCCGCGCAGGGCGCGATCGCCCTCGAGGCGGGCTGATGCCAACTCTCCAGAGCATCGCGGTCACCCTCGGCGCGGAATGCGACGTGCAGGACCGTCTCTCCGACCTGCTCAACGCCCTCCGGGCCCAGCACCCGGTCCCCGTGCTGGTGCGCGACGGCGGTGAGCTCGTCGGTTCGGTCGGGCTCGATGCGGTGATCCCGGCCCTCGGCCGCGGGCTCGATCGGGTGCGGGTTGCGGAGGTGATGAAGCCCACCGCCCAGCGCGACGCCGGCGCCACCATCGAATCCGCGGCTGAGACCCTGGGTGAGGTCGGCGGCGAGGCGGTGGTGGTCACCGAGGCGGTCGGCCTGTTCTCACGGCGCAGCGAGCCGGTCGGGATGGTGAGCCGGTCCCAGCTGCTGGGCCGGATCGGCCGCAACGTGGTCGACAAGGCGCCCATGAAGATCATGCGGGGGCATCGCGACCTGGGCTTCAACGTCCCCATCACCCCCTGCCAGCGCAACTGCCCGATCAAGCAGGACATCGCCACCTACATCGACTACGTCAGCCAGGGGCGATACGTGGACTCCTGGACCGTGATCCACGAGACCAACCCCTTCCCTTCGATGCTGGGCCGGCTGTGCAACCACCCCTGCGAGACCGACTGCAAGCGGGGTTGGGATGCCGGCGAGGACCCGGTCACCATTCGTTCGATCAAGCGGTTCTCGACCGACTTCGCCTTCAACCAGGGGCTGTGGATCGACTACCGCATCGCTCCGCCCAAGGGCAGGCGGGTGGCCGTGGTCGGTGCCGGGCCGGCCGGTCTCACCTGCGCCCTCGACCTCCGCGTCCAGGGCTACGACGTCACCCTGTACGAGCGGGAGGCCAAGGTGGGCGGACTGCTCTCCACCAGCATCCCTCCCTTCCGCTTCGACCACCGCCAGCTGCAGTGGGAGCTGGAGATGATCCTGGCCACCGGAATCGACGTCCGCACCGGGGCCAATGTGGGGGATGGACCCGACGACGTGAAGCTCTCGGACCTGCTCGAGAAAAATGACGCCGTCTTCGTCTCGGTGGGGATGATGAAGGGCCGCATCCTTCCGGTGCCGGGGAGCGACGCCCCCCAGGTGATCGATGCCATGCGCTTCCTGCGGGTGGTCTCGTACGACCGGATCCCCGATCACTTCCCGATCGGCGGCCGGGTGGTGGTGGTGGGCGGCGGAGCCATCGCGACCGATGCCTGCCAGACCTCGATCAAGCTGGGAGCCTCGGTGGTCTGGATGGTTGCCATCGAGCCCGAGGACCACCTGCCCGCCTTCGGCAACGAGCTCCATGAGGCCAAGGAGATCGGACTGCGAATCAAAGCCGGAGTCATCGTCAAGGAAGTCCACGCCGACGACCGAGGCGACGTCACGGCCGTCTCCTTCGCGCCCCTGCAGGAGCTGGAGTTTGACCGGCTCAGCGGCAAGCTGATCTTCGCCTCGGTCAAGGAGATCGAGGGGGCGGAGCGCTGGCGGGCCGAGGCCGATTACGTGATCTTCGCCTCCGGTCAGATCATGGAGACCCCGGGGGCGCCGATGCCGCTCACCCCGCGCGGCCTGATCGCCGCCGATCGGGGTGGCCACACCGGCGTGCCCAAGCTCTTTTCCGGTGGGGACTGCGTCCAGGGCCCGTCCTTCATCGTGGACGCCGTGGGCTGGGGGCACCGGGTGGCCCGCTCGATTCGCGAGTACCTCGGCGAGGAGAGCTCGGCCACCGAGGGGCGCATCTACCAGACCGTGGTCGAGCGCACCGATGACCACCGCCAGTCGGAAACCTTTGCCCGCACCGAACCCCCGATCCTGGAGGCGGCTCGCCGCTACGACATGAGCGAGGTCGAGCAGTCGTGGTCCGACCAGGAGGCGATCGTCCAGTCGATCCGCTGCTTCCAGTGCGACTCCGTGCACCACTACGACGAGTTGGTGTGCATCCTCTGCGGGGCCTGTGACGACGTCTGTCCCGAGAAGGCGATCGATGTCGTGGTCTTCGGCGAGGACCGGGAGCGCTCCAGCGGGGGCGAGACCCGAGTCTGCGCCACCAATGTCGGCGTGCCAGGGGCCGGCGGTGTCGGCGGCGAGATCTACATCAACTACGACCGCTGCACCAACTGCCGGATCTGCGAAGACCATTGCCCGGTCAACTGCATCACCTTTGAGCGGGTTCGCTTCGTCGACGACACCATGCGGGTGGTGGAGCGACCTCAGTTGAAGTTGGAGCTGCCCCTCGTCGCCTCCGCGTAGGATCGCGGCCCTGGACGCCATCGCCGACGAGCGCCTGATGGGCCGGGCGTTGCGTGTGGCTCGGGCGGCGGGCCGGCGGGGTGAGGTCCCGGTCGGAGCGGTGGCGGTGCTCGACGGATTGGTGATGGCCTCCGCCGGCAACCGGATGGAGCGCAGCGGGGACGCCACCCGGCATGCCGAGATGCTGGTGCTGCGGGCCGCCGCCCGGCTGGTCGGGGGCTGGCGGCTCTCGGGCCTCACCGTCGTCGTCACCCTGGAACCGTGCCCGATGTGCGCCGGAGCCATGGTGCAAGCCCGAATAGCCCGCTGCGTCTACGGCGCCCGAGATCCCAAGAAGGGAGCCGACGGCAGCGTCTACGAGGTCCTGCGCCACCCGGGCAACAACCATCGCATGGCGGTGACCGAGGGGGTTCTGGGCGATCAGTGCGGGCAGCTGCTCACCGAGTTTTTCCGCCGGCTGCGCCAGGGCTCGCCGTCCGGCTGACGGTTCAGCGCTCCGGGCCGGCGGATGACTGCTGGGGCAGCACCGTGGTCACGAACGAGGCCACCGCCTCGGGGAGCCCGACGTCGTGACCGGCGGCCTCGGAGAGGTACCAGCGGTGGTCCAGCACCTGGTGGAAGAGCTCGGCCGGCTCCAGCCGGCCGCGCAGCGGGCGAGGGACGGCGGCCACGGTGGGCTCGAAGACCTCGCTCAGCCAGCGGTGAGCGGCCACCGTACCGGACACGGTGGCTCCGGTCGCCGCCTCCAGCTCGGAGCGATATCGGGAGAGGTCGTTGAGGAGCCGGCGAGCCTGGTTCTCCTGCACCTCGAGGCCGGTGAGGGCCTGCAGGGTGCGGACGTGGTGACCGGGGTCGACAACCTGGGGATGGAGGCGCAGCCGGTAGCCACCATCCTCGGCGACCACCTCGACCTCCTCCACGTCAAAGCCCAGATCGTTGATCCGGCGCAGCCTCTCCTCGACGCGATAGCGCTGGTTGGGCGCGAAGGTCACCTCCTGGGTCAGCTCGGACCACAGCCTCTGGTAGCGCTGCACCATCTCCTCCGCGGTGGCGACCGGATCGAGGCCGTGGTCGACTCCTTCCGCGGCGAGGTCGAAGAGCTCGCCGGCGATGTTCTCCCCGGCCACCATGAGGTCGTGATCCCTCTGGCCATCGCTCAGCTGCGGGTGCAGCTCGCCGGTCTCGGTGTCGACCACGTAGGCGGCCAGGTCGCCGGCATCGCGCCGGAACAGGGTGTTGGAGAGCGAGCAATCGCCCCAGAAGAAGCCGGCCACGTGAAGCCGAACCAGCAGGTTGACCAGAGCATCGAGCAGCCGGTCGCTCAGTCCCCATTCCCTGGCACCGGCGGCGAGGACCCGACGGTAGGGGAGGGAGAAGTCCAGGTGCCGGGTGATCAGCACCGCCTCGAGCTCGCCCCGGGTCTGCAGCCGTCCTTGCTTCGATGGCGGCAGTCCGCGCTCGACCACCAGAGCCGCGACCTCGACCACCGGGATGAAGAGGCGGTCGAGCTCGGCGAGCAGCCGGTACTCTCGCTCCGCCAGCCGACGCGGCAGCTCCTTGAGCGCGTACCTGACGTCGCCGTAGCGGACAAAGCGCACCACGTGGCGCGATATCCCTTGTGGCATCTCGACCAGCCGGTCGCTCTTCCAGTCCTGGAGCGCCAGGTCCCAGGGGAGGTCGAGGAAATCGGGATGGCCGACCCGGCGCACCATCTGGAAGCCGGTTGCCGGTGGCCCGGTCATCCCTCATCCTCGAGGGTACAGGCGGCTACTCGTTGCGGAAGAAGTCGCCCCGGCGCGGTGCACGCAGCGGAGCGGGACTGTCGCTGGGGATGAGCGGCGTCCAGCCACGATTCCTGCGGATCGTCTCCGGGAGGACCACGCCGGAGAGGCCGCCCTGCATGGGCAGGGGACGGGGCTGCTCCTCGTCGTGACTCAGCGGGGCAAAGCGCCGGCTCTGCTCCAGCCGGCTCAGCCAGTCCGTTGCCATGGCCCCACGTCCTTCGGGGGTGGCCCACGCCACCCGACATCCTCATCCTACCCCGGCCGGCTGCCGATAACCATATCCGAGCCTGCGCTGGGCGGGAGATGATGGCCCGGGGCCGTTCGGCCCCGGGCCATCGCGTCAGGGCTATCAGTGACCCAGTGCGGCTGTCGCCTGCGACTGCATGGTCGACCTCGATCGAGGAGATGTTCGCAGCGCTGGGGTTGCCCACGAAGTTCTTCATGTCGCTCCAGAGGTCGCTCTCCCAGCTGCCCTGGAGGTCGTCAAGGCTGAAGACGAAGGCGGTGGCGTCGACCAGGCCCTTGGCGTCGGCCTGGGAGACCGGGTCGGGGTAGGAGCTGAGCGGCACCTGGTTGTTCGGAGAGGCGAAACCACCGGCGTGGGCCCAGATCGAGGCACCCTCGGGTCCGGCCAGGTACTTGATGAGCGCCTTCGCCTGCGCGGTGTTGTTGAGCATCATGGCCACGTCACCCGAACCCTGGATGGCGGACTGGTTGGCGCTGTCGGCCGCCGGCGCGGGGAAGGGGAAGAAGCCGTAGCAGCCCGCGGCTGTCGCCGAGGCAGTGCATCCGCTCGCCGTCGGGCTCGACACCGGCATGTAGGTGCTGGAGTTGCCGGTGATCTCCGAGACCACGAAGTCGGCCTCGACCACCATCGCCGCCTGGGGCGCCGTCCCGAGCTTGGGGAAGACCTTATCGACGCAGTCGGGGTACTTCTCGCTGAGGGCGCCCGAGGTGCCCCCGAGGAGGAAGGACGGCTTGCCCACGACGTCCGCCATGGTGTTGAAGGCGGTGGTCACGGTCGGGTCGGTCCAGGGGATGTTGTGAGCGGCGAGGCTGTCGTACTTGGTCGCGCCCGCCGTCTTGAGGTACACGTTCTGCCAGAAGTCGGCGATCGGCCAGCCGATGTCGGAGCAGAGCGAGAAGGGGGTGACCCCGGCGGCCTGCAGCTGGCTGGCGTCAGCCAGCAGCTGCTCCCAGGTGGTGGGCGTCGAGGTCAGCCCCGCCGCCGCAAACTCCGCCGGGTTGTACCAGATGGTGTTCTTGTTCGCCCCCTTGAACCACACCCCGTAGAGGGTGCCGTTGTGGCTGGCCAGGGTGTTCCAGGCGCTGCTGTAGTTGGAGGTGAGGCTGCCCAGAACGCTGGACAGCGGCTGCAGCTTGCCCTCACCCGCCAGCGTGTTCAACTCGCCCGGGTCGGGGACCAGGGCCACGTCGGGAGGCGCGCCGCCGGCGATGGCGGAGTTGAGCGCCTGGTCCATGTTGCTGCCCTTGCCGGTGTAGTTGACGGTGATCCCGGTGTCGGTCTCGAAAGGCGTCAGCGCGGCCAGGAAGTCCTGCTGCTCGGTGCTGGTCCACTCCGCCCAGACCGTGATCGAGCCGCCGATCTTGGCGGTTGATGACGTCGCCGAGCTGGTTGACGACGACGTCGTCGATGAGGAGCCGCAGGCGGCCACCCCAAGGGTCAACAGCGCCGCCGCCGCGGACAGGCGGCTCAGATGTCGAATCTGGGTCATCCGTATTCTCCTAGTTCCCAGCCCATGCGAACCAACCGGCGCGCGGCCGGCAGCCCGGCTCGCACCGTATCGTTCGTACTCCGTCACCACCATGAGCCGAATGGACAGTGAGTCCTATCCTCCACTGGGGTGATTTGCCAACCCCGTCCTCCGGGATTAGGATCAGCCACCATGGCGGGTAAGACGACGGCCACTGCGCGTGCACGGTGGCCGTCGCGCTTCGCGGCGATGAGACGGACGAGGGCCTGACCCATGGCAGTCTGGCTACGCGGCCTGGGAATCCATCGAGCGGTGGCGACGCCCGCGCCCGAGCTGGGAGTGCCCGGCGCCGGGGCAACCGAGCTGGCCGAGGTGGGCAGACCCCCGGGTGGTGGCTGGCGGAGCCACCTGGGCTCGCTGGCGTTCCTGGCCCCTGCCGCGATCTGGATGATCCTGATCGTGGGGTATCCGCTGGTCGGGACCATCCGCGACAGCTTCTTCAACAACTCCTCGACGACCTTCGTCGGTCTCGGCAACTACAAGACGATCTTCTCCACTGACGACATCCTGGTCAGCTTCCGCAACAACGTCATCTGGGTCGTGGTCTTCCCCTTCCTGGTCACATTCCTGGGGCTGATCTTCGCAGTGTTGACCGAGCGGATCCGCTGGGCCACAGCCTTCAAGACCATCATCTTCATGCCGATCGCCTTCAGTGCCACCGCTTCGGCGCTGGTCTGGAACAGCATCATGGACATCGACCCTCACGTCGGGATGGTCAACGCGGCGCTGCAAACGGTCAACGACTGGTTCAGTCCCCCCGGGCTGTACCCGGTCAACACCGGCGCCGGACAGACCGTCGCCAGTCTGGCCGCGTCCGGGCTCCGGGCCGGTACGGGGGGGACCCTGGAGAGCACCGCGGCGCTGTCACCGGGGCAGACGGCTCAGCTCGGCATGATCGGCATCAGCACAGCGCAGTTGCAGCTCGTCGGCGCCAAGGCTGCGGTGGTGCCATCGCCGGCCTCAGGAGCCCTGAACGGAGTGGTGTGGCGCGACTTCTCGCCCACCCATCCGACGGTGAGGGATCAGGTGTTCCCCGACGAGGATGGGATCGCCGGGCTCCACCTCACCCTGCTGGGCAGCGACGGGAGCAGCGCCGGCTCAGCGACAACCGACGCCCACGGTGACTTCAGCTTCACCGGCGTGAGCTCGGGTTCGTACCACGTGCAGCTCGAACTCGAGCAACTTCTCGTCCGGCTTCACCGGCATCTACTGGCTGAGCGGCACTCAGAACATCGACCCGACCAGCGGGCTCAGCCAGACCGCCCAGGCACTGCTCAGCATTCCCCTGGTCGACCTCTCGATGATCATTGCCTACCTGTGGATATGGGCAGGATTCGCGATGGTCATCATCGGCGCCGGGTTGGCGGCCATCAACCGCGAGGTGCTGGAGGCGGCCCGCATCGACGGCGCCACCGAGTGGCAGACCTTCCGGCGGGTGACCATTCCGATGCTGGCTCCGGTCCTGGTGGTGGTCTTCGTGACCATGATCATCAACGTCCTCAAGATTTTCGACATCATCATCAACATGGCGCCTTCGGTCTCCCAGGCGAACACCCTGGCGGTTTCGATATACCAGCTGGGGTTTGCCTCGTCACCGCCGGCGCTCGGGCTGGCCAGTGCGCTGGTCGTGATCCTGTTCCTCCTGGTCGTCCCGGTGATCTTCATCAATCTCAAGAGGATCAAGTAGATGAGCGTCGCCCAGGCCGTCGCCCAACCGGTCGCGGTGAGGGGTCGCCGCCTCGCACTGCGTTTTCGACCCTCGCGGCTGGTGCTCAACGTGGTGCTGATCATCATCGCGCTGTTCTGGCTGGTGCCGAGCATCAGCCTTCTGGTCATCTCGTTCCGGCCCGAGGGGCTGTTCGGTGTCTCGGGCTGGTGGACGGCGCTGACCGCGCCCTCGCAGCTCACCCTGTCGAACTATCAGACCCTGCTCTCGACGGGACTGGCCACCGGGGGGATCCTGGACTCGCTGGTCACCACGGCGGCCATCACCATCCCGGCCACCATCCTGGTGACCGTCATCTCCAGCCTGTCGGCCTACTCCCTGGTATTTGGCCGTTGGCGAGGTCGCACCGTGGTCCTCCTGGTCATCGTCGCCCTGCTGGTGGTCCCGGTGCAGGTGGCGCTGATTCCCGTTGCCCAGCTCTACGATGCATTCGGCAATGCCACCGGCATCAAGCTCTTCGGCAGCCTACCCGGGGTGGTCATCTTCCACGTGGCCTTCGGCCTTCCCTTCGGCATCTTCCTGATGCGCAACTTCTACACCGGGATCCCGAAGGACCTGTTGGAGGCGGGTCGGATCGACGGGGCGGGCGAGTGGACCCTCTTCCGGCGGGTCGTCCTGCCCCTGGGCCTGCCGGCGGCTGCATCGCTGGCGATCTTCCAGTTCATCTGGGTGTGGAACGACCTTCTGGTCGGCCTGGTCTTCCTGGGCGGAAACGCCCACCACACCCTGACGATCTTCCTCTTCAGTCAGACCAGGACCCTGGCTGCCGACTACTGGGTAATCGCCACCGGGGCGATGATATCGGTCCTCGTCCCTCTCGCGGTCTTCTTCGCTTTCCAACGCTATTTCGTCCGCGGCGTGCTCGCCGGGGCGGTCAAGTGAGGCAAATGCAATGGCTCGTGTCGCCCTCGAAGACCTGACCAAGCGCTACGCCGGTGGCAACCTGGCCGTCGACCGGCTCAACCTGGACATCGCCGACGGCGAGTTCGTCTGCCTGGTCGGCCCGTCCGGCTGCGGCAAGACCACCGCGCTGCGGATGATCGCCGGGCTCGAGGACATCTCGAGCGGCCGGATCCGCATCGGCGACAAGGTCGTCAACCTGCTGGCGCCGCGCGACCGAGACATCGCCCTGGTCTTCCAGAGCTATGCGCTGTACCCGCACATGACGGTGTACGACAACATGGGCTTCGGCCTTCAGCTGCGCAAGACGCCCAAGGCGCAGATCGACAAGGCGGTGAGGGAAGCGGCCCGGATCCTCGACCTCGAGCGCTTCCTGGATCGCAAGCCGGGACAGCTATCGGGTGGCCAGCGGCAGCGGGTCGCGCTCGGCCGGGCCATTGTCCGGGAGCCGGCCGCGTTCCTCATGGACGAGCCGCTCTCCAACCTGGACGCCAAGCTGCGGGTGCAGACGCGCGCGGAGATCGCCCGGCTCCATCAACGGCTGGAAGCCACCATGATCTACGTCACCCACGACCAGGTGGAGGCGATGACGATGGCCGACCGGATCGCGGTCATGAGCGAGGGCGTCCTGCAGCAGGTGGGAACTCCGAAGGACCTGTACGAGACCCCCAGCAACCGCTTCGTGGCCGGGTTCATCGGCTCCCCGTCGATGAATTTCGTGGAGCTCAAGGTGGAGCATAACGGGGGGATCCGGCTGGTGGGCGAGGGCGTCACCGTGGTGCTGGACGACAACCAAGCCGCGCGAGTGCGAGATCGTGGTCTGGATGCCATCACCGTTGGGGTCCGCCCGGAGCATCTGAGCGTGGGCGCACCCGAGGGTCCGGGACTGAGGCTTTCCGCGAATATCGACGTGGTCGAGTTCCTCGGCAACGACGAGCTGATTCACGCTGTCTCCGAGGGCCGGGACGTGGTCGCGATCGTCGAGGCCGACGCCCGGCTGCGGGTGGGAGACACCGCGACCCTGTCCGCTGGGCCACGCTACGTCTACCTGTTCGATCCAGAGAACCAGGAGACATTGGCAACTCGGTGAGCCTCCCGGACCGGCTCCCGCCGGTTCGGGGGAGTGGGGGGCTCTGACCCAGATGCCGCTGCCGGCCCGCGGCTGCAAGCAGGAGACGGCTCAGGCATCATGGTCCTCGGCCAGCCGCGCCCGTGGGTCCGGGCGGGTTGGGACGGGGTGATTCGATGGAGCCGTTCCTGGAGATCTGGAGACGGTCTGGACGGGAGGTCGCGGTCCTCGACGAATCGCCGCTGACCATCGGGCGCGGGCACGACACGGTGATCCGGCTGCCCGACGACCCCGAGGTGTCGCGGCTCCATGCGGTGATCGAGAAGGTGTCGTCGGGATGGAGCATTCGCGACCTCGGGAGTCGCAACGGGACCTACGTGAACGGCGAGCGCATCCTGGGGGAGCGGGCCCTACGGCCGGACGACGAGATCCGGGTGGGCGGCGTGCGGGTGTTCTTTCGGGCCGAGGACGTGGCCGGAAGCCTCACGCTGACCCGCTCCCTGAGCCGCGCTCCGGTCCTGACCCGGCGGGAGCAGGCCGTGCTCCAGGCGCTCTGCCGGCCCATCGCCCTGGGCGACATGTTCACCGAGCCGGCTTCGGTGCGTCAGATGGCGGCGGGCCTGAGGGTCACCGAGACGGCGGTCAAGTACCACCTGAGCAATCTGTACCTGAAGTTCGGGATACCGGACGAGGGAGACCGGCGGCGGGTCCGCCTCGCCAACGAGGCGCTCCGCCGCGGCGCGGTGGTCCTCTCCGACATGATGTCCCCCGCTCCGGGTCGCTCGTCGGAGGCCTCCGCACACTGAGCGCCGGCGCTTCGCAACCACCGATCCCGCGGTACCAGGACTCCCAGGTCGCCGTGGCCGCTCCCGGCACGGGACCGGGCAGCTGGGCCGGGGCCCCCAGCGCCATATGGGTCGATTCGACGATGTGGCTCGCTCATCGGGTGCGCCGCCCGGAGGGGGCGGGGAGGGGCGTCGAGGTTGTGCTCTCCCGCTCCCACGACCAGGTCCACTTCGAGCCCCTCGCCGCGGTGTCGAAGGAGCTCTTCGGGGCGGAGTCCCTCGAGCGTCCGGCCCTGGTCCATGCTGCGGGCGGGCGGTGGCGCCTCTACGTGAGTTGTGCCACCCCCGGCACCAAGCACTGGCGCGTCGAGCTGCTCGAGGCCGGCAGCCCCGAGCGGCTGGCGAGCGCCGTGCCCCGCGTCGTGCTGCCCGGCGATTCGCGGATGGCGGTCAAGGATCCGGTCATCTGGCGCGAAGGGGAGCTGTGGCGCATGTGGGTGTGCACCCATCCTCTCGACGATCCCGAGGCGACCGACCGGATGTGGAGCGCACATGCGGTCAGCGACGACGGATTGGATTGGCGCTGGGTGGGGGACGCGTTGACGCCCCGTCGAGGCGGCTGGGATCGGCGAGGCACACGGATCACCGCAGTCTGGCAACAGAACGGGGAATGGTTTGCCCTCTACGACGGACGAGCCACTGCCGAGGAGAACTTCGAGGAGCGCACCGGCCTGGCCAGGGGGTGGTCACCGAGCGGCTTATTCCAGGTGGGGGACCGGCCGGTGGCGGTGTCTCCTTACGGCGGCGGCGGTCTGCGCTATGTGAGCCTGGTCGAGCTGGGCGGCGGCGACCGTCGCCTCTACTACGAGGCGGCCCGCGAGGACGGCGCCCACGAGCTCCGCACCGAGCGGGTGCCCTCAGGCTGACCCGCCGGTCGGGTGGCTAGCCTGCGGTGGTTACGGAGCGATCCAATGCACCGATGGGCGCGCTCGTCGAGCGCAGCGCGGCGACGAAGGCACCTGCCGACCGAGGACGGCGGCTGGGATCCACCGCCAGCCCCGCCTTGAACGCGGCCTCCACCACCTGGGAAGCGCCGGGCGCGACGACCCCCCAGTTGGGAGGCCGGCTCAACCGCGGAGGCTCTCCGAGCAGCAGTGCATAGGTGGTCGCGGCGAGGGCGAAGATGTCGGCCATCGGGGTGGGTTGACCCCCGAGCACCATCTCCGGGGCGGTGAATCCCGGGCTGCCCATGACGCCTCGCGGGGCGGGCTCATTGCCGAGTTCGTTGGGGCTGTCGCGCTGCTGGGAGATCCCGAAGTCGACGAGGATCGCCCGTGGGTCGGGCCCGGAGGTGACGATGACATTGCTCGGCTTCACGTCTCCGTGAACGATGACCGGGGATTGGGTGTGCAGGTGGTCGAGCACGTCGGCGACCTGACCCATCCACTCCAGCACCCTGGCGAGTGGTAGCCCGGGGCAGCCCTGCTCGGCCAGCACCCGATTGAGCGGGGTGCCCTCGATCCAGTCCATGACCAGGTAGTAGCGGTCGCCGATGATGAAGTCCTCCCGCACCACGCTGGCATGGGGATGGGGCGTCATCCGCAGGAGGACGCTGGCTTCGTTGAGAATCTCCTGCCGCTTCGCCCGGTCCCCGGGATCGAGGGCGCGGACCTTGATTGCCACCTGGCGAGCGTGAAGGTGGTCGAGGGCGCGAAGCACCTGCCCCTCCCCACCACTGCCGGTGACCTCCAGGATCTCGTAGCGTCCGCGCAGCCGGCGACGGCCGCCCGGACGGCCGACCCCGGTCACCGACCTGGCCCCGACCACGGTGGCCTCGCCGCCCGGGCCATCGGCAGCGGGCTGGGGATCACGCCCTCCCGTCGCCCTGGCGGGCCCGGTGGGGGGGCGCAGCCGGCGTCGCAGGGCGGGGAGGGCTGCTCCGGGGCCGGCGGCCCCGAGCCCGCTGGTGACCCCGCCGAGGGCCCCGCCCCCGCGGGTCACGATCAGCATCCCGATCAGCCCCAGGCCGATCACCGCGGCCAGTCCGGGCAGGAGCCAGGCCGGGTTCAGCAGGCCCGGGGCCGCCGCGGAGGTTGCCCTCTCGGTGACCACGACCCCGAGCACCCAGCCGGGCAGTGCCACCCCGTCGTAGCCGGCAATCGTGTCCACCCCATTCGCCCTGTAGCTGGTCACCCCTGCCGTGTGCGCGAGAGCAGCGGCGACCCCGGGAGAGTTGACGCGCTTGCTGAGCGACCCGTCAGCGACCATCGAGGCATCGGAGAGGCCGGCGTGGAGGGTCGTGGTCATGGCCGTGCTGTAGAGGAGGACCCCCCCAGGCAGCACGGCCTGGATCTCAGCGCTGCCCGAGGGGTCCGCAGGGCTCAGCAGGTTGCCCACCTGGCTGGCCTGCAGGGCAGCCACCAGGACGCCCTGATAGCCGTCGGTGGTGGCCAGCCTGGCCACGAACCATTCCAGGACGCCACCGGTCATGGTCACCCGTGTCACCAGCGGGGTCGCGCTCAGCTCGCCGAGCCAGCTGGCGCCGCCCACGCCGACGCCGGCACCGTTGCTCGCCGCGATCACCTGGCCAGAGCGGCTGGTGAACTCGAGCAGCCAGAAGTCGTTGGTGCCGGTGAGCATTGTCTGCAAATTGGCGGCGAGCTGCGAGGGTGCCACGCTGGTGTCCAGGACGATGGCGGCCGCATAGTCGTTGAGCTCGTTGCCCACCGCGCCGGTCCAGGCCTCGAGCCGGCTGGCCGCACTGAGCGCTGCATTCTGGGCATCGCTCTGCTGCGCCACCGAGGTCCCCGTTGTTGTGGAGGCGGCCACGACCGCGCCGATCCCACCACCGGCCACCACGAGCACGGCCAGTGCCCCCAGGAGCCACCGGCCAAACGTCTGCTCGCGGCTCCAGCGCCGCTGCACCACTCCCCGGCCGGTGGCGAAACGGTTCACCACTGAACGATTGTAGGCCCCGCTTCAATTTGTGGTAGTTCGACCGCGAGGAGCCCACGCGTCGATTGCCCTGTGTCACGGTTCTCGAGGCTCAGACCGCGAAGTGAGAGCTCGGGCCAGAGCGGGTCGAGGTTCCTGGCCGACCCGGCTCAGGCCTCGGCCGCGAGGTGGCCTGCCGCTTCGTCCGCCAACAGACTGACGGTCGGGGCTGCGGCTCCTGCGTCGAGGGTCTCCAGGAGCTGGGGCGCGAACTGCTGGTCGTAGAGCCGAGCGTAGATGCCGCCGATTCGGATCAGCTCGTCGTGGGTGCCCCGTTCCACCAGCCGGCCGTGGTCGATGACGAAGATGACGTCGGCCGCCAGGATCGTGGAGAGCCGGTGGGCGATGGCGATGGTCGTCCGCCCCCGCATCAGTGGGGTCAGAGCCGCCTGAACCAGGCGCTCGCTGGTGGTGTCGAGCGCCGAGGTGGCCTCGTCGAGAATCAGAATGCGCGGCGCTTTCAGCACCACCCGAGCGATCGCCAGGCGTTGCTTCTCTCCTCCCGAGAAGCGGTAACCGCGCTCGCCGACCACGGTGTCGTACCCCTCCGACAGCTCGGTGATCCGATCATGGATGAAGGCGGCACGGGACGCCTCCTCGAGCTCCTCCTGGGTGGCACCCGGCTTGGCGTAGAGCAGGTTGCGCCGCACCGTGTCGTGAAAGAGGTAAGTCTCCTGGGTCACCATCCCCAGCTGCTCGGCGATGGATGCGAGGGTCAGCTGGCGGACATCGTGACCGTCCAGGCGCACCGCTCCCAGGGTGACGTCGTAGAGCCGCGGGATCAGATAGGAGATGGTGGTCTTGCCGGCGCCGGTGGGTCCGACGATGGCTGCCAGCTGACCGGGTCTCACGGTGAGATCGAGGTCTTCGAGAGCCCACGGCCGGGGCGCCTCCTGGTCCGCGTGCTCGGTGCCGCGCTGAGTCGCGAGCTCGGTCGAGTTGTAGCGGAACCAGACGTGGTCGAGCTCGATCTCGGCCCCGACCCCAGTGGCGGGAAGGGGCACGGCGTCCGGGGCGTCGACGATGTCGTGGGGGATCTCCAGGTAGTCGAACACGCGCTCAAACAGGGCGAGTGACGACTGCACCTCCACCGAGATCTGGAGCATCGACCCAAGCGGGAAGAAGAGCCGGCTCTGCAGCGTGGTCATGGCCACGATGGTCCCGGCGGTGAGGCCAGATCCGACCAGGGTGTGGCTGTTCACGATGATGAGGCCCGCGACCAGGTAGAGGAGGGCCGGCGCGCTCGAGAAGAAGATCTGGATCATCGCGAAGAGGTTGCGGCCCACCATCGAGCTGCGCACCGAGAGGTCGGCGAGGCGCCGGTTCTCGGCCCGGAAGCGAGCCAGCTCCTCCTGCTGGCGCCCAAAGGTCTTGGCCAGCAGGATCCCGGAAATGGAGAGTGTCTCCTGTGTCATGGCGCTCATCTCGGACTTCGATTCCTGGGCCAGCAGCGTCACCCTGCGGCGGGCGTTGCCCGCCCGATAGGTGAGGTAGAGGAAGAGCGGCATCATGAACAGCGAGAGCACGGTCAGCTGCCAGCTCAGGATGACCATCGCCACCAGGGTGCTGAGCAGGATGACGCTGTTGGAGATCACCGACGAGGCGGTGTCGGTGACCACCGACTGGATGCCCCCGACATCGTTGGTGAAACGGGACTGGATGTCCCCGGTCCGGGTGGAGGTGAAGAAGCGGAGCGACAGGCCCTGGAGGTGCTCGTAGAGGAGGTTGCGGAGATCCTCCATGACCCGCTGCCCGATGTTGTTGATGAAATAGGTCTGGGCGATCCCGATCAGCCCGTTGATCATCGGGATGGCGATCATCAGCCCGCAGAGCAGACCCACCACGGGCATGTCGGGTCGGCCGCTCGGGGTGAAGATGGCGTCGAAGATGTACTTGATGAGGATCGGGTTGACCACGCCCACGGCCGAGGTGAAGCAGAGCAGTCCGATGGCCACCCCGACCTGGAGCTTGTGGGCGCGGAACAGGCCGAGCACGCGCCGCACCAGGTGGCGGTTGGTGACCTTGCCGCTCGGCTTCTCGGAGGGGCCACCGTGGCCCCAGGCATGTCCCATGCCGGAGCCGCGACCCATTCCCGATCCCCGGCCCAGGCCGGCACCGCGGATCATCGGGGAGGATTCACTCGATCATGCTCCACCCGGCCACTTTATCCCGCCACTCGCGAACCGGGACCTCTGCCCCCGGGGTGGGGCGGATGGCCGGGCCCAGCCGCCGGGTCAGAGACGCCGGGCCTCCCTGTACAGGTCCCGGAAGAAGGGCCGCCCCCAGAGCCCGATGGAGAGGGCGGCGCCGAACAGGATGACGGCGTCGACACTCTCCCGCCCCTGGCGGGCCCAGTAGACGTCCTCGAGGTTGAGCCACAGGGCGAACTCGTCAAGGGTGACCGCCGAGGCCGCCCCGTACATGACCGAGGTGACGGTGGACATGGCACCGGCGTCGCCGGGCTTGTCCCCGGTCCCAATCTGGACGAGCCAGAGGTAGCCGGTGCCCAGCAGACCGGCGATGCCGATCACCAGGTGGTGCATGTGGCGCCCTCCCACCGAGAGGTTGTGGAAGGGCCCCACCCCCCGGCGGATGGCGTGGGTGATGCCCCTCGTGGTAGCGAAGGCGGCGAAGAATGCGATCGAGGAGACGAAGAGCCGCTCCCGCCTGGTCGACGAAGCGATGTGCTGCCGATACAGCTCGGCGACCCGGGCGGGGGATACTGGGCGCATCCCGCCAGTCTGACGGAGCGGTACAGGGGCGGGTGGGACGCCTTGCCGCCGGGACCGCGAGGGGTCAGCGGTGGTGGCGCTCCTCCTCCTCGAGCCGCTTATCGACGTCGAGGAAGCGGGTCCCGCGGTGGCGGCTGCCCGGCCGCGGCCGGGTGGGCGGAAACCCCGATCCCCACCAGATCAGCACGCCGATGCCGAGAGCCACGACCACGACGGCGATGAGCCCGGCCACTGTGGGTCGACTCTACGGGCCGCGACCAAGGCTGGGGGTGCCGCGCCGATGGCGGCGCCTCGGGCTGGTCACATGCCGGGGCAGGGCGACGAGGCTGGGCTGCTCCCGCTGCCGCTCGAGGCCGGCGATGCCGCCTGGGAGGGGGTGGTAGAGGCGGCGTTGGCGATCACCAGACCACCCACCAGCCCACCGCCCATGAGGCCGACCGTGACGGCGAGGATCGCCCAGCGTCGCCGCCACCCGCTCCCCGCCGCTGACGGCGGGGGCGGGGGAGGGGGAGGAGGCCAGAGTGGAGGTGGGGGCGCAGGTGACGCCCAGGACGGCGGGACATTCGCGTCCCGGGGGTTCTCTGCGCTCATCGGCTCACCTCCCGAGGTTGTCGCTGCGCAGAGGATGGGCGGGTCCACCTTGCGGCGGGATGACGGGAATGCCGCTGCGCCGCCGGCCGGAGGCTCTGCTCAGGCGCACCCGGCTCGGGGGAGAGGCCGCTGGCGGAGAGGGGGTGCGCGGAGAGGGGGGGATTCGAACCCCCGGTGGCTCATACCACACCGCTTTTCGAGAGCGGCACCTCGTGTAGTTTGGAGTGTCTGCTCGTATCGCCTAGTGTTGATATATGTTGCTGTGCAAGGACTTTCGGTGACGGCCAGTGTCGGCGCGTACCCATGTGTGCCGACAAGTACGTCGGCAAAATGTCGGCAGACGGGCTGAGCCCGCTGACCCTCCCGGAGCTCTTGGCCGCGGTCGCCGCAGAGCTCGCCGACCGGCTATGCGACACTGCTGATGATCGAGGCGGGACCCGGAGCGGGAGGCTGCCCGAGCCCGAGGTTTTTAAGTCCCAAGCGCCGCTATCGTCTCGTGCCGCGCAGTGCCAGTGCGTATTCAGCGCGCCTCTCTTTCGCCCGCTTCTCTGCAGTCACCTGCCACTCCGTGACGCGCGATTAGGGGTACTTTTTGGGGCACGCTAGGGCGTCATTGGCCCTTTTGGGGAGCTTCTGATCCCGGGACCGGCGCACGGGTTTGGCCTTCCTAACGTCGGCTGACAAGAACTCTCCGGCGGCGTAGCCCGTGCCTGGCTGGCGTGGCGGTTTGCTGCAGCATGCGTGGCGCTCCAGCTGTGACCTGCGGTAGCGCGGCGCTGAATGCGCAGGCCGGTTGCCTTCGACCGTACAAACCTCCGCGATCATGGTTCGCGTGGGGGGCTGCCATCGGGGAATGGCGGCATCGTCATCCACGAGCACCCCGTCCGCCAATAGTTCCGATCCGCGGATCGGACGGAATCTCCTGGCGCGGCGGTGGTGAAAGCTGATCCAGCGCCGGCCGTTCCACCAAACCGCTGGGTCGGAGGAGAGTGGATAGAACTGAGCCGGACCGGAGATGACGGTCTTTCTCACCTGTCGATTGCTTCAGCGCCACCGAGCAGCCCGCCGGGCGGGCGGGGCAAGGGAGAACGGACGCCTGCTCCTGTCGTCCCAGGTCCACCGAGCGGTGGCACCTGGTAGGAGAGCGGGGTCACCCTGGGGTGCCCGGGGAATGAGGACGGCACGCGCAGCGACACCCAGTCAGGTGAAACCTCGAAGAAGTGGCAAACGTAGGCGTCGGTCTCTCGGCGATAAGCGCGAAATAAGGACGCGTGGTGATTGCTGTACCGGACCTTTGCGGCCATCGACGGACCGGTGGTCTGCCCATGGCAGCCCACGTTCTCAAAATCACCGTGGCCCTGCTCTGCGCCGCCGGCTCGGAGCGCCATTGATGAACATGGAAATCGCGTAGCCCACAGCGAATCCCGTGCAGCCTTGGAAGACTAGCTCCGATAAATGGAAAAGCAAAGTGGTAAAAGCGGCAAGTACCATCACAATAATGATGGCCAGATTCAGCTCTGCTTGCCATCGCCGTGGTTTCTCCTGACTGATATTAGCCACGAGCTGGCCTCCCATGCGAGAGCGCGGTCATCCTCGTAGCATTACCACCACCTTCGCTCATTGAGAGCTCACCCAGACCGCCTCCGTCCAGAAGACGTCTTCTACCCAAATTATCACCCCATACTTGCCGTTAAAAATATCGATCCATTCGCCGAGAATCCAGAGCGCACCGGCCAGAACGGCACAAACTCCAGCCAAATTGCGGTTGCCCGTCCGCGCGGCTATCCCTGCACACACCGTGGCAGCGCCGGCGCCAATTTGTAGTAGGTCTGATACCGTGTGGGCATTGTTGTGATTCAGGAAAATTTGGAAGCCCCACCAGAAATGAAGAACCCCGTTCCATCCAAGCGGCACGAGGCCGGTCACGTCATTGTTGTTCGTTGGATCATCGCTGCTATAAGCGTATGCGGATGACTGACCCGTAGCGTCCGGATCCGTCTCGGTCCAGCGGGCCGTAGTCGGATCATAGTAACGAGCGCCGAAGAGTATGAGCCCTGTGCCATCAGTGTAGCCGCCCGCGTAGCCGAACGGGTCGGCCACCGTGCCGCTCTGGTACGTGGTCTTGCCATAGGGGTCGTACCCGTACCGGTTGGACACGGTCTGACCGCTACCGCTGATTACGGCCACGACCGAGCCCTGAGCGTCAGCCAGAAAGTAGTAGTGGCTGGCACCGATACGCTCACCAAGGACGTCGCCCTGGTCATCGTAGAGATAGTAGGTTTTGGCGCCCGAAGTTGTTGAGATAGTCGTCCCGACTGCACTGTTGTCGAAGGTGGTGGAACCCGCCGAGATCCGGGTATCCTGACCATGGTCGGTGTAGGCCAGCCCGGAGAGCGTGGTCCCGCCGTACGTGATAGAGGTCGTCTGGTTCTTGCTGTTGTAGCTGAAGGAGGCTCCCGCCGAGCTCCCGGTCTCGTTGCCGTCGGCGTCAAAGCTGTAGGTGGTGGCTCCGCTGGGCGCCGAGGAGCATCCGTTGGACGATGTCCCGGTGTAGGCCCAGCACAGCTCGTCGCCGGAGTTGTAAGCATAGGAGGTCGTCGTCGATCCGGCCGTCTTGGTCAGGATGTTGCCGTCGGCGTCGTAGGAGTAGCCGTAGGAGCTGCCGGTGCCGCTGGTCACCGCGGCGGCAGTCAGGTCGTTGACCGAGCCGTACGAGTAGGTGTAGGTGTTGGAGGCGACCGCATCGTTCTCGGTCCGGGTCTGGACCAACGGGAGGTCGTTGGCTCCGTTGGCATAGGTGTAGGCGAAGCTGGTCAGGGTGGTCCCAGTCGAGCTCTTGCCCACCACCGAGGTGACGTCGCCGTCGTTGTCAAAGGTGGTGGTCTGGGTGGCCCCGCCGGGGAAGGTGATCAGGGTCCGGTCGCCGTTGGCGTCGTAGCCGAAGGTGGTGCAGAGCGAGGCTGCAGGCGCCGCCTTGAAGACCGCCACGATGGCACCCCAGTAACCGGAGGTGCCACCCATGGTCATGGACTGGCCGCTGCTCGACGAGGAGAGCTTGCCCTCCAGGCCCACGCTGTAGAGGTAGGGGTCGAGGGCCTGCTCCTCGAGGGTGAAACCGGACCCCGCACTGAAGCTCGAGCCGGCGTAGGGCTCACCGCCGACGCCCAGGACCAGCTCCCCGGCACCGCCGATGCTGGAGGTTGGTCCCGCCTGCAGGGTGGTGCCGGTGCCGGAATTGCCCGCCACCTGGTCCAGGGCCGAGGTCGACGCCACGCCCGCGTACTCGGCGATGGTGATGGCCGCCGAACCGCCGGCGATGGTGACCGTGTCGGGTCCGGCCGCCGACCCCTGGTAGTAGTAGAGGTCCACGTGCCCGCTACCGTACGCCTCCGACTTGGCCCGGGTCCACGACCCGTTCAGGGTGTCGGACACCCCGGTGATCGGGTCGGTGCCGGAGTCGTTGGTGGTCAGCGCCAGGACCAGCAGGTCACCCGCCCTCACCCCCTGGGGGAAGGCCAGCGAGGTCGACGAGGTGGTCTTCGCCCCCTGGACAAAGGTCGGCGTCGACGCCGTCGGGCAGTACCCACCCGGCTCGGCCTCGGCGATCAGCCGGCCGTCGGGGTCGTAGGAGTAGGTGGTGGTTCCCCCGCTGTCGCAGTAGGTGATCATGTTGCCGGCCGGGTCGTAGCCGTAGGTGATCCCCGCCGGGCTGGAGCCGGAGCAGTCCGAGCTGGTGTCCGGCAGCGATTCCGTGGTCAGCCGGTTGAGGGCGTCGTAGTAGTAGTCGGTGCTCCCGCTCTGGTCGGTCATGCTGGTCTCGTTGCCGTCGCCGTCGTAGGTGTAGCTGATGCAGTCTCCGGTGCTGGGCGTGCAGGTGGTCGCCCCGCCGTAGAGGATCTGGGTCACCCGGTCGTCGCCGTCGTAGCTGGAGGTGGTCTTCTGGCTCTTGCCGTCGGTGACGCTGGCCACCCGGGACAGCGAGTCGTAGGTGATCGCCTCCGCCCCCTGCGGGCTCGGCGGAGTGATGCTGGTGTTCTCCCCCGCCGAGTTGTAGCCGTAGGTGGTGTCGTTGCCGTTGCCGTCGATCGTCTCGCAGACCTCCCCGGTGGTGCCCCCGCAGGAGACCTCCGAGTCGCCCTGGTAGCGGGTGCCGGTGTGGACCCCTCCGGTGTCCCCGGCACAGGGCGACGACTGCCCGGCGTATGTGTCGGTCAGGTTGCCCGCCGAGTCGTAGACGTAGGCGGTGCAGTTGCCCTCGGCGTCGGTCATCGAGGAGGGCAGGTACTGGTAGCCGGCCACCGTCGACGGGGTGGTGAAGGTGGCGCTGTCGGTGGGCCCGGTCTGCCCTGTCCCATCCGCGGGCTCGACCACCTCGGTGGGATCGTTGTTGCTGTTGTAGCTGGCGGTCGTCGACTCGGAGAGCGGGTCGGTGGCCACCGCCACCTGCTGGTCGGAGGTGTAGCTGGCCGAGCTCGAGTAGGAGTCGGGGTCGATAGTCTGGATCACCAGCCCCTGGAGGTCGTAGCAGTAGGTGGTGGAGAAGCCGTCGGGGTTGGTCGACACCGTGTACCCCCCGAGCACGTCGCCGGACGGGGTGGCGCAGCTCCCCTGCTGGTCCGGGTAATAGCTGTAGGAGGTTTTCGGTCCCGCCCCGGTGGAGGTGTTGATGACGCGAGTGATTGAGGTCACCTGGGCATCGGCGTTGTAGCCGAAGAGGGTCTCGTTGCCCAGCGGGTCGACGATCTCGCTGATCAGCCCCGAGGAGTTGTAATCATAGGTGGTCTGCTTGCCGTTCGGATCGGTGTAGCTGGTCAGCTCGTCGTAGCCGCTGGCGCTGGTGTACCCGTACTGCCAGGTCCGCCCCGTGGAATCGGTGATCTTGCTGATCAGGTTGGATCCCACCGAGCTCGTGTAGCTGAAGGTCACTTGGCGACCCTGGGTGTCGGTGATCGAGCTGAGGTTGCTCCCCGACATGGTGTAGGTGATGGTGTCGCCGTTGCGGTCGACGTCCGAGGTCAGCACCCCGGAGCTCGAGAAGTTGAGCTGCTCGTGTGAGGAGTCGTTGGTCAGCGTGTAGCTGCCGTTGGAGTTCTCCACCAGGGTGGAGTTCAGTCCCGGCGGGGAGATGTAACCGCCGCTGCCGTTGGGATAGAAGCTCAGGTCAAAGCCGCCCGGCCCCTGGTAGAAGACGTCGCCGCTCACGAAGGTGAGCAGCTCGTCGACCCCGCTGCCCATCAGCCAGGTGCCGAAGGCGTCCCCCTCACTGAGGCTGTTGAAGATCCGCTCCACCGAGAGGTTGAGCCCGGTTCCCTGGATCTGCAGGTCATTGCCGGTCACCACCAGGTTGCCGTTGGCCACGTTGACCTCCAGGCCGGAGCGGTCGGTGAGCTGCTGGCTCTCGGTGCCATAGGTGGGCAGCTCGCCCAGGGCGTTGACGTAGTACACGTAGAAGTAGGGGCCGCTCCAGTTGTTGCTGGACTGGATGACATCGACCTCGTCGTTGGCCTCGTTCGCGGCAGCGAGGAGGATGCCGTCGTTGGCCTGGGTTCCGCTCAGCCACGACTGGGCCAGGGCGCTCATCGTCGGCCCGTTCCAGGAGTAGTAGCCGGCGCCGGTGGGCGTCTTGGAAACCAGCACGTTCGACGCATAGGTGCCGCCCGCGGTCGTCCAGGCGTGGGTCCCGTCGTAGTCGTTCCAGGTCACCCCCTCGGTCCACCCCTGGGTGAGCTGATAGGCGTTGACCGCCCCGTAGTTGCTGGTGGTCAGGTCGCTGACGTAGGCCTCCAACCCGGCATGGGTCACCTGAGCCCCGGCTGGGATCACGTCCTGGATGTTGAAGAGGAGCGGGGAGCGGTACACGCTGGTGCCGTCGTAGCCGGCGGCCAGGTAGCCGTTGCCGCAGAAGTTGGAGTTGGCGCTCGACCCGTTCTCGATGTAGCAGTCCTGGTCCGGGGTGTAGTTGATCGTCGGGTCGATCACCACCGGCCACTGGCGCGCCGAGCTATGCAGCCAGCTGCTGGCCAGGTTCAGGCTGACCGTCTGCCCGGCCGCCGTCGAGGCCACCGCCAGGGTCGCCGCGTCGCCCGGAGCCGGGGTGCCGGTGGCGTCGGACATGGTCGGAGCCGCGAGGGCGAACTGCACCTTCCCGCCCGGATCGGTGATCTCCACCCCACCCCCCAGCGCGGTCGCTGTGAGCTCCGAGCTGAGTTCCAGCGAATAGCTGAGCGAGGTGGGCGCGCCGGGACCGGTCAGGGTCAGGGTCTCCTTGACCGCGTCGTTCTCGGCGGTGAGGGTGACCGTGACATCGGGGAGGGCGTTGGCGTAGGTGACCGAGGCGCCCGAGACTGTCGCGGTGCCGCCGCCGGCTCCGGCCAGCTGCAGTTCCACGGTCCCCTGTGGGCTCTGCAGCACCACCGGCGCCGCGCTCAGCGTCGCCGGGAAGAGTGCGGTGTAGGCGTTGGCCTGGTTGGTCCAGGCGTACCCCGGGGTATCGCACCGCACTGCCGAACACGCACAGCACGGTCCGGCCCTCGCTGAGTTTCCTCGAGCTCGACTTCAACCTCCGTTCGATGCTCATGAGCAGGGTGCCGCTCCGACAGGCGGTCGCCCACCTGATCGACCGGACCACCCTGCTGACGGGCGCCTTCGGTGCGATCGCGCCGGACCTGGTGGTGAGCGACGACCATCTGGCGACGCCCTCGCAGTCCCAGTACGCACGCGTCGCCGATGTCGAGCGGCTACACGACCCCGGATGCCGCGTCCGCCGACACGATGCTGCGGAGCCTCGGGTACCACCTCGACCCAGCGGGCCGTATGTCGACGCGAGCGGTCGGCCGCTGACCCTGCGCATGGCCGTCGAGACGGGGGACCCCTGGATCGAGAGGGTGGCCTCGGCACTCGTCGCCCAGCTCCATGCCGTGGGCATCGAGGTCCAACTCGATTCAGTCGACGGGCCGGCGGGGATGAGCCAGGCCGCAGAGGTCGGGAGTTATGACATGGCGCTGGTCACTCGAGTGTCGAGCCCGTTCCAGACCGTGACCGAGGCCTGGTACTCGGACACGGGGAGGCATCGTCGGCGCCGGACGGACCGAGAATGGAGCCGGCTCGTCGACCCGCAGATCGACCAGCTCTTTCTGGAGGCGAGCCAGTCGCTCAACCCGGTGACCGGCGGCACCTTCTATGCACAGGTGGACGACCAGCTGTGGGACGAGATGGTCGCGCTACCCCTGTTCGAAGAACCGGTGCTGCAAGCCAACGGGGTCCAGATCGCGAACGTCCAGTTCAACCCGTCGACGGACGGGCTGCTCTGGAACGTGGCGGCGTGGACGACGCTCAAGCCAGGACCGGCCAACCAGAAGACCTGAGGGACGGTGGCGAGTTGCGTCGTGCGACGTCGCCTGGCGGGCGGGTAGAGCTCGAGCGAGCCGGCTCCACAGGAGTGTCGCGCTACCATGCCAGACGCCCGATCTCCGATCGGCGCCGCTTCGTCGGAGTGGCGGAATAGGCAGACGCGCTAGCTTGAGGGGCTAGTGAGCTTCGGCTCGTGGGGGTTCAAG
>CAVQTJ010000015.1:0-21153 GCA_963716555.1 uncultured bacterium | reverse complement strand
CATCCTCGGAGCGGCGGCCACCAACTTCGCTCGACAGCTGGTCGACGGGATCACCGCCACCGACAACGGCCCGGCTCTGCTCGAGCGGGGGCTGATGATCTGCACCGGGCTGGTGCCCCGAATCGGCTATGACGCCGCCGCGCAGATCGCCAAGGAGGCGTTCGCCGCGGGGCGCACGGTCCGCGAGGTGGCCCGGGAGCGCACCCAGCTCAGCGAGGCGGAGCTGGACGAGCTGCTCGACCCGGAAGCGATGACCGAGCCGTCGCTCACCCGGGTCGGCGCCGGCGGCTGAGCAGAGCTCCGAGGGGCGCTCAGGCCAGGGTCTGGGCCGGCGCCTCGCCGCGCAGCTGGGTCTCCAGGGCCTCGCGGTCCCAGAGCAGCACCCCCGAACGCTCGGCCAGCTCGCGCGCCTCCGGCTTGAACTGGGCGGTGCTCACCACCAGGCCCCCGATCCGGGAACACCCCAGACGGCGCAGGGTCTCGGCGTGATGGCGGATGCCCTCGAGGATGGCGCGGACCACCTCGGGACCGAGAGCGGTGTTCCACCGCTTGACCTGAACCACGACGCCCTGGTCGTCCCGGCAGAGCAGCAGGGCCGGGCTGACCTCTCCGCGGGCGGAGGTCGGCCAGACCGTGTAGCCGCGGCGGCCAAAGAAGGTGGTGAGATGGCGCTCCAGCTCCTCACCGCTCATCACGGTCAGGTTGACGGGGCCCGACACCTCCGCAGTGAAGCGCGCCTCCGGCCGGGTTCCCGGCCCCGCGGCGGCCGCATCACGGCGCCATCTCCTGCCCCGATCAAAGGACAGCTGCATTGGTCAGCCGGCGATGATCGGGTGGAGCGCCCGATGGTGGTGGCCCGTGGTCACATCAACGACCTTAGGCTGCGGCTCGTTCCAGGCCGGCCACCAGCCGGTGACGAGGCTGGTTCGCGCGGACCCGGGCTCCGTCGCACCGTCAGCGCGATCAGCCGCGACCCGCGCCCGCTCGATTGAACTGCGGAAGCGAAGAGGGTTCAGACGCGAGAGCCGGCGCAGGCCGCGCAGAGCCCGGGGAAGAGCAGCGGGTGGTGACCGAGAAGAAAGCCGCTCTCCCGGCGCATTCGGGTGGACAGGGCCCGCACCGCATCCTCGCTCACGTCCTCGGTGCCGCCGCAGCGGGTGCAGACCGCGTGATGGTGGGCCACCTCCTGGATCTCGAAGCGGGCGATGCCGTCGCCCAGCCGCACCTGTTCCAGCAACCCGGCATCGGTGAGATCGGCGAGCACCCGATACACGGTGGATCGGTCCATCTCCCCGCCTCTGTCCCGGAGCCGCTGCCAGACGTCGTCGGCGCTCAGATGGGCTCCCTCGGCGCGCTCCAGAACGGCGAGCACCGTGAGGCGCTGCGGGGTCGCCCTCAGCCCGGCCGCGCGGACCGCCTGGCGAGCCGCCGTCTCGCCACTGGGTCGCCCGCGCCCCGCCGGCGTGCCCCGAGGTGGCGGCGCCCCGGGATCTGGTGCCATCTTGATCCTCATAGCCAAGAGCTAGCTGAGATGCTGCTGCGATTGCAACTCAGTCGCAACTATGATACGCTCGCAGCCTGGCGGCTGGACAGGCGGGTGAGCGAACCATGGCGGGAATCGCTGCGAAGTGGGCGAGAGTGTGGCGCGCGCTGAGCCCTCGGGAGTGGCGCCACGTCGGGGGGATGACGGCAACCATCCTGGGACTGAACGTGGTCGGCTGGGGGATCTTCATCATGGCCGTCCTTCCCCAGCATTACAAGCTGCTGGGGCTCGGCGTGGCCATCACCGCCTACACCCTGGGCATGCGCCATGCCTTCGATGCGGATCACATCGCCGCCATCGACAACACCACGCGCAAGCTGATGGCCGAGGGCAAGCGGCCCCTCTCAGTGGGCTTCTTCTTCTCGCTCGGACATTCGAGCGTCGTCTTCGGGCTCGGTGTCGGACTGACCATCGCCGCCAAAGCGGTGATCGGACAGCTCAGCAGCTCGCACGGAATCATGCAGAGCTTCGGCGGCCTTTTCGGCACCCTGGTCTCGGGGTTCTTCCTGTACCTGATTGCCATCCTCAACCTGGTGATCCTGGTCGGCATCGTCAAGGTGTTCATCGAGATGCGCCGTGGTCGCTATGACGACCGCGAGCTGGAGCAGCAGCTCGACGCCAGGGGGCTGATGTTCCGATTCTTCGGCAAGCTGATGCGGGGCATCCGCAGTCCCTGGCAGATGTACCCGGTGGGGTTGCTCTTTGGGCTCGGCTTCGACACCGCCACCGAGGTGGCCCTGCTGGCCGCCACCGCCGGCGCCGCCACCGTGGGACTGCCCTGGTACGCGGCGCTGTGCCTGCCGATCCTCTTCGCTGCCGGGATGACGCTCTTCGACACCCTGGACGGCTCGTTCATGAACTTCGCCTACGGGTGGGCCTTCTCCAAGCCGGTGCGCAAGGTCTACTACAACATCACCATCACCGGGCTGTCGGTGGCGGTGGCGCTGCTGATCGGCTCCATCGAGCTATCCGGGCTGCTCGCCAGCGAGTTCAACCTCGGCGGTCCGTTCTGGGGATACGTGGCCAACTTCAACATCAACCAGGCGGGCTTCATCATCGTCGCCCTGTTTGCGCTCACCTGGGCGGTGGCGCTCTTGGTCTGGCGGTTCGGGCACATCGAGCAGCGCTGGGAGGCGGCGCGCCAGCGGGCCCGCCCCTGAGGCCGGCGCTGCCGATGCCGGCCGGCACCGGAGCGTGCCCGCATGCCGCGGGCCCCGGGGCGTCGTCTCCGGGGCGTGACGGTGCAGACTAGGCGTGCCCGCCGGCTCATCCGCCGCGTGGGATGGTCTCGTTGCATCGGCGATCTATCGCGATATGTCCGCGTCGTGAGGCAGATCGCTCTCTCACAGGAGATGCCCCGTGGCTGAGCCCGCAACCATCCAGGCCTCCGTCAACCCTCCAGGCCGGACCGAGCGCGTCGCCATCGACCTCCCCACCCGCGGGAAGCTCATCGTCATGGGGGCGGTGCTGCTGGGGCTGTTCCTGAGCGCCCTGGACCAGACCATCGTCGGCGTCGCCCTGCCCCGGATCGTCAGCGACCTCAAGGGCAGCGACCTCTACACCTGGGTGGTCACCGCCTACCTGCTCACCAGCACCATCACGGTGCCGATCTACGGCAAGCTGGGCGACGTCTTCGGCCGGCAGCGAACCCTGATCTTCGGGATCCTCGTCTTCCTGGTCGGGTCGGCGCTCTCCGGGCTGTCCCAGAACATGGGCGAGCTGATCACCTTCCGGGCGCTCCAGGGCTGCGGGGCCGGCTGCCTGTTCCCCATCTCCCTGGCGGTGATCGGTGACCTCTTCACCCCCCGGGAGCGGGGCCGTTACCAGGGTCTGTTCGGTGCCGTCTTCGGGGTGAGCTTCATCATCGGGCCCTTCCTCGGCGGGATCATCACCGATGACATCAGCTGGCACTGGATCTTCTACGTCAACGTCCCCGTGGGGATCCTGGCCCTGTTCGCGATCTTCACCCGCCTGCCCAATGTGAAGAGCACCACGGCCCGGCTGCGCGACCTCGACTACAGCGGCATCGCGATCTTCACCATCGGCGTGGTCCCGATCCTGCTCGGGCTCACCTACAAGGGTCTGACCAACTCCAGCGGCGGTCTCTACGCGTGGACGGACTGGCAGGTCGGCGGGTTGCTCGCGCTCGGGGTCGTGATCATGGCGCTGTTCGTGTTCAACGAGTCGAGGGCGCGCCAGCCGATCATCCCCCTCGACCTCTTCTCCACCCGCACTCTGGCGGCCACCAACCTCGCCGTCCTGATGGTGGCCTGCAGCATGTTCGGAGCGGTCATCTTCATCCCCCTCTACTACCAGGTGGTGCAGGGGGTGAGCGCCACCGCCTCCGGCTATTCGATGTGGCCCCTGCTGCTCGGGCTGATCGGGACCAGCGTGGGCGCCGGCTTCTACCTGACCCGGACCGGCAAGTACAAGGCGCTGCTCATCATCGCCCTGCTGGTCCTGATCCTGGGCAGCTGGTTGCTCACCCATCTCGGCCCCTCGACCTCGACCCCCGAACTGTGGCTCTGGCTTGCCCTCATCGGCCTCGGCCTCGGTCCGACCATGTCGGTGTTCACGGTGGTGATCCAGAACGCTGCGCCAATTGAGCGGCTGGGGACGGCGACCAGCACGCTGACCTTCTTCCGCCAGGTGGGTGGCGCCATCGGCCTCGCCATCGCCGGCACCATCTTCAGCGAGAGCCTGTCCACCCAGCTGCCGGCTCAGCTCAGCACCGCCCACCTGCCCCCCCAGCTGGTGAGTCACATCTCCGGCAGCGGGGCCTTCTCCGAGAACAACATCGCCTCGGTGGGCAACCTGGGCCAGATCATCCTGCAGTCAGCTCCGGCCTCGATCCAGCCGGAGCTGAAGCCATACATCCCCCAGATCGTGAGCGGCCTGCACAACGCCATGTCGTTGGCCCTCGGCGATGTGTTCTGGGTGGCGCTGGTCACCGCCGTGCTCGGCTTCCTCGCCACCCTGTTCGTCCGTGAGCTCCCGCTCCGAGGCGGTGGACGCAGCGCCCCGGTCAAGGCGGCCGAGGGCGAGCGAGAGGCCCAGGGTGAGGTCGCCGGGATCACCGCGGCGGTATGAGGGCGAGGGGCTCAGCTGACCAGCCCGACGGCCTCGAGTGGCTCGGCGTGGGACCCGGCCCAGTACAACCGCTTCGCGGCGGAGCGAGAGCAGCCCTTCTGGGACCTGCTTGCCTTGCTCGAAGCGGTGGCGTCCCCCCGGGTCGTCGACCTCGGCTGCGGCGACGGCAGGCTGACCGCCGCCCTGCACCGCGAGCTGAGGGCGCGGGGCACCCTGGGACTGGACCTGTCCGAGACGATGCTGGCCGGCGCCCCAGCGCAGGCCAGCGCGACCCTCCGCTTCGAAACGGGTGACATCGGCGCCTGGACCGGATCGGGCATGGACGTGGTCTTCAGCAATGCCGCGCTCCAGTGGGTGCCCGATCACCCCGGGGTGCTGGAGCGCTGGTGTTCAGCCCTGGGTGGGGGTGGCCAGCTCGCCGTCCAGATGCCGGCCAACGCCGACCATCCCTCCCACTCGGTCCTGCGCGATCTCGCCAGGGAGCGGCTGGGTGCCGAAGCCGCCCCGGATCCGGTGGCGGCGAACGTGCTGCGGCCCGAGGACTACGCCGGACTGCTCAGCGCGCTCGGCTTCGAGCGCCAGCACGTCCGGCTCCAGGTGTACGGCCACGTTCTCGACTCGGCGGCGGATGTCGTGGAGTGGATGAAGGGCACCTCCCTCACCCGCCTCCGGGCGGTCATGACCCCCGGCGACTACGGCGAGCTCGTCGAGGAGTACCGGCGGCGGCTGTCACTGAGGCTCGGCGATCAGCGGCCCTACTTCTACGCCTTCAAGCGGATCCTGTTCTGGGGTCGGTTGGCGGGGGCTACTCGCTAGCCAGCCCCAGTGCGATCAGGACGTCGGCCACGCCCGCCTGTCCCGGCGGCGGGCAGGTGCAGTCGGCGTGGATGAGGAGCTCCTCGGGCGCCCCGTCGACGGCGACGCCGAAGCCGACGGCCTCGAGAAGATCGGCGTCGTTGGGTGCGTCCCCGACTGCGGCGGCGTGGAGGGGGTCGACCCCGAGATGCCGGCAGACCCGGAGCACCGCCTGGCCCTTGCCGGCGCCCGGGCTGGCCACCTCGATGAACTCCGGCTGGGAGGGCATGACCCGGGCCCGGCTCTGCAGCGCCTCGGCCAGCGCGCTGCGACAGCGGACCGCCTCGTCATGGTCCAGGACCACGCAGACCACCTTGACCGTGCCCTCCGCCACGGCCGCCTCCAGATCGGGGACGAAACGGATGGGGACGGCCGCGATCTGCGCGTAATGTCGAGCCTCGGGCCGGTCCTCCTCGCAGACCAGGTTGTCGTCCACGTAGGCCTGCCGGTGCCAGCCGTGGGTCCTGGCGACCTCGATTGCCCGGCGAGCGGTCTCGGCTTCGAGGAGGGTGGTGGCGATCGGCCGGCCGTACACGACGCCCTCACCCGGGTCAGGATCCGGCATCGCCTGGATCAAGGCCCCCTGGTAGCAGATCAGTGGACAGCGCACCCCGAGGCGCCGGGCCCAGGGCAGTGCGGACTGGTATGGCCGACCGGTGGCGATCACCAGGTGGGCCCGGCTTCCCGCCTGGCGCACCGCCGCTTGCGTTCGAGGGTGGAGCCGCTGGCTGCGGTCGAGGCAGGTGCCGTCGAGGTCGAGCACCACAAGCTCGACAGGCTGGTCGGGAAGAGGTGCCTCGGCGAGCGGCGGCGGAGTGGCGGTCCGCCGCTGGGGGTCGGCAGCCGCCCCGCTCACTGGACCACCCTCCTGGCCTCAGGATTGACGCAATTGGGTGGCAACTGGCCGGCCAGCACCGCCAGCGCGTTGGCCGCGGTAAGCTCGGCCATCGCGGCGCGGGTGACCACCGTGGCGCTGCCCAGATGGGGGGCGAGCACAGCGTTGCGGCACTCGGCGAGGCCCGGGGCCATCTGCGGCTCGTTCTCGTACACGTCCAGACCGCAGCCGGCGATCCATCCCTCCCTCAGGGCTCGGACCAGGGCTGGCTCGTCGATCACCGCCCCCCGAGAGGAATTGATCAGCACGGCGGTCGGCTTCATTCGGCGCAGCGCCGATGCGTCGATCAGGTGGCGGGTCTCCTCGGTGAGCGGCGTGTGCAGCGAGACGACGTCGCTGGCCGCAAGCAGCAGCTGAAGATCGTCGAAGATCTGGACGGAATCGACCAAATCATCGGGGATTCGGACACCGGCGCTGTCGTACGCGGCGATGCGCATGCCGAAGGCGAGCGCCCGGCGCGCCACCGCCTGACCGATCCGGCCGAAACCCACGATGCCGAGGAGCGCCCCGCGCAGCTCCAGGCCCAGCATGTAATCGGGCGCCCACCCGGAGAATTCTCCCGCCCGCATCCGCATGTCGCCCTCGACGATGCGGCGCGTCGCGGCGAGCAGCAGCCCCATGGTCAGGTCGGCGGTTGCGTCGGTGAGCACTCCCGGGGTGTTCCCGACCAGGATGCCTCGGGCCGTGGCGGCGTCGACGTCCACGTTGTTGTATCCCACCGCGTACACGCAGACCGCCCGAAGCCGGGGCCGGCCGGCATCCAGCAGCGCTGCGTCGATCCGGTCCGCGAGCTGCGGGCAGAGCACGTCGACGGGCCGCACCCGCAGCTCCTCCCGGAGCTCCTCGGGCGCCGGCACCCGGCCGAGGACGCGCAGCGATGCGGCGGCGGTGACCATCTGGCTGAAGGGGTCAGGCAGCGGGAGCGTGCAGAGCACCTCGGGCATCGTGGCCCATGCTAAACGGTCGATAACGCCGCTCGGCGCCCGCAATGGGGTACACTCACCGTGGTTTGCGTTCATTCTCCAAGGCGCGGTCACGGCGACCGCCGGTTCCCAGTCCCCGGCTCGATCCGGCCGGTGAGGACGGGGATCCAGACGTCATCTACTCTCCCCAGAGCTTCGAGAGCCTCGGTCTGAGCGAGGCGATGCTGCGCACCGTGGTGGAGATGGGATTCGTCCAGACCACGCCGATCCAGAGCGGTGCGATCCCGCCCGGGCTGCGCGGTGATGACGTGATCGGCCAGGCGCATACCGGGAGCGGCAAGACCGCCGCCTTCGGGATCCCCATCGTGGAGCGGCTGGATCCGAGCGCGGGACCGGTCCAGGCGGTCGTCCTCTGCCCCACCCGCGAGCTCGCGGTCCAGGTGCACGAGGAGATCTCTCGCCTCGCGGTTCGCCACGGGCTGCGTTCGCTCGCCGTCTACGGTGGCGACTCGATGAACCGGCAGCTCGAAGAGATGCGCCGCCACCCACACATCCTGGTGGCAACCCCGGGACGCCTCCTCGACCATCTGCAGCGGCGGTCGATCAGCCTCGCCGCGATCCGGATCGCCGTCCTCGACGAGGCCGATCGGATGCTGGACATGGGCTTCGCTCCCGACGTGGAGGCAATCCTCCGCCATTGCCCCAAGGAGCGGCAGACCCTGCTCTTCAGCGCCACCATGCCGGAGTGGGTCCGGCGCATCGCCAGCCGTCACATGCGCGACCCGGTGACCATCGAGGTGAGCGCGCGGCCGGAGATTCCAGAGGGCGTTCGGCAGCTCTACGTGCGGACCAGCTGGTCCGACAAGGTTGACACCCTGGCCCGCATCCTCGACCAGCCCGAGGTCACGATGGCGCTGATCTTCGTGGAGACCAAGCGCACCGCCGACATTCTGCAGCTCCAGCTGGAACGGCGCGGGTACGCCGTCGGGCTGCTCCATGGCGACCTGTCTCAGAAGGAGCGCGACCTGGCCATGAAGCGGTTCGCGGCCACTCACGTACGCTGGCTGATCGCCACCAACGTCGCGGCCCGCGGGCTGGACATCGACGACATCAGCCACGTCATCAACTATGACGTTCCTGCCACTCCTGACGAATACCTGCATCGGGTCGGCAGGACCGCTCGGGCCGGCAAGCGCGGCGTGGCCATCACCCTGATCACCCCTGCCGAGATCCTCAAGCTGCGCGACGTCGAGCGGCACGCGCGGACTCACATCGAGCCGGCGTCGCTCGACCAGGACTTCCCGCTCCAGGCGGTCTCGAACACCGCATAGCGTGATCGCTCCGCCCCCGGTGGTCCACGACTCGGGCAGCGGGCCGGCGCTGCTCCTGCTGCACGCGTTCCCCCTCGACTCGTCCCAATGGGACCATCAGGTCGCGATCCTGTCCGGGAGCCACCGCTGCCTGCGTCCGGACATGTGGGGATGTGGATCCTCTCCAGCTCTCGCCGACCCGCAGCTTGCCACTGTGGACGGCTACGCCGAGGCCATCGTCAGCTGGCTGGACGGGGCAGGCGTGGAGCAGGTGATCGCCGTGGGCGCGTCCATGGGTGGCTACGTGGCGTTCGCACTTCTCCGTCGCGCCCCGGCGCGCATCCGGGCTCTGGTGCTGGCGTCGTCGCGGGCGGCGCCTGACACCGATGAGCAGGCGGCAAACCGTCGGAAGATGGCCGACCTGGCCCTTCAGCGGGGTGCCGAGACCGCGGTGCCGATGACCAACCGGCTGCTCGGCCCACGGGCTCGGGAAGAGCCCCACATCCGTCTGGCGGTGGAGGGAAGGATCCGCCGCTGCCGTCCGGAGGGCATCGCCGCCTGCCAGACGGCGATCGCGGCGCGACCCGACAGCACCGGACTGCTCGGGTCGGTCACGGTCCCGGCACTGGTGGTGGCCGGTGATCACGACGGGATCGTCGGTCTGGAGGAGGCCAGCGTGATCGCCGCGGCGCTGCCCCATGGGGAGCTTGCGGTGATGAAGGGGGTCGGCCACCTGGGCAACCTCGAGGACCCTCCGGCGTTCACGGACCGGCTTGCAGCCTTTCTGACCCGGCTGAGCTGAGCGTTTCCGCCAGAACCCCGGTGCGCACTCGCTTCCCTGGAGGGTGCAGGGGTGCGCGCCAGGGGCCCAAGAACCCAACATTCGTCACGAAATATTCGTTCCGATGCATTTTTGGGGGCGAGCTCTCGGTCCCCGATCGGAGTTGGCTCCCGGAGGTTCGCGCTCAGAGCATGATGCGGCTGCTTTGCCGTTCCTTCCGTTCGTCACGAAATATTCGTGACGAAGCATCAGCGCGAGGAGGGCGGATGAGATTGAGCGACGGTGGACCGATGCTTGCGGATGGTTCAGAGAGCCAGCCGGCCGGCCGCGCCACATGAGGCGATTGACCGGTCGCCGTCACGGCAATCAATGCAATCACGTAAACGGACGAGGAACTCAGTCGGGCCACGGCAGCGGCGAAGAGCCCCCCGATCACCTTACAGTTCGTAGCGAAATGTTCGTGGCGAATTATCGTGCGTAAGCGCCCGAATTACCCCTGGGAGCGCCCGCGCGTCCCTCGCGACCCCGAACCTGACGCCTCAGCTGTCAGCCGCGACGCGGTGGCGATCGCTCGGCTCCACGCCGAGGTGTGGCGCCGCTTCCACGCCCATCCCCAACTCCTTCCAGGCGCGCTCGTAACCCCCAGGATGCTTGCGGTCCTGCGTCATCTGGCCGCCGGTGGACCGCTGACCGTCGGCACCCTAGCTGAGCATCTGAGGTTGGCACCTGCGACGACGACGGAGGTGGTGGATCGGCTGGAGGTCAAAGGGCTGGTGGAGCGGAAGAGGGACAGCGGCGATCAGCGCCGCGTCCACGTCTCGCTCACCGAGAGCGGCCGCGACCAGATCCTGCTCCTCGCCGAGCAGGACCTCGACGATGTCTTCCGCCGGGTTGTCGCCGCGCTCACGCCGCAAACTCGCACAACCCTCATATCCGGTCTCAACGCCCTGCTCGAAGCCGTCGAGAAAGTGGCGCCGCTTCCGCTGGGGGAGGACGACGACTGAGGCCGCCTGCCGGTGGCGGGCGGGCGACGGACCGCTCAGCCGGCGACGGCCAGGGCCGGTGAGACCTCGGCAGACTGGGTGAGCGGGGCGGCGCAGAAGCCCTCGTAGTCGATCGGCTCGGTGATCGTGGGGCTCTCCCCGCAGACCGGGCACTCCGGGTCGCGGGGAACCCTGAACTCGCGGAAGCGCATGTCCAGGGCGTCGATGAGGAGCAGGCGCCCGGCCAGCGGCTCACCGATCCCAAGGATCAGCTTCACGACCTCCATGGCCTGGAGCACCCCGACGATGCCGGGAAGGACCCCGATGACTCCTGCCTCGGCACACGAGGGCGCCTCCTCAGGCGGAGGCGGCGAGGGGTAGCGGCAGCGATAGCAGGGCGAGGCGAAGGGAAGGATGGTCGAGACCTGCCCCTCGAAGCGGAAGATTCCACCGTCGACCAGCGGCTTGCGCTCGAAGATGGCGACATCGTTGGCGAGGTAGCGGGTGGGGAAGTTGTCGCAGCCGTTGACGACGATGTCGTAGTCACGGAAGAGACGCGGGGCGGTCTCGCTATTGAGCACCTCGTTGTGCTCGACCACCGTCACATCCGGGTTGAGGGCGGTCAGCGCGATCCGAGCCAACTCAGTCTTGCTCATGCCGATCCGATCCTGGGTGTGCAGGATCTGACGCTGAAGGTTGCTCAGGTCCACGGTGTCGAAGTCGACGAGCCCGATGGTCCCGACCCCGGCCGCCGCCAGGTAGAGCGCCGCCGGCGACCCCAGGCCGCCCGCGCCGATCAGCAGGACACGGGCGTCGAGGAGTTTCTGCTGCCCCTCCTCGCCGACCTCGGGGAGCAGCAGGTGCCGGCTGTACCTGACCTTCTGCTGCGGGGTGAGGGCTTGGGGGACGGTGATGTCGTATCCAGCCTGCTTCCAGGCGCCGAATCCGCCCGCGAGTGAGACCACGTCCTGGTAGCCCATCTCCTGGAGGGCTCGGGCCGCCAGGAGCGAGCGAACCCCGCTGGCGCAGTAGAGGGTGATGGGGGTGTTCCGATCCGGGACGGTGTCCTCGATCCCGGTCTCGATGAAGCCCTTGCTGAGATGGACCGCCCCGGGGATGTGACCCTGGTCCCATTCGTCCTGCTCGCGGACGTCGACCAGAGTGCGACTGGAGGTCTGCCGCGCCTGCTGCGGGCTCACCTCGGGCACGATCCGGCGGGCGGCGGCCAGCAGGTCTCGGGAGGTTTGGTTCGCCATGCACCGGAGTCTACCCATTCCCCGATGAATCTCGACTCCCCAGGTCGGGATTCTCGCCACCCGGAGCGACCCCGGCCCACCCCGCTCCCGGCAGCCCAGCCCTCAAACGGTGTGCGAGGAGAGGTCGGACACAGACGCTGCCACGGCTGCGGCAAGCTCGCCGCGCAGCAGGGCCTGGCGGCGCCGATCGGTTCGCACCTCCACGAGCTGAACCCCGCCAGCGGCAGCTGCGGCGCTCAGGGCGGTCGCCAGCTCGCCTTGCCGGCTCACCAGCCGGTGGCCGGCGGCGGCGGCCCGTGCCAGCGCGGCGATGTCGAGCCCGTGCGGGGTGGCGAAGAGAGGCTCGTGCTCGGGGAGGGTCGCCTGGTCGAGCAGGCTGAACACTCCGCCACCATCGTTGTTGATGACAACTATGACCAGATCATGTCGACCGTGCGCCCCCCAGAGCAGCGCGCCGGCGTCGTGGAGAAGGGCGAGATCGCCGATCAGCGCAAATGTGCGGGTCACCCGAGGCGGCGCCGTCAAGACCGGCGAGGCCGGCCATGTCCCGCCGCCCCCCGGCGGCTCAGCGCCGCTCGAGGTGGACAGGCCCAGCGCGGTGGAGACCGAGCCGTCGATGCCGCTGGCCCCGCGGTTGCCGAGCACCCAGACCCCGGACCGGGGCAGCATGAAAGCGTCGAGGTCGCGGACCGGCATGCTCGATCCCGCGAAGAGCACCGATCCGTCGGGCAGCGATGCGGCGACCTCGCGGGCCACCGCCCCCTCGAAGAGCTCCTCGCCGAGACCCGAAAGCCACGATGACACGGCCCGCGCGACCCGCTGGTCGGCGGCCCTCCACAGGCTTGGCCAACCTGACGGCTGGCGCGGGGTGATCCGGTCCGCGAGCGTGGCGGCGAGCACCGCGGGATCGCCATGCAGCCGCAGCCATGCCGCCCTCGCCGGGTCCGCCTCGACGCCGGGGGCGGTGACCACGACCAGGCGCTTGGCCGCCGCCACGGCGCGGAGCACGGCCCGGCTGGTCGGGGTGGAGCCCAGCTGCACCACCAGATCGGGAGGGTGAGCGTCAGCGAAGCCTGGCGACCCGAGCAGCAGCGGGCCGCAGCTCAAGGCCGGCGGACCGGTGCGCGCCCCGGAGCTGGGCTCGGCGAGCAGCGGCCAGCCGGCGTGCGCGGCAAGGCGCGCCACCGCCGGGCCCCCGGCCCCGCCGCCGGCCACCAGCAGACCCCGCTCCGTGGCCGCGATCAGCGAGGCCAGCTCCTCCGCCACCGAGGAGGCGACCAGGGGGAGGGTGGAGAGGGACGACACAGAGGCGGGGGGCTCATCGAGGTGGGAAACCCAGGGGGCGCGCTCGTCCGGAGGGGGCGACGCGAGCGCTTCGAGATCGACGGCGATCCCGCTCGGCACCAGCGGCTCCCCGAAGGGGAGGTTGAGGTGCACCGGCCCCGGCACCGGCCCGAGGGCCACCCGGACCGCAGCCGCGGCCAGCGAGCGCCAGCGGCGGCTCGCCTCCGGGCCCGCCTCGGGCACCGGTGCGTCGACGAACCAGCGGACGAAACCCCCGAAGATCTCCACCTGGTCGATGGTCTGGTTGGCCCCGGTGCCGCGCAGCGCCGGAGGCCGGTCGGCGGAGAGCAGGAGCAGGGGCACCTGCGCCATCGAGGCTTCCACCACCGCCGGGAGCCAGTTGGCCACCGCCGTCCCCGAGGTGCACACCAGGGCCGCGGGTCGATCGGCCCCCCGGGCCGCTCCGAGGGCGAAGAAGCCGGCGGAGCGCTCGTCCAGGTGGACCGAGACCCGGAAGCCGCCGTGGCGAGCGATGGCCAGGACCAGCGGAGTTGAACGCGAACCTGGCGAGATGCAGACGTGGGAGACGCCCTGCCGGTGCAGCTCGCCGGCGAACACGCCCATGCAAGCCAGGGCGACGTCGCCGGCCGTCGGGGCGATCACGAGGGGGTGGCGGCGAGCAGGAGATCGGGCTCGACCCGCCGCGGGAAGAGCCGGCCCCGGAGGGGGAGCAGGGGTTGGGTGGTGACGTCCTCGACGAGCAGGGCGGCGGTTCCGATGCCGTGGGCGAAATCCGAGGCCGGCAGGGCGGCGGCCACCGCCAGGCAGGCGGCCAGCCCGACCGACGTCTCCAGGGCGCTGGAGATGATCAGGGGCACCCGGCAGAGCTCGGCGGCGCGGAGCACCGCCCGCACGCCTCCGATCCGCTGCGGCTTGACCACCAGCAGGTCGGCGGCCCCCAGGCGGCGCAGCTCGAGGATGTCGTCAAGGGTGCGAATCGACATCTCGGCGGCGACCGGCAGCGGTGAGCGGCCCCGGACCCGAGCCAGCTCGTCGAGGGTGGGCACGGGGTCCTCGACAAATTCGATCGAATAGGCCTGCAACCGTCGAAGCGCACTCAGCGCCTCCTCCACGCCCCAGGCGCCGTTGGCGTCCAGCCTGATCCTCGCCGCCCGACCCACCGCCTCGCGCACCGCGCGCACCCTGGCCTCCCCGTCGGGGTCGCCCACCTTGACCTTGATTGTGGAGCAGCCCGATTCCACCGCCATCCGGGCAGCGACCGCGGGGGCCACCCTGGGGACCATGGTGTTGATCTCCACGCTCGGCGAGACCGGGTCGGGGAAGGGGTTGTGGGCCGCTTCCAGGGCCCCGCGATAGGCGGTCACCACCTCGTCGCGGCTCCAACTGGGAAGCGGCGACCACTCCGCCCATCCGGCGGCTCCCTCGATCAGCCAGCCGGAGCGCGACGACACCCCCTGGACGGGCTCGCGAAGGCCCACGGTGAAGGTGAGGCGGCGCGCCGCCATCAGGAGCGACGCTCGGGAAGGAAGTCGGCGGCGGCCAGCCCGGCGGCGAGCGCGAAGCCGCAGACCAGCCCAACCAGCGCGGGGGCGCCGTGGGCAGACCCGGCGATCAGGCCCAGAGCCAGCATCACCCCGGAGGCCAGGTGCAGCCGGGCGCTGAGTGGCAGCAGTGGGGCCAGGCCGATCCCGGTGAGGGAGCGGTCGGCCACCAGTCGCATCGGGGCGACCAGCGCGGGGATCGCCCAGAGTGTCAGCAGAGCTGCGAGAGGCAGCTGGCGGACCACCACCCCGACGGCGGGCAGAACCACCGCCCCGCTGACGATCACGGCGGCATAGAGCAGGCGAGCCCGGGCGTCGCCGAGCCGGACCACCACGGTGTGCCGGCCTGCGGCCCGGTCGGTGGCCAGGTCGCGCAGGTTGTTCGCCTCGAGCACGGAGACGGCGAGAAGGCCGAGCGCCGCCCCCGCCCACCAGGCGGCCTCGGGGACCCCGGATCCCTGGACGGCCGCGGTGCCCGCCACCGCCATCACCCCGAAGAATCCGAACACGGCGAGGTCCGCGACGACCCCGGTGGCGGCATAGGGCCGGGGGCCGCCGGTGTAGAGCATCGCCGCGGCCAGCGCGACGGCCCCGGCGAGGACCAACCAGCCCAGCCCGCTGGCCAGCGCCAGCCAGGCTCCGATCCCGGCGGCCAGCACCAGGCAGACGGTGGCGGCTCCGAGCACCGCCCGCGCCGGGACCAGCCCGGAGGCGGTCAGCCGGATGGGGCCGATGCGCTCGGCGGTGTCGATCCCGCGGATCCCGTCGAAGTAATCGTTGGCGTAGTTGGCCCCCACCTGAAGACCGAGGGCGACGACCAGCGCTCCCAGGGTGGGCAGCGGGTGGGGGCGGCCGCTGGCCGCCGCTCCGACCAGCACCGGCACCGCTCCCACTCCGAGGGTTCGGGGCCGGGCCCCCAGCAGCCACAGCCGCGCCGCGGCTCCGGGGCCGCGCCGGCCGGCCACCGGCACGGCGCTCACGGCCGCCGGGGGAAGCGGGAGAAGTCCGGGGGGCGCTTTTCGAGGAAGGCGTCGCGCCCTTCCTGGGCCTCTTCGCCCATGTAGAAGAGCAGGGTGGCATCCCCGGCAAGCTGCTGGATCCCGGCCAGCCCGTCCTGGTCGGCGTTGAATCCGGCCTTGAGCAGGCGCAGGGCGAGCGGGCTCATCTCCAGGATCCGCCGGCAGACGGCCACGGTCCGGGCCTCCAGCTGGTCCACGGGGACCACCCAGTTCACCAGACCCCAGCGCTCCGCGGTGATGGCGTCGTAGCGCTCGCAGAGGAACCACACCTGCTTGGCCCGCTTGAGGCCGACGGTGCGGGCCAGCAGCCCGGCCCCGTAGCCGGCATCGAACGACCCCACCCGGGGCCCGGTCTGGCCGAACTGAGCGTTGTCGGCGGCCACCGTCAGGTCGCAGACCAGGTGGAGGACGTGACCCCCCCCGATCGCGTAGCCCGCCACCATCGCGATCACCGGCTTGGGCAGGCGGCGGATCTGCACCTGGAGGTCCAGCACGTTGAGCCGGCCAACCCCCTGGGGGTCGCGGTAGCCGTCGTCGCCCCGGATGCGCTGGTCTCCACCGGAGCAGAATGCCTCGCTCCCCTCGCCGGTCAGGATGACCACGCCGATCTCCGGATCGTCGCGAGCCATCTCGAAGCCGCGGGAGAGCTCGAAGAGCGTGGTCGGCCGGAAGGCGTTGCGCACCTCGGGCCGGTTGATGGTGAGCTTGGCGATGCCATCCGCGGTCTCGTACCGGATGTCGGTGAAGTCCCCGTGGGCACGCCACTCGGGGGGCTGGGCGGCTCCGTCTTCTGGGCTCATGAGGTCTCGGCTAGCGTATCGAAGGTGATTGGAGCTGCGAGCGGAGCCGGACCTCCGCTGCAACCAGGCGACGTGGTCGCGGTCCGCCTGCCGCCCGGCGAGCGTTGGCTCGGGATCGTCGACCGGACCCTCAGCGCAGAGGCCGCCCTGGTCGCGGTGGACCACCGGCTCCCCCCGCCGGCGGTGGGGTCTCTGCTGGGTCGTGCCCGGCCGACCCTGCTGGTCGACGAGGACGGCTGGCGGCGGCTGCCCAGCGGCCGGCCCACCGATCCGGCGGTGGCGGTGATCGTCGCCACCTCGGGATCCAGCGGTCGCCCGCGGCTGGTCGAGCTGAGCCGTGGCGCGGTGAGCAGGGCGGTGTCGGCCTCGCTCCAGCAGCTCGGCGCCGGCCCCGAGGACGGCTGGGTGAGCTGCCTGCCGCTCTCTCACATCGGCGGGCTGCTGGTGGTGCTGCGCGGCGTGCTCGGGGGTGCCAAGGTGCGCTTCCAGCGCCCCGGCCAGCTGGCACCGCCGCCCGGGCATCGGTTCGTGTCGGTGGTGCCGACGCAGCTCGTCCGGGCTCTCGACGACGGCCTCGACCTGCGCGGCTATCGGGCCATGCTGGTCGGCGGCAGCGGAATGGAGGATGCGCTGGGGGAGCGAGCCGTCGCCGCCGGAGCGCCCTGCGTGGTCACCTACGGGCTCACCCAGAGCTGCGGGGGGGTGGTCTACGACGGGCTTCCCCTTCCCGGCGTGGGCATCCGGGTCAGCGACCTGGGGGAGGTCGAGCTCGGCGGTCCCACGCTGCTGTCCGGGTACCGCGACGGTGCCGGCCCGGGCCTGACCGCCGACGGCTGGCTGCGCACCGGTGACGCCGGGCGGCTGGATGGCGCGGGCCGGCTGCACGTCCGGGGCCGGATCGACGAGCTCATCGTCACCGGGGGCGAGAAGGTCTGGCCCGCCGAGGTGGAGGAAGCGCTCCGCTCCCATCCCGGAGTCGCCGACTGCGCCGTGTTCGGCCGCCCCGACCCGGTGTGGGGGACGCTGGTGGTGGCCGCGGTGGTCCCCCGCGAGCCAGAAGCGGCCCCCACCCTGGCGGCGCTGCGCGACCAGGTGGGGACCATCCTCGGCCGCCACCAGGCACCACGAGAGCTGGTGCTCGTGGACTCGCTCCCCCGGACTCCCCTGGGCAAGCTGCGCAGGGGAGCACTGGGCAGCGAGGCGAAGAGCCGGTCGCGGAGGAGCGATGATCCGGGGTGATGTCCTCCACCTCGGTCCCATCGGCGAGCGACCCGCCGAGTGGCCGCGCCGCCGGCGACCCACTCCCCGAGGAGGACGCATTTCCGGAGGCCTTCTTGGAGGAGCCGGGCTTCCAGATCCGGATCCGCCTGCCCCTCGACCTCGACCGCTGGCTCCCCTGGACCGGCATGGCGGTGATCGCCATCGGCGCTTTCGAGACCCTGGCTCAACTCGTCTCGGGAACGCTGGGGAGCTGGAACGGTACCACCCCTTCCGGGTCACCCTTTCCCCGTCCGGGCGGCTACTACTCGCTGCTCCTCCTCGCCGGGGTGCTGCTCCTGGCGCTGCGGCGCGGCAACCCTGGCGACCTCCGATGGATCCGCTGGCTGCGCGGGACCGCCTGCCTCGCCGCCGGGACCGGGGGTGCGCTGCTGACCACTCAGCTGGCGGGCATCGTGGAGACGCTGCGGCAGCCCCCAGGCAGCCCGCTGGAGGCGGTCACAGTCACCTGGACCAGGGACCTGGCCGCCATCGGCTCAGCGGGTGACGCTCTCCTGGCCGCTGCCGCGGCGGGGGTCGCCGTGCTCCTCTACGGTTGGTCGCATCGGCCGGAGCGGCTGGCCGGCCGGGAAGCCGCGGCGAGGCGGGCGACCAGCGGCGCCGGTGCGGCGCTGATCGCGCTGCTGCTCGGCGTGGCAGCCGGCGGTGCGTCCCTGCTCTGGTTTCAGCTCGGCACGCAGCAGACGCAGCAGGGCGACGTCTTCGGTTCCGTCGGCGACACACCGCGGATCGTCGTTCCCAGTCCCGGCGGCGGCGGCGCGGCCGCCCACTCCATCGACTGCCAGTCCAGCCCCAGGGTCGGCCTCATCCAGTGCGTGGCCTCCGCCGGCAAGACCTGTCCGGAGACCAACCAGGGTGCCGTCTGCCGCTACAGCCAGAGCGTCGCGGCGCCCGAGCCCTCCGCCACGCCGACCGCTTGCAAGGTGATGGCCGAGAGCTCGGTCTCCTGCCCTGCTCGGGCCAGTCCCACGTCCTGAGGGCCGCTGCGGCCCCGAGGGCCGGCTCGGCGATGATGGAGGCGTGACCGCTCCCGCACCGCTCCCCGCCGCCGAGGAGAAGGCGCGGGCGGTGGAATCGATGTTCGACCGCATCGCCCCCCGCTACGACCTCATCAACCACCTGATGACCGGGGGGCTCGATGTCCTCTGGCGGCGCCGGGCGGTGCGCGAGCTGCGCCTCCCCCGCGGAGCCCTGGTCGCCGACCTGGCGTGCGGCACCGGTGAATTCTGCCGCGAGCTCGGCCGTGCCGGCTACCGCAGCATCGGCGTCGACAGCTCCGCCGGGATGCTGGCCCGGGCACACGGAGCCGAGAGATTCGTGCGCGCCGACATCCTCGACCTCCCGCTGGCCGAGGCCAGCGTGGACGGGGTAACCTCCGGGTTTGCCCTGCGCAACGTCACCGACATCTCGCGCTCGGCCGCCGAGATGGCCCGGGTGGTGCGTCCGGGCGGCCGGATGGCGGTGCTGGACCTGGCCGAGAGCCGGCCGGCGACCGGCTGGATCCGGTCGACATGGGTGGAGGGGGTGATCCCCCGGCTCGGGGCGCTGCTCTCCGACCGGGACGCCTACCGCTACCTCCCCGCCTCCACCGCCTACCTCCCGGACGGGGACAGCCTGCTGGCGATCTTCCGGGACGCGGGGTTTCCCGATGTGCGGCGGATCCTGCTCGGCATGGGTACGGTGCAGCTCCTGGTCGGAACCAGGCGCCTGCGGTGAACGCTCCCACCCGCGACCTGGCCGCCGAAGCCACCGGGTCCGCACCGGCCATCGAGCCACCCGACCTGCTCGCCGGCTGGCGGCCGGGTGACTTCCTGATGGAACGCCGCCGCCGGGGGGTGCTCGGAGCCGGGCCGGGCCTGGTCATCGAGGTCGCTCCGGGACCGGACCAGGCCGCCACGGCAGCGCGGCTGGCGGAGCGGGCGCTCAGCCAGTCCGCGCAGCTCACGCCGCTGGTGGCGGGCGCGCTCCCCTACCGGGGCGACCTGCCCGCCCTGCTGGTGGTTCCGGAGCGGGCGGTGGTGACGCCGGCCGTGCTGCCGGAGGGGGGCTCGGCCGAGGAGTTGGAGCCGCCGTCCGAGCCGGTGCCCGGCGCCGAGGGGTGGCCGCCTCCGGCCCCAATCTCACCGCGCCTCGAGACCGGCGCCAATGCGATCCCGCTGCGCTGGCGCCCGGAGCCGGCGGCCGCCGATTTCGCCGCCGCCCTGGCCGAGGCGCTGCGACGGATCGGAGCCGGCGAGCTCGAGAAGGTGGTGCTGGCCCGAAGCCTGGCCACGGCCAACCCGGGGATCGACCTCGCCGCCCTGCTCGGTGAGCTGCGCCGGCGCGACCCGGGCTGCTGGCTCTTCGCCGCGGCGGCGGCCGGCGGCGGCGTCTTCCTGGGAGCCACGCCCGAGACCCTGATCCGGCGCCGCGGCGACTCGGTGCTGTCACTGCCCCTTGCCGGCACGGCGGCGCGCTCTGCCGATCCCGGGGAGGACCGCAGAGCCGCGGAGGTGCTGCTGAGCTCGCTCAAGGAGCGTCACGAGCACCGGGTGGTGGTCGAGGCCGTTGCCGAGTCCCTGGTTCCGCACTGCTCCGAGCTGCGGGTGGACCCCGAACCGCACCTCTCGGCCACCGCCGCGGTCTGGCACCTGGCCTCCGCGGTGCGCGGCCGGCTCCGTCCCTCGGCTCCGGGGTCGCTGGGGCTGGCCGCTGCGCTCCACCCGACGCCTGCGGTCTGCGGCACCCCGGCGGCCAGTGCCGCCGCGTTGATCACCCTCCTCGAGCCCTGGGGTCGCGGCCTCTACGCCGGCCTGGTCGGCTGGATGGATGGGCACGGTGACGGCGAATGGGCGGTCAGCCTCCGCTGCGCCCTGGTGACCGCCGACCGGGTCCGGCTGCACGCCGGGGTGGGGATCGTCGCCGAGTCGGATCCCCAGAGTGAGGTGGCCGAGACCGAGGCCAAGTTCCGCACCCTGCTCGGCGCGCTGAGGGCCATGGGCTACTCGGAAACGGGGTAGGGATGCGGCTGTCCGACCTGCTCCACGGTGCGGGCGTCGAAGCGGCCGGCAGCGCCGGCCCCGAGGGCGGCTCCGATCCCGAGGTCGACGGCGTCGAGTACGACTTCCGGAACTGCCATCCCGGAGTTCTGTTCGTCGCCGTCCCCGGTTTCCACGTGGACGGCCACGGCTACGCAGCCGAGGCGGTGCGCGCTGGCGCGGTGGCGGTGGTCGCGGAGCGGCCCCCCTCCCCCGCCCTGCCCCCGACCGTCCCGCTGCTGCTGGTGACCAGCAGCCGCATCGCCCTGAGCGCGCTGGCGGCAGAGCTGGCCGGGCATCCGTCGAGGCGGATGACCGTGGCCGGGATCACCGGGACCGACGGCAAGACCACCACCACCACCATGCTCTGGGCGGCGTGGCGTGAGGCCGGGGAGAGGGCGGCCAGCCTGACCACGGTGGACACCCGGATCGGCGACGACGTCCATCCCAATCGAGGGCGGATCACCACCCTCGAGGCGCCGGAGCTGCAGGACCGGCTCGGCGATGCCGCCGCCGCCGGCTGCACCCGGGTCGCCGTGGAGACGTCCTCCCACGGA
>CAVQTJ010000014.1:0-31190 GCA_963716555.1 uncultured bacterium | reverse complement strand
ACCACCTCGTGCAGGCCCGGGCCCGTGGCCAGCCGGCCAGGGTCGGCGCCGGATCGCGACAGGGCAGAGGGCATCGGCAAGAAGGGTAACCCAGGCTGTCGGGCGCGCTCCCAGCCCGGCAGGGTACGGTTGAGGCATGCCGATGCCGGTTGATTTGGTCCTGGTCCGCCACGCGGAGTTCGAGGGCAACCTCGCCGAGCGGATGTCCCAGCAGGGTGACGACAGCGCCTTCACCCCCGAGTTCAAGGCCCGGCACTCCTCGTTCTACCGGCTCACCGACCTGGGCCGGGAGCAGGCTCGGATCGCCGGGGCCTGGATCCGCGACAACCTGGGCGGGGAGTTTGATCGCTACCTGACATCGGAGTACCTGCCGGCGATGGAGACGGCGGCCTCCTCCGGCCTGCCCGGGGCCCTGTGGCAGCTGGAGTTCTACCTGCGCGAACGCGACGCCGGCAGCCTGGGTGCGCTGGCCACCGACGAGCAGTTCCGGCGCTTCCCGGAGGCCATGCGCCAGCGCGACCGTGACGCCTTCTACTGGCGTCCACCCGGTGGCGAGTTGCTCGCCGAGGTGTCACTGCGCATCGATCGGGTGCTCGACACCCTGCGTCGCGCCCGGTTCCCCGAGCGGGTGATCATCGTCTGCCACGGTGAGGTGATGCGCGCCTTCCGGGTGCGCATCGAGCGCATTCCCCAGCATCGCTACATGGAGCTGCACTCGCCCTCCGACATCCGCGACCAGTTCCACAACTGCCAGGTCCTCCACTACAGCCGGCGTGACCCTGCCGAGCCGGGGCGGGTGCTGGATTACCTCGCCTGGATGCGTTCGACCTGTCCTTGGGATCCGAGCCTGTCGCGCAATGTGTGGGTGCCGGTGACCCGGCCCCGCTACACCGACTCAGAGCTGCTCGCGGTGGTCGAGCGGACCCCGCCCCTGATCTCAGCTCCGCCGCTGGAGGAGCGGTCCTCAGCGGTCTCCTGAGGGCGTCGGGCCGCGATTGGTGCGCCGCTCACAGGGTTTGCGGTGCCCAGGGTGGGGCATGATTGGTCCGGAGGGCGGAGATGACATTCACTGTGGAGACGTATCAATGAGCGGCGAAGCGCCTCTTCCTGCGGCCAGGCGGGCGGCGCCGGGCGGGCTGGCCACCCGGCGACCTCGGCTCGCCCTGATCGCCCACGACGGCAAGAAGGCCGACATGACCGCGTTCGCCACCTTCAACCGCGGCACCTTGCAGCGCTGCTCGCTGGTGGCCACCGCCACCACCGGCCGGCTGCTGCGCGAGAAGGTGGGGCTGAATGTGGAGATTCTCAAGTCGGGCCCGGTGGGTGGCGACGTGCAGATTGCCGCGCGCGTGGTGGACGGCGAGATCGATGCCGTGCTGTTCATCGTCGATCCGCTCGACAAGCACCCTCACGACCCTGACATCCAGACCCTGCTCAGGATCTGCAACGTGCACGACGTGCCCCTCGCCACCAACATCGCGACCGCCGACATGGTGATCAGCTCGCCGCTGCTCTGGGAGGGGGCGGAGGCGGGGCCGGTGGCGGAGAGCCCCGCCGCGGAGGCGGTCCTGCCCGGCTGAGCGGGGTGACGGCGGGGCCGCGCGTGGGGGCCCGGGGGGTCGAAGGTTTCGGCGCGGCCCGCTCAGCAGCCCGGCGCGGGCTCGGGGGGGTCGGAGGCGAGCACGGCGTCGAGCAGGCCGGGGAAGCGGCGCTCCAGGCCCTCGCGGTCGAGGCTGGTCATCCGCCTCGTGCCCTCCTCGCGCTGGACCACGATGCCCGCGGAGCGCAGGACGTGGAGGTGATGGCTGAGCGTGGACTTGCTGATCGGCAGGCCCAGGGCCCCGCAGGGGCACTCGCGCCGGCTGGCCAGGCGCCGGACGATCTCGAGGCGCATGGGGTCGGCGAGGGCCTGCAGCACCCCCACCACTCCGGGGTGGAGCTGCGGGACCGGAGGCGCCGAAGTGTCGTCCACCGGTCCCGCGAGCTGGAGCTCGGTGCCGGCGGTGCCCATCGGGGGTGTTTGAGCCAGTGTTTGTTTGACAATCATCGAAGTAGTATCGTACGATCCACATCGAACTATAGCAGGACTGGCCAGGAGGCGCCAACCAGATGAGTCGAGGGATAGCCGAGCGGAGGGGGCCCGAGCCGGCGGAGACCGGGAGGATCCTGCCCGAGACGGCTGGACCGCGCGGACCGCGGGTGCGGGTGGCCCCGGGTGTGGTCCTGCTGCTCGTGTGCTTGGGCCAGTTCATGGTCCTGCTCGACATCTCGGTGGTGAACGTCGCCCTGCCCTCGATCAAGTCCGACCTCGGCTTCTCGAGCAGCGGCCTGGAGTGGGTGGTCAACGCCTATACGCTGGCGTTCTCCGGGTTCCTGCTCTTCGGGGGGCGGGCCGCCGACATCTTCGGCCGGCGCCGGCTGCTGCTGCTCGGGCTCGGCCTCTTCTGCGTCGCCAGCCTCCTCGATGGGCTGGCCTCGTCCCAGACCCTGCTGATCGCGGCTCGGGCGCTCCAGGGGCTGGGTGGCGCGGTGCTCACCCCCGCCACCCTGACCATCCTCATCGTCACCTACCCGGAGGGCCGCAGCCGGGCTCGCGCGCTGGGCATCTGGAGCGCGGTCGCCGCCGCGGGCGGCGCCTCGGGGGCCCTGCTCGGCGGGGTGATCACCCAGTTCCTCACCTGGCGGTGGATCTTCTTCGTCAACGTTCCCATCGGGCTGCTGGTGCTGGTGGCCTCGGCCCTGGTGGTGACCGAGACCTTCGGTGACGTCACCTCCCGCCGCCACCTCGATGTGGGCGGCGCGGTGTCGGTGACCGGCGGCCTGGTGGCGATCACCTGGGGCATCGCCCGCAGCCAGGATGTCGGCTGGGGTGCTCCCGAGGTGCTGATGGCCTTCGCGGTCGGGATCGCGCTGCTCACCGCCTTCGTGGTGCTGGAAGCCCGGGTCAGGGCGCCGCTGGTGCCGCTGCGGCTGTTTGCGTCGCGTTCGATCACCGGCGCCAACCTGGTCGCCATGGGGGTGGGCGCCTCGATCTTCTCGGTCTGGTACTTCCAGACCCTGTACCTCCAGGACCTCCGCGGGCTGACCCCGCTCGAGGCGGGGCTCACGTTCCTGCCCCAGACCCTGGCCATCATGATCGGTGCCCAGATCAGCTCACGGCTGATGGGACGGGTGGGGGTGCGGCCGTTCCTGGTGGGCGGCCCGCTGATCATCGCCGCCGGGCTGCTCTGGCTCGCCCAGATCCAGCTGGGCGCGGGCATCGCCGCGTCGGTGCTCCTCCCCGGGACGCTGCTCACCTTCGGAGCCGGGTTGGTGTTCCCGGTGATCACCGTGGCCGCAACCTCCGGGGTGGCCAGGGCCGACTCCGGCCTGGCCAGCGGCCTGGTGAACACCAGCCGCCAGGTGGGCGGATCTCTTGGGCTGGCAGCGCTGGTCACCCTGGCGGCTGACCACACCTCGGCCCTGGCAGCGTCCGGGCACGCGGCCCCGCTGGCCCTCACCGGTGGCTTTGGCTTCGGCATCGCTGCCGCCGCCGCGGTGGCGGTGGCGTCCGGCCTGCTCGGGCTCATCGTCCCCGGGCGCGCGCGGATCCCGCGGGCGGATGAGAAGCGCGCGTCGCTGGAGGCAGAGCAGGCCGCCGCCTGAACCTGGCCCGCGGCCTCAACCTGGCCCCCGGCCGCCCCGGCCGGCGCCACCCCGCGCGTGAGGGATGGCGAATACGCGAATACGCGAATACATGCCGCGCACGAAACCCCCGCGACCCGGGGCGCCCCGGTCAGTGCTGAAGCTCGACCGGCGCGAAGCGGGCGGTGAAGTGTCGCAGCGCCGATGGCTCCTCGACGATGCGGTAGCCGCTCAGAGAGTCTCGCCGGCTTGCCACCGCTCCCGCCACCTCGATCACGTAGTCCACGTGGCTCTGGGTGTACACGCGGCGGGGAAGTGCGAGGCGCAGCAGGTCCTGGGCAGCCGGCACCTGCGCCCCGGTGGATGGGTCGGTGTGGCCGAACATCACCGTTCCCACCTCCACGCTGCGGATCCCTCCGGTCAGGTAGAGCGCGCAGGCCAGCGACTGGGCCGGCAGGAGCGAGGGCGCGACGTGCGGCAGCAGCGCTCGCGCGTCGACGAAGATCGCGTGCCCACCGGGCGGCTCCACGATTGGGATCCCTGCGGCTCGGAAGCCCTCTCCCATGTACTCGACGCTGCGAACGCGATATCGCAGGTAGTCTTCGTCGAGCACCTCGCGGAGGCCCTCGGCCACCGCCTCCAGGTCGCGTCCGGCGAGCCCGCCGTAGGTGGTGAATCCCTCGGTGAGGATCAGCAGCTGGCGGGCGCGCTCCGCCACTCCGTCGTCGTTCAGAGCAAGAAAGCCGCCGGTATTGGCGATGGCATCCTTCTTCGCCGACATCATCGCGCCGTCCGCGAGCGAGAAGGCCTCACGGGCGATCTCGCGGGCCGAGCGCTGCGACTGCCCGGGTTCGCGGAGCTTGACAAGGTACGCGTTCTCGGCGAAACGGGCGGCGTCGAGAAACAGCGGAACCGAATGGCGATCACAGATCGCGCGCACCCGGCGCAGGTTCTCCAAGGAGACCGGCTGGCCGCCACCGGTGTTGTCGGTCAGCGTCATCAGGCAGAGCGGCACGCTGCCGGAGCGTTGGTGAAGAAGTGCCTCGAGCCGCCCGACATCGATGTTGCCCTTGAAAGGATGGCGGCCGGAGATATCAGCTGCCTCGGGGCAGGGCAGGTCGAGCGCTTCGGCCCCGGTGGCCTCGATGTTGGCCCGGGTGGTGTCGAAGTGGTGGTTGGCCGGCACCACCTTGCCCGGTCCCGCCACCGAGGTGAAGAGGATCTTCTCGGCCGCCCGGCCCTGGTGCACCGGGATGATGTGACGATAACCGGTCAGGTCGCGCACCGCCTCCTCGAAGCGGAAGAAACTGGGCGACCCGGCGTAGGACTCGTCGCCGCGCATCATCGAGGCCCATTGGTTCGCGCTCATCGCACCGGTGCCCGAATCGGTGAGCAGGTCGATCAGCACGTCGTCGGCGTGGAGGCGGAAGAGGTTGTACCCGGCTTCGCGGAGATGCCGATCCCGCTCCGCCTCGGTGGTCAGGCGGATCGGCTCCACCGACTTGATGCGGAAGGGCTCGATGATGGTGCGGAAGGCGTGCTCGGGCGGATGGGGGTCAGGTGCACGCATGGGGTGTCTAGGCTAGCGCGCGGGCTGTGAGACCGTAGCGCGGCAGTCAAGCGCAAAACTGGAGCTGGCGGGGATCGAACCCGCGTCCAAAACCGCGTTCCGCGTGACCTCTACGAGCATAGTCCCGGTTTTGGTCTCACCTCCGGCGCGCCCTGGGACCAGGCTCGCCGGGAGCCAGTCACGGTGGATGTCCCGACCGGCGCCGTGACGCCGCCGGCCGGCTAGGCCGCTGTATTAACGTCGGGTCCCATCCCCGCGGTCGAGGGACGGGTCGACGTCAGGCCGTAGCCTGAGCTTTTTCTCGTTCTACCGCTTACGCGGCGAGGGCGAGAGCAGGTGCGTTGTTCGCACGTATTGTTTTCCCGGTTTTACGAGCCCGGGGCTCGGCCCGCCATCACACGACCCACGATCCTGTCGAATCCATACAGCCCCATGAATCGTCGAACAGCCGACCATCGACTGCCCAGAAAGGATGATACCGGGCGCCGGCCCTGCGACGAACCTTTGGACCGATCCACTCATACGGCCCTGAAGGGGAGGTCAGACCCCCGAGGGGGGAGGTCAGATCCCGACGGGGAGGTCAGACCCTGAGTGGCAGGTCAGATCCCTGAGGGGGCTTGGTAACTTCCATGAGGCTGTGACCGCCCCGCGACGGTCCTGGGGCCCCGGGTGGAACAGGCTCCGACCATGGCGGTGGATGACGCCAACGCCCAGCAACTCCTCGTCCTCACCGATCTCGGGCACCGCCTTCCGGGGGTCACCAGCGCTCAGAAGGCCGCCGTCGAGACGGTGCGTGCACTCGCGCGCCTCCATCTGGCGGCTTCGGTCAGCGCCGTGGAGGCCGATCAGGCGGTCGTGGTGGCGGTCCAGTCCCCTCGGATGGCCGGCGGCGGGAGCCTCCTGCCGCCGAGCGATCGTCTCGTGGGGATGCGCGTTCCCATCGATCGCTTCCCCTGGCTCAGCCGTCCGGTGCGGTTGCGCCGCCCGTACAGCGGTGAGGCGGTTGGGATCACCTCCCTGAGCGACCTCACGGTTGACGGCGCACCTATGTCGGCGCCGCCTCGACCGGCTCGGGCGATCCAGGTTGCGGGGGTCCCGGCGATGGTTCGCGACCAGGTGGTCGCGGTGATCCACGTCTGGGCGTTGGAACCGTGCCAGCAGTGGGTGCCCACCCTCGAGGCGGCCGCCGCCATGCTGGCCAGCGCGTGGGGGCTGCAGACCAGCAGCGGCTCCCGGCGCTTCTCCTCGGGTGCCACCACCCGGGCCAACCCCCAGCTCCGGGCGGAGCTCACCGCGCTGCTCGACGACGGGCGGATCGCCACCGCGCTGCAGCCCATCGTGCGCATCTATGACCAGATCATCATCGGTTACGAGGCCCTAACACGCTTCTCACCGCGCGCCCTGTTCTCCACGCCCGACGAGCTGTTCGCCGCAGCGTCGACTCTGCGCATGGAGAGCGCGGTCGACCTGGCCTGCCTTCGCGCCGCGCTGCGCGAGGCGCCCCACCTGCAGTCCGCCGACATCTTCGTCAACGTCCTGATCGGAACCCTGCTCAGCGAGCGGCAGGGCCTGGAGGCACTGGAGGCTGCCGTCCGCCATGCCGGGCTCGACCCATCGTCGATCGTCCTGGAGTTCAGCGAGCGCGACCCGGTGCCGAATCTCTCCCGCCTGCAGCGAATTGCGGCGCAGCTGCGCTCCCGCGGTTACCGCATCGCCGTCGACGACGCGGGTGCCGGGCACGCCAGCATGCAGGTCATCGCCGAGCTCCGACCCGAATTCATCAAGGTCGACCGTGCGCTCATCCACGAGATCGACGCGCACCGCGCCCGGCGCGGGCTGGTGGTCTCCTTGCTCTCCTTCAGCGGCCACATCGGGGCTCGGCTGATCGCCGAGGGAGTCGAGACCCAGCGTGAGCTTGACACGCTGCTCTCACTCGGGGTTCAGTACGGTCAGGGGTGGGTGCTGGGCCGTCCGGTGCTCACCCAGTCGGTTGAAGGCCTGTCCGCCGACACCGTGGTCGATCCCGGGTGGTTCGCCCGAAACCGGATGCGACGTCCGAGCCCGCCGCCCCCGCCGGTGGACCTTCCCGAGCCCCCGGACCCGGCGCCGGAGGGCGAGACCCCGGACCTTCCCCAGGCGCTCAGCGATGCGGCGCTGGCACTCCAGAGCGAGCACGACCCGATGCGCATCCTGGGCGTGATGGCGGCGCAGATGAGCAGGGTGGTGCCGGTCGCCGAGATGGCGATCTACATCGTCAACTACGATGCCCGGCGTTTCGTCCCGGTGCTCGCCACCGGGCCCGAGCGCGAGGCCATGCTCGCCGAGAGCTTCTCGATGGACGCGGGGATCACCGGTTGGGCCTTCGCCAAGGGCACACCCGAGAACGTCCCCGACACCTGGGCGCATCCCCGGGCGCGCCAGGTCCCCGGGACATCAGTGGTGCAGGAGTCTCTCCTGCTGGTTCCCCTGGTGGCCGGCGAGCACAAGCTCGGCATCATCAACTGCTACCGGCTCGGGGTCGGCCGCTTCAGCGACGCGGAGCTCAAGGCGGCGACCCTCTTCGCTCACATCGCGGCGGCCGCATGGCGCAACGCCCAGCTCTACGCGGAGCTTCGCGAAGCGGCGGTCACCGATTCCCTCACCGGGCTCAACAACAACCGCTGGCTCCGGGATGCCGGGGAGCGCGACCTGGCCTCCGCCGCCCGCGAGCAGACCGCCCTGGCCCTGCTGCTGCTCGACCTCGACCACTTCAAGACGGTGAACGACACCAGCGGGCACGCCGCCGGCGACCTGGTGCTCCAGCAGGCGGCTGTCCGCCTGCGTGGGTCGGTGCGGGCCGAGGATGCGGTGGTGCGCTACGGAGGCGAGGAGTTCGTGGTCCTGCTCCGCCGCTGCGGGGCCGACGAGGCAGCCACGGTCGCGCACGCCCTCCGCGGGGCGCTGCGCGAGGTTGCCCTGCCGGCGGACTGCCAGCTGGAGCAGCTGACGGCATCGATCGGCATCTCCGTCTACCCCGAGAACGGCACCACCCTGGACATGCTGCTCGCGGCCGCGGATCGCGCCATGTATGCGGCCAAGCACGCCGGCCGGGACATGATCCGGAGCGCGCCACAGCCTGCTCCCTCCGACGCCATGCCGTCCCCTCCCGCGCGCGCCGCCGCCCCCCGGCGGGGCCAGGCGAAACGGCGCGTCGCAACCACGCGGGTCACGACCAGCGGGGAGAACGCACCTACCCGTCGCTGAGCCGGCCGTGGAGGAAGTCGTCGTACGCGGACAGGTCGAGGAGCCCGTGTCCCGAGTAGTTGAAGAGGATGACCCTCTCGGCGCCCTCCGCCTTGGCCTTCAGCGCTTCGTCGATGGCCGCCCGAATGGCGTGGCCGGTCTCCGGGGCGGGGACGGTGCCCTGGGTGCGGGCCCATTGAACCAAGGACTCGAAAACCGCGCTCTGAGGATGGGCGACCGCCTCCATCCGGCCGGACCGCACCAGCGCCGAGATGATCGGGGCGTCGCCGTGGTAGCGCAGCCCGCCGGCGTGGATCGACGGTGGCACGAAATCGTGGCCCAGCGTGTACATCAGCAGCAGCGGGGTCATGCCTGCGGTGTCGCCGAAGTCGTATTCGTACTTGCCCTCGGTGAGGGTGGGGCAGGCGCTCGGCTCGGCAGCGACCAGCCGAACCCGCTCGTCGGGGACGAAGGGCAGGCTGATGCCGCCCAGGTTGGAGCCGCCGCCGCAGCAGGCGATGACCACGTCGGGATGGTCCTCACCGGCGAGCTTGAGCTGGGCCTGCGCCTCCTGGCCGATCACGGTCTGATGGAGGAGGACGTGATTGAGCACGGAACCCAGCGAGTAGTGGGTGTCGCCGCGTGAACCCGCGTCCTTGACCGCGTCGCTGATCGCGATCCCGAGCGAACCGGGGTGCTCGGGCTGGTCCACCGGGGACGGGACCACCTGGCCGCCCCAGGTCTCCATGAGCACCCGCCGGTAGGGCTTCTGGTCGTACGAGGCGCGAACCATGTAGACCTTGCACTCGAGCCCGAAGACCGCCGAGGCGAAGCAGAGGGCGCTGCCCCATTGGCCGGCGCCGGTCTCGGTGGCGAGCCGGGACACTCCTTCGGCCTTGTTGTAGAAGGCCTGGGGGACCGCGGTGTTGGGCTTGTGGGATCCGGCCGGGGAGACGGATTCGTCCTTGTAGTAGATGCGGGCGGGTGTGCCGAGGGCCTGCTCCAGGCGGGTGGCGCGGACCAGCGGGGTGGGCCGCCACAGGCGCAGCACGTCCAGGACCTCGCCGGGGATGTCGATGTACGGGTCGGTCGACATCTCCTGGGCGATCAGCGCCATCGGGAACAGCGGGGCCAGGTCGTCAGGTCCCACCGGCTGCTTGGTCCCGGGGTGCAGCGGCGGCGGCAGCGGTTCCTTGAGCCGGGGGAGCACGTTGAACCATGCGGTCGGCATCTCGGACTGGGGAAGGCTCCAGCGCATCGGTGTTCCCTCGGTGGGCGGGACCGGCCAGGAACCGGCCGGGAGCGGCCCTCGCATCCTAGGCGATGCGCGACACCTGCGTCATCCTGAAGTCGCCCGGCCGCCGCGCCCCCCGGGGGCGGGGGCGGGACCCGCTCGCGGTGCTACCGCCGGCCGGCCTCCCGCGCCGCCTGTTCGACACGGGCGCGGTAGCTCACCCACCACCCTCCGTCGACCGGGGGCAGATTGTCGTTGCTGGCCCGCAGCCCGACCGACCCGTCGATGAGCTCCCGGACGATGTCGGCATGGCCGGCGTGGCGGTTGGTCTCGGCGATCATGTGCACCAGGATCCGGTGCAGCGTCACCTGGCCGCGCTCCGCCGGCCACCAGGGCACCCGGCCCACGGCGTCGAGGGGCAGCGCCTCGACAGTGGCGTCGGAATGCGCCCAGACCCGCCGGTACAGGCCGAGGATCTCCTCTCGCAACTCGGTGGCGGTCAACCACATGTCGGCGTTCATCTCCGCGCCGGGCTCGAACCAGGGCAGCGCCTCGCCGCCGGGTCGGTCGAAGGTGTCACCGAGGTACCCGGCCTCCACGCTCGCGACGTGCTTGATCAGCCCCAGCAGGTTGGTGCCGGTCCGCACCATGGGGCGGCGGATGTCGTACTCGGAGAGACCGTCGAGCTTCCAGACGAGAAGTCTCGCGCGCCTCCTGCAGATAGCTGTGAAGCTCGGACTTCGGATCCTTGATGCTCATGGGTGGGAGTCTGCCATCAGCGCCTCGAGGCGGCGGGCCAGGGAAGCCTCGCCGATGCTCACCTCGGCTGCTGCCAGGCCTCGGTCAGTCGCAGGGTGGTGATGCGCACCGCCTCGGGGTTGCTGTCCACCGCCAGGTGGCGCCGCCCCAGCCGCGCCGCCGCCACCGCCGCGGTGCCCGAGCCGGCGAAGAAATCGGCCACCAGGTCGCCGGGATTGCTGGAGGCGGCCACGATGCGCTCGAGCAGGCGGAGCGGCTTCTGGGTGGGATAACCGGTGCGCTCGCGGCCGCCGGTGGCCACGATGGTCATCCACCAGACATCGGTGGGGAGCTTGCCCCGGGCAGCCTTCTCGTCCCCCACCAATCCCGGTGCGAGATAGGGGAGACGGTCGACCGCCTCGCGGTTGAAAACCCAGCTCGAGCCCCTCGAGTACCACAGGATGTTGTCGTGCTTGCGGGGCCAGCGGTCCCGGCCGCGGCCCCCGTAGTCGTAGGCCCAGATGATCTCGTTGAGGAAGTGCTCGGGACCGAAGATGTCGTCGAGGAGGAGGCGGACGTGGTGGACGGCGTGGTGGTCGAGGTGGACGTAGATCGAGCCGCGCGGGGTCAGCACCCGGTGCATCTCGCGCAGACGGGGCGCCAGGAAGGCCAGGTAGGAGTCGAGGTCCATGCCGTCTGAGTACTCGTGCACCGAGACCGTCCGCCACCGGTAGGTGCGGCCCCCGAACCCCACCCGGGTCCTCTCGCCGGAGCCGGTGCGGATCGACTCCAGCCGGCGCCGCTGCCCGGTCCCGAACGGCGGGTCGATGTAGATGAGGTCGACGCTGGCCTGGGGAAGGCGGGTGAGGACGGCGAGGTTGTCGTCCAGCACCACCCCCTCCGGCACCGGGGGTACCGTCACAGGTCCCGCGGGCTCCTCTGCCAGCACGGCGTGAGTATCCCATCAGTCCGCCCGCGACATTGGTTGACCTCTCAACCATCTTGGGTATAGGGTTGGTGTCGCCCGCCCCGCCTCTGGAGAGCCCCATGCCCGCTGTCACCGTCGCCGACCCCCTGGTCCTGCCCCGCATCGCCAAGCCCGACCGCACCCGTGAGGCCTCGCGCCCGGTGGCGACGGTCACCTCCGCGCCCAGCGGGTTGGAGGGCGAGGGGTTCCCGGTGCGGCGCGCCTTCGCCGGCGTCGACCTCGGCGCCCTGGATCCCTTTGTCCACATGGACCAGATGGGGGAGGTCGAATACGCGCCGGGCGAGCCCAAGGGCACTCCCTGGCACCCCCATCGCGGTTTCGAGACCGTCACCTACATGATCGACGGCACCTTCCGTCACCGCGATTCGTCGGGTGGGGGCGGGTTGATCACCAACGGCGCCACCCAATGGATGACCGCCGGCGCCGGCATCCTGCACATCGAGCAGCCTCCCGAGGAGCTGGTCGCCAGCGGCGGGCTGTTCCACGGCATCCAGCTCTGGGTCAACCTTCCCGCCGCCAAGAAGTGGGTGGCGCCGCGCTACCAGGACATCGGCGCCCAGCGGGTCACCCTGATGTCGTCGGATGACGGGGGGGCCCTGGTGCGGGTCATCGCCGGTGATGTCGCCGGTCAGGCCGGCCCCGGGGTGACCCACACCCCGATGGCCATGGTCCACGCCACCCTCTCACCGGGGGCGGTGCTGGAGCTCCCCTGGCGTCCCGACTTCAACGCCCTGGTGTACGTGCTCTCCGGGCAGGGCTCGGTGGGCGACCGGCAGGCGCCGATCCGGATGGGTCAGCTCGCGGTCCTGGGCAGCGGCGACTTCGTCACCCTGGCGGCCGCCGAGGACCAGGAGAGCCGGGCCCCGGCCCTGGACGTCCTTGTCCTGGGGGGCGAGCCGATCCGCGAGCCCGTCGCCGCCTACGGTCCGTTCGTGATGAACCGGCGCGACGAGCTGGTCCAGGCATTCGAGGACTACAAGGCCGGCAAGCTGGGGACCATCCCCGCCGACCAGATCGGCAGCTGAGGGCTCAGCCGGTCATCGGCGGGGACGCCGTGGACCGCCTGACCAGCTCCTCCAGCTCCCGGCTGGCATCGGCCAACTCTTGGAGCACGGTCTGGCGCGACCCGGCGTTCCACGACGGCCAGGCCAGGCCGATCAGCTCGAGCTGGGCCAGCACGGTCTGGGCCGCCGCCCTGATGTCGTGGCGCTCATCGCGATGCGGATCGACCGCGCCCGCGCCGGGCCGGGTCGAGACCGGGTGGGCGTCGAAATGCCGGAGCGCCTCCACCGCGGCGGCTCCGGCCTGCGCCAGCCGGACCGCTTCGCCGGGGTCGCCGCTCGTCCCGCCGCGGACGACCGCGGCGGCCTCGGCCACCGCCCGCTCCATCTCCTCGGATTCCGACACCGCCTGATTGTGCCGTGGAAGGAAACCCATGCCCACGCGCAGCCGCCGGGATCACCGGCCGAGGCGGAGCTGAACGATCTGGCCGGTGCCGGGAAGGCATACGCTAATGACCATGTCCCCGATCCCCTCGCGGCCCTATCTGCCCGGGGCGCAGCGCCGCCCCAGCAGGCTGCGACGCTGGGTGATCCCCACCCTCGGTGCCGTCACCCCCGTGGGGCTGATCGTGGTCAACATCGCGGTCTTCATCGTCAAGCACCTGGTCGCCTTCCGCTGGACGATCGCCATCCTGGCCTTCGTCAGCGGCATGCTGCTGAACACCTGGATCGGGCTGAAGATCTACCGGCTGATCAAGACCCGCTTTCGCGACCACTTCCTGGTGTCCGAGGTCAACCAGGACCTGGTCCTGATCGGCGGCATGTCGCTGATCATCGCCATCTCCTTCGTCACCGCGCTGTTCTGCTACATCGGTCTCTCCAACGAGAACAACCTGCCCAACGCCACCACCTTCCTGACCGGGGTGCTGGCCATCCTGTTCCCGCTGGGGATGCAGTTCATCTTTGAGCGCATCCTCGGATCGGGAACGCCCAAGGGTGACGCCGGCCGGCCGGTGAGCCCGCTGGCGAGCCAGTCGCTTCCTCCGCCTCCTCCGCCCCCGATCTCCCAGCCTCCCGCGCGCACCCTGCAGCGCCGGGGCTGACCCATGGGGCTGATCAGCCGCGGATTCCGCGGACGTCCCCGCAGCCCAGAGCAGGCGGCCCGGTTGCCACCGGGCCAGTACCTGGTCAGAGACTTCCCGGTGCTCTCCGCCGGGCCGACTCCGCACACTCCGCTCGACCGTTGGAGCTTCTCGATCGAGGGCCAGGTGGACACTCCGCTGCGCTGGAGTTGGGACGAGTTCCGCGCCCTGCCCAGCGAGGTGATCACCCGCGACATCCACTGCGTCACCAAGTGGTCCAAGCTCGGAACCGTCTGGGAGGGCGTCTCGGTGGACACCCTGCTACAGGGTGTGGTGACCGCCGCGGACTACGTCATGGCCTTCTGCGATGGCGGGTACACGACCAACCTTCCCCTCGAGGATCTGAGCGGTGGCAAGGCCTGGGTCGCCTTCGCCTACGACGGCGAGCCGCTCGAGGCCGAGCACGGTGGCCCGGCGCGGCTGCTGGTCCCCCACCTGTACCTCTGGAAGAGCGCCAAGTGGGTTCGCGGCCTGCGCCTGATCACCGACGACGAGCCCGGGTTCTGGGAGACCTACGGCTATCACATGCGTGGGGACCCGTGGCGGGAAGAGCGCTACAGCGGCGACTGAGCTGGCTGGTCGGGGAGGTGGTCGACGTGGTCACCGAGACCTCCCGGGTGCGCACCCTGTCGCTCTCGGTCCCGGGCTGGCCGGGTCACCTGGCGGGCCAGCACGTGGACGTCCGCCTCACCTCTGAGGATGGGTATGAGGCGCAGCGGAGTTATTCGATCGCCTCTGCGCCAGACGGGGCTGGGCGCCTCGACCTGACCGTGGAGCGGATTGACGACGGCGAGGTCTCCCCCTACCTGGTCGACGAGCTCCGGGTCGGGGACCGGCTGGAGCTGCGTGGCCCGATCGGCGGCTACTTCGTGTGGGACCCGCCGATGGGCGGTCCCCTGCTGCTGGTCTCCGGCGGCTCCGGGATCTGCCCGCTGATGGCCATGCTGCGGCTGCGCGCCCTCCGGGGCGCCGAGGTTCCCACCCGCCTGCTCCACTCCTCGCGATCCCTCGACGACGTCATCTACCGAGCCGAGCTGGACCGGCTGGCGGCTGCCGCTGACGGGCTCGAGGTCCTCTGCACCCTCACTCGGGCGGCGCCGCCGGGGTGGGCGGGTTTCGCCCGCCGCATCGACCGGGAGATGCTCTCGGAGGTGGCCTGGCCGGCCAGTGAACGCCCGCTCGTCTACATCTGCGGACCGACCACCCTGGTGGAGTTGGTCGCCGAGGTGCTGGTGCAGCTCGGCCATGAGCCGGGACGGATCAGGACCGAGCGGTTCGGGCCCACAGGAGGTTGAAACGCCATGGACGAAAGACGCCTGACCCTGGACGGCAACGCCGTCGCCGGTTTGCTGGCGGATGTGCTCGCCCCCGAGGCGACAGCCATGCGGGGTCGCTGCGCCTCGTGCGGGTCGGTCGCGCCGGTGGGCGCCCAGTCCCTCTACATGCACCCCGGGGCGCCCGGTGCGGTGCTGCGCTGCCACACCTGCGAGGGAGTGCTGCTGGTGCTGGTGCGGCGCCAGGGGCGGGTCCGCTTCGGCCTGCCCGGACTGACCTGGCTGGAGGTGGATGGGCCGGCCGAGGGCTGATGTCTGCTGGGACACTCGGCTGGCCGTAACTCCGGGGCGTTGATCCGGGTTGCATCCACATGCACCCCAGCGGGGATCCAACCCGACGGCTGACCAGGGCCGGGAAGGGCTTCCTGCTCGTGCTGCTGGGTGTCGCGGTCTCCGCCTGCGGGGCGGTGTCGACAGCGGTGATGCACGGCGCAACCCCGCGCACGGTGGTGGCCACCTCCACCCCCAGCGTCGTAGCCACGCCCGGACTCGCTGAGGCGCTGGCGGCTCCGTTCTCGACGTCGCCACCCACGTCGACGCCCGTTCCAGCGCCGGCGGAATCCTGCGCGTCGCCGTCCGGGACTCAGGTGGTCGCTGGCAAGACCGCCGCCGGCGACCTGGTGGTGGACAGCCCACTGGCCGACGGCGATATCCAGGTCAGCATTCTCAACGCCCATGGCGCCGTCCTCGCCAGCACCACGGTGCCGGAGGCTTCGGAGTGGACGGTGGTGAGCGGTGGCGGTGGCGCCTACTGGCTCGACGGCACCGAGGCTTGCCGGCTGGAGCCGAATGGGACCGTGAGCGCGCTCGGCTCCGTGCCCTCCGGTGTCGACCAGGTGCTGGTCTCACCCGACGGCACCGAGTACGCGTACGCCACCAGTGAGAGCAACAACGCCGACACCCAGACCGTCAACAGCATCTACCTGGCACAGATCGGCGGCAGCCCGAGCCTCGCCGCCCAGCGGGTGTGGGACTCGAGCAACCCCAGCGCGGACGCGCCCGCGGGCGGCTGGATGTACGGGCTGATCAGCTGGACGAGCCAGGGTATCGTGCTCCGCCGCGAGGCGACCGGCGGCTGCGGCTGCGGAGCCTTCGACATGGAGATGCTGGCCGGGTACAGCGCGCTGTTCGACCCCTCCACGGGCACCACCACCGATCTCACCGCCGATGACAGCTGCCCGCTGAGCGGCGTGGGTCCGGGCGCGGTCGCCGCCTGCTTCGACGAGTTGGCCAGCGACCCGGGAGATGGGGCGATCGAGGTGCTGGATGGCGGGAAGGTGAGCACGCATTTCAGCCTGTCGGGGCAGAGCCTCGGCGCTGACGCGGTCTTCTCGCCGGATGGTTCCACCCTTGCCTACGCGACCCTGCCGGCCGCTGACGACCAGTGCGGCAGCGACTGGCAGTCGCTGACCACACTCCGCATCCTCGGGCTGCGGAGCGGCACCGAGGTGAGCGGCGCTGGCGCCGGCCTGCAGCCGGTGGCCTGGACTGCGACGGGGGTCCTCTACGCGACCGAGACCGGCAACAAGGGCGCGGTGTCGGTGGTCTCCGTCGATCGCGCGTCGGGCGCGGCGACCCCGCTGTGGGCGGGAGCGAGTGGTGCTCGGTTGATCGGCGTCGACCAGTAGCAGGGGCCCGCCGGCGCCTGTCAGCGGTCTGCGGCCCGCCAACCGGCCGCCGGGCCGCGCGCCGGGAGCGAGAGGTCTACAGGTTGGCGGTGGGGATACCCAGGTCGGCGAGCGCGTCCCTGATCGTGGCTGCGGCCCGGTTCATGGCCTCGGGATTGGGATTGGGGTCCTGTTTGGCGAAGTCCAGGTTGGAGAGCGAGTTGATGGGCACCAGGTGGATGTGCACGTGGGGGACCTCGAGGCCGGCGATCATCATCCCCACCCTGACCGGTTGAAAGCCGTTGAGCAGCGCCTTTCCCAGGGTTCGGGAGACGCTGAACAGATGGGCGAGAAGGTCGGGGTCGAGGTCGAGCCAGTCGTCGACCTCGCGGCGGGGGACCACCAGGGTGTGGCCGGGCCGGAGTGGACGGTTGGAGAGGAAGGCCACCGAACGGTCGTCCTTCCAGACGAAGCGCGCGGGCAGCTCGCCGTCGATGATCCGGGTGAAAACGCTGGGCATGGCGTGGATTCTGACGGCCGCGTGGCGGCGTCCGCGTCCGCAGTGGAGCCCCGGCCGAGGGGCTAGGCCGGAGTCGGCTGCTGCCGGGCCTTCTTGGCCTCGGCCTGCCGCTGAGCTTTGCGGGTCGACGGCGCCCGGGGCTTTTTGGCCTGCTTCTTGGGCGCGCCGCGGGTCTTCTCGCCTGCCATGCCGCAAGTCTAGCTGAGCCCGAATCGCGGCGCCCCGGCGAGGGTGACGGGTATGCTCGCCCTCGAACCAAACCCATGGAGCTGAGGCGGCAGACCTACACCGGCGAGGTGCTCGATCCCCTCCAGGGCTTCGCGCCCACGCGCTCTTCGGTCGAGGTCCGCTGGGACCCGCTGCTGGGGCATCCGGCGCGCCTGGTGAGGAGCCGGACGCCGCTCCTTCCCCGCTCGAACGTCGACCTCGAGGCACTCGCGGCGACCGGCCGGGAGCGGTGCCCATTCTGCCCGGAGCGGATCATGGAGGCGACCCCCAGGCTGCGTCCCGAGATCCACGCCGAGGGCCGGATCTCCCGTGGTGAAGCGGTCCTCTTCCCCAACCTGCTCACCTACAACCAGCACAGCTCGGTTTCGGTCTACTCGCCCCGGCTCCACTTCCTTCCGCTGGAGCGCATGACCGATGCCCTGGTGACCGACAATCTCTCCACCCAGGTCGAATTCGTGAGAGCGGTGACGGCATTCGACCGCGCGGCGAGGTGGGCGAGCATCAATGCCAACCACCTGCCGCCGTCGGGCAGCTCCATCCTCCACCCTCACCTGCAGGGCGGCGTCGATCCCCAACCGTCGACCCTCCAGGCGATGATGGCCGCGGTGCCGGCCTCGCGCTTCGAGGACTACGTGGCCACCGAGCGCGGGCTGGGGGAGCGCTTCATCGCCGACACCGGTCGGGTGCGCTGGTTGGCAAGCTTCGCTCCGATCGGGTTCAACGAGGTGCGCGGGGTGGTGGCGGGAATGGCCTCTCCCACCGAGCTCGACGACGCGACCACTGCCGAGCTGGGCTCAGGCATCGCCCGGGTTCTCCGTGTCTACGCCGAGCTGGGGATGCAGAGCTTCAACATGGCACTGGTGGGAGCTCCGCTCGACGGGGGCGACACCCTGATCAACCTGCGCATGGTCTGCCGTTCGAACCCCGACGTCCAGTACCGCTCCGACGCCATGTATTCCGAGCGGCTGCACTGGCAGGCGATGGTCGACACATCCCCCGAGGAGCTCGCCGAGCAGGCCCGCCCTCACTTTGCCGGATGACACGGAGGCCCGCATGAGCACCATCGGCGACATCCCCCGAACCGCAGACGAGCGCACCACGCTTCTCGCCTTCCTGGAGTGGCAGCGGTCAACGCTGGCCCGCAAGTGCGAGGGCCTCAGCCCAGAGGAGCTGCGCCGTCGTTCCGTACCACCCTCGACGCTCTCGCTCCTGGGCCTGGTCCGCCACATGGCCGATGTCGAGAGGGGATGGTTCCGCAGGACCCTGGCCGGGGAGGACATCGCCGATCGGTACTCGACCGACGACGCTCCTGATGGCGAGTTCGACAACGTGGACTCGGCTGACGCCGGCGAGGCCTTCGCGGCTTGGAGCGCCGAATGCGAGCGGGCGCGGGAGATCGTCGCCAGCCGCACGCTCGAGGATGAGGGCCGCGGAAAGACCGGCCGGGTCGTGTCGCTGCGCTGGATCCTGGTCCACATGGTCGAGGAGTACTCGCGGCACAACGGGCACGCCGACCTGCTTCGCCAGAGCATCGACGGGGAGGTGGGCTACTGATCGGGCCGGTGCCCTGGCGGCGTGCCTGGGGTTACCAGGGTGTTGAGCTCCGCCCCACTGGCCGGGTGGCGCGGTTGCGCTCGTTGGGAGGCCGCCTCATGGGCGGACCTGAGTTCCTTCAGCCGCCCATCAAGCTTTCTTGATGGCCGCTCGGAGCCAGCCTGGCCCCGTTCTTGCGGTCTCAGGCCGGCAGCGGCGGCCGAGGCCGCAGACCTGAGAAGTCGCCCCGGTCGCGGATGGCCGTCATCACCGACACGGCCGCATCCACCGCAACCCAGGTCAGGCTGCCACCGAGGCTCACCCGCCGGGCCCCGGCCGCCACCAGGTCGACCATGGTCAGATGGGGCCGGGCAAGCACGTTCACAGGTTTGGACACGGCGGCGCAAACGGTCGCCACCTCGTCAAGCGTCTCGAGGCCGGGCGCGTAGAGGACATCAGCACCGGCGGCCTCGTAGGCGCGGAGCCGGCTGATCGTGTCGTCCAGGTCCGGGTTGCCGCGGATGTGGTTCTCCGCCCGAGCGGTCAGGGTGAACGGAAATCCGAGCCCACGGGCGGACGCCACCGCCGCCGCGACCCGCTCGGCAGCGTGGCCGATGTCGTAGATGCGGCCGCTCGGATCCCAGTCCTCGATGGAACCGCCCACGGCGCCGGCCTGCGCCACCCTCACGATGGCGGCGGCCGCCGCCTGCGGCTCGGGTCCGTGACCATTCTCGAGGTCGACGGAGACTGGAACGTCGACGGCATCGACCAACGCCGCCACATGGTCAACGACCGCATCGAGCGCGACCTCACCGTCGAGCTGTCCGCGGGTGAACGCGAACCCCGAGCTCGTGGTGGCGATTGCGCGATAGCCGAGCCCCACCAGCATCTTCGCCGAACCCTGGTCCCAGGGGTTGGGAATCACGAAAGCGGGACCGTCGTGGAGCGCCCGGAAGATGGCCGCCTTCTCCGCCTGGCTTCGCATCCGTGCCTCCTCAGATCGGCATCGAGCCCAGCAAAGGCTGCCAGGTCCCACCGAAGCACGCAACCTCCTGGCCGTGTGAAGCCGGTGACCGCCATCGGCGGCATCAGGCAGCAGCCGCCGACGGCTCGGTCATGGCCAGCCCCGCTCGAATTGGAGTGGCGCCCCGGAGGACCCTTGAACCGCTCGAGCGTGCCCGTACGCGAGGTGCTGCGGGTCAGCGCCGCTGTCGACCTGAGCCCGCGCCTCCGTGATCGCGTTGACTGAGCCGTTATGTAGCACTCGATGGGGCCGAGATCTTCTTGGGACGCCGATCGATCCTCCTAGCGATCGGCGCGGTGGCGACGACTCTGCCCATGGCAGGGTGTCAACCAGCTCCGGGGCCGCCAGGTTCATCGACCCTGTCACCGTCCTACCCGAGCACCCCGCCTGTCTCGCCACCCGCAGGGACCTTCACGCCGTTTCCCTCGGTCACCCCACCCATCCGCATCGCAGGTATACAGCAGACAAACCAGGGGCCCTACTCCGCCTCCGACTTTCTGGTGGACACCTTCTGGGAGGCGCCGATCGCGCAAACCTGGTATCTGGTTTACGCCGGTGGCGTTCCCCTCGATCCGGCGTCGCCGAATACTGGCGTCCATGGTGCCGTTAATCTGTTCACCCAGGGCCAGGCCCCAAATGTCACGCCAACCTTCAAGGGCTTCCACCGCGAAACGTCGGCGACGGGCATGCTCACCGTAACTTCGGTATCAGCCGATATCGTCGCCCTCAGGGACGCCACCGGTCATATGTTCAGCTTCAATGTCGTCACGCACGCCTACGAGGCCGGCCGCGGCTGAGGGTTCAGAGGGCGATCCCCTTCGGACGGCTGGTCAGTGGCAAGACTCCACCGCAACAAGGGTTGCCCTCCGGCCAGCCGACGACTCGGCGTTGAGCCCCGCGTCGTCGCCCGATCCGGGGTGGCGGGCCGGGGATGCACCCCGATGGAGAAGTACGGCCTGCCTAGCCTTCACGATGGCTCCAAAGGCATGGGCTTCGGGCCTGGCCGCAGGATGGTGAGGCCAGGTCGGGCGCACGGCGGCGACCGTCCGGCGGCGCCGGTGGGCGCGGCGTCGGTGTATACCAGCATGCATGAGACCGCGCCGCCTGGCCCTGGCTGGCCTGGCGCTGGTTCTGCTGGGAACGAGCGCCTGCGGAGTGCCGGTCGCCGCGCCTGCACCCGCGTCTGCATCCTCCCCGTCGTGCAGCCAGGAGAGGGGTTTCAGCGTCTCCTTGGCGGTCGACACCGGGGGCCAGGCGTCGCCGCTCGCCGCGGCGCAGTGGTTCGCTGTCCACGGTGGGGTGTGGCCCAACGTTCCTCGAACTGGCTGGCGGGTCGTCGGGCACGACAGCCAGGGGACCGTGGTCCAGTCCGGCTCCATGAAGCTCCACGTCTTCCAGGGAAGCGATGGCACGTGGTTCGCGGTGAGCGGCTCCGAGCCCTCGTGCTGATCCAGGGATGGCGAGGCGGGTGCCATGGGCGCGGCTCGGCGGTAGCAGGGCACCGCCTCGACCATCTCGGGGCCCTGGGCGCTCCCCCGATGCATGCACCCCGACAGAGAAGTTGGGTCTGCCCAGCTTCGTCATCGTGGCGTTCGCCGGATACGCGTAGGCTTGAGGTGATGGCTTTCCTTCGACCCGCATGAGGCATGGGTCGCTGAGGGGCAAACGGTGACCATGGCTGGATGGCTGCGCAACTGGTGGAGGCAGCGGCGCCTCAACCAGTGGTCGGCGCGCGACACCTACCCGCCGCGGCTGCGACGAAAATACGGGTCGGAGGGCGAGCGGGACAGGGACGCTGCCCGGCTGCGGTCGCATGGCTATCGGGTGGTGGATGAGGAGGACTCGGGAGCCACTGTGGATGTCGCCCCGCCCCAGAACGTGTACAGCCGGGACATCCCGAGCCGCATGCTCGTCGACATGCCGCTCGCGGTCGTGTACTACGAGCGCGACCCGAACCGCTGAACATGCGCCGCCGATCGCCACTGCCGTTGTTCGCCTGCGCATTGCTCCTAGCGAGCGCGTGCGGCTCACCGCCCACTGTCGATGTGGAGAACGTTGATGGCCCAGACGTCCTCGTGACGCCGTGGGCGGGAGCGCCGGCGACGCCGGTGGACTGCGGGCATGGCGTTTTCCTGAATACCGACGGCGCCCCCGGCCAACCCTGGCTGGTCACGGTGAGGTCCGCGACGGATCACCGCGTCCTGGGGCAGCAGACCTGGTCCGGGGACATCGAGGTCATCGTCAGGAGCGGCGGGGCGGTGCTCATGGGTCACCCGGCACCCTCGGTCGGGCCTCCCGGTGTCGGCTGCCCAGCTGGCCCCTGACGGCAGGAGCGGCGCGCGAGAGAGCTGAGGGAAATCGGCCGCGGGTGGGCCAGGAGTTCCGCGCCGCCGAGCACCCTCCAGCTCTCCGGGGCCGGAATTGCAGCGGGGCGAATCAGGGGCAGGAGCCTGCGCGTGGTGCGACGGGCTTGCGCAGGCGGCCTAACAAGGCCGCCGAGCACGAGCCGCGAGCGCCAGTCAGGGCGCGAGACGGCGGTCCCTGAGCACCACCCAGGCCCCTGCCCCGTCACCCCGACCTCAGGACCTTCCGGCCCTCAGACCTCCTTGAACTCGGCGTCGACCACGTCGTCGCCGCTGGACGAACCACCCTGCTCGCCACCCGGAGACTGCTGACCGTCGCCGTCCGGACCAGGGGTCGAACCACCGCCCGCTCCGGCGTTGGCGTACACGGCCTCGCCGATCTTCTGGATCGAGGCCTGCAGGCTGTCGGCCGCGGCCTTGATGGCGGCGTCATCGTTCTTGCCGATGGCTTCGCGAACTGCCGCGACCTTGCCCTCGATATCTGTACGAACATCGGCCGGCACCTTGTCACCGGCGTCCTTGAGGGCCTTCTCGGCCTGATAGGCGAGGTGCTCGGCGCGGTTCTTGGTCTCGACGGTCTCGGCCCGGCGGCGGTCCTCCTCAGCGTGGGACGCGGCCTCCTTCACCATCCGATCCACCTCGTCCTTGTTGAGGGTCGTGGATCCGGTGATGGTGACCTTGTTCTGCTTTCCGGTTCCCCGGTCGTGGGCGGTGACGTTGAGGATGCCGTTGGCGTCGATGTCGAAGGTGACCTCGATCTGGGGCATGCCCCGCGGCGCCGGCGGTATCCCATCAAGGGTGAATGTCCCCAGGATCCGGTTGTCCCGGGCCATCGGCCGCTCTCCCTGGAGCACCACGATCTCCACGCTCGGCTGGGAATCAGCCGCGGTCGAGAAGACCTGGGACTTGGCGGTGGGGATGGTGGTGTTGCGCTCGATCAGCTTGGTGTTGACCTCGCCCTCGGTCATGATCCCCAGCGACAGCGGGGTCACATCCAAAAGCAGGACGTCCTTGACCTCGCCCTTGAGCACCCCCGCCTGGATGGCGGCGCCGACCGCCACCACCTCGTCCGGGTTGACCGAGCGGTTGGGGTCCTTGCCGGTCAATTCCTTGACCAGGGCCTGGATGACGGGCATCCGGGTCGCCCCACCGACCAGGATCACCTCGTCGAGTTCGCCGACCTTCATGTTGGCGTCGGCCAGGGCGTCCTGGAAGGGCTTGCGGCAGCGTGCGGTGAGGTCCTCGGTGAGCTGCTCGAACTTGGCCCGGGTGAGGGTGATGTCGAGGTGCTTGGGACCGGAGGCGTCGGCGGTGATGAAGGGCAGGTTGACCTGGGTCTCCTGGCGCTGTGACAGCTCGATCTTGGCCTTTTCAGCCGCCTCGGTCAGCCGCTGCAGGGCCTGGGCATCGCTGCGCAGGTCGATGCCCTGGTCGCGCTTGAATTCGTCCGCCAGGTAATCAACCACCCGCCGGTCGTAGTCGTCGCCACCCAGGTGGGTGTCGCCGTTGGTGGACTTGACCTCGAAGACGCCCTCGCCGACCTCCAGGATGGAGACGTCGAAGGTGCCGCCACCCAGGTCGAAGACGAGGATCTTCTCGTTCTCCTTCTTGTCGAGCCCATAGGCCAGCGAGGCGGCGGTGGGCTCGTTGATGATCCTGAGCACGTTCAGTCCGGCGATCTGACCGGCGTTCTTGGTCGCCTGCCGCTGGGCATCGTTGAAGTACGCGGGGACGGTGATCACCGCGTCGGTCACCTTCTCGCCCAGGTACGCCTCGGCGTCGGTCTTCAGCTTCTGCAAGATCATCGCCGAGATCTGCTCGGGGGTGTAGTGCTCCCCGGCGACGTCGACCTCGACGCGGCCGTCCTTGCCGGCGACGACCTTGTAGGGGACCTGCTTGGCCTCGTTCTGGACCTCGCTGAGCAGCCGGCCCATGAACCTTTTGATCGAATAGATGGTGTTGTGAGGGTTGACCGCAGCCTGGCGCCGGGCGAGTGTCCCGACCAGGCGTTCGCCGGTGCGGGTGAATGCCACCACGGACGGGGTGGTGCGGCCGCCCTCGGCATTCGCGATGACGGTGGGCTCTCCGCCCTCCATCACGGCCACCACGCTGTTGGTGGTGCCGAGATCGATGCCGACGGTCTTGGCCATGCTGGTGAGTCCTCCAGAAATCTCTTTGAAGGGCGGCGCCGAGGGGGGCGACGCCGCCGTTACTCAGATGTACCTCGGACCCCGCCCATGCTAAACGGACGCCTATGGTGGAGGCCGTGTCCGATCACCCGATGGCCACCTCGCTTCGCGCCCGCCTGGGTGAGCTGCGCCGCCGCGCCGACGAGGATTTCATGCTGCCTTCGGCGAACCGCCCCCCGGGCCGCCACCAGCTCGATCTTGGTGAGCTCGGCCTGAGGGTGGCCATGACCCGGGCCCGCTACCCCAACCGCCCCGGGGGAACTGAGATGTACGCGCTGACCGTGTCCCGCCTGGCCTTTGACCACGCCCCGGCCGAGCCTGAGGTGCGCGCGGTGCTGGAGGCCGCCTTCGGCGAGGCCGCCGCCCTGGTGGTCGAGCGCTCCGGGACAGGTCCGCTGGTGCGGATGTTCCGGCTCGCCACCGGGGGTGACACGCCCGCCCGGGGGCGATGACGCCGCTGCCCGGGGCCGGCTACTGCTCGGCGGTGTCCGGGGGCGGGGGGGCATACGCGTCGGCGCCGATCAGGGGGACGAAACGGCAGGGCCCAAGGTCTTCGGTGACCCAGCCCTCGGGTTTGATTCGAAGCCTGATCAGCTCCTCACCGTCCGGACCGGCGTGGATGGGCACCACCAGGCGCCCCGCCGGGCGCAGCTGGCGGGCCAGGGCGATGGGCAGGCGGGGGGCGGCGGCCCCGACCCCGATGGCGTCGAAGGGTGCCCGGTCGGGAAGGCCCAGGCTGCCGTCGGCGGCCACCACCTCCACGTCCACGCCGAGGCGGTCCAGCCTTTGGGCGGCCCGATCGGCCAGCTCGGGGATCCGCTCCACGCTGATCACGCGCGCGCCGCAGGCGGCCATCACCGCGGCTTGGTAGCCGCTGCCGGTGCCGATGTCGAGGGCGATATCACCGGGGCCCAGCTCCAGGGCCTCGACGATCACCGCCACCATCAGCGGCTGGGAGATGGTCTGACCGGCGCCGATGGGCAGGGCCCGGTCGGCGTAGGCCTCCTCCCGGTCGGTCTCGAGGACGAACTCCTCCCTCGGCACCGCGGCCATGGCGGCGAGCACCCTCTGGTCGCTCACTCCGCCGGCGCGGAGACGCTCCATCATGGCCGCCGCCGCCGAGATCACGCTGTCCGTGGTACCACTCGTGGGGCACCCGCTGCTGCGAGCTCTCGCGGGCCGGGCGGCTGGCCGCGGCGGCGGCATCCCGACCCTACTCGGGGTGATACTCGCGCTGGCCGGTCCGCTCGTCGAACCAGACCCGAACCGGCCGGCCGGTCTCGGGGTCGATGAACACCTCGGCGGTCGGACGGGCGCCGGAGATGGCGCCGGGGCCGCCCGGCCCGCCGCTGCGATACCGCTCCCAGCCGAACACCGCGGCGAGCACCATCAGGACAACCACCAGCGCGATGAGGATCGCGAGCCCGACGGGAAAGTTGACCTCGGTCACGGTGAGCGAGCTCTGGCTCTGAATGGTCACGCCGAGGGCGCTGGCGGGCCCGCCTGCTCGATGAAGACCGCCGTGCCGTAGGCCACGATCTCGCTCATGGTGTTGCCGATCTCCGAGGAGTCGAAGCGCATCATGGTCACCGCGTTGGCGCCCATGGCGGTGGCGTTCTGCACCATGCGGTCCAGGGCCTGGCGGCGGGCGTCCTCCAGGAGCTTGACGTAGGAGCCGACCTCGCCGCCCACGATGCCACGAAACCCGGCGGCGATGTTGCCGCCCAGGCCGCGGCTGCGCACGGTGAGGCCGAAGACCTGCCCAAAGGTGTGGATCACGCGGGCGCCGGGGACGTTCTCGGTGGTGGTGACGATCATGACTGCGGAGGATAGGCGCTCAGGTCGAGGTCCGGGGGAGGGGTCTCGGGCAGCCTCCAGACGATGAACTCCTTGTCCCAGCGCCGGTGCAATTGGTTGGCGGCGTCGATGGCTTCGGAGAGGTGGGATTCGAACGCTGACAGGTCCTCGGCCGCGACCGCGGCCAGCAGCGGCTCGACGTCATCGTGGAGAAATCCGGCGATGTCGTCGGAGTATTTGGGGCGGGTGATGGTGCAGAGCTGGAAGAGCTTGACCATCTCGGAGAGCTGCCATCTGGCGAGCCGCCACCGGGCTGCTCGGGCGGCGTAGGCGGCTCGCCAGAATCGGTTGGCGATCTCCGGCATCAGCCGGGCGAGGCCGGGCTGGAGCCGGGCGAGCTGCTCGGCGTCGAAGCTTTCAGCCATCCCGGCGGCAGTATGTGGAACGACTGGCACCTGGTGCTCGGGGGAACTCCCGGCCGGGCCAGCGCGTATGAGGCTGCATGGAGGTGATCGATCCCCGTCCGCCAGGGCGGTGGCGGGGGAGGGTTGCCGGTGGCTTGGCCGCCGTGGTGGTGGCGGCTGCCGTGGCCGGAGGTTATCTCGGGCTGCATCGCAGCTCGGCCGGGGACACCGTCGCCGGGAACCCGCCGGCCCGGGCTGAGGCGACCGTGGCCTACGACCCCGACACCGATGACGTGGTGATGTTCGGCGGCGCCGGCACGGGGGGCAGCCTCCTCGATGACACCTGGCTGTGGAACGGTACGTCCTGGTCCGAGGCGATGCCGGCCCAGAGCCCGCCGGCCCGCTACATGGCTCAGATGGCCTGGGACCCGCAGAGCCACCGGGTGATCCTGCTCGGCGGGACGGGTGGAAGCGGCTGCAATGCCCAGGACGGCGGGGTGGTTTCTTCCGGTCCGGCGCCGGGGGCGTGCATCCAGCTGCAGGATGCGTGGGCCTGGGACGGCACGACTTGGGACCAGGTGGACCTCGGACAGGGCCCGGATGAGGTCGGGGGTCACTCCCTCGCCGGGGCCGAGCTGGCCACCGACCCGGCGGACGGACAGCTGGTGCTGCTCACCTCCCCCCTGCCGGCGGCATCCGTGCCGCCGGCCGTGGGCGGGGGTTCCGGGCAGGCCACCGCGATCGCCGGATCGGCGGGGGCTGCGACAGGTTCGACGGGAGCCGGTGGGACTGGCTCGACGGGGACCAACTGCTCGGTCTGCCCGGGTCTGCCGGGCGGGCCCGGTGCCGATGGCGCGGATGGTCGCGGCATCGCCTGCCCGATGATCCCGGCGACCCAGGGATCCAGCGACTCCAACGGTTCAGCTGCGATTTGCATCGCGCCGTGCGCCCTCGCGGGTGGGAGCGGCTCCGCCACCCCGGCCTGCCCGATTTCGTGTGATGCTCAGGGATCGGGTGCCGCTCCGGCGATCGCGTGTCCCGTCTGCCCGTCGCCGACCTCGGGCGGCGCATCGTCGCCGCAGATCGCCTGCCCGATTTGCCCGCCCGCGATGACCCCGGGTGGGGCATCGTCGCCAGAGATCGCCTGCCCCACCTGCCCGCCCCTGGAGTCGGGCACGACATCCTCGGGCGCGGGGGCGGCAACCACCTGCTCCCCGTGCAGCGCCATCGGCTGCTTCGCGGGATCGTCGAGCGATACCTGGACATTCGACGGGACCTCGTTCAAGCAGGTCTCCGGCTCGGGCGCGAGCGGCCCGACCCCGGGCGGTGATCTGGCCTGGTTCCCGGGTCAGGGCGTGCTGGCGGATCTGATTCAGGGACCTCAGGTGGCCATGGGTGTGGACTGCACGAGCGGCGAGCCCTGCCTGCCCACACCGCCCCGCGTGGAGATGGTGTCGGAGTGGAACGGGAAAACCTGGACCGCCGAGACGGTCGCCACCGGTGACCTGCCTCCCGGCTTCGCCGCGGCACCGGTCGCCGACCTCTCCACCGGTGACGTCGTCGCCGTCGACCAGAATGGCGACACCTGGCTCACCGCCGACCCGGCCCCCGCCACCTCATGGACCAAGGCCTCACCCGTTCACCGCATCAGCCCTCGCGATGGGGCCGCCATGGCCTTTGACGCCGCCACCGGCCAGGTGGTCCTCTTCGGAGGGCAGGGGTCGTCATCGATGAGCGGGAGCGGCACGCTCGACGCCGATACCTGGACGTGGGACGGGCGGGACTGGACCCAGCGGGCCACGGGCCCGTCGCCCGCGGCCTCGACATCCGCGTCGGCGTCGGCCTCGGCGTCTGCGCCTGCGTCGGCGTTTGCGTCTGCATCGGCGTCCGGTGTCCCGACCTCAGCTTCGCCGGCGGTTTCGGTCCCGACCTCGTCGGCCATGCCGCTTCCGTACCCGGTGGGGACCCCCGACGCTGGGACGACAAGCTCGGGCGTCACGAACCCCAGCTCGGCGACGAGCGCGGCCCCTCCATCCTGAGGGTCGAGCCGGCGCCTCAGATGATGCCGGTCACCTCGTGAACCTCGCCGCAATCGACGCCGAGGGCGGCATGGTGATCCCGGACCGCCTGAGCTGAGGGTGCATCCAAAAGGCAGTAAACCTTGCCCTCGGAGTTGTGGTACAGCTCGACCTGCCTGACCCCGAACTCGTCTGTGGCTCCAGCCCGAGCGCCGGCAGCGAGGCCGTCGATGGACTGCTGCGACAGCTTCAGATCCGGGTGAAAGTCCATGAACTGCGGCATTTCCGTGCCCTCCCAATCGGCTGGTGGAGTCGCATCGTACGCGCTCCGAGGCTTCCACTGAAGTGACCCACACCGGCCCGGGCTGACCCCACGCAACCGGTGTGCATCACGCTGCCGGCGGTGGGTCGGAGGCCGCCGCCGGCCGGGTCAGCGGGTGCACGGGCTCCACCCGCGTCCGCGTTCACCCCGGGCCAGGGGTCGGCCGAGGTCATGGGGCACCGGGCCGGTGATGCCGGTCGGTTCGTTCCGAACTCGAGACAGAGCCGCCCGCTGCCGCCCAACGGGATTTACGATGCCTTACTCAAATGGGCGAAAAGGAGGTAGCGATGTTGAGCTGGAACAAGGCGATGATCGACGAGTTCCATGCCAAGGACGGCAAAGGGGTCGGGGACTTCGGGGACCGGCTCGTGCTGCTGACCACGACCGGGGCGCGCAGCGGGGAGGAGCGCACTACGCCGGTGATGTACCACCGTGACGGGGAACGGTACATCGTTGTCGCCTCCAAGGCGGGAGCCCCGGATAATCCCGGGTGGTACCACAACCTCAAGGCACATCCTGTGGCGAGGGTGGAGGTGGGGATGGCGTCGGGCACGGAGACCTTCGAGGTCAGAGCGCATGAGGCGGAGGGGGAGGAGCGCGAGAGGATCTGGGCCGAACGCATTGCCATCGCCCCCGGGTTCCAGGATTACCAGCGAAAGACCTCACGGCGGATCCCGGTCATGATCCTGGAGCGAATCGGCTAGAGCGAGGTCAGTCCCTCAGGCCGCGAGCCAAGGCATTCTCATTATCGCTACCGGTTGATTTCCGTGCTGGAAGCAGCTGTGAGGTTGATCTCCTCGGCGGTCGAAGGGGTTGAATTGCCCATTGACGAGGTTGCACAGATCCGTGTAGCCACCCGATGGAGTTCTCAGCTGACGCCAAACCCGCCAACCAGAGGAGAAAACAGAAATGGGAAAGCTCGTCGTGAGCGACAACGTCTCCCTGGACGGAGTGATCCAGGACCCGGCCGGCGACGAGGGTTTCAGGTTTGGCGGCTGGGTCGGCCAGATCAAGGACCGCCAAGAGGTCAACAAGCTCACGCTCGATGAGGCGCTGGGCGCCGAGGCCTTACTGTTGGGTCGGCGGAGCTACGAATGGTTCGCCACTCGCTGGCCATCGCGGGGTGGTGAGTTAGCGGACAGGATCAACAGCCTGCCCAAGTACGTTGTTTCTTCGACGCTCGAACACCCCGACTGGAATAACTCAACAACTCTGAAGGGCGACGTGGTGAACGAGGTCGCGAAGCTGAAGCAGGAGCTAAAAGGAGAAATCGTCCTCTGGGCCAGCTTCCAACTCGTGCGCACGCTGCTGGAGCACGACCTGGTCGACGAGCTGCAACTCAAGATCTATCCGGTCGTGCTCGGGACTGGCCAGCGCCTCTTCGGCGAGACCACCGACAAGAAGCCCCTGCGGCTCGTGGACACCCAGACCGTGGATGGCAACGTCGCCTTTCTCACTTACGAGTGCGTCCGAGACGCATAGATCGCCTCCGTTATATCGTAAGCGCCCATCGAAGGTGACCACCCTCGTGGAGCACGACAGCGTGCCCTGGGAGGCGCTGCCCGGACAGATGGAGCGGCTGCTCGGCAAGGAATGGCGGATCAGGGATCGCCCGTGGCGGGTCGCCCTCAGCTACACGCTGCAGGCTGTCAAGCGACCGGCCTGAAGGTTGCGGCTCTGGTCTCCGTCAGTCGGTGCCGACCCCTCGACCCGCGTCGTCAGGACCGCTGGCCGAAGCGGTGCCAGGACCTCAGCCCACGTCGTCTCGTCGCTGCATACGCTGCTGGCCTTCCGGACTCGTGCGAACGTCCTCACGGATCGTCACGCGCCGGCGGCCGCCGGCAGCCAGGACAACGAGGCCGATGGCGAACATCACGATACCGGCGATCAGGAGTATCAACCCGGCAGTGTTGATGTTGAAGCCTGTCGATGTGATGGTGACTGCATATTTGAGAAGGGCCCCGACGACTGCGATAACGACACCCAAGCCGATGAGGCTAGAGCCCGCTGTTCTCTCCATGGTTTCGTCGCTCCTTGTTGACCTTGGGTCGGCCTTCGGCTGCTAACCAAGGACGACTCTCGCTTTATACCATGGATGTCACTATTTATGCTAGCCGACTATTCAAAACTCTCAGGGGCAGAGCCGGCAAACACACGTGCGCTTGTCAAGGCGAACACACGGCGAACTCAATCATGGTGTGACCCTTCGTCTTCAGGCCCGAACCCACGACGCCTGCATCTGGTCGCTCCACGATCCCCGCCATCGGGGTGGGATGTGGCCCCGCCCGCCCTTCCCGGTGTGCTTGGATCGCCGGATGCGCGCGACCTTTCG
>CAVQTJ010000013.1:0-32542 GCA_963716555.1 uncultured bacterium | reverse complement strand
GTGGCTCAGCTCCCTCCCATCGGCGCCGCAAGCCATCATCCGCTGTTCGGGGGCTACGGTTTCAACGCGTGTCTCGACCTCGCGGTGCGCAGCGGTGGCGAGTACCTGGGCCTCTACGACCTCTCCCAGGGAGCCATCGTCGCCGGGGTGGAGAAGACGCTGCGTGGCCGCTGATCTCGGCATCTTCGTCACCGGGTCTGCGGACGGCATCGGCCGGGAGACCGCTCGCACTCTCGCCGACATGGGGCACCGGGTAGTGGTGCACGCTCGTAACGGCCGGCGGGCGGCCGACCTGGAGGCGGCGCTCCCGGGCGCTGCCGCCGTGGTGGTCGGCGATCTGGCCTCGCTGGACCAGACCCGGGCGCTCGCGGAGGCCGCCCGGGCCCACGGGCCCTACCACGCGGTCATCCACAACGCCGGCACGGGCGGTCACGTTTCCCGGCGCGAGATCACGGCCGATGGCCTCGAGCACATCTTCCAGGTGAACGTCCTCGCCCCCTATCTGCTGACCGTGCTCATGGAGCGCCCCGCTCGGCTCATCTACCTGACCTCGGGGCTGGAGTCGCAGGGCCGGGTCGTGCTGGACGACCTGCAGCGCGAGCGCCGAAGCTGGGACGGCATGGCCGCCTACTCCGACTCCAAGCTGTGCGATGTCCTGCTCGCCTTCGCGGTCGCGCGGCACTGGCTGGAGGTGAGATCCAACGCGGTGGACCCCGGCTGGATCAGGACGCGCATGGGAGGGCGAGGCGCCCCCGACCCCCTCCCGCTCGGCGCCGAGACCCAGGTGTGGCTCGCCACCAGCGACGATCCGGCGGCGGCCGCGACCGGACGCTACATCAAGCGGCGCCGCGAGCTCCGGGCCAACCCGCAGGCCTACGACGAGGCGCTCCAGGAGGGGTTGCTCGACGCATGCGCGCGCCTCACCGGGGTCAGGCTGGCGATCTGACCTGGTGAGCCGGGCACCAGAATGCACCCATGGCCCTGACTCGTCGAGGCCGGCGCCGCCAGGCGCTGGCCCGGCCGTTCCCGGAAGAATGGCGTCGCCTGCTCGGGGAAAACATGGCTCACTGGGGCATGCTCGATCCAGCCGAGCGCCGCCGTCTCGAGGACCTCATCCGCATCATCCTCGTCGACAAGTACTGGGAGGCCACCAGCGGTTTCGCGCTCACCGAGGAAATCCGCGCCCTCATCGCCGCCATGGCGTCGCTCCTGGTGCTCGGCCTCGACTACGACTACTACCACCGGGTCACGTCGATCATCGTCGCCCCCTCGACGGTGACGCTCGAGGGCGCCCGCCCGGTGGGCGAGGGTGTGTACACCGACTCGCCGGAGGCGATCATCGGTCAGGCCCGCTACGATGGGCCCGTCCTGATCGCCTGGGATGCCGCGCTCGGGAACGCCCGGCAACCCGAGCGCGGTCACAACGTCGTCTACCACGAGTTTGCCCACAAGCTGGACATGCTCGGTGGCTCCGTCGACGGCACTCCACCGCTCGAGTCGAGGGCCGAGCACCGGCGCTGGGTTGAGGTCTGTCAGGCCGAGTACGACCGCCTCCGCCAGGGAGATGGCGGTGACCTGCTGGACCCCTATGGGGCCGTGAACCCGGGTGAGTTCTTCGCGGTGATCACCGAGGTGTTCTTCGATCGTCCGTTGGCCATGGAGGCGGAGAAGCCCGAGCTCTACGCGGTCCTCCGCGACTTCTACCGTCAGGACCCGGCCGACCGCGAGCGCCGCCACGGGCCGCTGCCTTCATGGTGAGGAGCTCCTCGAGGGGCGAGAGGCGGCCAGAGTGGTGCCGGGGTGGTGGACCGAGGATTCGGCGCCGCCATTCACGGATGCGACGGCGCCGGGGGTGCCCCGTCCAGCTCAAAGAGCAGGTCGTCCGGATAGCAGTAGTACCAGCCCTCCCCCGGCTCATAGGACCGGATGATGGGATCTCCGACCGACCGGAAGTGCGCCGTGGCATGTTTCCCCGGCGAGCTGTCACAGCATCCGACATGCCCGCAGCTCTGGCAGACCCGCAGGTGGACCCAGTCGTGCAGGCCGGCGGCAAGGCAGTCGACACAGCCGGTGCCCGACGGGGCCACATCCCTGATCTCGTCGAGGTGCTGGCAGACGGCGCTCATCCGATTCTCCTTCAATCCGGTTTGCCGAACCTGGTCAGCCGCTCGCTCCACCCCAATGATCCAGCCGCCGCCCCATAGGTGCTGGACAGGAATTCGCGCGCCTTCCCGCGAGGATCGCCGGACGAGACCGCGGCCTCATACGGCAGGATCCACTCTCCCAGGGAGTTGTCCCAGACGGCCTCAGCGGGTCGGATGGCCAGCTGCTGAACCCCCTCCGGGGCGGGGTGCACATATGCATAGAAGGCCGGCCGAGGATACCGCTCATCCCCGGGCCACCACCCCGCGCAGATCTCCTCGGCGTCGCCGCTGAAGCGCGCGATGACCCCTGCATCAGCCGGCACCTCCGCGGGCCGGCCGGAGTATCGGGTCAGTGCCATGTCGAAGCTGCCCCAGAAGAAGTGGACCGGGCTGGTCCTGCCCGCAAACCCGGCGCGATGCTCCTTCATCACCGCGTCGACCCGGCACAGCACTCGTTGAAAGCGATTGGCCTGCACCGGGTCGTAGGTGTGGTGCACGTTGTCCTGGGGAAACGGGATGGCGTCGGCAACCTCCGACGGCAGCTCGGAGATGGCAACCTCGATACCCATGCGCCCCAGTCCATCCAGCGTCTCCCGGTAGAAGTCGGCGACGGCGCCGCCGAGCGGCAGGCGCTCGACCTGCCCGTCATCGGTTCGCATCACCAGCACATGGTCAAAGAGGTCGAGCTCCGCATCGAAGATCCGCGGCCCGGCGGGCACAGCGGAGGTGGTCAGGCCGCGCGGAGTGACGTACAGGGCGACGTTGGCCCACCCGGGCTCGAAGGGACTGAGCGCCAGGCGGAGCTTGCCGAGAACCTGCGTGTACATGTGCAGGGTGGCGCGGGTCTCGCGCCATTGGTCGTATGGCAGAGACAGCCACTCCTCCCGGCCCATTCCCCTACTTTACGAGGCCGGCGCGATCCGAAGCAGTTCGGTGGCGAGGCGCTCCTCCCCGCCCGCGTCGACCATCACGGTGTCCATGACGTGGGGCCGCATCCCCAGCGCCGCCACCGCCCCCGCCATCGCCGCGTCCTCCTCATCGAGCACAAACGCGCCGGCCACGCCCGCATAGTGGCGCGCCACCCCGAGCGCCGTCGGCTCCTCGCCAAGCTGCTCCATCAGCGCCACCGTGGGGCCCTTGAGCGCGCGGCCTCCGACCACCGGCGAGACCGCGACCACCCGGTCAGGGGTCAGGTGCGCAGCCAGCAGTCCCAGGATCGGGTCGATGCTGAGCAGCGGGTTGGAGGGGCCGATGATCACCAGCTCGGCCTCGGTCAGCGCCACCACGGCGGCCCCGGATGGGCGGGCGGCATCGATGCCCACGAAGCGCAGCCCCTGGACGCGGGGCCGGCACCGGTCCCGGACAAACCACTCCTGGAAGCTCAGCTCGCCTTTCTCGGTGGTGACCCGGGTCCGCACCGGCTGGTCGGTCATGGGGATGACCCTGGCGGGGATGTCCAGACGGCGGCAGATCTCCGCCACCGCGCCGGTGAGCGTGGCACCGCTGCGTCGCAGGGTCGCCCTGAGCAGGTGGAGGCCGATGTCCCGGTCCCCCAGGCCAAACCAGGTGGGCTCGCCGAGTCGACCCAGCATCTCCAGGGAGTGGAAGGTTTCGTCACGCACCCCGAAGCCGGACGCCTCGTTGAACAGGCCGGCGAGACGGTAGAGCACCGAGTCGGTATCGGGGGAGACCATCAGCCCCCAGAACTCCTCGTCGTCGGCGGTGTTGGTGACCACGCTCAGCTGGTCAGGGGTGAGCACCCGGGCCAGGCCGCATGCCAGTCGGGCCGCGCCGGTTCCCCCGGCGAGCAGGGCCACCCTCACCGGAAGAGGTCCAGCTCTGCCGGGCGGACCAGCTCCTGGCCGCTCCCCGCCTCCCCCTCCAGGCTCAACCCCCGCACCACCACCGCCGGGATCCGGCGGGTCTTGCCCATGACCATCTCGGCGGCGCCGGCGATCTCGTCGGCCAGTGCCACCAGGGTCGCCTGCAGCGGCATGCCGAAGTCATCGGGGCGTCCCCGGTAGTCCAGGGTGGCGGGTATCCCGGCAACACCGAGGGCGACGTTGCACAGCCCGAGCCGCCAGGGTCGGCCGAAGGTGTCGCTGATCACCACCCCCACCTCCGCCCCCGAGGCGTCGGCAATCCGCCGGCGCAGCGCCGCTGCGCTGCGGTCGCAGTCCTCGGGGAGCAGGCAGATCACGTCGTCGCCAGGCACGTTGGAGCGGTCCACGCCGGCGTTGGCGCAGACGAAGCCGTGCCGGGTCTCGACGATCAGGACGCGATCGTCGCGGACCACCCGCACGCTCTCGTCGAGCACCGCCTGGACCATCCGGGGATCGGCACGCAGCCGTGCGGCCAGCTCATGGGCTCGAGGCGTGACCGCCACGTCGGCGAGCCGGCGCAGGCGGCCCTCGGCCTTGGAGACCACCTTCTGGGCGACCACCGCGACGTCGCCGTTCTGCAACCCCGGGGCCGCCTCGGCGATGAGCCGTCCCAGGTCATCGCCGGGGACGACCTCGGGCAGCCCCTCCACCGGGATCAGCTCGACCGTCATGCCGGTGGCATCGGTGCGGCGTGCCCCTCGCCGGCGGCGGCCGGCCCCACCAGCCGGGCCAGAGCGTCGAGGTCGTCCGGCTCGTCCAGGTCCAGCGCCAGCGCGGGGTCGTCCTGGACGAGGAAGCGCCGCCCGGTTCGAGCGGCCTCCGCGGCGAACCGGGGCAGCGAGCGGTCTCCGAACTGAAGATCAAATCCGCCGACCGGCCTCAGGTACAGCGCGTTGGTGCCCTCGCGACCGAGAGCTGGAGCGGCCACCACCAGCGGGCCCGGCTCGGCCGCGGCCCGGTCGAGCAGGTGGCGCAGGCTGACGGTCTCCACCAGGGGGAGATCGGAGCTGAGCAGCAGGCAGGCAGCCCCCCCGCGAGCAGCCACCGCATCCAGCCCCCGAGCCCCGGCCGGGTTCTGCCCTCCGGGGTGAGACTCGACCACGACCTCGACGCCGCTGCGCTCGGCGAGTGCGGCCGCAGCGGCTCCGGCGCACACGGCGAGGGTGGGTGCAGCCGCACGGGCCGCGGACAGGGCTCGGATGGCGCACTCCTCGGCGAGCCGGGCGCGCTCAGAACCGCTCAGCACCGCGGCGAGCCTGGTCTTGGCAGTGCTGGGCTCCTTGACCAGGACGACGATCCAGGTCTCGCCTCCCATAGCCACTCTGATACTAGGGGGGGCCGGGTGGCCGCCGCTCCTCTTCCCGTTTGCGACAATGCGAGCGATGCAGAGCGGCCGGAGCGTCTTCCCCTTCACTGCGATCGTCGGCCAGGATCCGATGAAGCAGGCGCTGGTGCTCAACGCCATCAACCCCTCCATCGGCGGGGTCCTCATCCGGGGCGAGAAGGGCACCGCCAAGTCCACCGCAGTCCGGGCCCTGGCCCGCCTCCTTCCCGAGCTCGACGTGGTCGCCGACTGCCGCTTCGGCTGCCCGCCCGACCCCTCGGCCCAACGCTGTTTCGAGTGCACCGACCGGGAGGAGCGCGGTCTGGCCCTGCCCCGGGCCACCCGTCAGATGCGAGTGGTCGAGCTGCCCATCAACGCCTCCGAGGACCGGGTGGTCGGCTCCATCGACATCGAGGCGGCGATCAAGAAGGGAGAGAAGGAGTTCGAGCCGGGGGTCCTGGCCGAGGCCAACCGCAACATCCTCTACGTCGACGAGGTGAACCTTCTCGACGACCACATCGTCGATGTCCTTCTCGACGCGGCGGCCATGGGCACCAACACCGTGGAGCGCGAGGGGGTGTCGGTCTCGCACCCCGCCCGCTTCATCCTGGTGGGGACCATGAACCCCGAGGAGGGGGAGCTCCGGCCGCAGCTCCTCGACCGCTTTGGCCTCTGCGTGGACGTCGAGGGGATCCGCGACGTACGTCAGCGCGTCGAGATCGTGGAGCGCCGGGAGGCTTTCGAGGAGGATCCCGAGGCGTTCACCCGGTCCTGGTCGCGGATGGAGCACGCCGAGGCGGAGCGCATCCGCCGCGCCATCGTCTCCCTGGCCGACGTCGCCGTGGGCCGCGAGATCCTGGTGGCGATCGCCCATCTGGGGATCGAGCTCGAGGTGGACGGACACCGCTCCGACCTGGTCAACCGCAAGGCGGCGCAGGCGGTCGCGGCCCATGAGGGGCGGGACCGCGTCACCCTCGAGGACGTGGAGCACGTGGCCCCGATGGTGCTGGCCCACCGGGTCAAGCCTCAGGTCGCGGCCGGGCGGCGCGGCTTGGAGATCGGCGAGATCCTGCGCTCCGCCGGCAATGGCTCCTCGGGCAGCCAGAAGTAGCCGGCCCTGTCTGTCAGGCCTTGCTGCAGATGACCGTCGAGACGTCGCGCCGGCGCGCCGCGGGGAGGGCTGCTTACGAGCCTCCCAGCGGACGCCAGCTGCACCTGGCGAATGGCGACCAGCAGGCGGTGGTGACCGAGGTCGGCGCCACGCTGCGCAGTTACACGGTGGGGGACCAGCCCATCCTCGACGGCTTCGCCGAGCACGAGATCTGCTCGGTGGCCCGGGGTCAGCTTCTCATTCCCTGGCCCAACCGTCTCGGCGATGGCCGCTACAGCTTCGGCGGGACCGATCATCAGCTGCCTCTCGACGAGCCAGAGCTGGGCAACGCCCTCCACGGGCTGGTCCGCTGGGACAACTGGGCGGCCGAGCCGCATTCGGCGAGCCGGCTGACCATGCGCCACCGCCTCCATCCCCAGCCCGGATACCCGTTCTGTCTGGAGTTGACCGCCGATTACCACCTCGAGAGCACCGGGCTGACGGTCAGCCTCGAGGCCATCAATCTCGGTCACGCCCCGGCGCCGTTCGGAGCGGGTGCCCACCCCTACCTGCGGGTCGGGACCCCGCTCATCGACACCTGCACCCTGAGGATCCCCGCCTCCACCGCGCTGCACACCGACTCGAGGTTCCTCCCCGCCGGCAGAGCCCAGGTCGCGGGCACCGACCGCGACTTTCGCGAGCCGCGGCTGATCGGGGCCATCCGCATCGACGCCAGCTACACCGGCCTGATCCGCGACCCCGACGGGCTCGCCCGGGTCACCCTCGAGGACCCCGACGGCCGCCGGCTGACGCTGTGGGCCGACGAGTACTTCCGGTGGCTCCAGCTCTTCGGCGGCGACCCGCTTCCTGCTGGGGAGCGGCGTCGTGGCCTGGCGGTGGAGCCCATGACCTGCCCCCCGGACGCCTTCCGCAGTGGTGAGGATCTGATCGTTCTGGAACCCGGTGAGACGAGCGGCGGGCGCTGGGGCATCGATGTCACCGGCTTCCGCCGCTGAGCCTCCTCAGGCCTGGACTGCGCCCTCGCGCTGCAGCTCGCTCCAGCCTCGGGTCACGCCGCCCAATCCACCCCGTTCGAAGGCGATGGTCGCGGCTCCCAGGACACCGGCGCTGTCGCCCAACGAGCCCACCTCCATGCGGGGCGGCTGGACCAGGTTCATCCGCTTGGCGAGCAGACCTCGCAGGGGCTCCACGGCCGAGGAGGGAAGCTTCCCCGGCCCGTGGAGGACCACCAGCTCGGTGTCGAGAAGCAGCGCCGCGGAGGCGATCACGGTCGCGAGCGCGCTCAGCGCTTCGCTCCACACCCGGGTCGCCGCGGGATGCCCGGCGAGCGCCCTGGAGATCACCTCTTCGGGCGGGATCGCCTCGCTGGTGGCAGTGGTGTAGCGGCGCACCAGTGCGGGCTCTGAGGCAATCGTCTCCACGCAGCCCCGCCCGCCGCATCCGCAGAGCAGGCCCGTCGGGTCGACGGATATGTGCCCGATCTCGCCGGCGCTGCCGTGCGCCCCGTGGACCAGGTTGCCGCCGCTGATCACAGCGCACCCCACCCCTCCTCCGATCACCACCAGCAGCAGGTCCCTCACTCCGCGCCCGACCCCGAGCGTGTTCTCGGCAAGGGCGCCCGCCAGGGTGTCATGGATCAGGAAGACGGGCAGCTCCAGGCGCTCCGCCAGGATGGGACCGAGCCTGACCTCCTTGAGGCTGAGGTTGGGGCTGCGATGCACGATCCCGGTTGGCTCGTCGACCAGGCCGGGGACCGCCACCCCCACCGCGGTGGGTGGAGCGCCCTCCCGCCGCGAGAGCTCCGCCAGCCGGCTGGCCATGATGGCGACGCTGCTGATCAGATCCTCCTCTCCGGTTCGCGGAGTGAAACCCTCCTTCCTCGCGATCAGCGCCGCCGTGCCGTCGACCAGCCCGCCTCTGATGCCGCTTCCGAAGGCCCCCGAAATATCGATCCCGATCACCCGGGCGCCGCTATCGTTCACCATCACCCGCAAACTCCTCGCAGCTCATCGAGCCGGGGTGCTCGCCATCCCGACACCCGCCGCCTGCTGAAGATCTCCGGCCATGGAGGCGTGACCGCCGGCCGCCTCGGCGATCTCCTGGGAGGTGGCAACCAGCTGCCGGCTTGCGGCGCTGACCTGCTCCATCGCCTCCACCACGTGCTCGCTGGCGCTGCGCTGCTCGACGGTGGCCAGCCGCACCTGAGAGCTCGCCTCGGCGACCTCCTCCATCAGGCGCAGCCCGGAGTCGAGCTGGGTGACCCCCCTCTCCATCGCCATCACCGTGGCCGCGGTCTCCGATTCGGCGTCCTGGGTGATCCCGGAGATCTCGCCTGCCAGCCGCTTGGTCCGGTCGGCCAGCCGTCGCACCTCGTCGGCGACCACCCCGAAACCGCGCCCGGCTGTCCCTGCACGGGCGGCCTCGATGGCCGCGTTGAAGGCCAGCAGGTTGGTCTCGTCCGCGATCTCGTTGATCATGGTCAGGATTCCGCTGATGTCACGGACGCGCTGGCTCAGCGCCAGGGTCCGATCGCTGGTGGTGCGGATGGCGTCCTGGGCATGCTCCAGGTTCTCCTGGGTGAGGCTGGCCCTGGCGGCCACCCGGTCGATGCTCTCGGCGATGCGAGCCGAGGTGCGGGCCAGCTCCTCCATGCTCGCCGAGGTCTCCTCTGCGGCGGAGCTCTGCTGGGTGGTGGTGCTGGCGAGCTGAGACGATGCGGCGTACAGCTTGCTCGCCGAATCACCCAGCTCGGCGCTGGCCTTGTGCACCCGCCCCATCAGGGTCGACAGGCTGGTGACCATCAGGTTGAAGCTGTCCCCGAGGTCCGCCACCTCAAACGTTCCGGTCGGCTTCACCCGGGTCGAGAGGTCGCCGGCCGCGATCCGCCGCGCCGCGGAGGCGAGCTGCCCCAGCGGTCGGGTGATTCGGAATGAGACCAGGAACATGGCGATGGCGAGCAGCCCCAACCCGCCGAGCAGCATCAGCCAGGCGAGGGTCTGCTGGGAGTCCACCGGGGCGAGGGCCACGCTGGCCGCCTCCGTGGCCACCACGGCCCAGTGCAGCGACTGGTCGTACGCGTAGCCCGCAATCGCCGCCCCTCCACTCTGCCCGAACTCGAGTCCCCCGGCGGCACCCATGGACCGCAAGCCCGCGGTGACCGCCGGATTCTCGATTGTCCGAGTGAGCGCGCCCTCATGCACGGCGGCGGCCGCCGAGGCGTCGGTCATCGCCGAGCTGAAGACCAGCAGATGGTTCGCCGCCACCGCCTGGATCAGGATCGGTGACGAGGTGCTCGCGATGACGCTGTCGAACACTGCGCTGAGCTGCCGGGCGACGTCGATGTCTCCGATCAGGTATCCGGTGCTCCGGCCCCCGCCGTAGCTCACCGGGTCGACCGCGAACCACTCCAGGCTGCCGTCCTGCTTCTCGAGCGGGAGGATCGACACCCCGAGGCCGCCGGCGCCAATCGCGGTCACGCCAGGGAGCGACGGCGAGGCGGATCCAGCATTGCTGGTGGCGACCAGGGTTCCTTGGTTGTTGACCAGGTCGACCTCGCTGAACACCGATTCCGCCTGGTCGAAGTACTCGCGGAGTATCGTGCCCAGGTCGCTGCTGGAGGTGCTCGCGGTCGAGAACCCCTCCGCCCACTCCGACAGCTGGCTCTGGGTCAGCTGCACCCAGGCGTCGAGGCGGCTGGCCGTGGACTGCGCCAGGTCCTCGAGATGGGAGGTCGTGGCGGTGACCAGAGCGCTCGACGAGGTGCTGGTGAGGACCACGACCACGACGCTCATCACCGCCACCGTGATGGCCAGCGAAGCGGCGACCATGCGCACGAAGAGCCGGCGGCTCGCGGTCCTTGCGCTGTGAAGCACCCGGTGGATGGCGTGGGCCATCGCGCCGGGTTGCGAGGGACCGCCGGGGACTTCACGCTGGCGTCGAGGGGCGTGCATGTAGCTCATCGATTACTTTTCCCTCGCGCTGCCAACGGCGGGTGACGGAGGCGTCACGCGGCGGCACGATCGGAGGAACAGTCCGGCGACAGCCACGTTCAGGCTATGGAGGCCTGATGCTTCCACGCGCTGCAGAGTGCTGCTGGACCACGTCAACCGGTCTCCATTGCGCGTGTCGAAGGGCGTTCGGACCCTCAGCCGGCGGCGATCACCCCGGTGGACAGCGAGCTGCGTGCGGCCCGGTCGCGCACGGCTTCGAGGGCCAGCCAGACCGCTCCCACCATCTCCGCTCTCTCGTCCAGAGGACTGTTGACGATCTGGGCGGCCCGCGCCGCAGCCGGCACCGCCCGGTGCTCGACGGTCTCACGGAGTGGGCCGAGGATCATCTCGCCGGCGCGAAAGATCGGACCGGCGACGATCACGCGCTGGGGACTGAGCAGATTGCAGAGGTCGGCCACCACCGCGCCGAGGGCTCGGCCCGCATCGGTGAGCGCCCGGTGACAGCGCATGTCACCCTGCTTGGCGAGCTCGATGACCTGGGGGACCTCCAGCTGGGCCCCGTACACGCTGCGGAGCAGGTCGAGGAGGCCGGCGCTCCCCACCACCATGTCGACGCAGCCGCGGTTTCCGCAGCGGCACGTCTGGCCGTACGGGTCGACGGTCATGTGGCCGATCTCGCCCGCGGTCCCGGCTGCGCCGCGGTGCAGCTTGCCGCCCAGGATGAACCCGGCGCCGACGCCGTTGGCCGCATTGATGTAGATGATGTCGGTGAAGCCGCGCCCGGCTCCCTGGCGAAACTCGCCGAGGGCGCCCAGGTTGCAGTCGTTGTCGATCACGACCGGTAGCCGGAATGCCTGCTCGAGCGTGGCACGGGGATCCAGCTCGGCCCAGCGGTGCAGGATCGCCTGCCATCCGACCCGACCGGAGATCATGTCGATGGGGGCGGGTAGGCCCACCCCGACCTGGCGCACATCCTCGATCCGCACCCCGCTCCGCTCCATGAGCTGGCCCGTCATGCTCCGAGCTTCGGCGCAGCTCTCCTGAACGTCGAAGTCCAGCGGGAGCGGGTGCTCCTCGTCGGCGAGGACCCGCCCGGCCAGGTCGGCCACCCCGACCCGCACGTGCCGATAGCCGAAGTCGACGCCGACCACCGCGCCGGACTTGGCGATGACCATCTCGAGAGCGCCGCGGCCGCCGAGCCCTCGATCGCCGGCGCGCACCAGGCCCCGGCGGCGCAGTTCGGCAACCAGGTTGGAGACCGTGGCTCGGGAGAGCCCGGTTCGGCGGGCGACCTCAGCCTGGGTCAGCCCGTCATCGCTGCTGATGACCTCGAGGATCTGCCGCACGTTGCCCTCCCGGAGGGCGTGAAGAGCGCCCCCGGGGCGCCGATGGGGCGGTCCCGGCCTCGCATTGCCATCGAGGTGGTATTGATCAGGCATTGAACATCGTGCCAGCTCGCGGTCGGCGCCGGACCTGCTTGCCGTCGGAGCCCAGCCCGCCGTGCGAGTGAACCGGATATTACGGTACCGCGGGGCCCTCCGGGAGGGGCGCAGGCGCTGCCTGCTGCATTCATACCATGAACGCATCCCCCGTTAGGGTGATATTGCCGTCCAAACATTGACAACGCTCCTCTGCGGCGATCAGAATCCGACCGCTGGTCGTCTCAGTGCGACCCGACGCCCCACGGGGCGAGCCTGTGCCCATGCCGCAGCCGGAGGCTCGGGGTTTCAGGATTCAAAGAACCCGGCTGGGAGGAATGACTTCATGGATATAGGAGGCAAATTGGGAGCCCGGCACGGCCAGGGGGCCCGGGCCCTCCGCTTCCTCGCCGCCGGGGCGGCGCTGGTGGCAGCCGCGTGTGGCTCCTCGTCGACGCCCGCCTCGAGCTCGTCGTCGTCCTCGTCAGGGAGCTCCGCGATTCCTTCGATCACCACCAGCTCCTTCACCAGCGACATCGCATCGACCATGTCGCAGTTCAAGAGCCTGACCCAGTACGCCACCAAGGGCGCGAGCAGCCTGCAGGTGGGTGTCATCCTGCCTGACACCACGTCGTCGACACGCTACGTGGACTTTGATCAGCCGTACCTGAACGACGCATTCGCGGACGCCGGGTATGCCGAATCTCAGTACCGGATCGACAACGCGCAGGGCAGCGATGCGACCGAGCTCGACGATGCCACCGCCGACATCAACCTCGGTGCCAAGGTGCTGGTCATGGACCCGCTCGACGGACCCACCGGGGTGGCGATCGCCCAGCTGGCCGAGTCCAAGAATGTCACCCTGATCAGCTATGACCGGGCCACCTTCCAGGGCAGCAACACCTACTACGTGAGCTTCAACAACGAGGCGGTTGGCGAGTTGATCGGCAACGGCTTCGTCTCCTGCGTCCAGTCGTGGGGGATCAAGAACCCGCAGGTCTTCGTGCTGAACGGCGGTGAGGACACCGACCCCAACGCGATCTCCTTCGCCGACGGCTACAACAAGGTGGTCTGGGGCCAGTCCGCGCAGACGGTGAGCGCGGGGGCCACCAACAGCACCATCAGTGCCACCCTGGTGGGTGAGAACTACGCGCCGGGTTGGTCCAACACCCAGGGTGGGACCATCTTCCAGCAGGAGTACACCTCCCACCCGTCGATCAACGCGACCATCGAGGCCAATGACGGCCTGTCCAACGCGGTGATCACCGACCTCAAGTCGGACGGTGTGGCGGCCAAGACCATCCCGACCACCGGTCAGGATGCGACCGCCCAGGGCATGGCCTGGATCCTCGAGGGTTACCAGTGCGGCTCGGTGTACAAGCCGGTGTACCAGGAGGCTCAGGACGCAGTCGCCATGGCGACGATCCTGCTGTCCGGCCAGAAGCCGCCGTCCAGTCTCCTCAATGGGACCACCACCGACCCCGCCAACTCCAGCATCACCGAGCCGGCGTCGCTGTTGACCGCGACGTGGGTAACCGGGAGCAACATGGAGTCCACCGTGGTCAAGGACGGATTCGACCCCGCCTCGGCCATCTGCGCCATCGCCGGAGCAACTCTCTGCACCTCGGCTGGCATCTCGTAATCGTCTGAGGAAAGCGCCTCACCAGTGACACAGCCGGGCCGCCCCAAAGGGCGGCCCGGCCTCCCTTAACATAGGGGAGGGTCGGCTGCCTTCCGGAGGGCCACGACCCTCGGGCGGCTCCGCCCCTTGACGCGATCCCGGATGGGCCGGTCCAGACGTGCCGAGGCGGCCGACTTGTCATCATCTGAGGCACCGAGATGAATCACGACCCCGGACCCGTGGCGGAGGGCGGCGCGCCGGAAGCGTCGGAGGCTCTGCTCAAGCTGCGGGGGATCGACAAGCACTTCGGGCCGGTGCAGGCGCTGTACGGAGTGGACCTGGATCTGCCGGCGGGCCAGGTGACCGGGCTGTGTGGGGACAACGGGGCGGGGAAGTCGGTGCTGACCCGCTGCATCGCCGGGGTGCACCAGCCCGACCATGGCCAGTTCTACTTCGAGGGTCGTCCGGTGCACATCCGGAACACCCGGGACGCGGCCAGCCTGGGGATCGAGACGGTGTACCAGGACCTGGCCCTGGCGGACAACCTGGACATCGTCCAGAACATGTTCCTGGGGCGGGAGCGGCTGAACCGGGGGCTGCTGGATGAGGACTCGATGGAGCGGGCGGCGGGGGAGACGCTGAGCGGGCTGCGGGTGACCACGGTGCGCTCGATCCGCCAGCCGGTGGCGTCGCTGTCGGGAGGGCAGCGGCAGTCGGTGGCGGTGGCCAAGGCGGTGATGTGGAACTCCAAGGTGGTGCTGCTGGACGAGCCGACGGCAGCGCTGGGGGTGAACCAGACCCGGATGGTGCTGGACCTGGTGCGGCGGCTCCGCGACCGGGGGCTGGCGGTGATGGTGATCTCGCACAACCTGAACGACATCTTCGAGGTGGCGGACCGGATCGCGGTGCTCCACTTGGGGAGGATGGTGGCCGAGGGGCCGGCGGCCGGCTTCGACCGGCAGAGCGTGGTCGAGTACATGACCACCGGGGGCGCTGGGGGACGGCCGCGGGCCTCGGTCGGAGCCGCCGGTGGGGAGGGAGCCTGAGTCGTGGCGCGCATCGAGGACGACCCGAGGATCACCATCTCGGAGCCGGCCCTCGCCGAGACAGTGGTGGACCTCACCGCTGCACCCGGCGCCGCGGTGGCCGAGGTCCCACCGGAGATCCTGGCCCAGTCCCTGGGTCAGTACCTGCGCGGCTGGCTGCTGCGGATCCGCAGCGGTGACAGCGGGGTGCTGCCGGTGGTGCTCGGCATCGTGGTGGTCGCCATCGCCTTCGAGGTGATCACCCCCGAGAACTCCTTCCTGCGCCCCAGCAACCTGGTCTACATCTTCGACCGGGGCACCATCTTCATGGTGCTGGCCATGGCCGAGATCGTGGTCCTGCTGCTGGGTGAGATCGACCTCTCGATCGGGGCGGTGGCGCTTCTCGGGGGCACCATCGCCTTCAAGCTGGTCCAGCAGCCCGGCCCCAACTGGCCCTGGTGGGCGGCGATCTTGGCCACCCTGGTCTGCTGCGGGGTGATCGGGGCCCTCCAGGGGACCCTGGTGGCCCGCCTCCGGATCCCCTCCTTCGTGGTCACCCTGGCTGGGTTCCTGCTCTTCTCCGGGATCCTCATCATCGTCCTGGGCGGAGCCGACGGTTTCGTCTCGGTCAGCTCGCTTCCGGGGACGAACCAGAGCGTGATCTTCAACCTGGTTCAGGGAGTCATCAACCCCGTGGCCAGCTGGGTGGCTCTGGCGGTTCTGCTGGCGCTCGCCGCCACCGTGCTGTGGATGCGCGGCGCTTCGCGGCGAAGAAGCGGGCTGGTGGCCCCGCCGGCCGGCCTCATCGCAATTCGCATCCTTCTGATGGTGGCGGTGGGGATCGCGGTGGTGGCGATCTGCGAGGTGAACCTGCCGGCTGGCGTCCCCGAGGTGATTCCCGTCGTCCTGGGCGTGCTGGCGCTCTGGACCCTGGGACTGCAGCGCACCCGCTTCGGCCGTTATGTGTACGCCATCGGCGGCAATCCGGAGGCGGCGCGGCGGGCCGGCGTCAACCTGGCCCTGGTCCGCACCGCGGCATTCGCACTCTGCTCGGCGACCGCTGGGTTCGGGGGGATCCTGCTGGGATCGTTCTTCTACGGGGAGTACAGCACCAACACCGCGGATCCCGGGCAGCTGGTTCTGTACTCGGTGGCCGCCGCGGTCATCGGCGGCACCAGCCTCTTCGGGGGCCGGGGCAAGGCGATCCATGGAGTGCTGGGCGGCCTGCTGATCGGCGCCATCGCCTATGGGGTGTCGCTCCTCGACCTGGGGGAGCTGTCCACGCCGCTCGAGTACATCCTGCCCGGCAGCGTGCTCCTGGCCGCGGTGCTGGTCGACGTCCTCTCGCGCCGGGGGGCCCGGACCGGGAGCGTGGCCCGTGTCTGACCTCCGCGAGGCTGACCTCCCTGCCTCGCCGGCCGCCGTGGCGGAGGGCGGCGCGCCGGAAGCGTCGGAGGCTCTGCTCAAGCTGCGGGGGATCGACAAGCACTTCGGGCCGGTGCAGGCGCTGTACGGAGTGGACCTGGATCTGCCGGCGGGCCAGGTGACCGGGCTGTGTGGGGACAACGGGGCGGGGAAGTCGGTGCTGACCCGCTGCATCGCCGGGGTGCACCAGCCCGACCATGGCCAGTTCTACTTCGAGGGTCGTCCGGTGCACATCCGGAACACCCGGGACGCGGCCAGCCTGGGGATCGAGACGGTGTACCAGGACCTGGCCCTGGCGGACAACCTGGACATCGTCCAGAACATGTTCCTGGGGCGGGAGCGGCTGAACCGGGGGCTGCTGGATGAGGACTCGATGGAGCGGGCGGCGGGGGAGACGCTGAGCGGGCTGCGGGTGACCACGGTGCGCTCGATCCGCCAGCCGGTGGCGTCGCTGTCGGGAGGGCAGCGGCAGTCGGTGGCGGTGGCCAAGGCGGTGATGTGGAACTCCAAGGTGGTGCTGCTGGACGAGCCGACGGCAGCGCTGGGGGTGAACCAGACCCGGATGGTGCTGGACCTGGTGCGGCGGCTCCGCGACCGGGGGCTGGCGGTGATGGTGATCTCGCACAACCTGAACGACATCTTCGAGGTGGCGGACCGGATCGCGGTGCTCCACTTGGGGAGGATGGTGGCCGAGGGGCCGGCGGCCGGCTTCGACCGGCAGAGCGTGGTCGAGTACATGACCACCGGGGGCGCTGGGGGACGGCCGCGGGCCTCGGTCGGAGCCGCCGGTGGGGAGGGAGCCTGAGTTGTGGCGCGCATCGAGGACGATCCGAGGATCCCTGAGGGGATGTCCATGATGGGTGCGACGGAGGCTGTCGATGCCGAGCCGATCGACGCCGAGACCGCGGAGCTGGCGGTGGACCTCACCGCTGCACCCACCGCCGCGGCGGCCGAGGTCCCGCCCGAGCTTCTGGCCCAGTCCCTGGGTCAGTACCTGCGCGGCTGGCTGCTGCGGATCCGCAGCGGTGACAGCGGGGTGCTGCCGGTGGTGCTCGGCATCGTGGTGGTGGCGATCGCCTTCCAGATCGCGAACTCCACGTTCCTCTCACCCCAGAACCTGGTCAACCTCTTCAGGCAGAGCACCATCTACATGCTGCTGGCGATGGCCGAGATCTTTGCCCTGCTGCTCGGCGAGATCGACCTTTCGGTGGGGCTGGTCATGGCGCTGGGCGCCGTGGTCGTTGCCGAGCTGGTCCAGCCCCCGCCGGCCTCGAACTGCGTGGTCTCGGTCAGCAACACCTGTCCGGGCGGCCCCGGCTTCCCGTGGTGGCTGGCGATCCTCGCCGCGGTGCTCATCTGCGCCGGGGTGGGCGCCATCCAGGGGACCCTGGTGGCCCGGTTCAAGATGCCGTCCTTCATCGTGACCCTGGGCACCCTTCTGGTCCTGGAGGGGGTGTGCATCATCGTCCTGGGCGGCAGCCTGGTGGGGATCGGCAACTCACGGTTCACCAACGAGGTGGTCCTCTACAACTTGTTCTATGGCCAGTTCGACCCGGTGGTGAGCTGGATCCTGCTGGCGGTGGTGGGCGCGGTCGCGGCGGGGGCGGTGTGGTTCCGTGACGCGCACCGGCGCCGCTCCGGGCTGGTGGCTCCGCCTGCCAGCCTCACGGCCCTGAAGATTGTCGTCGCAGCGGCGGCGGGGGTCGTGGTCGTCGCCATCTGCAACGTGAATCGGTCCCACTCCTCGACGGTCATCGATGGCCTCCCCTACATCATCCCCATCGTGTTGGTGGTGCTCTTCGCCTGGACGATGCTGCTCCAGCGCACCCGCTTCGGCCGCTACGTGTATGCGATCGGGGGCAATCCCGAGGCGGCGCGCCGAGCCGGAGTCAGCCTCCCCAATATCCGAACCTGGGGCTTCGTGCTCGCCGCCCTGACCGCCGGGATCGCCGGGGTGCTCTTCGCCTCGTGGCAGGTCTCCCTGACCACCAACATCATCAAGGACGCCAACAGCTACGTGCTCCTGGCGGTGGCGGCGGCGGTCATCGGCGGCACCAGCCTGTTCGGTGGCCGAGGCAGGACCCTCCATGGCGTGCTGGGCGGCCTGGTGATCGGCGGCATCTACAACGGCCTCTACTTGATCGGGGTCCAAGAGCAATGGATCGACGTCGTGGTCGCGGTGGTGCTTCTCGCCGCCGGGACCATCGACGTCCTCTCCCGCCGAGGTGTGGGGCAGAGGGCCTGAGGACTACCGGAAGCCGTACAGCCCCTCGTGGAAGTCGCCGGTGGTGATCCACCGCTCGATGACCGCGTCGACCACCCCGTCATCGACCGCGCTCGCGCCCATCTTGCGGGCGTTGCCCTCGATGGCCTCCAGCACCTGACCTCGGACAAACTCCGGAACCCGTCCGAACCTCTCTCTCGCTGAACTCGGTCCACCTCAAGCCGTCCCGGTCACGGCTTTGAATCGCGTGGGAGACACGTCCCCAGAGCTCGAACTTCACATCCATCTCGTGGGGGGTGATGGTGGTGCCCAGCCCCAGCTTGTGAGCCGTCCACTCCACCCGCCAGCGGGTGAGCTCCCGGCAGAAATCGGGAACCTCGGCCAGCCGCGCCTCGGCTTCCGGGGTCCAGGTGAAACGCAGCTCCTCGCCCCTCTCGCTGAGCGGGTGCCCGTACCCCAGCTTCTTGCCCAGGGTGCGCAGGAACAGCGAGGTGATCTCCTCCCGACGAACGCGGGCCCTCTCCTCGGCCACGCCGCGGGCAAGCTCCTCGCCTCGAGCCGCGTCACCGTGCGACCAGCCCGCGGCGCGCTCGTGGACGATCGCCTCCGCATCAGCGGTCCAGCGGGGCTGCGCCGTGCCGGCCACGGGGCAGCTCTCCGAGCTCAACCCGACCGCTCCGTCCCCGTGCGGGAAAGGACACTTGGCCAGGTCTGATTCGTTCGCACTCATCGATTCCGTCAGAACCTCCAGCCCTATATCTGAGCGACCGATGGACCTATGTTCCTACAATTACTGTATAACGGTCGTCCTCCTCCGGGAAGGGAGGCGCCGACCGGGTGGCGGTGAGCAGCGGAGGGCGCGACGGTGGCGTCGAACAGAGGCTACTCCAACGTCTACGTACCGCTTGACAACTCGGAGCACTCTGACGCAGCCACGGGGCTGGCCGTGGAGCTGGCTGCGCTGTTCGGGGGCCGCTGCATCGGGATGCACGCCTACGCGGCGCGGATGCACGACTACCGCTTCAAGCAGATGGAGTACACCCTCCCCGAGGAGTACCAGGACGAGGCCGAGCTGCTCCGCCAGCGGCGCATCCACGACTCGCTGATCACGACCGGCCTGGAGCTGATCAGCGACAGCTACACCGACGTGATGCGCTATCGCTGCCTGGAGAGGGGCGTCCCCTTCGAGGCCCGCAGACGCGACGGTCGCAACTGGGAGGAGATCGTCAACGACGTCGCCGAGGTCGCCCCCGACCTGGTGGTGATGGGCGCGCTCGGTACTGGTGCGGTGCGCGAATCCACTCTCGGATCGGTTGCCGAACGGGTGATCCGCAGGCTTCGCACCGATGTCCTGCTGGTCCGCGACATCGACTGGCGTCGCGAGGGTGACATCGTGGTCGCGGTCGACGGCTCCCCCCAGAGCTTCGCGGGTCTACGTTCTGCCCTCGAGCTGGCCCGTCGCCTCGAACGCCGGGTCGAAGCGGTGGCGGTGTACGACCCGTATCTCCACTACGCCGTCTTCAACGGCATCGTGGACGTCCTCAGCGAGAAGGCCAGCAAGGTCTTCCGCTTCAAGGAACAGGAGGCCCTCCACGAGGAGATCATCGACACCGGTCTCGCCAAGATCTATCGAGTCTCACCTTCGCGTCGCTCAGGCCACCGCGCGCGAACAGGGGATGGATCTGACCGCGACCCTCCTCGACGGCAAGGCCTTTGATCGCATCCTCCGGCATTGCCGGGAGCGTCAGGCCTGGTTGCTGGTGCTGGGCAGGATCGGGATTCATTCGGAGCCCGAGATGGACCTGGGCAGCGCTACTGAGCAGGTGATCCGCTCGGCGCCCTGCAACGTCCTGGTGGTCAGCGGTACCCACGTACCGCCGCTCGACATGCGGGCCGACGCGTCGGTGGTGTGGACCCCGGAAGCCGAGGGCCGCCTGGAGCGGGTGCCGGCGGGCGCCCGGGGCTTGGCTCGGACCGCCGTGCTCCGCTGGGCCACGGAACGAGGCCACAGCGTGGTTGCGAGCGGTGATGTCGACGAGGCCCTGGATGAGCTGATGCCCTTCCAGCGGACGGTGCGCCGGATCGCCGAGACCCGAAGCGCGCTGGAGGCAGCGGAACAGGCGATGGTCGACGAGGCACCCGCTGAGGAGGCGCGCGCGGTCTGCCGGGTCTGCGGTTACGCGGCCCGGGCGGAGCGCCCGGCCCGATGCCCGGTCTGCGGGGCCCACGGGGACCAGTTCGAGGCCGCCGACACCGTGGCTCTCCGCGCCGCCGCGGAACGCGAGGGAGATGCAGCCGAGACCGGCTTCGACGGCCGCAAGCTGGGCTGGACGCTGGAGGCGCGCCGCCTGCTTCAGCAGCTCCCCGCCGGCTACCTGCGCCGTCGGGTCAAGGCGATGATCGAGAAGCGGGCCCGCACCCGCCGCCTGCCGGCGATCACCGCGGAGGTGGCGGAGCCTTTCATCCTGCCTGAGCTCGAGGGTCTGGACAGCTCGGCAGGCCCCCATCGCGCGCCCCTGGGCATCGAGGGTCACACCGGTCCCCACGTATCCCCTCGGCGCTTGCCCTGGAGCGCCGAGGCCGAGGAGCGGCTGGCGCGCATCCCCGCCGGGTTCCTGCGCAACCTCGCGGCCGAGCAGGTTGAACGCCTGGCCCTCTCCCTGGGCGCTCCCGAGGTTGAGGTCCTGCATGCCGAGGCCGGGATCGCTGAGGCCCGCTCACGGATGCGGGATCTGCTGGAGGCCGGCGAGGCCGCGGGATGCCCCGCCGGTGCCCCCGCCGAACCTCCCGCCGCCTGTCCGGCCCACCGCCGTTCTGTCGCGGCGGGGGATGGCTCTCGCACCGACTACGCCCACGGCCTCAACGAGGTCAGCGCGCCGGTGGTCGATTCGCTGGGGAGACGGCTCACCGCAGCCGAGGCTCGAGCCCTGACCGAGGCAGGGGGCATCGCCGGCTTGGGATGACCCTGCTCGACTTCAGCGTCACCATCCCGCAGTTCCCGGGAATCGGGGACACCTGGATTGTCGCGGCGCTGTTCTTCGCCCACATCGTGATCGCCGAGTTCTCGGTGGGGGCCATCACCTTGGCGGTGGCCATGGAGGGGTACGCGTTGCGCACCGGCAGCGCCTTCGCTCGCCGGTACGCGCGGGCGGCAGCCAACAGCTACTACCTGGTTTTCAGCTTGGGGGCGACCTTCGCGGTCTTCGCGGTGGTCGCGCTGCTCGGCCTGTGGGGCAACGAGATGGGCAGCCTGGTCAACGTCTTCCTGCCCCTGGTCGGCCTCGCTTTTGGACTCTTCTTCGTCCTCGCTCCCCTTCTGGTCTGGTATCGCAACAGCTTCGCCCGGATGCGCGACCGCAACCACTTCCTCCTCGGCTGCCTGGTGGCCGCCTGGCAGACCCTGTTCGTGGTCCTCATCGTCGCCATCGACAGCTACCTGATCACGCCCCAGAACTTCAGCTTTGCCGGGGTGCTCAACGCCGCCTATCTGCCCCTCCTGGTGCACCGCCTGATCGGCAATGTCGCCTGGACCGCCCTGCTCTTCGCCGGCATCGCCACCCTGCTGGCGCGGCGCAGCGTCGACCCGCACGAGCACGAGTTCCAGTTCTGGGCGGCGCGGGTCAACCTGCGCATCGGTCTGGTGGCGACGCTGCTCATGCCCGTCGACGGCTTCTTGCTGGTGCTCGTCCTGCACAACGTCCAGATCGGCTACTTCGACAACCTGGTCGGCACCTTCGGCAACTACATGATCGCCCAGGAAGCGCTGGTCGGCTCCATCCTGATCGGTGGCAACGTCGCCCTTGCCGGCGAGAACGGCGGGTGGCGAAGCTCTCGTTTCGCTCAGGGCGCCACGGCGCTCACCGCCCTGGGGATGACCGTCGCCTGCCTTCCCGCTGCGGTGATCAACCCGAGCATCCTCGCGCTTCGCTATGTCGGGCTCGGCGTGGCGGTCGCGGCCACCGCTCTTCACCTGGCGCGGCGCTGGAACCCGCGCGGGCTGCTCGCCCAGGCGGTGCGCGGCGTGACCCTGCGGCGCAGCCTGGTGCTGGTGGGGGTGGCGTCGATGAGCACCGCACTGTTCATGGGCTACATCAAGGAGCAGGCGCGCGGCGACTACGCCGTCTACGGGGTGCTGACCCAGTCCAGCGCCCACGGCAGGTTCAACCCACCGACGGGCATCTATCCATGAGCGCTGTTCCGGCGACCCATCTGCTCGGCGCTCCACCGCTCACCCCCGGCAGCGCCGGTGACTTCCAGGCGTTCTGGTACTTCACCATCCTGGGACTGGGCATGGCCGTCCTGGTCAGCGTGGTGGCCGTCTGGGTGCTGCGCGCTCTGCGACCGATGTGGCGCGACGGCAACCGCCTCATGGCCGTCCTGATTGGCGGCGGCGTCGGTTTCTTCTGCTTCCTCTTTCTCGCCATGGTGCTGAGCGCGCTGATCGGCCTGACCAATCACCCCACCACGCCGCCGCCCTTCGGGCTGGGGTCGTCGGGATGACCCTGGGAACGCGATCCGGCGCCATCAGCCGCCGCCAGTTCATGGTCCGTGGCACCGGGGCCCTCGCCGGCTTGATCACCGCGCTGCTCTCGGTGCCGGCGGTGGGGTTCCTGCTCAGCCCGCTGTGGAGTCCCGCCCAGGAGCTGTGGGTCACGGTTCAGGGCGGCCCCATCGACGACATCGCCGAGGGCAAGCCGACCGCCAGGATCGCTGCGGTCCCCGTCGGCACCGGGCCGGCCACGCCGCCCGTCAACCGGGTGGTCTACGTGGTCAAGTACCAGGGCCAGCTCTACGCCTTCTCCAACATCTGCACCCACATGCAGTGCGATGTGCACTGGGATCCCTCGCTCTCCCTCTTCGAGTGTCCTTGCCACGGCGGCCTCTACGCGATCAACGGCCGCAATGTCGGAGGCCCGCCGCCGCAGCCGCTCCCCCAGTGGGTCCACCGGACCCACGTCCAGGATGGCAAGACCTATCTGCAGATCGCCAACAAACTCGCGGAGTCCATCTGATGGCGGACCGATCGGACACGCCACCACACCGGGCGCCCGCCGGCGACCTGCCGCACCTCATCCCGCAACGGCTGCTGAGCCCCTTCCGAAGCTTGTGGGCCTGGTTCGACGACCGTACCGGCATCACCGAGCTCACCCACAAGGGCCTCTACGAGGCGGTTCCCCGGCAGGGCGGCTGGGCCTACACCCTGGGGAGCGCGACCCTGGTGCTGATCCTGCTCCAGATCTTCACCGGAATCTTCCTGCTGCTGGACTACGTCCCCTCGGTCCAGGAGGCGTATCAGAGCCTCGATTACCTGCGCACCAGCGACCCGTTCGGTGATTGGGTGCGCGGACTGCACCTCTGGGGTGCCTACACGCTCATCTTCGTGATCGGTCTCCACGCGCTTCGCACCTTCCTCTCGGCGAGCTACAAGCGACCCCGAGAGCTGAACTGGATGAGCGGCGTGCTCCTCTTCTTCCTGGTGCTGGCCCTGGCCATCACCGGCGCCATGCTGCCCTGGGACCAAGCCGCCTACTGGACCGCCACCGTGGTCACCAACATCCCCCACTACCTCCCGGTGATCGGCAACGGGGTCCGGTACCTCTGGCGCGGGGCCGACTTCGTCGGACCGATCACGCTCACCCGGACCTTTGCGTTGCACATCTGGGTGCTGCCGTTCATCCTGCTCGCCCTCATCGGCGGCCATCTCTACCTGCTCCGCCGCCACGGGGAGTTCGGGGCCTGGGTCAATTACCGCACCGAGACAGCCAACCCGGGACGCGAGATCGCCGAGCGGGTGCGCCGGGCCGAGCCGCCCTATCCCTCCCGGGGCGCCGAGACCGGCTATGCCGCTCCCCGGGACACCGTCGACTTCTTCCCCAACCAGCTGTTCAAGGACACCGCGGTGTCGGCCGGCCTGGTCCTCTTCATCTTCGTGATGGGGCTGATCTCGGGGGCACCGCTCGACGGTCCGGCCAATGCCGCGACCCTGACCTACGTGCCGACACCGGAGTGGTTCTACCTGCCCCTCGACCAGCTCCTGGTCTTCTTTCCCACGTCTTTGATCGGCCTCGGCGTCTTCGTCATCGTCGGCGGCGCAGCCCTGCTGATGCTGGTGCTCCCCTTCATCGACCGCTCCACCGAGCGCCGTCCCCTGAGGCGACCCGAGGTGCTGGTGCCCGGCTTCTTCCTGATCGGCTCGGTGATCTACCTGGCCATGCTCGGCGTCAACCGCCTCTACAACCTATGACCAGCGTCACTCCGCCAGGCGGGGGTCGCTGATGCACCTCCTGGCCCAGTCGCTGGGGCCCGTCCCCGTCCCCGGGACGGTGCTGACCAACACCATCCTGGTGGGCTGCGTCGCTCTGCTCCACATCCAGGTCGCCACCTACCTGACCGGCTCATCGACCATCGTCGCGGTCAGCGAGGGGATCTCGATGTCCAACGGCGACGAGCGGCACGAGCGCCTCGCCCGCAGCCTGGTCCACAGCTGGGGCTACGTCTTCAGCTTCGGCACCGCGGTGGCTGCCTTCTTCGTCCTCTTTGTCCTGGTCGGGGTGTGGGGCCGCTTCTTCGTCGTCTTCCAGCAGTTCACCTTCTGGGTCTGGTTCTTCGAGGCGCTGACCTTCGTGGGCGAGGTCGCCCTCCTCTACACCCTGTACGCCAACTGGGACCGCCTGCGCAGCTACCGGCTGGCGCGGCTCGGCCTGGTCATCCTGCTCAACGTCGACCAGTGGTGGCAGATGTTCTTCATCGACGTCGTCGCCTCCCAGATGCTCACCCCGAGCGTCCAGGGCGCCCAGGTCAACACCAGCTACCTGATCCAGTTCCTCAACCCCACCAATCTCCCGCTGACCATCCACCGCACCTTCGGCAACATCGCCTGGGCCGGCGCGGTTGTCGCCTTCGTCTCGGGATTCCAATACCTGCGGGCGACCCGTCATCAGGAGGCCCGCGCGCTGGTCCCCGGTCGGACCAGCTCGGTGCGGGCGCTGGGGGCGATGCCCGAGGGAGAGCTGGCCCGGGAGCGCGACCGCGAGGCGGCGCACTGGGACTGGGCCGGCCAGTGGGGTCTCATCTTCGTGCTCGCGTTCACCATCCCCCAGATCTGGGTGGGCTACACGTACGCCAAGGAGATCCAGCTCCATGCCCTGGACAGCTGGTACCAGATGATGTACGGCTGGATCTCCAACATCTTCCTGGGCCAGTTCTTCGGCCTCGGGCTGATCTTCATCCTCGCGGTTGGATACTTCTGGCGGCGCCTCCGGGCGGCCGGGCAGTGGACGATCGCCCGCCGCCATCAGATCGCCCTCGTCCTGCTCGTGCTCATCGTGCTCTTCGGGGTGCAGCCGGCCTGGTTGGCGGGGTCCTATCCCGACATCGTCGCCGCTCACCTCGACAAGCCGTTCTGGCAGGGAGGTCTGGAGGATCCCCTCGGCTTCTTCTTCCCCTGGAAGGTGCTCTGCCTGCTGCTGGAGATGCTGATCGCGCTCTACGCCCTCACCTCCTTCCTCGGGGCACGCCAGCGCACCCCGATGACCATGGGCCAGGCCGGCCGGGGCAGCCAGCGCCTCCTGATCGGCGTGGGAGTGGTGGTCTCACTGATGATGATGATCATGGGCATCATCCGGGAGAGCTCCCGGAGCCCCTACCTGCTCAACCAGAACATCACCATCAGCCACCAGGTGATCCTGCAGGCGCCCGCGCCGAACATCCCAATCAGCCAGAGGCCGATCGGGCCATGAACCCGCCGGGGGCCAGCCCGGACCAAGCTTCGCCACTGGGGCCGCCGGCCGGCGCGGTCGCCCTCAAGCTGCACGTCTTCGGTCCCGCCGACCGCGAGCTCGCCGAGGTGCTGACGCCCCCCTGGCCGCGCTGGATGCGGCGGCTCTACGAGCTGGAGGCCCTGAGCGGGGACCACATCGACCTGGTGGAGGGCGAGGTGGCGATCTCGGCCGCGCTCAGTGCCCTGAGGGCCCATCTGGCCCGGCGCCTCGAGATGCTCGCCTGGGTCTGCGCCGAGCTGGCGCGGCACGGCTGGGAGTTCTCGCTCAGGGGCGGCGACGTGGTCGCGCAGACCACCGCCGACGTGGGGACGGTCCGCCTGATGCTGGAGCGGACCCGACTCGCCGCGGTGCTCCCCACGGTGTGCGCGGTGGACGGCGACGGCTTCCCCCAACTGCTGTCGGGGGCGGAGCTGGAGGCGCTCGCCGATGGATGAGCATTCCCCCGCCCCTGCCCCGGGGTGCCGGCTGCTGCTTCTGGAGGACGAGCCGATGGTCGCCCGGATCCTGGAGCACAAGCTGCGTCGGGAGGGGCATCAGGTCGAATGGCGACGCGGATGGGGCCCGGGTGCGATCTCGGGGGCGGCTGGTTTCGACGTGGCCCTGGTCGAGGTCGGGATGGGAGGCGACTCCGCGGGCTGGATGGGAGACGGCGAGCCCCCCGCGGTCGGCTGGTTCGCGATCTGCGAGCAGCGCGATGCCGAGGCCGCGCGCCGGGCCGTCCGGGCGGGTGCCGCCGGGGTGGTGACCAAGCCCTTCAAACCCACCGAGGTGGCAGCCAAGGTGCGCACTCTCCTTGAGCTCCAGCGGGTGCCCCGGTGACCGCCGCGGTGGCTCTGGTGGGGCGCACCACCAGCACTGACGGGGGTTTCCGGTCGGAATCATGACCACCACCGCTGCGAAGGCTGTGCCCCTGGCTGAGGAGAGGGGAGAGCGCGCGTCGGCGGTGGTCAGGGTCGAGGGCGCCGTCCGCCGCTACGCGGGGGGCCGCGGTGCGGGCCCGCTGGACCTCGAGGTCCTGGGTGGCGAGGTGCTCGCCCTCATGGGGCCCAACGGCGCCGGCAAGAGCACCCTGCTCCGCGTGCTGGCCAGCGCCGATCGCCCCGCCCGCGGCCGGGTCATCTGGTGGGGCTCCGGGAAAGCCAGCCGGGCTCGGCGGCAGATCGGCTACGCAGGCGACGAGCCCGTGGAGGAGGCCACCCTCTCCACCCGGCAGTCCACCCACTTCTGGTGCCGCCAGTGGGTGAGCGACGGCCCAGCCGCGCGAGCGCTCACCGACCAGGTGCTGGCTGAGCTCGGGCTGGCTGGGCGGGCGGACGAACCGGTCGGCACCCTCTCCTACGGCCTCCGGCGCCGCCTGGCCCTGGCCCAGGCACTGGTCCACCAACCCGCGCTGGCGCTTCTCGACGAGCCCAGCGCAGGGCTGGATCCGGCGGGCGTCGAGGTGGTGGCGGCGACGCTCCGGACCCGCGCCGCGGCCGGGCGGACCACGGTGGTGGCGAGCAACGACCCGGAGTTCGTGGCCCTCGCCGCCGACCGCGTCGCCATCCTCCACGAGGGCCGCTGTCTTCGGGTGGCCCCGCTCGCCAGCCTGCTCGCCGAGGTGCCGCGCCGGCGGATCGTGGAGCTGCGCGTCGGCGTTGGGGCGCCCTCGGCGGTGGCCGCAGGTGTCGCGGCCCTGCCCGGGGTGAGCGTGGCAGCGACCCAGGAGGGAGTCCTCATCCTCGAGCTGGAGGACGAGGTCTCATTGGGGCGCCTCGTGGCGAGCGCCGAGTCGGTGGGGGCCGCGGTTCAGGGACTGGAGGTCCGCCGGCCCGACCTGCGCGACTGCTTTCGCGGCCTCAGCGCAGCCTCGCCGCCGTGTCAAGCTCGATGAGTACCGGGGAGCGGGCTGCGCCCGCCGTCCTGCCGCAGTCGTCGGCCCCGGACCGGGCGGTGCTCGCCGGCCGGCTGCCACGGGGCACCCTGGGTCGGGAGCTGCTGGTCGTGATCGCCCGGCGTCGCACCCTGGTTCTCAAGGTTTGCATCCCGCTGATCCTCGCCGTGCCCCTGATCGCCGGGGGTGCGCCGTCCTTCTGGGCGGCCACCCTTCTCACCGTGATGGTGGCCATGGTCGGGGCGGTGGGGAGCGCGGTGACCCTGGCCCGGGCCCGGCAGTCCGGGCTCCTCACCCGGCTGTCGCTGGCACCGAAGCCGGGGTGGCGGGTTCTCGGCGGTGTCATCGGGGGGGGTGCCCTCGTCGACCTCCTGCAACTGCTCCCGGTCATCCTCCTCGTCGCCGCAGCCGGGGGGGCGGGCCCGGAGTGGTGGGTGGCTCTGTTGTTCGCCGTGCTGGCGGCCCTGCTGTGCGGGAGCGTCCTCGGCTGCCTGGTCAGCGCCCTGGCCGGGGGAGTGGGCGAAGTACTCCTGGATGTCTGCGTCCTGCTCGCTCCGCTCCTCTTTCTCGGGGGCCTCTTCACCGGCGTGCCCCGGATCGGATGGGGATGGAGCGCGGCCCTGGTTGATCCCTTCGGAGAGCTGGACAGCGCATTCATCGGTGCCCTCGGCGGCACGGCGGCCTTTCCGGCGGCGACGGTGGTCGCCATCTGCGCCGCGGCCATCGTGATCAGCGTGGGGGCCATCGGAGTCCTCAGCCGGCCGCTGCTGGAGCGCCGATGAAGAGCCTGCTGCTGCTCGGCGCCGTGCTGGCGATCGCCGCCTGCGGCGATCAGTCCACCCTTTCCGCCGCGCTGCTCGGGCTTCCTGATGCCGCGCACCCTCCCACCCTCGGATCCACCACCTACACCACCAGCCCCGACGGCGGCATCTACGTCAATCCCGACCCCCTCAAGGTCACCCTGGTCGGCCGGGTCCCGATGCAACCGCTGGCCCAGCGCCTCGGCGCCAGCGGTCAGTGGTCCACGCTGGCCCGCTTCGGGGAGCTCACCGCGGTCGGTTTCCAGCTGCACAACTCGGGGCTGGCGGGGAGCGACCCCCAGCTCGACGACATGCAGGTGGCTGCGGACCTGGCCCCCCAGAACGCTGCCCGGTCCGTCGTCAACCAGTTCTACTATCCGGCCTATCCGCTGGCCGGCCTCAGCACGGTGAGCATCGACGGGCAGTGCTCGGTCCACCTCGATCCCGGCCAGACCATCACCGTGATCCTGGTGTACCCGCCCATCCGCAGCACCACCTACGTGACCTGGGGCGAGTACGGCGACTTCGCCATTGCCCTGCCCCTGGGTGGCGGCGTGCCCGTCGAGGGCCCCCTGCGGGCCAGCCTCTGCGCCCAGCCTGATGTGGGAGCGTCGTGAGCCGGTGCGGCACCGGTCCCCGGTGAGCCGCCGGCCGGCGCCGGCGCCGGATGGGTGGCCGCCTGCGGGTGGTGAGGTGGCGCCCGCCTCGAGCTGGCGGGTCCTCATCCCCACGGCCGACGAGACCTGCGTCCGAGTGCGCTGCCGCGAACCTGCCGGGAAGGGCCCCTGGCCTCTGTCCCGGGCCCTGGTGGAGCTCGGACACCTCGGTCTGCAGCCCGAGGAGCGCTTTCGAAGCCTCGGGGCCGGTCGCGGGCAGCCGCTGCTCCAGTCCCAGGAGGCCAGCTGGCATGAGCTCCCCGTCCACCTGGAGTCCCTGGTGACCGCCGGCGGTCGCCTGGTGGAGGCGGCGCTCGCCCTTCCCGCCATGGAGGAGCTGATCGCACGGGTCGACGAGAGCTCATGGTGGGAGCTGGTCGATGTCTTTGCCGCCGCCTGCGATGCCGCCCACGGCGCCGTTGTCGACGGCGAGCCGCTCGAGCTCGAGCCCGCCGCCGATGCCGCCGGCTGGCGCAGCCGCCTCGCGGACCACCTCGCTCTGCTGGTTCCCGGCCGGTTTGCCGATCAGCTGCCTCCCGCCGGTGCTGTCTACACTTCCCTGCCCATGAGCTCCCTGACGGTCGTCCTCCACTGAATCGTCTGGCGGTGGCGACCGCCTCCGGTGCCCAGAGCCTCCTGGTTGACGTCCATCAGCGGTTCGGCTTCGCCCTGATCGTCGTGTTCCTGATCGGGATGGTCGCGGCGGCGGTGGCCAGCCAGGCGTTGCGCTACCTGCCCACGGTGCGGGTCTACCTCTGGCTGGCATTCGTCGCGGTGACGATCCAGGGCCTCCTCGGTCTCGGGCTGCTGATCACCGGAGACAGGCCCGGGGACGGCTTGCACTACCTCTACGGTCCGCTGACCTTCCTGACGCTGCCCGCCGCCGCGGTGATCTCCCGGGGCGGCACCCCGCGCCGGGAGGCGTGGATGCTGGCCGCCGGCTTTCTCTTCGCCATGCTCTTCAGCATCCGGTCGCTGGGCACCGGCTGATCGGGCTCGACTGGCCGGGCGGCAGGATCGCCGGCCATCTCCGCCTCGTGCGGCGGGCGCCCCATCCTGGAGTGCCTGCCGGGTGGTGCGACGCGATCAGCGCACGCGACAGGATCGCGGCGAAAGGTCGCGAGCTCGTGACGTCCGAGCCGCAGCGACGTCGCCATGCCCGCCTAGGGTGGATCCAAGAATGTCCGCGCGCGCGCTTGGGCGGCGGTTCCGCCGCTGGCAGGTCATGGCCGTGTGCCTCGCGATCTCCGTTGCCGCCCTCGGGTTGATCGGCTGGGGGGCTCTGGGCGCCTGGCAGGGGTTGACCGACAACCCTGACAGCGTGAGCGCCGCAAGCGCCAGCTCGGTCCCCCTGACCTCCCGGCACTGCAGCGGCAGCTCTCCAGCGTACAGCTCGTGCGGCGACACCTCCGGCAGGGTGCAGCTCTCCTGGAGCGCCGTCACCGGCAGCCCGGGGATCACCGTCCAGCGGGCCACCTCGCCGTCCGGTCCCTACTCCACAATCGCCACTCTGGCCGGGACCGCCACCGGCTACACCGACACCACCGCCGCCGACAACGCCCAGTATTACTACGAGGTGTTCTCGGGGGCTCCGGGATGGGCCTCCGCAGCCGATGTCGACATGGCCCTTTCGCTGCCGCCCACGGGCGGCACCGACAACACCGCTGGCACCGGTGGCAGCGCCTTCACAGCAGCCAACCTGACCGCCATGTCGGCCGCGGGATCGGGCGGCTACACCACCACCACCCCCTGGGGCGGCGCCAATGCCAATCCGCTGGGCAACAACCAGGCCAACGCGGTGACCTGCGTCAGCGCCAACCAGTGCTGGGCCGTGACCCAACAGGGCACGATCTGGGCCACGAGCGACGGAGGCGACACCTGGACAGAGCAGTCGGCGCCCGGCCAGCAGCTGTTCGCCGTCGACTTCATCAATGCCAGCGACGGGTGGGCGGTCGGGGGCAACAAGGAGAACATCTACGGCACCGTCAACGGCGGCACCACCTGGACAAGTCTCCACAGCCACCCCGGTGCCACGTTCTACGGGGTGGAGTTCGCCAATGCCAACGATGGTTGGGTGGTGGGAAGCGGAGGGACCATCTGGGCCAGCACCGACGGCGGCGCCACGTGGACCGCCCAGACCTCGGGCACCAACCAGCAGCTCAACGCCATCTCCTGCGCCAGCGCGAGCCAGTGCTGGGCGGTGGGCAATCAGGGCGTCATCCTGTCGACCAGCGACGGAGGCGCCGTGTGGAGCGCGCAGGCCTCCGGGGTGACCGGCCCCGGTCCCGGGGCGGCGAACCTCACCGCCATCTTCTGTGTCAGCGCCACCCAGTGCTGGGCGGTGGGCGACGCCACCGGTGGCCCTGGCGGGAGCGGCACCATCCTCGCGACCACCGATGGCGGCACAACCTGGACCAAGCAGAGCTCGGGCACGACCCAGAACCTGAATGGGGTGAGTTGCGTGTCGGCAACCCAGTGTGTCGTGGTGGGCGACAACGGGGCCCTCCTGTCCACCAGCAACGGGGGCGCCACCTGGGCGGTGGAGACCTCGGGGACCAACCAGACCCTCTACGGGGTCAGCTGCGCCTCGGCGACCCAGTGCGTGGTGGCCGGCAACGGAGTGGTGCTGCTGGGCTCCGGCGGGTCCTGGTACGCACCGTCCGCGCAGTTCGTGCAGTGGACATTCAGTCCCACCGTGGCCGGCGGGGCTCCGGTGACCTCGGCGATCCTGACCCTGCTGGACTCGGCAAGCGCGACCCCCAATGCCGCCACCGAGACCCTGCTGCTGGTCTCGGCGAACTCGGGATCCAGCTGGACCCAGATCCAGATTGCCAATCCGACCAATGCCTCCACCGTCCAGACCGTCAACCTCGGCTCGGTCATCAGCAGTGGGACGGCCGTCTCAGGGCTGGAGCTCCGGTACGAGATCATCGGCAGCAACGCCTTCAAGAGCACATTCGACCTGGTCCACGTCGACATCAACTGAGAGCCCCTCTCCGAGCGGATCGGCCTCGGGCATGGGGGAGCGCATAGGATTGGCCGCCGTGACCGTCAGCACCCCCGGGCAGCGGCTGGCTCGGATCCGCAACTTCTCGATCATCGCCCACATCGACCACGGCAAGTCGACCCTGGCCGACCGCCTCCTCGAGCGCACCGGCACGGTCGCGGGCCGGGACATGCAGGCGCAGGTCCTGGACAGCCTGGACCTGGAGCGGGAGCGGGGCATCACCATCAAGGCCCAGGCGGTGCGGATGGCCTACACCGCCCGGGACGGCAGCACCTATGAGCTGAACCTGATCGACACTCC
>CAVQTJ010000012.1:0-42318 GCA_963716555.1 uncultured bacterium | reverse complement strand
GCTCCGCGTCGCGCGGATAGTCGCCGTTGGCCCAGACCTGAAGCCGTCGGGCCCCGTCGGCCCAGCGAAGCAGCTCCTCGAGGTCGCCGCTCAGCTCGGGCTGGATCATCGGCACCTTGCCGGCGATGACCCGCCCGGTCGAGCCGTCGATGGTGAACTCCTCGCCCTCGTGGATGGTGCGACCGCCGGCGGTGAACTGGCGCTTGCGCAGGTCCACCTGGACGGATTCGGCACCGGCGACGCAGGGCTTGCCCATTCCGCGGGCCACCACCGCAGCGTGGGAGGTGCGACCGCCTCGCGAGGTGAGCACGCCCTCGGCGGCGATCATCCCGTGGACGTCGTCGGGGTTGGTCTCGATCCGGACCATGATCACCTTCTCGCCGGCCTTGGCCATCTCCTCAGCCCGGTCGGCGTCGAAGACCGCCTTGCCGTAGGCCGCCCCCGGGGACGCGGCCAGCCCGGTGGCCAGGACCTCGACCTTGGCGCTGGGGTCGATCCGGGTGTGCAGGAGCTGGTCCACCTGGGCCGGCTCCACCCGAAGGATCGCCTCCTCCTTGGTGATCAGCCGCTCGTGGACCATCTCCACCGCGATCCTCACGGCGGCCTCGGCGGTGCGCTTGCCACTCCTCGTCTGGAGCATGAAGAGACGGCCCTTCTCGATGGTGAACTCCATGTCCTGGACGTCGCGGTAGTGGCGCTCGAGCTTCTTGGCGATGCGGTCGAACTGGCGGTAGACCGCAGGCAGCTCCTTGGCCATGGTGGCGATCGGCTTGGGGGTGCGGATGCCGGCAACCACGTCCTCACCCTGGGCGTTGGTGAGGTACTCACCGAAGAGCGCCTTCTCCCCGGTCCCCGGGTCGCGGGTGAAAGCGACGCCGGTGCCCGAGTCGTCGCCCATGTTGCCGAAGACCATCATCTGGACGTTGACCGCGGTGCCCAGGTCATGGGGGATCTTGTTGAAGTTGCGGTAGTCGACGGCTCGCTTGCCGTTCCACGAGTCGAAGACGGCGCCGATGGCGGCGCGAAGCTGATCCAGCGGCTTCTCCGGAAACTCCTGGCCGCGGCTCTGCTCGCGGACGATGCCGCGGAAGGTCGCGATCAGCTCGCGGAGCGTGGTGGGGTTGAGCTCAGCGTCGCTGCGAGCGCCCTGCTTCTGCTTGGCAGCATCCAGGGCGTGCTCGAAGGCCTCCCCAGGGATGCCGAGCACGATCTTGCTGAACAGCTGGATGAAGCGGCGGTAGGAGTCGAGGGCGAACCGTTCGTCACCCGTGAGCCGGGCCAGGCCCTGGAGGGTGGTCTCGTTGAGACCGAGGTTGAGGACGGTGTCCATCATCCCCGGCATCGAGAACTTGGCCCCGCTGCGCACCGAGACGAGCAGCGGGTTGGTGGGATCGCCAAAACCCTTGCCGGCCTTGCGCTCGAGGACCTTCAAAGCGTCGAGCGCCTGCTCCCACATCCCCTCGGGGAACTTCTGCCCGCGCTCGTAAAAGGCGTTGCAGGCCTGAGTGGTGATGGTGAACCCTGGCGGCACGGGCAGCCCGGCACGGGTCATCTCGGCGACCCCCGCGCCCTTGCCGCCCAGGAGGTCGCGCATCTGAGCGCTGCCCTCCTCGAAGAGGTAGACCCATTTGGTCGCACCGCGCCGGCCGCGAGCGCCGTTGGTCGAGGGACGGGAGGCGCGCGCCGCAGTGGTCCGGCCGACCACCGCCGGGGTCCCGGACGTCCGGCTTTTCCTGGGGGCGCGAGGCTTGGTGGGGACGGGCATGATCGGTCCTCTGGAGGGCTGGAGCCTGCCGAGGGTATCACCGCGATGGGGGTGGGCCGTTCGCGCCCGGCTCCCGGCGTTTGGCAGGCGTCGGAGCAGAGCACAATGGGCTCATGACCACCACCTCCCACGACCCGACACCAGTGACCCCGTCGGTCCCCGCAGAGGCGAGCCCGGCTGCGGTCGGCCAGCTTCAGACCGCCACCTTTGCGGGCGGCTGCTTCTGGGGGGTCGAGGACGCCTTCCGCCAGGTCCCGGGCGTGGTGGCCACCCGGGTGGGCTACACCGGGGGCCGGACCGCCAACCCGACCTACCGCGACGTCTGCAGCCACACCACCGGCCACGCCGAGGCGGTGGAGGTGACCTTCGACCCGGCCAGGGTCGGCTACGAGCAGCTGCTCGGCGCGTTTTTCCAGGACATCCACGACCCAACCCAGAAGAACCGCCAGGGCCCCGACGTGGGCGACCAGTACCGGTCCGCCGTGTACGTGCACAGCCCGGAGCAGCGCCAGGCGGCGGAGCAGCTCCGCGCCCGCCTCGATGCCGAGGGTCGGTTCCGCCGACCGATCGTCACCGAGATCACCGACGCTCCCCGATTCTGGGAGGCCGAGGACTACCACCAGCAGTACTTCGAGAAGCGCGGCGGCGGCGCCTGCCACATCTGACGGCATCGCTGACGGCACCGCCACGGTCGATCACGGCTGGGCCGGCCGTCCCACACGTGTTCGCGAGCATCGCGCCGGCTTCTGGGCGACCCCCTACCCTCACACGGCGAAGACCGAATACGCGAATACGCGAATACGCGAATACACGAATACGCGAATACACGCGAATACACGAATACGCGAATACATGCGCCGGGACACGACCCCCACCGCGGGGGCGAGAGGCGGCGCACCAGGCGGATCGATCCGCCGCCGGTCGAAGGCTAGCTTCGGCGAGGCTCCCAGCGGAAGAAACGCAGCGCGACCACGAGGGCGAACACCCCCCAACCGAGCAGGATCAGCAGGCTCTCCCCGTTCCATCCGCCGGCGGACGGCTTGGCCCCGAAGGCGGTGAGCATCGCCTCCTTGAACCAGTAGATGGGGAAGACGTCGGCGAGGTCGTTGAGCCAGGTGATGTTGAAGCTGAAGAAGAACCCGGAGATGAAGAGCACCGGCAGGTAGGTGAAGTTCACCACCGCGGGGGCGGCGTCGGCATTGGGGATGAAGGCGGTCACGGCCATGCCCAGCACGCAGAACACGATCCCGCCCAGCAGGACGGTCACCACGGTGGGCAACCAATGGGCGGGAAGTGGGGCGGAGTAGAAGATCCGGCCCACCGCCGCGGTCAGGGCCACCACCAGGACTGCAGTGATCAGGGCTGAGCCGACGACGCCGGCAACGAACGCGGCCGCCGGCAGCGGGGTGCCCCGGAGCCGCTTGAGCAGGCCGTCGTCGCGGCGGATGCTCATGCTCATGGCCAGGTTGACGAAGCAGGTGGTGATCACCCCCCAGGCCGCCATCGCCGGCACGAAGAAGGTGTTGTAGGGAGCCGAGACGCCGCCCACGCACTGCCCGCGGCTGCCGAAGGTGCCATCGACGCAGGCCTTGGTGCCGTTGAAGATGGTGCCGAAGATCAGCAGGAACATGATCGGAAAGGCGAAGCCGAAGCCTGCCGCCGCGGGATTGCGCCAGAAGGCCTTCTGCTCGGCCCGCACCTGCCGGACGCCGACGGTCACCTCACTCACCGCCGGTGAGCTCCAGGTAGACGTCCTCCAGCGAGGGCCGGCTGACCTCCAGCTGCTCCAGCTCGATGCCTCGGTCCACCGCCCACTCGGTCAGCTGGTGCAGGGCGCGGGTTGGGGTGTCGGTGATCATCGCGATCAGCCCCTCCTCGGTGGTCGGGACCATCTCCCCGATTTCCGGCACCGGTATCCCGTCCGGCCGGAGGAACTGGATCCGGGTCTCGGCGCGCTCGGCGCGAAGGCTCCCCGGGCTGCCGATCCTCACCACCTCGCCGGCGCTCACCACGCAGACCCGGTCGGTCAGGTTCTGGGCCTCGTCCATGTAGTGGGTGGTGAGCAGGATGGTCTTGCCCAGCTTCCGCATCCCCCGCACGATCTCCCAGGCGTTGCGCCGGGCCGAGGGGTCGAAGCCGGTGGTGGGCTCGTCGAGAAAGATCAGCTCGGGGTTGCCCACCATGGCCAGGGCCAGGTCGAGACGGCGCTGCTGGCCGCCGGAGAGCTGCTTGACGCGGGTGTCCGCCTTCTCGCTGAGGCCGACCAGCTCGATGACCTCGGTGGTGGCGAGCGGCTTGGGGTAGTAGCCGCCCCGGAGGTCGACCACCTCGCGCACCGTGAGGTAGGGCTCGACGGCGCACTCCTGGAGAACCATGCCGACGCGCCGCCGAAGGTCGCGTCCTCCCTTCTGGGGGTCGGCACCCAGGACCTGCACACTCCCAGCGTCGCGGCGCCGGTAGCCCTCGAGAATCTCCACGATGGTGGTCTTGCCGGCGCCATTGGGCCCGAGCAGGCCGAAGACCTCACCAGGCTCGACGGTGAAGCTGACCCCGCGCACCGCCTGCAGCGAGCCGTACGACTTGCGCAACCCCTCAACCACAATGGCGGGCACCCGCCGTCCCTCCCTTGCATCGGTTGACGAGCCGGCAGTGTACAGCGTGGAGCCGGCGCCTCTGTCCGGCTGGCGCGGTTGGGATTCTCGATCGGAGCGCCACGGTCCGTCATGGAATCGAAAGACAAGGGGCGTACCCTGGAGGGTCCAGGGAGAAATCTGATGAGCCAAGAGACACCTCCGTCGTTCGGCGCTCCAGTGCCGCCCGTGGAACCGCCCGCCTACTTCGGCCCACCCCCTCCGCCCCCGCCCCCGCCGGGCCGGCGCCGGTTCGGCCTCCGCCACCCCCGCATCGGGATCGCGGTGCTGGCAGCCCTGGTGGCGGCCGGTGGAGCAGGCGGCTTCCTGATCTCGCAGGCGGCCGTCTCCACGTCCCTCGTCAGCAGCCCCGAGAGCGGGGCGTCCCCCAGCCCCTCTCCCTCCGGCGGCCCGTTCCACGGGCGCGGTGGGTTCGGGGGCTTCGCCGGCGTGAACCTGCTCCAGGACGCCGCCACCTACCTGGCAATCAGTGAGCAGACCCTCGAGGCTGACCTGCAGGGTGGCAAGAGCCTGGCCCAGGTCGCCGGGACCGTAACCGGCAAGAGCTCCTCGGGTCTGATCAGCGCCCTGGTGAGCGACGAGACCACGGCGATCAACAGCGCGGAGTCCAGCGGCAAGATCAACTCCACCCAGTCCAGCAAGCTGAAGTCCAACCTGACCGGGCAGATCACCAGCTTCGTGAACCGGACCGGCCACCAGCCGAGCACCGTTCCCTCCGCCGGCCTGCCCGCCTCGGGTGAGCAGGCGGCCATCGCGGCCGCGGCCAAGGCGATCGGGGTCACCGCCTCCGAGCTCGAGTCCGACCTGGCCGGCGGTCAGAGCATCGCCAGCGTCGCCGGCGCCCACGGCGTCAGCGTCAGCACCGTGGAGAGCGACGTGACCAGCGCCGTGGACACCCAGATCAGCAGCCTTGAGAGCAGCGGCAAGCTCACCTCGACCGAGGCGTCGCAGCTGACCTCCCAGGTGCCCACCCGGGTGGACGCCTGGGTGAACGACACCTACCCAGGCTGGCCGTTCGGACCGTTCGGCAGTCTCGGCGGCGGGTTCCTCGGTGGCCCCTTCGGCGGCTTCGGTCCCGGCGGCCCCTGGGGTCACGGGCCCAACGCCAGCCCCAGCGCTTCGCCCTCGTCGAGCTAGCCGGCTGAAGGAGGCAGCCGCCTCCTCATATCACCCGCAGCGCCTGGACAGCGTCTCGCTCGCGCCGGGCCAGAGCCCGAAGCACCGCCAGCTCGCCGTGGCGCAGGGTGGCCACCTCCATCAGCGCGCCGATCGCCACCTCGATGCCCGGCAGCGGGGGGGTCGACCGGCCCAGGCTGACGCAGAGGTCGTCGATGTGGACGGTGAGCTCGATGAGCCGGCTCCGCAAGTACTGGTCGAGGAGCAGGACCTCGTCGCGGGCCCGAAGCAGGCGGTCCTCGGGCTCGGACGGTAGACGCGCTCGGAGCCGATCGATGGCCCGGCCCAGGCGCCCCACCACGGCTCGCTGGCCGATCAGGGCCTCCTCCCCAGCGGTGGTGCGCACTCGCACATTGATGGCCGACTCGGCGTCGGCGGTGACCGGCAACCAGTAGGCGGCCACGGAGATCGGCTCGCCGTCGGGGGAGGGGCCTCCAGGAAGCGATCGGGGTTGGTCACCGCGGTCACCAGGTGGCTCACCAGGGCGCCGACCGTCATCCCGGGCAGGGAGCTCGGCTCCGGCCAGCGGTCACCCACCTCGGGCAGGCCGACGAGAGGCTGGGCGGTGGTGGCCGCGGCCAGGAAGGCGGTGCGGATGTCGTTCATCGCGACCGGATCACTCCGGTCCCCCGGGGGGCGGTGAGGGCTGCTCGGTCGCACGCACGGAAGTCCGCTCGCGAAAGCGGACCAACTGGTCGCGGATCGCATCCTCCACCCCGCTGATCGGGACTCGCACCTGGGTCATGCCGTCGCGCTCCCGGATGGTGACGGCGTCGTCGTGGAGACTGTCGAAGTCGAAGGTGACGGCGAGCGGGGTGCCGATCTCATCCTGACGCCGGTAGCGCCGGCCGATCGACTGGGTCTCGTCGTACTCGGTTGCGAAATGGGGACGGAGGCGGTGCTCGAGCTGCCGCGCGGGGACCGTCAACTCGTCCTTCTTGGAGAGCGGCAGCACCGCGACCTGCACCGGAGCCACATCGGGGTGCATGCGCAGCACCACCCGCTTCTCGCCGCGCACGGTCTCCTCGTCGAAAGCGTCGACGAGGATGGTGAGCATGATCCGGTCGACACCGGCTGCGGGCTCCACAACATAGGGAATGTAGCGCTCGCCGCTCACCGGATCCAGGTAGCTGAGGTCGACGCCGCTCATCCGCTGATGGGCGGTGAGGTCGAAATCGGTGCGGTTGGCGACCCCTTCCAACTCGCCCCAACCGAACGGGTACAGGTACTCGACGTCGGTTGCGGCCTTGGCGTAGTGGGCCAATTCATCCTTATCGTGATCACGCATCCGCAGGTACCCACGCCTTATGCCGAGCTCCTCGACGTACCAGCGAAATCGCTCTGCCCGCCAGTGGTCGAACCAGTGATCATCGGTCCCCGGCCGGCAGAAGAACTCCATCTCCATCTGCTCGAACTCACGCATCCGGAATATCGAGTTGCCCGGTGAGATCTCGTTGCGGAAGGACTTGCCGTTCTGGGCGATGCCGAAGGGGATGCGCTGACGGCTGCTGTTCAGCACCGACCTGAAGTCGACGAACATCCCCTGTGCGGTCTCGGGGCGGAGGTACACCTGCGCCGAGCTCTCCTCGACCGGGCCGAGGAAGGTGCGGAACATCAGGTTGAACTGGCGAGGCTCGGTGAGCGCGCCACCGCACTCCGGGCAGCCGGGCGCGTCGGGATCCTTGCCGCGGGCCGCACGTTCGGCGGCAAGGTGGTCGGCCCGCCAGCGCCGGCGGCAGCTGCCGGTGCAGTCGACCAGCGGGTCGGTGAACCCTGCCACGTGGCCGCTCGCCACCCAGACCTGGGGGTTCATGATGATCGAGGTCTCGATGCCCTCGACGTCGTCGCGCAGCTCGACAGTGGACCGCCACCAGCGGTTGCGGATGTTGCGGCGCAGCCGGGTGCCGAGGGGGCCGTAGTCGTACAGGGCGTTGATGCCGCCGTAGATTTCGCTCGATGGGTAGAAGAAGCCGCGCTGCTTGCCCAGCGAGACCAGCCGCTCGAGCAGGTCGGGCGGGTGCTGCATGGTTTCGGGTGAGGTGTCGGAGACGGCGGACACAGGGGGGACAGTGTACGGAGGTCTAGCCTCCGAGGGCCCGAAGAACCTCCCACGAGCGCAACCGGCGGTCCAGGTGCTGCTCGAGCTCGCGCTCGATGATGGCCTCCTGGACCGCCAGCGCCTCGGGGTCGAGGCGGAGCCGCCCCCAGGTGTCGTCACCGCCCTCCGCGGCCACCCGCAGCACCTTGATCGTCCGCACCGGGCAGTCGAGCGCGGCGGGATCGGCGCTCCGGCAGTCTGCGCAGAGCAGGCCGCCCAGGGCCGCGCTGAAGGCAGCGGGCAGCTCCGGCAGCTGCCTAGCGCAGTTGGCACAGGTGTGCAGCTGGGGGCGGTAACCGAGGCGGTCGATCATCTGCCGGGCGAAGCGCACCAGGGCGCAACGCGGATCGCTGTGCGGGTCTCTCGCCTGGTCCAGAGCACGCCCGACCAGATCGAAGATCTCCGCGTCCGGATGGTGCTCCTCCAGCACCCGGTCGGTCAGCTCGGCGACCACCGCGGCGCACGCCGCCCGCCGCGGGTCGTCATCCCGGCGGGGGGCGGGGCGCTCCGACCCCTGCGCCTGGGCCAGGACCAGGAGCTCCCCGCGCCCCTCGGCGAGCTGCATCCGGCTGCGTTCGAAGAGGTCGGTGCGGGCGGCCAGGCGGCTGCCCGCCTTGCGGACTCCGCGGGCCATCACCCCCACCTTGCCATGGCCTCGCGTGAGCACGGTCAGGACGCGGTCGGCCTCCCCATAGTTGACCCGGCGCAGAACGATCCCCTCGTCGGTGAAGCTTCCCGGCACCTCACCCCGTGGCGTGACGGACGCCGTCGGTCTCGGACAGGAAGGGTTCGGAGCTGACGATGCGCACCGACTGGATGGCCTGGCGCCTCACCGATTCCACGGTGACAGTCGCATTGCCCAGCTTGATCGCCTCTCCGGGCTTGGGAATCTCGCCGAGACGCTCATAGACCAGGCCGCCGATGGTGTCGGCTTCGGTCTCGCCGACGTTGAGATGAAGCATCTCGGCGGCGTCGTCGACCGGGAAGCGGGCGCTCATCAGCACCTCGCGATCGCTGAGGAATTGGAACTCTTCCTTCTCGCTGATGTCGTACTCGTCACGGATCGGCCCCACGATCTCCTCGATGAGGTCCTCGAAGGTGACGATCCCGGCAGTGCCGCCGTGCTCCTCAACGACCACGGCCATGTGGATCTTGCGCTCCTGCATCTCGCGGAGCAGCTCACCAACCCGCTTGCTCTCGGGGGTGAAGTAGGGGTCACGGGCGAGGCTGCGGAGAGGACGGGCGTCGCCGCTTCGTACGCCGTGGCTGAGCAGGTCCTTGGCGTAGATGACGCCCACCACGTTGTCGATGGTGTCCTCGTACACCGGGATTCGGGAATGACCGTGCTCGATGATCAGGCTGATCAGTTCGGCGACCGACTGGCTGGCCTCGATGCCGATCACGTCGATGCGGGGCACCATGACCTCGTGGACGGCCTTGTCAGTCATCTCCAGGATGCCGTCGATCATCTGCCGCTCCTCCTGCTCGACGACCCCCTCACGCTCCCCCATGGCGAGGATGAGCTTGAGCTCCTCCTCGGTCACGAACGGCCCGGGAGGGCGGCCTCGAGTGGCGGCGCGGAGCAGCAATCGGGCAACCACCGTCAGCCCCAGTATCAGCGGTCGCAGCACCGTGGTGAGCAGCTGCACCGGGGCGCCCAGGCGCAGGGCGAACCGCTCGTTGAAGCGCAGTGCCAGCGACTTGGGGGCGATCTCGCAGAAGACCAGCACAAAGATAGAGAGCAGCGCCGTGAAGAGCGCCTCGGGCACGCTGCGGGCAGTGGTGGTGACGATCAGCGCCGTGGTCGCGGAGGCGACGATCACCGCCACGGTGTTCACCGAGAGGATGGTCGACAGATAGGCGTTGGGATCGTTGTGGAGGTGGACCACCCGAACGGCGCGCGGGTTGCCATCCTCGGCGAGACTTCGCATCCGGATCCGCGACACCGAGGTGAGCGCCGTCTCGGCGGCGGCGGCGAAGGCGGCGAGGATCAGCGAGAGCCCGAGCAGGATTCCGAGCCAGGTCATGGCCGCGGGCCGAGGCGCTGGTCTGAGGGCTTCATCGGAACAGCTCGCTGACGCTTCGCCCCTCGTGGACGCGGACGATCGCCTCGGCGATCAGGGGCGCGACCGAGAGCACCCAGAGCTTGGGGTTGTTGTCGAAGACCCGGCGGGCATCGGGCAGCGGGATCGTGTCGGTGATGCAGATCTCGTCGAAGGGCGCCGCGTGGAGGCGCTCCAGGGCGCCGTTGGTGAGCACCCCGTGGGTCACCACGACATCGACGCTGGTGGCGCCCTTGGCCCGGAGAGCCTCGGCGGCGCTGATCAGGGTGCCCCCGGTCGAGATCAGGTCATCGACCACCACCGCGTGCATCCCGTCGACATCGCCGACGACCTCGACCACCTCGACGGCATCGTCGCGGGGACGGCGCTTGTCAATGAAGGCGATGCGGGCATCGAGCAGGCGGCCCAGACGGCGAGCCCGGGTGGCGCCGCCGGTGTCCGGGGAGACCACCACCACCTCGTCGTCGCCGTGGCGCTCGCGCACTCTGCGGGCCAGGATCTTGGTGGCGGTGAGGGCGTCCACCGGGATGTCGAAGAAGCCCTGGATGGCCTCGGCGTGGAGGTCGACGGCGATGACCCGGTTGGCGCCGGCCAGCTGGATGATGTTGGCCATCAGCTTGGCGCTGATGGGGTCGCGGGGCGCGGTCTTCTTCTCCTTGCGCTGGTAGCCGTAGTAGGGGATCACCGCGGTGATCCGTGCCGCCGAGGCGCGACGCAGCGCGTCCAGGGTGACGAAGAGCTGGATCAGGTTGTCGCTCACCGGCTGGCAGGTGGGCTGAATCAGAAAGACGTCGTGGCCCCGCACCGACTCGTGGATCTTGACGTCGAACTCACCGTCGGCGAAACGGGTGATGTCCATCTTGGCCAGGGGGAGGCTGACCTCCCGGGCGATCCGGTCGCTCAGCTCGGGATTGCCGGTGCCCGAGAGCAGCATCAGCTCTCCGTAGGGATTGAATTCAGCCATCTGCTGGCTCGGTGCGGGCTCGGGGCCGACCGCGCCAGCCCTCGATGACGTGCTGACGGGCCCGGCCGATGGCGAGGGCGCCCGAGGGGACATCCCGGGTCACCACGCTGGCAGCGGCGACGTAGGCGTCGCCGCCGATCCGAAGTGGCGCCACCAGGCTGGAGTTGCTGCCCACGAAGACCCCATCCTCGATGACTGTGCGGTGCTTGTCGGTGCCGTCGTAATTGCAGGTCACGGTGCCAGCGCCGATGTTGACGCCGGCTCCGACGTCGCTGTCCAGGACGCACGCCCAGTGCTGGATGCGGGTCCCCTCCCCCACCCGGCTGTTCTTGACCTCCGCATGCGTCCCCAACGATACCCCGGATGCCAGGACGCTGCCGGGGCGGATCCGGTTGAAGTGCCCGATCTCCACGCCGTCGCCGATCTCCGCCCCCTCGATCACCGAGGCACCGATCGAGACCCGGTCCCCGGCATGCGTATCCGAGACGATCGCCATCGGCCCGATCCGGCAGCTGCGGCCGATCACGGTCCCGCCGCGCAGGGTGGTCATCGGCCGGAGCACCGTGTCGGCGCCGACCTGGACCCCGACGTCCAGGTAGGTGGTGGCGGGGTCGTCGACGGTGACCCCGGCCAGCATCAGGCTCTCCACCAGGCGCCGCCGCAGGATCCCCTCGGCAGCCGCCAGCTGGACCCGATCGTTGATCCCGAGAGCCTCCTCGGGGTCGCCGGCCAGCACCGCCTCAACGTCCGGCGCAAGTTGAGCGATCACGTCGGTCAGGTAGAGCTCGCCCTGGGCGTTGTCGGCCGAGAGCCGATCCAGGGCGGGCCAGAGCCTGCTCCCGCTGAAGACGTAGACGCCGGCATTGCACTCGGCGGGGATGGGGCCACCGGGGGGCAGGTCGCGATCCTCGACGATCCGCTCCACCCGGCCCGAGGTGCCCCGCACCACCCGGCCGAGTCCGGAGGGATCGGTGGGGACGACGCTCAGCAGCACGCAGGCAGCGCCGGTGGCCTGATGGGTGCGGATCAGGCCGCTGATGGTCTCGGCCCGGAGCAGCGGCAGATCCCCGTAGGCCACCACCACCTGCCCCTGCCCGCGAAGCTGGAGGGGGACGCTGCGCAGGGCGTCGCCGGTGCCGCGGGGCTCAGGCTGGATGACTGTCTCGGCAAGCCCCGACACCGCCTCGGCGACCTCCTCGTGGCCGGGCCCCAGGACCACCAGGGGAAGGGAGCCGGTGGCCGTTCCGGCCGCCTCCACGGCGTGGAGGAGCATCGGCCGCCCGGCGATGGGATGGAGAACCTTGGGCCGGGCGCTGCGCATCCGGGTGCCCTGCCCGGCGGCGAGGATCACCGCACGTGGTCCATCTGCCATCTGGCCCGGAGTATACGGGCTGCCCGGCGGGCGCCTCGGCGCTATCATCCCCTGGCAGTGCCCGATCAGAGAGCGCCGGAGCGCCGGCCCGATCGCCACTCGGAGGCGGGCCGTCCGGTCCGGGTGGGCCGGCTCAGCGCCGGTCGCCGGGGCTGCGGCTGCCGCCGGACCGCCGGAGGCCGGCCGCGCTGCATGCGGCTGCACATCCCCAGGGTCCACCTCCAGGTCTGACGGCCCCGGCGCGCCGGGCCCGACCCGGCTACGATCGGTCGTGCCCCTGGGGAGTCGCCAAGTGGTAAGGCAGCGGACTTTGGATCCGCCATTCGAAGGTTCGAATCCTTCCTCCCCAGCTTCAGCCCTCGACGGCGAGTGTGGCCGTACACACATCGGTACCCCACACCAGGGAGTCGGATCACGCCGCCTCCTGCCTGCCCTGAGAGACGGGGAGCCGCCGGGACGCACCGATGGCGAGAACCTTTGGATCGCCACCTCCACTCTCTGCGCCCCTCATCGGCGACGCCGGGAGCGACCAGGGTGACGGTCGGGTCATTCAGACCATTTGGGACGGTACGGCCATTGGTGCGAGGTGCCACCGGGCGATGTCGTGATACACAACGTCCATGAGCGACGCAAGGGGGGCACTCGAGGGTGTGCCGGGTCCCGTTCGACCGAGGCGCGGGGACTTCGATGCGTCCTATGCCGGCACACCCCCATGGGACATCGGCCGACCTCAGCCTGCTTTCCTAGAACTTGCTGAGGGAGGCGTTCTGCGCGGTCGAGTGCTTGACGTCGGCTGTGGAACCGGAGAGCATGCCCTCATGGCCGCTCGCCTCGGCCACGAGGCCACCGGCATCGACACGGCCCAGACAGCGATCGCCATCGCCCAAGGCAAAGCCCGCGACCGAGGCGTGACCGCCCGGTTCCTCGTTTGGGACGCCCTTCAGCTATCTGACCTCAACGAACAGTTCGACAACGTGCTCGACTGCGGACTCTTTCATATCTTTGACGACAATGACCGTGTCCGGTACGTCGACAGCCTTCGGGCCGTTCTTCCGCCGGGCGGTCGCATATACATGCTCTGCTTCAGTGACCGCCAGCCGGGCAACTGGGGACCCAGGCGGGTTACCCAGCACGAGATCACGGCCAGCTTCGGTGATGGATGGCAGGTGGATTCGATCGAGGCCTCCACGATCGGCACCCTCAACCTTGACCCACGCGGCGCACTCGCCTGGCGAGTGTCGATCAGCCGAACTTGACGGGCGGCCTGGGTTAGCGAGGCTGAACTCGGTTCACGCTCCGAGCCGTGCCAAGGACCTCTAGTGACATTGCCTGACACTGGTCCAGGCCACAGGAATGTCGCCGCCACTTCAAGGCTGGGCGTCTCCGCACTCGCCGCTGTCTGAACCCGCGACATCGAGGTGACCGAGGCAGCTCCGCGCGGGCTTATGGAGCGCGGGCTACGATTCCGGTCGCCCGACGCCGATCGGATACCCGGCGGCAAAGTCATCTGCCGGTCCAGGGGGTTGCCATGACCACCACTCCAGACCAGCCCACCGAGCTGGAGCTGCTCCACCGCCTCATGACCAGCAGCCCCCCCTTCGCCCCTCTGGAGAGGGCGGTCGAGCAGGTGGTGGGTGGCCTGCCGCCGGCTCTCGTTGACGAGGTTCCGCTGCCGGCTGGGGGTCGGCTGGTGGGAAGCCAACTCACATCCCACCTAGGGCGGCTCTCGGAGCTGAAGGTGGTGCTGGATGTGGGGGGAAGCCCGGCCGATATCGCCATGTGGCGGGTGACCGCCGCCATGTTCAACCGGGAGCGGCTCGTGACCGGCAGCCCGGCCAGCAGATCGGAAGGCGTTGGTGCTGCTCCGCTGGGCGAGGTCCGGCGGATTCGCACATAGGAGGTTCGATAATGGGCGAAGCGACGATCCGTCTCTCGCGGGCAGCAAGCTACAGCCCCCTACTGGGGATGGAGACCTACAACATCTCCATCGATGGCCGGGTGGTGGGCGCCATCGCCGCTGGAGAGACCGTCGAGGTGTCGGTCACCCCGGGCCGGCACGCGTTGCGTCTGCTGGGCCGGGGCCGGAACCGAAGCCCGCTCCGTGCCTTCGAGCTCGCTGAGGACGAGGTCGTGAGCTACCGCTGCCACGGTCCCCGGTACGGCCCGCCGCATATCGTGGCGGCACTCATCAAGCCAGATCTCTGGATCACGCTACGACCAGGGTGAATGCGGACGCGTCAGGGGGATCCCTTAGGTCGGCATTCCACCAGCTCAGCGGCGTTCTATCGACCGTCTGGCGTCGCCGGACCGTCAAGTGTCATTCCCCAACACCGGGCCAGCCGAGGGTGCTCTCGCTCTCATCTGACTTGAGCGCTCATCGGTTCCGCCCCCTGACCCGCGTGGTGTCCGGAGTTGAGGTTCGGGTCCGAATCAGCCTCGGCCGCTGCCCCGCGGTTGTGCTCCGATCATGCCGCGCTGGACGATGCGGTCCACCCGCCAGGTGCTGAAAACCCCGCACGCCATAACGGTGCAGACGACGATCGCCACCCGCAGCGGCAACACGACAAAGGCCATGGTGGCGCTGTCAACTTAGCGGCCGGCCGTCTCTCCTCGCAACTCCCGCTCGACTGTGCCAAGGGTCGCCGGTACGGCGGGGCGCCAGAGAAGGTCGCCGAGGACATCGTCACCGACGTCCTCATGGATGTCCTGGGGTGGGCCGTTTCCGACGTCAACCATCATGTGAAGCACTGCGACATCCTCCTTGCGCCACCTGTCACGCCATCGGGCTCCTACGGTCGCGACCGCGACGTGAGTGACCGCCGCTCACGAACCGAGCGGAAAACGACATGAGAGTGCCGGTGCCCCTCGACGCAGCGAAGCGCGGCACCCGGATGCCGGCCGACTTCTCGCGAGGGAGCGAGACTCAGCGAGCGGGAACCGACTCGGACGAAGGCCGCCACTCTCGCCTTATGAGCCCGTAGACCCACGAGTCAGAGACCTCGCCGTTCACGACGCAGTCTTCCCGCAACGTCCCTTCACGCATGAACCCGAGCTTCTCCAGTACGCGGGCAGATGCCACGTTGCGCGTATCGGTCTCAGCCTGGACGCGATTCAGGTCCAGCGTGTCGAATGCCCACCGCAGCAACACGCGCGCAGCCTCCGTCGCGTAGCCGTGTCCCCACGCTGCATCGTCGATGCAGTAGCCCAGCGACGCGCTGCGGTAGCCCGGATTCCACCGGTTCAGGCTGCACCAGCCGATGAACGCCCCGTCACAGACGCGATCCACGGCCAGCCGGGCCCCGGTGCCCCCCTCTGCCATCTGCCGGCAAGCCGTGATGAACCGCTCGGCGCTCACGCGTTCGCTCCACGGCGGCGTGTCCCAGTAGCGCATCACGTACGCGCTGCTGTGCAGTGCGAAGAGGTCGTTCGCATCGCCGTCCTCGAAGGGACGCAGTTGAAGGCGAGCGGTGTGCAGCGTGGGGGTGGGCAGCGACATGGGCGTCATGTTCCCTCCCGTGATTAGTGGCCGTCAATCAGACATTCGGAGCGGTCGGCATCGCGGTGGTGGCCGGGCTCTGGCGCGGGCTGGAGCTGAGACTGTCGCTGTTGGCGGGTTGAGGGCACCCAAGCGTGGCGAACGCTACGAATCACTGCAAAGACACCACCCACGGCCACCTTGGTTGGTTGCTCGCAGCGCGCTGGCACCTCGACAACCTCCGGGCGGGCGGGCCGGCCGACTAGCGGCCCTCCGCCAGTAACACGCCGCACCGTCTCACGGCATCACGTCGCGTCGCCACGGTGTGGCTCCTATCCGGACGACGAGACCGGTGTCCCGATGTCTCAAGCGTCATTCCCCAACGAGCACAGCGCTGGTGATCGTGGCCAACAAGCTGGCGCCCGGGCTGGCCGACCGCTCCCTTGGCCCGACCGGCTTCGGCTCCCAGCAGATCCAGAGGATGCCGGTCTCTCGAGGCCGCCGCGACAATCTCTTCGCATCGGTGGAGGAGCTGCCTCCACGCACGCAGGTTCGATGACCGGTCGAGATCGCACAGCCTGCAGGCGTGGCTCACCGTCCATCGGGGGGTCGCCGCCGGAGCGGCGATCGGGACCGCCGCTGTGGTGGCCGGCGCGGTGAGAGCCCTGCGCCATGACCCCTCGGGCGCGTGAAGAGGTAAGGAGACCGGGATAACTTGGTAACTCAGCGCTCCCGGATGGACGCTGCGGTCAGCTCGGCAACGAGGGTCTCAACCCGGTTCTCGATGTCGTCGCGAATCCGTCGGGCGGTCGCGAGCGACTTTCCGGCCGGGTCCTCGAGCTGCCAGTCCAGATAGCGCTTGCCAGGGTATACCGGGCAACTGTCACCGCACCCCATGGTCACCACCACATCGGCGGCCCGGACCACCTCGTCGGTCAGTGGCTTGGGGAACTCCCGGCCGATGTCCAGCCCCAGCTCCGCCATCGCCTCGACCACCGCGGGGTTGAGACCGTCTGCCGGCTCCGAGCCGGCGGAGCGCACATGGACCCGGCCGCCGGAGTGACGGTCGAGCAGCGCGGCGGCCATCTGCGACCGACCTCGTTGTGCACGCACACAAAGAGCACCTCGGGCACGCCGGTCACGATCGTGCCGGCCACCTGAGCTGTCGCCTGCAGGCGCTCGCGAGCGAACCGCTCCGCCAAGGGCACGAGGAAGTTGGTCACCGTGGCCGCGGCCGCGAGGCTCGCATAAGAGTTCGAGCAGGCACCGGCTGATTGTCTCGCGACTGAAGATCCCCGCGAATTCGCGGGACAAGGTTGCGCCCATGTTCGCCAGCAGCTTCTGTTCCCAGGGTGTCGTCATGCTTCTGCCTCCAGCCTCGCAGCGCTCCGACGGCGCGGCGCCTCGGTCACCTCACGAACCCACGTCTGGGCTCCGATCTGCATGGCCTCCCACGGGCTGCCCAGCGGCGGCGTGTAGGAGAGGTCGAGCTCGCTGAGCGCGTCGACGGTCATCCCGTTGAAGATGGCGGTGGCGGCGATGTCGATCCGCTTCGCAACCTCGGCCTGCCGGTGGCCGAACAACTGGACTCCCAAGAGCCTGCCGGTGGCCCGATCGCCGGTCCAGCGCATGGCAATCCTGTGGGAACCAGGAAAGTAGGCCTTGTGGTCGTCGGCGTCGGAAGCAATCGTCACCGGGTCGAAGCCGGCGCCCAGGGCCTCGTGGGCGCGGAGGCCGGTCCGGGCCGCGACCATGTCGAAGACCTTCACCACCTGGGTGCCCAGGCTACCGGCGAATTCGCGATTCCCGCCCAGCGCATTCTCGCCGGCCACGCGCCCCTGCTTGTGCGCGGTCGTCCCCAGCGGGAGGTACGTGGTTCCGAGCAGCCGGTGGTGGGTCACGACGCAGTCACCTGCGGCGAACACATCGGCGAGGCCGGTGCGCATCTGGCGGTCGACGACGATGGCGCCGCGCGGTCCGGTCTGGGCGCCGGCGGCGACCAGCAGGCCGTTCTCCGGGCGAACCCCAACCGAGACCAGAACCAGGTCAGCCAGACGGGTGTAGGGCCGTCCGTCGCCGGCGGCGCCGTCCACCCGTAGGCGACCTTCGGCCCCATTGGGTGCCGGGCCGATGCGCTTCACGGTGACCCCGGTGGTGACCCCGACCCCGTGCGCACCGAGCTCGGTGCGCACACGTCCGCCAAGCTCCGGATCCACGGTGGGGAGCACCTCGGGAAGCATCTCCACCTGGGCCACCTGGAGGCCACGAATCGTCAGCCCGTCGGCCATCTCCAGTCCGACGTAGCCAGCACCAACGATGAGCGCGCTGGCCGGCTGTCGCTCCTCCAGCGTCCGGCTGAGAGCGAACGTGTCTCCCATCGTATGGAGCAGGTGCACGCCGTCCCCCTCCCCGAGCCCCTGCGGGCCGCTCAGTCCGGCGATCATCGGCCGCACCGGGACCGCGCCGGTGCCGACCACCAAGCGGTCGTAGGCCAGCGGCGCCTCGGTGCCATCTGCGGCGCGCAGCCACACCCGGTGGCCCTCGACGTCAATGCGGGTGGCCGTCGTATCGAGGCGAAGCTCCAGGCCGGCGGCTTCCAGGTCCGCGGCGGTGCGGTGCGCCAGGTTGCGCCAGTGGGTCACCTCCCCCGAGATGTAGTAGGGGATGCCGCAGATCGAGAAGTTGGGGTAGGCGTCGGCGACGACCACCGTGACCTCGGTGGTGGGGTCGAGCTCTCGGGCGCGCAGCGCCGCCGAGATGCCGGCGTCAGAACCTCCGATGGCAACCAGGTGCATGCGACCTCCTCAAAGTTGCGCGAGCCGGTGGGCAGAGTCGCAACGCGCTGGCCTCAGACCTCGGCTGCGTGTCCCGCTGGGGCCATGACCTCGGTCACGGCGCCGCATCCGCCGCCTCGGGCGTCCCGGGATGATCGGGGAAGCGTCATCGGTGGAGCGGTTCGGGGTGGCCGTCACCGGGCAGGGCGACAGCGCTGGGGTGTGGCAGGATCACCTCGGCTGCCTCCGCCGCGGTGACATCGGGGTAGAGGACGCGGATCAGCGCCACGGCGAGGATCCCGCCACCGACCTGGGCGAGCACGTACCCGGGAACGGAGGCCGGTTGAATGCCCGCGAAGCTGTTGGAAAACATCCGGGCCACGGTGATCGCCGGGTTGGCGAAGCTGGTCGAGCTGGTGAAGAAATAGGCGGCGCCGATGTAGGAACCGACGGCTGCGGGCGCCGCCCGAGCCCTGCCTGATCGGGCGAGCGAGAAGATCACCAGGAGCAACCCGAGGGTCGCGACCACCTCGGCCAGCCCGTGGGCCCAGGACGCCCGGGGCTTGGTGGAGATGCTCACCGCGGCGGAGCCGAACATCAGGTTCGCCAGCACCGCCCCGCCGACGCAGCCGCCGACCTGCGCCGGCACATAGGCGACCGCATCCCGCCACGAGAGCCCGCCGAATGCCGCGTCGACCACGGAAACCACCGGGTTGAGGTGACCACCCGAGACCGGGCCGACCATCAGGATGATGGCGAACAAGCCCGCCCCGGTGGCGGCGGCGTTCTCGAAGAGCTCGAGCCCCGTCTGCCCCGGCGAGAGCCGTTGGGCGGCGATCCCCGAGCCGACCACCACCGCGGCCAGGAACGCACTGCCAACGAGCTCGGCAAGGAGGCGGCGGGGTAGCGGGGCAGTCATCGTCGGGAGAGAACTTCGGAGAACAGGCCGCCGAGCGCGGCCAGCGTCTCGCGCCGGGCCCGGTAGTACACCCAGGTCCCCCTCCGCTGGCAATCGACCAGCCCGGCCTCCCGGAGCACCCGCAGGTGGTGGGAGATCGTCGGCTGGGACACCGCGAACGGCGCGGTCAGCTCACAGACGCAGACCTCATCGGCGGCGGCGATCAGCGACATCAGCCGCAACCGAACCGGGTCAGCGAGCGCCCGGAGCAGGCTGCCGAGGGAGTCCGCCTGCTCCGCATCCATCGGCTGCACGCCCAGCTGGGCGCAGCCGGCAAGAGACTGGACGGGAACCACCGGGTCCAGCTGCTTCGACATCCATCTATGTTGACAGTTATCTATCCAAGCTGGCAAGGGAGTCGGGAAGCTAGCCCTCGCGCCGGGGAGCGCCCCTCCGCCTGGTCCTGGCCTGGCATTTGAAACCAACCTGGGACGGCGTGGATCCCCGGCGGGCAAGCATGATCGAGATCACCTTCGAGGCCGCCGACGGTCGTACCGACCTACGGCTTGAACACCGCGATCTGGACCGCTACGGAGCCCAGTGGCGCCCGATGTTCGACGGAGTGGCGGGCCCCCCGGCTGGAGCACGATCCTTCACCGCTTCGGCGCCGCCCGGGGTCCGGCGGTTGAGCACGACACGCCCCCGTATACTGCAGGACGCCGCTTGTACCACCTGCTGATCTACGACTTGGTGGACGACTACCTGGAGCGACGTCCGGAGTTCCGGGCGGAGCATCTCCGGGCGGCGCTGGACGCCCAAGCCCGGGGCGAACTTCTCATCGCGGGCGCACTCGCGGAACCCGTGGACATGGCCGTGCTCGTCTTCCACGGGGATGGGCCGGAGGCGGCTCGGAGATTCGCGGAAGCCGACCCCTACGTGCGCGCCGGGCTGGTCAAGCAGTGGCAGGTGCGACCCTGGACGGTGGTGGTGGGCGGCGCTCCGTAGAGCCTTCTTGCAGCCGCTCGGATGCCGTTTGCGAAATGCGTACCGAAACGCACACTGACCTGATCGACCCGGCCGGCCGATGACCAGCCACGGGAGCTACCTCGACTACTCGGGGCGGACCGACCTTCTGGGCGGTGGGGTGACGATGGTCCCGGTCACCACCCCGAAGGGGCGCTTCCGGGTATGGACCAAACGGGTGGGAAATAACCCCACCGCGAAACTGCTGCTCCTGCACGGCGGTCCGGCGGCGACTCACGAATACTTCGAGGCCTGCGATAGCTATCTGCCCGCGGCGGGCATCGAGTATCACTACTACGACCAGCTCGGATCGGCCTACAGCGATCAACCGGATGACCCTGAACTCTGGGAGTTGGAGCGTTTCGTGGATGAGGTGGAACAGGTTCGTCAGGCTCTCTCCCTGGACCGCGACAACTTTTTCCTGCTCGGGCATTCCTGGGGTGGAATCCTGGCCATCGAGTATGCGCTGAAACACCAGCAGCATCTGAAAGGGCTGGTGATCTCCAACATGATGGCGAGCATCCCCGCCTACAACGAGTATGCCCGGACCGTGCTGATGCCGCAGATGAACCAGGAGGCGCTCTCAGAGATCAAACGCCTGGAGGCGGCTCAGGAGACAGAGACGGCGCGGTACATGGAGCTGTTGATCGAGCACCATTACGTGCACCACGTGCTGCGCATGCCCGCTGAGGATTGGCCGGACCCGGCGCAGCGCGCCTTCGCCCGGATCAACCGGTCGATCTATGTCCCCATGCAGGGACCCAGCGAGCTCGGCGCCAGCGGTAAGCTCGCCGACTGGGATCGAGCCGATTTCCTGGAGAACATCTCAATCCCGACACTGGTCATCGGAGCCACCTACGACACCATGGACCCGGCGCACATGCGCATGATGGCGCAGCGCCTACCGGAGGGGCGTTTCCTTCTCTGCCCCAACGGCAGCCACATGGCCATGTACGACGATCAGGAGACGTACTTCCGAGGTCTGGTGGAATTCATCCGCGATGTCGAGGGGATGGCGGCCTCCGAATTGTCCAGGCACGCCGTCTCGGGAAGCTGAGGGTTATGGTCGATCGTTGCAGTTGGGTCGGAAGCGACCCTCTCATGGTGGCCTACCACGACACGGAGTGGGGTGTCCCGGTCCATGATGACCGCAAGCTCTTCGAATTCATGGTGCTCGATGCCATGCAGGCGGGGCTGAGCTGGCAGATCGTCCTGCGAAAGCGCAACAGCTTCGCGCGTGCTCTGGACGGCTTCGATCCTCGAAGAGTCGCCCAGTACGGCGAGCGAGACCTGGCACGTCTGATCGCGACCGAGGGAATCATCCGCAACCGCCAGAAGCTGGCCGCAGCCATCACCAATGCCCGGAATGTTGAAGCGGTCCAGCAGGACTTCGGCTCCCTCGATGTGTATCTCTGGAGGTTTGTTGACGGCAGACCAAAGATGAATGCCTGGACCGAAGTGGGACAGATCCCGGCCACCAGTCCCGAGTTGGAAGCCATGAGTGGCGATTTGAGGAGCCGGGGATTCAAGTTCGTCGGGCCGACGATCTGCTATGCGTTCATGCAGGCGGCAGGCCTGGTCAACGATCACCTGAAGACCTGCTTCCGCTATGCCGACCTGGTGAAGGGTTGACTGGCATCGGCCCTACGAGCGATCGGTGGCACGCCGCGCGCGGTAGGCGCGCGCTTTGGCCCGGGTGCCACACACCCTCATGCTGCACCAGGCTCCGCGGGCATTCTTGGTGTGGTCGTAGAAGGCCCAGCGACAGTTGTCGAGCCGGCAGACCTTGAGCCGCTGCCAGGTCCCGGCAACGGTCGCCTCGAGAATTGCCGCTGCGAGCTGGCCGAGATAGGCGTCCACTCCTCGTCCCAGCGGGACGAGCGTCGCGCCTTCCGCCGTCAGCCGAGGCTCGAGCCGGATCCCGGCCAGCATCCGATCGAGACCCGCGCCGACCTCGGCGGCCACGAGGTCCCCGTGGTGCGACGTGAGCAGCTCCCTCAAGGCCTCACGGACCCCGACCAGGCGCTGCCGCTGGGAATCTGAGATAGGGCCGGCGAGGTCGGTCCCGTGACGGCGAAGCCAATCCCTCGTCGACGCGGTGGTGGCCAGATCGTCGCTCCCCTCCCCCACGTCCCTGGTGTTGAGGAACGCCTGAACCTCCGCCAGGCGTCCGGGCGCCGGTTGCTTGGCACTGGGGGCGGCAGACACGTCCATGCCATCACGATACCACCTGATCATCACCATCAATCGAGCTTGACAGGTGACGGTAGCCGGCGGTATGATGGTCACCAGTGAAAGGCGTTGACTGGTGACGGAGGCAGGAAGGTGCTGGACCCATACGTGATCCGAGAGCTGGCTCAGCTGCGCGAGCAGGAGTACATGCGAGAGGCGCTGATGTCCCGGGCGGCCCGAGCCGCGCGGCGGCAGGGGCGATGGCCGTGGCGAGTGGTGCACAGCAGTCCCCCGGCGGAGCGCGGTCCAGCGGGCCCGCCGGCGGCGCTGGCCCGGCTGCGCCGAAGGTTCACGGGCTCGGCCGGAGCCTCTCGATGAGCTGCTGAGGCGCTCGGCACCCGCGTGGTCGGCAATGGGTTCGCCGATCCTCCGGGCACCGACGCCGAGGGATGGCCACGGTCACGGCTCGTCAAGGCTTCTTGACGAGCCGTGGGCGTCAAGCTACATTGACGGAGGATGAACGACCTCTCCGACACCACCACATCCCTGGACCACGAGCTCGGCGCGGCTGCGGCCCGCGAGCCGCTCGGTGCTCTCACCACCATCAGCTCCCTCCGGTCCATGCTCACCGCCCATGAGCGCGAGGCGGTCCGGGCAGCCCTCGCCCGGCACTCCTGGTCAGAGATCGGCAGGGCGATGGGCGTCTCGAAGCAAGCGGCGTTTCAGCGCTTCGGCAAGCAGTGGATCAGGGAGATCAAGACCACGATGAGCCCCTCGGAGATCAGGGATGCCGTGCGCAGACGCTATTCCGCCGATGAACGCCCGGGCGCTTCGAAGCCGTGACATCCCGGCGGCCGACGACGACCGTCTCGGTGGACGGCCTGACACTTCGGGTCTCGCTCCACGGCCGGTCGAGTCCCCACCCCCTGCTGCTCATCAACGGGATCGGTGCACCGCTCGAGCTCTGGGGGGGCTTCCGCCGCCGCCTGACCATGCAGACCATCGCCTTCGACGCTCCGGGAACCGGTGGCTCACCCGCACCGCGCCGGCCCCGCTCGATGTGGGAGCTCGCGGGCAGCGTGAGCGAGCTGCTCGACACCCTCGGTATCGGCAGCGTGGACGTGCTCGGCCTCTCCTGGGGCGGTGGCCTGGCCCAGCACCTGGCCCTGCGCCGGCGGTCGCGAGTGCGGCGGCTGATCCTGGCCGGCACCGCCTTCGGCATCGGCTCGATCCCCGCCCATCCCGAGGCCGCCCTGGAGCTGCTGAGGCCGACCCGCTACTTCTCCCCGCAACACCTGGCCCAGGTGGGACCCGGGCTGTTCGGAGGCGAGATCCGGCGCCGGCCCGAGCTCCTGGCCTGGCAGGCCCAGGTGCGATCCCGGCACAGCCCCTCGGCGAGGGGCTATGCGTACCAACTTCTGGCCGCATGCACCTGGGCGTCGCTGCCGTGGATCCGCCTGGTCCAGGCCCGGACCCTGGTGCTGCTCGGAGCGGACGATCCCATCGTCCATACCGTCAACGGGCGCATCCTGCAACACGCGCTGCCTGACGCTTCGCTGCGGATCGTCCCCGGAGCTGGGCACCTGTTCCTCATCGACCAGCCCGACGAGGCGGCGGCGATCGTCAGCGAGTTTCTCGACGGAGACGGTCCCGGCTGACGCCTACAGCGCGTGCACGTAGCTTCCCGGGGCCTTGGCCAGGGCGCGGAAGCGCAGGCTGCCCGGGTGGGCGCGAGCCCGGTGCAGGGAACCGGATCGCTCGCTGAGCCACGCGCTGTAGTCCGACCACCAGCTCCCCGGAGTGGCGCCGATGCCATCCACGAAGCTGTCCGGCGAGACCGACACATCCCGGGTCACGCGGAAGCTCGAGCGGCTGGCCGGCCCCGGCGGATTGACGAGCGCCTGGATGTGCCCGCTCGTCGACAGCACGAAGCGGGTGCGCCCGCCGAACAGCCGGATGCTCCGGTAGGCGCTCTCCCAGGGCACGATGTGATCGTTCAGGCCGGCCATGGCGTAGATGTCCACGCTCACCCGCGAGAGGTCCAGCGGGGTGCCGAGCACGGTGAACCGGCCGGGCCTCGCCATCGAATTGTCGATGGCGAGATGCAGGAAGTCACGATGCAGTCCCGCCGCCATTCGAACCGAGTCCTGGTTCCAGTAGAGGATGTCGAAGGCGGGCGGCTCCTTACCGAGCAGGTAGTTGTTGACCACGTATGACCAGACCAGGTCGTTGGGCCGCAGCCAGGTGAAGACCCCCTGAAGGGCGTGCCCGTCGACGTACCCGCGGCGCGCCGATTCGGCGATGGCGGCGGCGGCGATCTCCCGACTGGTCAGTGCCGACACCGTGCCGGCGCCCTCGTAGTCGATGGCGCATACAAAGAGGCTCAGGCTGGCCACCCCCGCTCCGCCGCCGGTCGCCTGCAGGTGGGACGCAGCCGCGGCGGCGACCAGGCCCCCGGAGCACGCGCCGGCGAGGTGGACGCCGGCGCTCCCGGTGATCTCCGCCGCCGCGCGGCGAGCTTGGAGGACGGCACCGGCGTAGGTGTCGAGATCCCAGTGTCCCTGCTCCTGGCTGGGGTTGCGCCAGGAGATCATGAACACGTGCTGGCCCGTGCGCACCAGGTGCTCGACCAGGCTGCGCTGAGGGGCGATATCGAGGATGTAGTACTTGTTGATGGTCGGAGGCACGACCAGCAGCGGCAGCTCGCGGACCAGCTCGGTCTGCGGCGCGTACTCGAGTAGCTCGAACACCTCGGTACGCAGCACCACACTGCCCGGGGTGGTTGCCAGGTTGCCCCCGATCTCGAACTTGGTGCGGTCGACGGTGGCCGGCAGCCGCGGGGGCCGCGACATGTCGCGGGCGAAGTTGCGGATCCCGGCGACCAGGTTGGCTCCTCCGCGATCGATCGTCTCCTTGAGCACAGCCGGGTTGGACCAGGGGAAGTTGGTGGGAGCGAGGGCATCGACGACATTGGCTGCGGCGAGTCTCACGGTCCGCTCGGTGCGCCAGTCGAGGTCGGCATCGCTGACCAGGCCATCCACGGTGCCGCCGAGTGCGAGGTACGCCTGCAGCAACCTCCGGAACATCCAGCTCTCCCAGGCTGGATCGACGAATCGGCGGTCGCCGCGTGCCGGCGTGATCGTCGATCGGCCGGCGGTGATCCGGCCCAGGTCCCCACCAAGGTCGCGGAGGCGCCCCAGTGTCCGCCCGGGATGCATGGCCAACCGCCGCACCAGCCGGGCCAGCTCCCGCGGGGGGAAGAAGTGTGGGGTCCCGGTGGCGGCGTCGCCGAGCAGGATCTCCAGCGCCGCCGTCGCTGCGCCTGATCGGACCCCGGGACCTCGGCCGCCTCCGGAGGAGGCCGAGCGCGCCCCATCCCGCTTCGGCGCGCGGAGGGGCAGCACGGTGGCCGGGTGGTCGCGCATCTCGCTCGCCTGCCGGTCGGGACACCGGTCTCGTCATCGCGGCATGTCCAGACAGCCGCCCGGCCCCGCGACGCTCACAGACTATGCCTGGCCGGCGCCCGGGTACAAGCGAGGCACGGGTCCCATCGAGCGAGGCACGGTCCCATCGGCGGCTCGGGGTGAGCCGCCGCGCCACGCCTCAGGGCGGGTACGGTTGGGTGTCCGCACCCGCGGCCCGCCCTGGCGGCGGTGTCCGGCGGGTCGGCATCGAGGAGTGCTGCCGCCATGTCCGACTCCGCCATGCCCTACGCCCATCTCGGCGAAGCCCTCGCCACCGATTACATGCTGGTACGCGAGCAGTTCAGCGACTCCGACTGGGAACGCTTCATCGCCACCCGCCGCTTCGTCGACCAGGAGGTGCTGCCGGCGATCAACGGATACTGGGAACGCGCCGAGTTCCCCTGGCCCCTGGCCCGGCGCCTGGCCGACCTGGGGATCGTCGGCGAGGAGATCGAGGGCTACGGGTGCCCGGGCATGACTCCGCTGGCCAGCGGGCTGGTGCACATGGAGATGCACCGCGGCGATGGCAGCCTGGGGACCTTCCTCGGTGTCCAGGCGGGGCTGGCCATGAAGTCGATCGCCATTCTGGGCTCCGAGGAGCAGAAGCAACGATGGCTGCCTGCGATGTCCCGACTGGAGCGGATTGGGGCCTTCGCTCTCACCGAGCCGCTGCACGGCTCGGATTCGGTGGCCCTGGAGACCAGGGCGAGACGAGACGGCGACGCCTGGGTGATCGACGGGGCCAAGCGCTGGATCGGCAACGGCACCATCGCCGACGTCGTCGTGGTCTGGGCCCGTTCCGACCAGGATGGCCAGGTCAAGGGTTTCCTGGTCGAGACGGGCACGCCCGGATACACGGCGAGCGTCATCACCGGCAAGGGCTGCGCGCGGGCCGTCTGGCAGGCCGACATCCGCCTGGAGGGGGTGCGCGTTCCCGAAGCGGGACGTCTCCCGGGGGCCAACAGTTTCAAGGACGCGGCCAGGGTCCTGGTGGCGACCCGGGCCGCGGTCGCCTGGGGGGCCCTCGGTCATGCGGTTGCCGCCTACGACACCGCGCTCACCTACGCCAAGCAGCGCCGCCAGTTCGGCCGGCCGCTGTGCGGCTTTCAGATCGTCCAGGATCGGCTGGTGAAAATGCTCGCCGAAGTCACCGGCATGCAGCTGTACTGCATGCAGATCGCGCGCCTGGCGAGCCAGGGCCGGCTCACCGACACCATCGCGGGCCTGGCCAAGCTGAACAACACGCGCAAGGCACGTCAGGTCATCGCGGAGGCGCGCGACCTCCTGGGCGGCAACGGCATCCTCCTGGAGAATCACGTGATCCGCCACATGTCGGACATCGAGGTGCTGCACACCTACGAGGGCACCGAGACCATGCAGACGCTGATCGTGGGACGCGACATCACCGGGGTCGGGGCCTTCGCGTAGGTGCCCCGGCGCCGGGGAGCGAGGATGGAGAACCTTGCAGCGAGTGCGTCGCATCCGGGCGCCTGCTCGGCCGGCAGCGCCTGCCGGCGGTCCTGCACGCTCCCATCGTTCACCGGCCGAGCAAGAGTGTCCCCCGCATGGCGACCCGATGGCGATCTACGCTTCGTGGATGGCGGACGACCCGGTCGCGTTTCCCAGACTCGACGACTCCGAGCTCGCCGCGCTGGGCGGATGCGGAGCCCGGCGATCAGTCGCCGCAGGTGAATTCCTCTACCACGAGGGAGCTGCCACCCACGACTTCTACGTGATCGTCGCGGGAGCTGTCGAGGTCGTCGTCGGCACCGATGGTGAGGAACGAATCATCACCCGGCTTGGACAGGGAAGGTTCCTCGGTGAGCTCAACCTGCTGACCGGCCAGCGGGTCCTCGTATCGGCCCGGGTGGCTGAAGCGGGCGAGGTGCTGGTGGTGCCCGCGGTGGCGTTCCGTACGATGATCGCCACCCAGCCGAACTCTGGGCGACAAGATCCTCGCCGCCTTCCTCGCCCGCCGTGCGCTGCTCTTGACCGAGGCCGCCTCCGCAATCCGTCTCATCGGTTCACGGTTCTCGCCGGAGTCGCTGCTGCTTCGCGAGTTCCTGGCCCGCAATCGAATTCCCCACGAGTGGATCGACGCCGACGGCGACAGCCCGGTCGAGCGTCTGGTGCGCGACTCCAATCTGGCGCCGGCTGAGCTGCCGGTGGTGATCGTGTCCGGGACCGTGCTGCGCCGGCCGACTCCGGGAGCGCTCGCCGCCTATCTCGGCCTGACCATCGACAGCCTCCCGGAGCGCCGCTTTGACCTGGTCGTCGTCGGAGGCGGGCCCGCCGGCCTCGCGGCCGCTGTGTACGGCGCTTCCGAAGGGCTGAGAACCCTGGTCATCGAGAGAGTCGCGAACGGTGGGCAGGCCGGCTCCAGCTCGCGTATCGAGAACTATTTGGGATTTCCCACCGGCATCTCGGGCGGCGACCTCACCGAGCGCGCCGTGGTGCAGGCGGAGAAGTTCGGAGCACGCCTCACCAGTCCGTGCACCGCCACGGTCTTGGACGAGCAGGGCGGCCACCTGGTGGTCAGCCTTTCGGACGGGACCGAGGTGGTCGGTCGCGCCGTGATCGCCGCCAGCGGTGCTCACTACCGGCGATTGGATGTCGCCCGCCTCGAGGAGTTCGAGGGCAAAGGCGTCTACTACGCCGCCACCCAGTTGGAGGCTCGGATCTGCGGTGCATCACCGGTGATCGTGGCTGGCGGAGGCAACTCGGCGGGACAGGCGGGACTCTTCCTCGCCGAGGCGGGGAGTGAGGTCACCTTCGCGATCCGCGGCGAGGACATCCGCAGAGGTATGTCGCGGTATCTCGTCGACCGGATCGAGGTCAACCCGCACATCCAGGTGCGGACCAACACGCGGGTGACAGGCCTCGAGGGCCGGGAGACGCTCACCTCGGTCACGCTGAGCGGCCCCGGAGGCGCGGAGAGCCTGCGCAGCGTGGCCCTCTTCTCGTTCATCGGCGCCGAGCCGGCGTCGGGATGGTTGTCGGGGTGCTGTGCTCTCGATGAGTACGGCTTCGTGCTCACCGACCGAGCCCTGGACGCCGGGCAACTGGATGAGCGGTGGGCCGCCCTGGGCCGGCAACCGCTCCCCTTGGAGACCAGCCGTCCCGGGCTGTTCGCGGCCGGTGACGTGCGAGCCGGCTCGACCAAGCGGGTCGCGGCCGCTGTCGGGGAAGGGTCAGCGTCGGTCCGCTCGGTCCACGAGCACCTCGGGTTCGCGCATTGATGCTGCGAGGTCTTCGAACTCGGCCCGGTCATTGGCGGGGCGGATCTGCTCGGCCATTACCTGGATGCGGGAGTGGTCGACCAATTCACCCTCACCATCGCCCCGGTGCTGCTCGGCTCCGGCAAACGCCTGTAGGGCACCGGCTCGCTGACCTCGGCACCGTGCTCAGGGGCGATCCGCACCGGCCGGCCGAGCTGCGGGGAGACGGTGACGGTCTTACCGCGCTACTCAGACCGTGGAGCCAACCCCGGGGGCTTACCCAGGGGCCGGTAGGGAACCGGTCCCTCAGCGCCGCATCCGCCCCTCGTCGACGATGTGGATGGCCGAACTCCTCGGCAGCCTGATCAGCGGCGTGGTCGAGGTCCTCGTCCTGGTCAGGCTCGCCCAGGTCGAGCGAGAGGTCGTCCTGCTCCGACTCGGCGGCCTGGATGTCACCAGCCTCGGGATCGGCCGCGGCGAGGGCGCGGTCCGGCTCCTCTTCGGCGAGACGCTCGTCCAGACTGTCGCGGCGGTAGCGGTCCTGGGCCATCGGCGGCTCGGGGTGGGAGACGTCGACCTCCTGCCCCTCGTCTCCCACGACCTCGGCGGGATCGGGCTCTTCCGAGCCCACCACCACATCGCTGTCGGCGGGTACGTCGTTCCAGGGCAGGTCCTCAGGGTGCTCCTGGTCGGGTCGATCACGCATGGGCAGCAACCTCCTTCCCTGAGCATTCTCCCCGGTCGGGCCCCACCCGCCGCGAATTCCCGGTCGACCACCCTGGAGCGGTGCGGAGCCAGCCGCGGCGATCGGCCGGACCACCCTGGCCTCATCGCTATCGGGGCACACTCCCCGGGTAGCCCTCGAGCGGGCCGGGAAACTCGCGCTCGGCGCGATCGCGCAGGCGCGCCTCCTGGCGGCGAACCACCATCACCGCGATCACCAGCGCGACCGCTGCCACCACCCCGAAGGCGGCGGCGAGGGTCCCGGTGAGCCGCTGGAACGCGTTCGCCGCGAAGTAGGCGGCGAGACCATAGGTGGTGGCCCAGACGGCGCTGCCGGCAGCGTTGTAGACCAGGAAGCGTGGGACCGCCATCCGGCTCGCCCCCGCCACCAGCCCCGCGAAGCTGCGCAGCACCACGACGAACCGGCCCAGGGAAACGATCTTGCCGCCATGGCGTCTGAAAAGGTAGCGGGCCATCTTGACCTCGGTCTGCCCCAGCCCAACGCGGCGGCCATGGCGGACCAGCAACCGGTAGCCCCCCCACCAGCCCAGCCAGAAGGCGAGGCTGCCACCGACGATCGGTCCTGCCGCGGCAGCGGCGATGACCCCGGGGATGGCCAGGCTGTGCTGGGTGGAAGCGAGCACCGCGGCGGTGACCAGCACCGTCTCGCCGGGCAGGAAGGGGACGCAGCAGCTCTCCAGGCCGGTGATCAGGAAGACGATCAGATATCCCCAGCTGCCGATCAGGCTCTGGAGCAAGCCATCATTGGAAGCGAGCACCCCGGGAAGCATGATGCCCGGGGCGGCTCGCCGCCACTGCGCCAGGCCGGCGCCGATGCATCAGCGCGGGGCGGAAGCCAGGCGCAGCAGGACCAGCGAGCGTCCCTCGACGGGCAGCGGAGTGCTCTGGCGAAGTCGCCGGGTGCCGGGCTCCTCCTCGGGCTGGGCGGTGTCCAGCACCACCTCCCAGGTCCCCGGCGGCAGCTGCCATTCGCAGGGCTCCTCGGACGAGTGGAGCAGCACCGCCAGGGTGTCGTCGGTGATCCGCTCGCCGTCGTGGGTGCGATCGGGGATCAGGCCGCCGTCCAGGACCATGGCGAGCGACTGGCGCTCATGGTTGCCCCAGTCCGAGTCGGTCATCTCCTCTCCGTCGCGACGCAGCCAGCGCACGTCCTTGCGGCCGCGCCCCACCACCTGCCCGGTGAAGAAGTGCTGGCGGCGAAGCCCGGGATGCTGGGCTCGCAGGGCGATCAGGCGTCGGGTGAAATCCAGCAGATCGGTCTCCGCCGTGTCCCAGTCGAGCCATGAGATCTCGCTGTCCTGGCAGTAGGCGTTGTTGTTGCCCCGCTGGGTCCTTCCCAGCTCGTCACCCGCGAGGACCATCGGACACCCCTGGGAGATGAACAGGGTGGCCAGGAAGTTGCGGCGCTGCCGCCCGCGCAGGGCGATCACCCCCGGATCGTCGGTCTCGCCCTCCACGCCGCAGTTCCAGGAGCGGTTGTCATCGCTCCCATCCCGGTTCTCCTCGCCGTTGGCCTCGTTGTGCTTGTGCTCGTAGGAGACCAGGTCCCTGAGGGTGAACCCGTCGTGGGCGGTCACGAAGTTGATGCTGGAGCTGGGGCCGCGGCCATCCTCGCCATAGAGGTCGCTGGAGCCGGTCAGCCGGTAGGCGAGGTCGGCGACCCCCACCTGGGCACCCCGCCAGTAGTCGCGGACGGTGTCGCGATACTTGCCGTTCCACTCCGCCCAGCCGACCGGGAAGTTGCCGACCTGGTAGCCGCCCGGCCCGACGTCCCAGGGCTCGGCGATCAGCTTGGTCTCGCCGAGCACCGGGTCCTGGTGGATCAGGTCGAAGAACGCGGAGAGTTTGTTGACCTCGAAGAACTGGCGCGCCAGGGCCGAGGCGAGGTCGAATCGAAAGCCGTCCACGTGCATCACGGTGACCCAGTAGCGCAGCGAATCCATGATCAGGCGCAGGGTCTGAGGCGCTCCGGCGTTGAGGGTGTTGCCGGTTCCGGTCACGTCCCAGTAGTGGCGCCGGTCGTCGGGATGCAGGTAGTAGTACGCCTCATTGTCGATTCCCCGGAAAGAGAGCGTCGGGCCCAGGTGGTTGCCCTCGCCGGTGTGGTTGTACACGACGTCGAGGAACACCTCCAAGCCGGCGGCGTGAAGGGCCCGCACCATCTGCTTGAACTCCACCACCTGGCCCCCCCGGTCCCCAGCCGAGGAGTAGCGGCCCTCGGGGGCGAAGTAGCCGATGGTGTCGTAGCCCCAGTAGTTGCGGAGCCCGAGCTGGTGGAGCCGGGCGGCGTCGATGAAGGCGTGCACCGGCATCAGCTCGACCGCGGTCACCCCCAGTGACTTGAGGTGCTCGATAGCGGCGGGGTGAGCCAGCCCGGCATAGGTGCCGCGCTTGCGGTGGTCGACCGCTGGGTGGCGCATGGTGAAGCCCTTGACGTGGGTCTCGTAGACGACCGTGGAGGCCCAGGGGGTCCGCGGCGACACCGTGCCTCGCCAATCGAAGCGGTCGTCGACCACCACGGACAGCGGCACGTGCCCGGCGGAGTCCAGCTCGCTGGCCACCTCGTCGCTCATCCACCGGTTCCACTGGTAGCCGAACACCTCCGGGCCCCACATCACCGAACCGGTGAGCGCCCGCGCGTAGGGGTCGACGAGCAGCTTGTGGGAGTTGAACCGCTTGCCGGAGGCGGGGTCGTACGGCCCCCGGACCCGAAAGCCGTAGAGCGTGCCAGGACCGACGTCGGGGAGGTAGCCGTGCCAGGTCAGGTCGGTACGGTCCACGAGCTCGTAGGTGGCCCGGGCACTGCCGTCGTGGTTGACCAGCACCAGCTCCACACCATCGGCGTTGGCGCTGAAGAGCGCGAAGTTGGTCCCCTCCCCGTCCCAATGGGCACCGAGGGGAAAGTGCTGCCCGGGCCAGGCGTGGCGAACGGCGGGTGCGGTCCGAGGCAGGGTGTCCATCAGGCCTCCAGGTCAGGCGACCAATCCCTTGGGGCGCGCCTGGGCGCCGCCTACTCTCGCACCAAAGATAGCGAAGCGGTGCCCTCTCCTGCGGGCCGCGGCGATGATACAGGGCCATGCCGAGACCCAACCCCAGATCCTGGGGGGTCGTCACCCACTACACGGGCTCCGACGGGGCCGGGCGTTCCGCCAGCCCTGAGGCGGTGCGGGCGGCTCTCGCCGGCCTGGGTGCGGATTCGGCCTTGCCGCCGGCGGCCGACGAGGCACCGCTGGTGGTGGTCCAGGGAGAGACCCGGGCGGTGGGACCGGCGGCGGAGATCGAGCTCGAAGACGGCAGCGGGCGGGACTGCGGGGCCGGCCTCCCCGCCGATCTTCCGCTCGGCTACCACCGGCTGCACGTGTCCGGAAGTACCCGACCGCTGATCGTGACCCCTCCCCGCTGCCACCTTCCGGAGCATCGTGGCTTCGGGTTCGCGGTGCAGCTCTATGCCGCCCGATCCGCCGAGAGCTGGGGCATCGGCGACCTCGCCGACCTCGCTCAGCTGGGGCGCTGGGCCAGGGGCCTGGGGGCCGCCAACCTGCTGGTGAGCCCGCTCCATGCCGCTCTCTGCATCCCCCCGATCGAACCCAGCCCCTACTTCCCCACCAGCCGGGTCTTCCTCAACCCGCTCCACCTCCGGCCCGACTCCCTCGAGGGGGGCGAGGGCATCGCCGGTCTCGCCGAGCAGGCTCGGCGGCTCAACCGCGAGCGCCACATCGACCGGGATCGCGTCGCCGCTCTCAAGATGGCGGCTCTGGAGCGGGCCTTCACCGCCCCCGGCGCGGCCGCCGAGGCCGAGCGCGCCCTCGCACAACGGCCCCTCCTGCACGGCTTCGCCCTCTTCTGCGCGCTCGCCGAGCGGCACGGGCCCGACTGGCGCATGTGGCCGCACCCGCTGGCGCGACGCCGGCCGGAGGCGCTGCGGTCGTCGGCCGATGAGCTGGCCGGGCGGGTGCGTTTCCATGCCTGGTTGCAGGCTCAATTGGACCGCCAGATGGAGGCGGCCTGCGCTGAGCTGGCGACGATCCATGACCTGGCCGTCGGTTTCCACCCGGGCGGCGCCGATGCCTGGCTGTGGCAGGACCTGATCGCCCCCGGGGTGAGCATCGGCGCCCCCCCGGACACCTTCAACTCGCTGGGCCAGGACTGGAGCCTCCCCGCCTTCAATCCGTGGAAGCTGAGGGCGGCCGGCTACCGGCCCTTCATCGAGACCCTCCGGGCGGGGCTGGGTCATGGTGGCGGGCTGCGCATCGACCACGTGCTCGGCCTGGAACGGCTCTGGTGGATCCCCGCCGGGCTGGGGCCGGCCGATGGCTGTTACGTGCGCTACCCGATCGACGACCTGCTCGGTCTGGTCGCGCTGGAGTCGGTCCGGCACCAGGCCCCGGTGGTGGGTGAGGACCTGGGAACCGTTCACGCCGGGCTGCGCCGACGGCTGCGCCAGCGGGGGTTGCTCGGCTATGTCCTGCTGATCTTCGAGGACCGCCCGCCGCCGCGATGGCCTCGCCAGGCAGTGGCGGCGGTGACCACCCACGACCTTCCGACCATCGCCGGGTTGTGGGACGGCAGCGACCAGGCGGTGCGACAGCGTCTCGGACTTCCCGTCGACCCCGAGGCCAACCGGGCGCTGGCCCGGCGCTTGGGACGAGGAGGGGCGGCGGGCCCGAGGTCACTGCCCGCGGCCATCGAGCACGCTCACCGCCGGCTGGCCCAGTCCCCGTGCTTGCTGGTGACCGCCACCCTGGACGACATCGCGGCGGTGCGCGAGCGACCCAACCAGCCCGGTGTGATCGGGCCGCCCAGCTGGTCGCTGGCCCTGCCGCAGAGCCTCGAGGAGCTGGAGAACCTGGCCCTGGCGAAGACCGTGGCGGGGGTCTTGAGCCGCGCTTCGTAACCTGTTTGTCACGTTGGCCGGTGTGGTATAGTTGACACCGCAACTGGGCGGATTTCAATCAGTGGAGAGTCCCAACAACCCTTGAACATCGGCACCAAGCAGACGTCCGCGCGCCCTGACGTCGAGCTCTTCCACCGTGCCAAGGCGGAGGCGCGCCGCCTTCACCGTCCGGTGTACATCGCCGGGAGCGAGATCCACATCGAGCGCCCGCCCCGGACCACGGCCATGGTGTGGCCCAATGGCAGCGTGACCTGGGGCAATCCGCAGGCCGCCAGCAAGCAGATCGATCGCCGGCACCTGCCCCCCGCAGCCTGACCGCCGCCCCGGCCGGCCGCGGCGACGTCCGCCCACCAGCACCTGCGTCAATCCGCGCGCAGCCTTGACCCTTAAATGGCAGAGGGGCCGCAATTTGCGGCCCCTCTTCGCGTCACGGAACGGTTGCGATCAGGTCGACGCCAGGCTGCTGCTGATGTTCGAGTATGTGTTGTTCAGCGATTGACCGAAGATGGTCAACGCGACGATGACAATGAGAGCGATGAGGATGAGGATGAGCGCGTACTCCACCATTCCCTGCCCTTCCTCGTGACGACGTCCGTGGCGTCGGGGGGGATGGGGGAGTGCTTGAATCAAACCAGCACCACCTCCTTCTGGCGTGCCCTGGCGTACCTCCTGTCGCAAACTGATCCGACGCGACGCTTCCAACTCTGCGTGACAACGTCCGAGCATCCGTCGTACGGTCGGGTCACGAGTTCGTGATGGTGCGATGGTGATCGCCATGGGGACGCCCCCGGGCGGCTGCACCAGGGCGGCGGCCCGGTCCAGAGCCTAGTCCGACCCCTTGCCGAAGCTCCTGACCGCCCAGGCGGTGGCGCCCATCAGGCCTGCCTCGCTGCCCAGCTCTGCTCGGCCGATCCGGCAGCGCTCCAGCGGCGTCGCGAAGGCGATCTCGGCCGCTCCCCGCCGGATCGCGGCTTCGAGGAGGTCGAAGTTGGCGCCCACCCCACCGCCGACCGCGATCGCCTCGGGACCGAGGATGTTGACCAGGCCACCGAAGGAGCGGCCGAGGGCCCGCCCCGCCTCGGCGTAGACCCGAATCGCCAGGTCATCCCCACCCCGGGCGGCCTTGGCGATCACCAAGGCGTCGAGGGGGTCGGCCCCCAGCAGCCGCGAGTGCTGACCGGTTGCCAGCGCCGCCGCCGCCTGGCGGGCGATGCCGGTGCCTGAGGCGATCCCCTCCAGGCAGCCGGGATGGCCCTGACCACAGGGCGGCCCGTCGGGGTCGCACGGGACATGACCCACCTCGGCGGCCGTGCCGGCGGCGCCCACCTGAAGGTGCCCCTCGATGATCACTGCCCCGCCGATGCCGGTGCCGACGATGACGAAGAGAAAGCTGCGCGTCCCCCGGCCCATCCCCGCCAGCCACTCCGCATAACCGGCCAGATTGGAGTCGTTGTGGATGGCAACCGGGCAGCCGGCGGCGTCGGCCAGCAGAGTGCGGGCCGGGAGGTTGTCGAAGCCGGGCAGGTGGGGCGCGGCGAACACCACTCCGGAACTGGGGTCCAGGGGTCCGGGGATGCCGATGGCGATGCCGTCCGGGGTCCCCCCGGCGGCTTCACACGCGGCCTCGGCGCACGCGGCGATCACGGCTCTTGGGCCATCGGCGGCCGGCGTGGACCGGCGCACCACCGGCTCGGCATAGTCGGTGAGGCCGGTGGCGACCGCGGCTCGGATGCTGGTCCCACCCAGGTCGATGCCGACCAGGCCGGGCATCAGCGCCGGACCATCGCGGATCCCGGGGCGGGCCGGCTCATGCGCTGTGCCAGTGGCCGGGTCGGGCGATCCGGTCGGCGGCCTCAGGGCCCCAGCTTCCCGCGGGGTACATCTCCACAGCGGGGGGATTGTCCAGCACCGGCTGCACCACCTGCCAGCCCCTCTCCACCTCGTCCTCGCGAATGAACAGGGTGTGGTCGTCGCAGAGGGCATCGTGGAGAAGCCGTTCGTAGGCCTCAGGGGGGCTGGTCTTGAACGAACCCTGATAGCTGAAGTCCATCTCCACAGCCTGAGTGGTCAGCTCCGGTCCGGGACGCTTGGCGACGAAGGTGACCGCGATGCCCTCGTCGGGTTGCACCCGCACCACCAGCCGGTTGCTGTCGATGCTGCGGACGCCGACGCCACGGAAGAGATGGAGGGGCGCGTCCCGAAAGGTCAGCACCACCCGGGTGTCGCGAACCGCCATCCCCTTGCCGGTTCGGAGCATGAACGGCACCCCGGCCCAGCGCCACGAGTCGATGTGCATGCGCAGGGCCGCGAAGGTCTCGACCTCCGATGCGGGGTTCACCCCCTCCTCCTCGCGGTAGCCGCGGGCCGGCTTGCCGTCGATCTTGCCCGCCGTGTACTGGCCCCGCACCACATCGGCGGGATCCACGGGATGGAGTGCGTCCAGGACCTTCACCTTCTCGTTGCGGATCGCCTCCGGCTCAAAGGAGTTGGGCGGCTCCATGGCGGTGACCGCGAGCAGTTGGAACATGTGGTTCTGGACGATGTCACGGATGGCCCCGGTCTCCTCGTAGAAGCGGCCGCGGGTCCCGACGCCGATCGACTCGGCCACGGTGATCTCCACCCGAGACACGGCGTCGCGGTGCCAGACCCGCTCGAACACCGAGTTGCCGAAGCGAAAGACCAGGAGGTTCTGGACGGTCTCCTTGCCCAGGTAATGGTCGATCCGGTAGATGCGCTGCTCGGGCAGGACCTCGTGCAGAGCCGCATTGAGCCTGGTGGCGGACTCCGTGTCATGCCCAAAGGGCTTCTCGATCACCAGCTTCGTGCCCTTCTGAAGCCCGGCTGCAGCCAGCCCCTTGGTGAGCGGGGCGAAGGCCGAGGAGGGCACCGCCAGGTAGACCAGCCGCTCGGGGCGGGACATCGCCTTGCGCAGCGGGCTCAGGTCACCGTCCTCGCCGATGGCCACGAAGCGCAGCCGCGCGGCGAACTCGGCGAACACCCGGGCATCGATGCCGGTGCGCGAGAAGTCGCGCACCGCGTCTCTGGCATGGTCCTCGAACTTCTTGTCGTCCCAGTCCATCGGTGCCACCCCGATGAGGTCGCAGCCGCGCGGGAGCAGGTCCTCCTGGTGCAGGTTGTAGAGCGCCGGAATCAGCTTGCGGGCGGCCAGGTCGCCGGTGGCGCCGAACACCACGACGTCCTGGTCAGGGGGGCGATGCAGGGCCATCCGGCGCGTCAGTGGCGGCGCAGGGCGCGAGCGACCGCGCCGCCGATCTCGACCACGGCGGCGCACACGGCGAGGGCGATGCTGGCCAGGAACACCGGGGCCATCGCCCCCGGGGTGCTGTACCAGTAGACGGCGAGGACCGCGGAGGCGAAGAGCCCCACGACCGCGCACACCAGAAGGCCGACGGCCCAGCGGGTGGGCTGGTCGAGGCTGGGGGCCCCCCGCGCCGCCTCGGCGACACTGGGCGAGAGCCGCGGCATCGGGAACAGCCGGCGCCACAGCGGGCTCACCCCGTTGAGCACCACCAGGACGGCGAAGATCAACCCGAGGGTCAGGGCCAGCGGTGCCTCCTCCGGCTGGACGCTGTAGGGCAGCACCGCGATCAGTGCGGCAACCACCAGGCCGAGGAGAATGGCGGCGAGCCCGAGCACATTGGCCCAGCCGAGGATGCCGAGATCGGGAAGCTCGATCCGGGGGATCTGGGGCCTCCAGGCGGCCACGCCTGCCGGGCCGGCCTCGGCCAGGTACATCTGCTGGTACACGGGATCCGGGACCGACAGACCGCTCACCCGGGCCTGCTGACCGCGGAGCACCCGCCCCCAGGGCACCGCGCTGGCGGTGGCCAGGAGCCCCGGCTGCGGACCCGGGTAGAGGCGGCGCTCCTCCAGGCGGCCGTCAGCATGGGTCAGCCGGAGCAGACCGCACACCTCGCAGTGCCAGGCCTGTATGGGCAGGCCGCCGATCACCGGGCCGTAGAAGGTGACCGTGCGGCGTTCCCCCTCGGGGCCGATCGCGCCCTCGTAGTGGTCGAACTCATGGGCCATGACCCCGACCACGGGAGCGGGGTGGGTGCACTGTTCCGGGGAGGGCGGGCTCGTCGGGGCGAGAGCAGTGTCAGCCGCAGCCACTGCGCGGCATTGTACGGAAGCTGCGCCGGAGGTCAGACGGTGACTGTCCGGCAGGCACGGGCGGGAAAGCCCAGGCGGGAGCCGGCGGCGGCGAGCCGCCGTGCCGCCTCGGGGGAGGGGCAGAGGGCGAAGCAGGCGCCCCCGCTTCCGGTGAGGTGCCACCTGGCCTCCGGCAGGGAGGCGCGGAGACGACCCAGCTCCGCGGCCAGCGCGGGGTGGGCTCGGCATGCGGCCGCCTCCAGGTCGGAGCCGCACAGATCGGGGTCCGGCGTCTCCCCCGCCGCCAGCCGCCGGGCGAGCTCCTCCGGCCGGTCCGGTCCTTGCCACTCCTCGGGGGTGAGGGCGGCGAAGGTGGCCCCGGTCCCGCTGCGGCCGGCCACCACCACCGCCAGATGCAGGGGTGGGTGGCCGATCCGCTCCAGTCGCTCCCCCGCACCACCGACCAGCAGGCCGCCTCCCACGAGGCAGGCGGGGATGTCGCTGCCCAGCGATGCGGCCAGGGCGAGGAGCCGAGACAGCTCCGGCTTCGGTGCCTCGCTCAGCTCCGCCCAGAAGCCGGAGCACCGCAGCGGCGTCGGCGGACCCGCCTCCCAACCCGGCGGCGGCGGGCAGGCGTTTCTCCAGGTGCACCCGCAGACCGGCATCCGGCCGGCCGCGGAGCAGAGCCCCCGCCGCTCGCACCACCAGGTTGCGGTCGTCCGGCGGCGCGTCGGCAGCTGCCGGGCCGGCCATGGTCAGATGAATGCCGGGCGATGCGGGTGCCGGGCGCACCCCGACCAGGTCGTGCCAGTCGAGGCGGACCACGACGGAGCGGAGGTCGTGGCGCCCGTCGGGCCGGCGGCCGACGATGCTGAGCGCGAGGTTGAGCTTGGCGTAGGCGGGTGTGAGGATCATTGGGGCGAGGGAGTTCAGGTCGGTGGGCCGGGTGGCGGCCGCACCGGTGGGCGATTGCTATACTCCAAGCTCCATGCCGCCCGCAGAGCGCGGGCGCCCGGCGTGAGCCAGCATTCAGCAAGGTGGAACTCGTGGCCAACTCTCGTTCGGCTCGTAAGCGGATCCGGTCCAGTGAGCGCAAGCGTGTCCGCAACCGGATAGTCCGGGCGGCGGTCCGCACCCGAGTGGCCCGGGCCCGGCGCTCGCTGGTGGCGGGTCAGACGGTGGAGATCGAGACCGAGCTGCGGGCCGCGGTGAAGGCCCTGGACAAGGCCGCCGAGAAGGGGATCATCCATCGCAACAACGCGGCCCGGCGCAAGTCCCGGATCATGGCCATGGCCGCCCGGCTCGCCTCCCTGAGCGGCAGCGAGCAGGACAAGGCGGCCACCCGCACCGCCGCCGCCGGGGGCGCCAAGGGAACCACCGCCAAGCCGGCGCCGGCCACCCGATCTCGGACCGGCGCCGCCACCACGACGGCCGCGGCCAAGGCTGCGACCGCCAAGCCGGCGGCGACCAAGACCACGACTGCCAAACCGGCTCCCGCGAAGCCGGGGACGGCCAAGGCGCCGAGCAGCCGCCGGACCAAGAGCTGAGCGCCGGCGGCTGACGGCCGTCGACCGCGTCCCTGCGGCCGGTCAGCGGGAGGGGCGGCGGCGGACCGCGCGGGCAGCGGCCAGGGCGAAGCTGCCCACCGCCTGCCGGTCGTCCGCCTCCCCGGTCTTGATGGCGACGTCGAGCTCCCCCAGCCGCCGGAGCCAGCCCTCGACGGTGACGGGGGAAACCGCGCGAGCCTGGCGGGCGAGCCGGTCAGCGCGCCAGTCAGGGATCCGGAGGCGGCTGGCGAGACCCGCCGGCGGCACCCCGGCCGCCAGCAGCGACTGGGCGCGGCGCAGCTCACTGAGCTGCCCTGCCAGGGTGGCGATCAGATAGACGACCGAAACCCCACTGTCCACCAGCTCCAGGGCGGAGGCGGCCCCGCGGGCCGGGTCGGCTCCGAGAAGGCGCTCGAGGACGCTCCACACCTCGACCCCCTCGGACCCGCCGACCAGCCTCCGGACGGTATCCAGCTCGACGGGGCGGGAAGGGGACCGGGACCGCGACCGGTGCGCCTCCGGAGGGCGCCGCAGGTGGGGTCGCTCCCGAGCCTCGCTGGTAGGCACTCAGCTTGTCGAGCTCGGAGCTGATGATCCCGAGCTCCGAGCCGGCCACGCGGAGGAGATGGTCGAGCGCGCCGGGGCCCAGGCGCAGCCCCCGGACCGCGCAGGCCTGCTCGGCCCAGGCGCGGAGCTCGCGCCCCCGCAGCGTGGCTCGGTGGCGCACCTCCCCACCCAGCCGAGCGACGGCGGCGACAACCGGGTGGGAGGACGAGAGCGACTGGTGGCTGACCAGGCAGACCATGGTGCTGGGTGCCCTGAGCTCGAGGGCGGCCGCCAGCTCTCGCCCGCCGTCGCCGGAGCGCTTGCCGCCGCCGAGCTGGGGAGGGTCGCGGAGCAGCACGAAGCGGCGCTCATCGATGAGAGGGATCTCGGCGAGGGCAGAGCGGACCCGGCCGAGCGGTGCCGGCGGATCGATGACCTCCACCCCCAGCTGGGCGGTGCTGGCGGCCTCCCGCCAGCGCCGGACCTCCTGGTCGACGCGGTGGCCGTCGTCCCCGTGGATCAGGAGCAGCGAGGCGACGGAGCCGGGCGCTTCAGCGCCCCGGGAGGCGATACCGGCGCTGCCCATCATCGCCGCGGAAGGTCTCGGCCCCAGCCCGCTCCGCCAGGAATCGGATGGCTCGGCCGGACACCTTCACCCCGGCCCTGGTGATCTCCGCGGCGATCTGCGACGCCGTGCCATGACCGAGTTTGGCGATGGCCGCCTCGACCACCTGAGCGGTGACCTCCGCGGGGGTGGCGCGGCCCCGAGCGCCGCGGCTTCGGGCACGCCTGCGCCGGGGTGCGGCCGCCGGCAGCGCGGCGGCCGGCACCCGCCCGCGCCGACGCGGGTGAGGCTCACCGACAGCCGCCGCGGCCCGGTCGAGGAGTGCCACCGCGTCGCGCACCTGCTGGCGCAGCTCCTGGTTGTCCGAGCGCAGTCGGCCGACCTCTTCCACGAGCAGCTCGATGCGATGGACGAGACGGTCTGCAGCGCGCACAACTGGGGAGCCGCTCTCGAGCGCGGCGGCGGAACGGGCGGTGCGGCCGGCCCCGACAGTGCCCGCATGGTCGCGGTCGACCGCCGACGCCTCGTCCTCCTCGGCGAGAATTGCCATGCTTCGCACCTCGTTCCACTGGGGCCATGGGCGCCTGCTCCACTGTAGAGGTGGACGCGCCCTGGCCGTCCCGGACCACCCGATCATAGTCGGCGCGCCCTGGAGAGCGGCGAATGCAATCCGGGGATTGGATCGCAGAGCGCCGCGCGCCGTCGCCGCGCGCTCTGATGGGTTCCGGGGGTAGGATGGGGCGGCCCCGGGGACGTAGCTCAGCTGGGAGAGCGCTTGCATGGCATGCAAGAGGTC
>CAVQTJ010000011.1:0-133413 GCA_963716555.1 uncultured bacterium | reverse complement strand
TGTTTATGTAACCTACTCGACTTCAGCGTATTGCTATGCCTTTGCCTCGGTCCAAGACCCCGGCCGAACCGACGATGCCTTGCCTATTGACGGTTTCGTCGATGCTGCCCCCCGCTCCTTCGACAGCGAGGGCTTCAGCGTAATGAAGATGTCGGGGCTATCGCGCGGCTTCAGCATCCGCTGCCTACGCTTCACGAATAGTGTTGCCACCATCCATGCAAAGCTCGCTTCCGGCTGGCTGGCTCACCTTTACCGGGAGGAAGTTTGACCCTCTGGACCGCGATGAAAGGTTTCAGATCATATTCTCGTTCTCCTCTCCTGGATTTATCCTGGCGCTACGACGGGGCATTCTCCAGCCGTGACATGGTCGGCTGCGAGCACAACGCCTCGCCACTCTCGGGCAAGCGCCCCACCGCCATCTTGAAGATCGGTTCCTCGCCACCAGGCTCCACCGCTCAGATCTTCACGGACCAATCAGCGTCCACCCCGGCCACCACCGCCCGAGCCAGCAGGATCGCCCCGCCGGTCGCGATGTGGATACCGTCGGGATCCCGGGCAAGCACCATCTGCCCGCCCGCGTCGGGCAACTCGGACGAATACGCCCCTGACGGGGTGGAGAGCACCGCCCAGGACGAGACGTATTCCGCGCCGGCGTGGTCCGCGGCCGCCTGCGAATAGATGGCATTGAGGGTCGCCATCCCCGCCGAGAACTGGGGGCTCCGCATGATCGGCATCCCCACCCACACGACCTGCGCGCCTGCCGCCGTGGCCTCGTCCAGCATCTGGTCGACGCGCGCCGTGTACGCGGTCTGCCAGCTCGGGGAGCCGAAGCGCTCCAGGTGGCCGCCGGCATCGAAGCTCTGGGTGTCGTTGCCGCCCAGCATGACCACCACCAACCCGGGATGGTCGGCCTGCAGCTCCCGTTCCAACGCGGCCGACCAGTCGTAGTAGTCGGGACGAGCCAGACCGGTGTCGCCGACCGCGTCCTTGATCACCCTCACATCGGCGTCCGAGCCCAGGACGATCCCCAGGCCGAGGCCAAGGTCCTCCCCGAGGGAGTCGCCGATGTCCATGATGGTGAGGGGATCCGCCGCCGTCGGCTGGGACAGGGGGGCCGGCTGCGGAGCCGAGGGTGTGGTCGACGGGCTCGCAGGGGTCGGGCTGGGCGAGGCGCCGTCGCTGGTGGGGGACGGCGACGATGCAGCTGTCGACTGTTGGGTTGAGGGCGAATCACTGGGCCGCGTCGACTGCGGGTCCCCCGGTCCCGAGGTGGCGGAGCGAAGGATGAGCAGCCCCCCCACGCCGGCGCCGGCCAGCACCGCCAGCGCCCCCAGCACCGCCACGACGACCGGCCAGGCGCGCCGCCGCGGGCCCCCGGCGTCGTCGTCGGTCCCGCGTTTCCTGGCCACCATGTGCTCCTTGCCCGCCGGTCACCGGGAGGCCCGGGCATTGTCCCACGGGCCCGTCGCCAGCGACGGCTGCGGAGTTATACGGAACCGCCCAACCCGCCGTTGCACCCATTCGGCACGACAGGTGCGGCGGCGGACGTCGGTCCGGGTGGCATAGTGGGGCGATGACGAGCCAGCCCAGGCCGATCCCGGTGGACCCGATCGCCGGGCTCACCCGGGAGCTTCTGGTCGAGCTCGGCGAGGATCCCGAGCGGGAGGCGCTGCTCCGGACCCCGGGGAGAGTGGCCGAGAGCCTTCGCTTCCTCACCCAAGGCTACAGCCAGGAGGTCGAGGAGGTGATCCGGGGCGCCGTCTATGCCGAGCCCTACGAGGAGATGGTGGTGGTCCGGGACGTCGAGGTCTACAGCCTCTGCGAACACCACCTGCTTCCCTTCTACGGGCGGGCCCACGTCGCCTACATGCCCAGGGGTCGCATCGTGGGCCTCAGCAAGCTACCCCGGGTGGTCGACGTCTTTGCCCGCCGGCTCCAGGTGCAGGAGCGGTTGACCACCCAGATCGCCGAGGCCCTGGACCAGGCTCTCAACCCCCACGGGGTGGCCGTGGTCATCGAGGCCTACCACCTCTGCATGATGATGCGAGGCGTCCAGAAGCTGAACAGCCAGACGGTCACGTCGGCGCTCACCGGCTCGTTTCGCACCGATTCCAAGAGCCGCAGCGAGTTCCTGGAGCTGATCGGAAGGCGCTCATAGCCGGGCGGTGCGAAGGCGCGCACCTGTGCGCCGAGCGGGTGCGCCAGGACCCTCAACCGTTCGGCGGAATGATCATCAGGTCGAGCGCCATTAGCGCCACCCCGACCGCGAGGACGCCCACCCCGACACCGAGGTGGCGCCAGCGGATCGGTGGCTTCCGGCGCCGGCGGGCTCGGCTCACCAGGGTCACCCCCACGAGCCCGATCCCGGCCGCCAGCAGCACGGTCGCCGGGACCCCGAGCAGAGCGCTGAGCAGGTCGCGCATGGCAGCCGCGCCAGCGTACCAATGAGGAGGCCGACGCCCGGGGGTGCTGTATCAGGCGAGACCGCCCCCCATGGAGGTGGCGGGAATGGTACGTACCATGGTGGCATGATCCCCGTGACCTCGCACCCCGTGGTGCCGGCGCCGCCCTTGGGCATCCCCGCCGCCCCCCTGCCCGCACTGAGCACCCTGGGTCGAGCCGATCTCGAACGCCTCCTGAGCGAGCTGGGCGAGAAGCCGTGGCGGGCGCGACAGCTCGGCGACGCCGTCTGGCAGCCATTCGTCACCTCCCTCACCGACATCCGTCAGCTGCCTCCGGGGCTTCGGGACGACTTGGGTCGCCGTCTAGGCTTCACCACCGCCACAGTGGCGTCCGAGCAGCCGGCCGACCAGGGGCACACCGTCAAGCTGCTCTGCCGCCTCAGAGATGGCCAGACTTTGGAGACGGTCGCCATGGAGAGCCCAGCCCGGCGTGCGGCCCGGCGCCGGGGCACCGTCTGCGTCAGCACCCAGGTCGGCTGTGCCGTGGGGTGTCCCTTCTGCGCCACCGGGATGATGGGGTTGCGCCGGAGCTGCCAGCCGGCCGAGGTGGTGGATCAGGTGCGGCTGGCCGGGCAGGCGCTGCATCGGCACGGACTCGGTCCAGTCACCCACGTGGTCTACATGGGGATGGGTGAACCGCTCCTCGCCTACGACACCACCGTCGCTTCGATCCGGGTGCTGACCGAGGGCGCAGGAATCAGCCCGCGACGGATAACTGTCTCGACCAGCGGCGTCGTCCCCGGCATTGACCGACTCTCGCGGGAGACCCTGCCGGTGACGCTGGCGATCTCCCTCCACGCCGCGACTGAGGAGCTTCGTGATCGCCTGGTCCCGCTCAACCGCGCTCACCCGCTGGACAAGCTGATCACCGCGGCGATGGGTTATGCCCAGCGCACGGGCCGGCGCCTCAGTCTCGAATGGTGTCTCATTGGCGGGATGAATGACTCCCAGGAGCAGGCCGACCGGCTGGCCCGCATCGCCCACCAGCTCAGGGCCCATGTCAATGTCATTCCCATGAACCGGATAGAGGGCAGCCCCTGGGGACCGCCGAAGCCGGCGACCGCTCGGGCCTTTCTCCGCCGTTTGGTCGACACCGGCACGGCGGTCACGGTGAGGGACACCCGGGGCGGCGGGGCGCAGGCCGCCTGCGGTCAGCTCCGGGCGGCGCTGGAGCCACGCCGCCACCTGCGCCCTGATGGCACCTTGAGCCCGCAGCGATGATCGGCGACGCCTACCGGGGGGCTTTGGTCGCGGTGCGCATGCAGCGGGTGCACAGGGTCACCCGCACCATGCGGTTGCCCTCCTGCACCCGGGTGGGCTGGAGGTTGGGCATGAAGCGACGGCGAGTCTCGGACCTTGGAATGGCTGACGTTGTTGCCGGCCATCGGGCCCTTGCCGCATCGGTCGCAGCGCTGGGACATGGTGGAGAGGTTCGGCTCCTCGGCGCTGGGCGGGCACAGGCCCTCATCCTGGCGCCATACTGGGCAATCCGCCCACCGGGCACCCGGAGGCGGCTCGGTGGCGAGAATAGCACAGTATCGGCGCCGCCCCGGCAGGCCGGCCCCTGAAGGAGCGGCGCCATCGACTCGCCCGAGCCGCCGGGTCGGCGCGGCGCAGCCACCTCACCGATGAGAGCCTGAGTGACCAGCAAGGAGCGCGCGACCAACCCCCTGACCCACGCCGGAGGCCTCGGCCGGATCGAGGTGTCGCCACGGGTGGTGGCTTCCATCGTTGGCCATGCCGCCAACGAGTGCTACGGGGTGGTGGGCATGGCGGCGCGGGGCCTGCGCGACGGCATCGCCGAGCGGCTCAACCGCGAGTCCGTTCAGCGCGGCGTCGAGGTCGAGATCCGTGAGGGCGGCCTGGTCATCGAGCTCTACATCATCGCCCAGTACGGAACCCGGATCAGCGAGGTCGCCCACAACCTGATGAGCGCGGTCAAGTACGAGGTCGAGAAGACCCTGGGGACCCCCGTCATCGCGGTCAACGTGAACGTGCAGGGCATACACCTGGAAGAGGGCGATGACCGGCGCTGAGCGGATCGCCGAGGCCGGGGTGCGCGAACCCCTGCGGGAGATCGACGGCGACGCCCTGCTGGCCGGGCTGCGCAGCTCGCTGGCCTGGCTCCAGGCCAACCAGGAGCAGGTCAACGAGCTCAACGTCTTCCCGGTTCCCGACGGCGACACCGGCTCCAACATGTACCTCACCCTGCGCTCGGCGGTGGAGGACGCCCAGGCTGCGCCGGTGCCCGCCGTCGGCGGCTTCGGTGATGCGGGCCGCCGCCCACGGATCGCTGATGGGCGCCCGGGGCAACAGCGGGGTCATCCTCTCCCAGATCTTCCGCGGCTTCGCGCAGGGGGTCGGGGACCGGGAGCGCCTGGACGCCGCCGGGGTCGCCGACTGCCTCAGCGAGGGCGCTCGGGTGGCCTACAAGGCGGTGATGAAGCCCACCGAGGGCACCATCCTCACCGTCGTCCGGGAGGCCGCCGAGGCCGCCCAGCGGGCCGCCGCCTCCTCGCCCGACATCCGGACCGTCCTGGAGGAGACCGTGCGCGAGGCGCACGCGCCGTCGAGCGGACCATCGACCAGCTCGCGGTGCTCCGCGAGGCCGGCGTGGTCGACGCCGGCGGCTTCGGGCTGGCGGTGATCCTCGAGGGCCTGACCCGCGCCCTGCCCGACGCAGACGGCTCCGCTCAGTTGCCGATCCCGCCCCGGCGCCGCTGCGGCGAGCCACGGCTCAAGGCGCCCGACGGTCCAGCAGTCAGCGCCGAGGAGGGAGAAGCCTCGCCGAAGCGAACGCGTCGCCGGCGTGGCGCGGCCGCCGTGCCTGGGCGCGAAGGAGGATGGGGCTACTGCACCGAGTTCGTGATCAGCGGACCTGGTCTGGACGTCGAACTCGCTCCGCGAGGAGCTGGGGGGGCTCGGTGAGTCGGGTCTCGTGGTCGGCGACAGCGACCTGGTGCGGGTCCACATCCACACCGGTGATCCCGCGGAGCTGATCTGGCCGCCTCCGAGCGCGGCGGGCTCTCGCAACTCAAGGTCGAGGACATGACCGCCCAGCACCACGATGTCCTGGAGCGCGCCGATCGGGCCGAGGCGGTGTCGAGGCGCGTGCCAATTCGTGCGCCCAGGGGAGCGAGCTCAGAGGCCAAGCGCTCCGAGGAAGCGGCCGGCGGTCGTCCACCGGCGCGACCACCAAGCGCTTCGGGGTGGTGGCGGTGGCTCCGGGGGACGGGTTTCGGGAGATCTTCCTGAGCCTCGGTGCCGACGTCGTGGTCGAGGGCGGTCAGACCATGAACCCCTCCATCGAGGACCTGCTCTCGGCGGTGCGGAGCGACCCGGGCCAGCTCGGTGGTCATCCTCCCCAACAACGGCAACGTGATCATGACCGCCGAGCAGGTCCATCAGCTGGCCGGGGACGATCGACGTTCGAGTCGCCCCGTCACGCAACCTGCCCCAGGGGATCAGCGCGATGCTGGCCCTGGACCCCGCGGCCGACGCCGAGGCAACACCGGCGGATGACCGAGGCGCTCTCCCGGGTCTGCGCGGTGGAGGTGACCCGGGCGGTGCGCGACAGCTCGGTCAACGGGCTGCAGATCCAGGCCGGCCAGGTGATCGCCCTGGTGGATGACGAGATCGTCCAGACCGGCGACGACGAGCGCCGGTGATCGAGGCGGTGCTGCGCAACCATGAGCGTCCCCCCGAGCTGGTCACCGTCTACTGGGGCGCTCAGGTGGACGAGCAGCAGGCCGCGGCCGCCCTGGTCGAACGCCTGGCCGAGGCCTTCCCGGACACCGAGCTCGAGCTCCACCGGGGCGGCCAGGACCACTACCCCTACATCCTCTCCCTGGAGTGAGCTCTCGGCCGGGCGCGCTCTCAGGGCAGCAGCCGGTCCGGCGACCCGTTGAAGCCGACCTGCACCGAGAAGGTGTCGCCGGCCTCCGGATAGGGGGCGCCGCAGTGGGCCGTGCCGCCCCCCGCCCCGTCAGGGGATGAGGTGTGTCGGCGTCCCCGGGAAGCTGACCACCAGGGTGAAGGTGTCGTTGGCGAGCTGCCCGACGGCCCGTGACGGCGTATTGCAGACCCCAGTACTGGCCGCAGATCGGGTCGGCTGGCCGGCCCCCGGCTGGCCGGTTGGGACACGCAGTGCTGGAGGTCCCCTGTAGCTGTCGGGATGGTGACCTGGTAACCGATCCACTCCCCGTTGTAGCAGTCGTCGTTACCCTGGCCACCGTTCAGGCCGTCCGCTGGCCGCGTGTGGGAGCCGACGCCACCCGTAAGGGAGTTGCACCACAGGGTCTCTACCGTCGCGTCCGTGCCAGTGGTTCCGTCGGCGGTCGTCGTGGCCGCTGGTTCGACCCGTCGCCATTGTTCGGCGGGATCGCTACGGACAGCTGGCGTTCGAGCTGGTGGGCAGGCTGGAACCGAGGTTGCAGACGGGCACCGCGGCCAGCCGCTGTCGGCGGTCCGACCGCCGATCGGTGTCCGGATCGATGACGCTCAGAACGATTCGGCGGTAACCCGTCGAAGGTCACCCACGTCGTAGACGTAGAAGTCGACGGTGAGGCCGGCGTAATTCGGGTAATGTTGACCACCGGGATGTTGAGGCGGCCGAGGTCTGGTCGGATCCCAGCGTGATCGGGGTGTAGATGGCCATGTCCTCGATCCCACCCAGGGTGCAGCTGTTGCAGACGGGCCCGCCGGTGCCCAGCCCACCTCCACGGAGTACCCCTTGTGAGCGCCCTCCGTGCCGCTGGCGTTGCCCGAGGGGATGTTCCCGCTCGCGTCCAGGGTGTCGACGCGGAGACGGTAGGTGACTCCCGCGGTTAGGTCTCCGGACGGAGCCAGCTGCCGCCTGTGAGCGTGATGACGCCGGTGGCCAGCGCTGACGGCTGGCTGAACACGTCGACCCAGGAGTGGTAGACTCGACTCGCAATTGCGACGAGTGAGGGTCGTGCCGGACCGCCCGTCCTTTGCCGTGCTGCACGTCGAGGCTGCATGAGGTCGTCGGGCGTTTACCGTGAGGGCAGCTGGTGGCGTCGACCGGGTCGACCTTCACCTGAGCGACGGGTTGATCGGACAGGTGGTTGTAGACGTCGTTGACCTGGAAGAGCGTGTACTCCATGACCGAGACGTGCGGCGTTGTCGAGTCCGGGCCGGACGGTGAGCCGATGCTGTCATCCTCGTGGTAGCAGGTGTGGCCCTCCGCGGTGCACGGATCCGGGCGAAGGCCGGATTGTACACGTTGAACGTGGGCCGCGGTGCCGACCCCGGGCCGATCCCGATCTGGTAGTTGTACCCACCGCGAGACGGCCGGGCCGCTCGCCAGTTGATGGCGCCGTAATCGGTCCCCTGGTCCGCGCTCAGCGCGTGCACGTCGGTGGACCCCGCGGGGTCCCCTCGTCGGGATCCGCGGGATTGGGCGTGTAGGCGTCGCCCTGACCGCGGTCGGTGGTCCAGCCCTCCGATCTCATGAAGTAGTAGCCGGTGGGGCCCCGGCATCAGCTGCGAGACCGTGGCTGCCCTGGGCGCCGCCCGGCTGACCCAGGGAGAGCGGGGGCAGGTAGTAGGCCGTCTCGTTGACGGTCACCGGGTGGTCGCCGAATCCGAGCACTCGCAGGAATGTCGTCGGCACCGAACCTGCGACGCTGACCGTGAGCTTGTTGGGGTCGCAGGAGGAGCTGCAGCCGGCGGGGTAGCGCGCCACCGTCACGGTGATCGGCTGACCATTGACCAGCGCTCCGTTGGGGAAGCCGTTGCGGGCGGCGGTGGCAAGGGCGGCGACCCCTGCGGTGCCGGTCGAACAGCTGGGTGAGCAGCCGCCGGGCATGTAGGGCACCCCCGCGAGCGCGGCCGCCGCCGCCGCCCGCTCCTCGGCATTCTGATCGACATAGGAGACGCCGGCGTCGATGGCCAGCCCGGTGATGGCGATGAGCACCAGCAGGATCAGACCGAAGATGATCATCACCTGCCCCCGGGCCGGGCGCCGCCGGGTCAGTTGCGTCCGCAACGGGCGTGTCGTGGGCACATCACCCTCCTGAATGCTCGGGGGCCAGGCACATGGTGGCGTACTGCGGCGTCGTCGAGTTGAAGATGGTTAGCGGAGTTGGCGACGTGAACGTATAGACAACTCGGACCCCGACCGGGGACTTGTTGGGATGCGCCTGGCTGCGAAGATCGAGCGTGTACTCGTGATCCCCGCCGGGCTCCTGAAGCTTGAAGCCACCGGATCCATTGGGCACGTAGACGTCAACTGGGTCGCCGGGCTGGAGCGAGCCGGTGAGCCCGCCCGCGCTGTAGGAGCAGACCTCGGTATCGGGGCCGGCGCTGCTGCAGGCCTGGCCGGGGTAGGCACACGGCTCGTAGATGTCGATCTCCTGGACGGTCGATGCCGTCGAGAGGCTGGCGGTGACGCTGAGCACGCTCTGCACCACCTCCTGGTCGACCTGGCAGGGGTTGGTGGCGCTGCCGCCCTGGCAGGTGGCCAGGGGCCCTCCGGTCCCGTATCCGGCGTTGCCGTCCTCGGCGGCGAGCCGGGCGCCGGCACGTGCAGCCTGGCCGATCACCTGGCGATCGGCCAGGAAGTTGGCGGTGGTCGACACACCGATGAACAGCGCCAGCATCATCGGGAGCACCAGCGCGAACTCGATCAGAGTCTGGCCACCCTGTCTGCTCGAACGCCTCCCCGCCGCCGCGCGGATCACGTCCGCGGCTCCACGCGGAAGGTCGTAGTGGACGTCAGGGTGATGCCCCCACTCGGTCCTCCGATGTACTTGTAGCTGAAGTGAACGACCAGAGCCACGTAGGAGGCTCCTGCGCCTTCAGCGCTCTCACCGGAGGCATCATTGGTCACGTTCCGAGATTCGGGGGCCCAGGGCGGGCATTGGGACACGTCGACCGACGACGAGCACGTTGCGTCCAGGGCGGTGACCGTGGAACCGGAGAACGTATACCGGTCGACGCAGTCGCCGGTGCCGGTGAATGCGCCCTTCGCGCCCGTGCATCCGGTCTGGATGACCGGCGAGCCGTTTGTGCCCCCGCTTGCCGGGCACCCCGACGCGCCGTAGACGCAAAAGCCACCTAGGGCCGTGTTGTTCTCCAACTCCTCGACGTCGATCTCCGAGACGCTAGTGAGCAGGGTGGTGCCCAGGCCGGCCGCGGACATCCGCTGGATGCCGAGGATGTCTGCATTCGGGTCGTTGCCTGAGGCGGCGATGCTGTCGCCGCCGATCGATCCCGAGTGATTGGCGGCGTTGATCGAGTACAGAAGGAGCCCGCCGTTGACCAATCCCCAGAGCGCGACCAGGAACACGGGCATGACGATGGCGAACTCGACCAGGCCCTGGGCAGACTGCGCAGGACGCGAACGCGAGCGAATTGGGTGGTTTCGGGTTCGCATCTCCACTGGCAGCGCTCGGGAGACATGACCACAGACGGGCGCGCCAACCCAGTATCCCGAATGACGCGCTCGCACTTTGCGGTGTAGCTGAAATGTTACGGTTCGGTGGGGCCCGGTTTCGTCGGCGGGTTCGCCAGGTGCGGCGCGGGCTCCACAATCCGCAGGATGGCGGGAGTGACAGACGCCGCGGCCCCGGAGATGGGCCGGATCCTCAAGCTCCCCGGAGCCGCCTGGCCGGAGACACCGGTCGCCGAGCTGCCGGGGGTGAATGCCGCCCAGGCCAAGCTGCTCGGCCGGCTCGGCATCAGCACGGTGGCCGATCTGCTGCACCATCTGCCCCGCCGCTACGAGGACACCCGGGACCTGGTGCCCCTCGGTGGCCTGGTCGCCGGAGCCGTGCAGACCTCCCGGGTTCGGGTCCGCACCATCCATGGCCACGTCAGCCCGAGGCGGCGGATGCCGCTGGTGGAGGCGACCCTGGAGGACGGGGAGACCACGGTGGGCGCCATCTGGTTCAACCAGCCCTTCCTCGCCCGTCAGCTCACCCCGGGCACCCCGCTGCTGGTGCACGGCAAGGTGGTCCGCACCCTCCACGGGCTCAGCTTTCAGAGCCCCCAGTGGGAGCGGGTGAGCAGCGATCAGCGCCATGTGGGCCTGCTCGCCGCGGTCTACCCGGAGACCGAGAAGCTCACCTCCCGCTACCTGCGGATGCTGATCGGGCGCCTGCTGCCGGTGGTGGATCAGCTCCCCGACCGCCTGCCTCCCGAGGTGCGCCACCGGGAGGGCCTGATGGGGGTGGGGGAGGCGCTCCGCCAGGTGCATGTCCCCGACGACGAGCACATGGCAGGGGTGGCCCGCGAGCGACTCGCCTTCGAGGAGCTGTTCCTTCTCCAGATGGCGGCGGAGCGGGCCCGGCGCCGCCGGCTCAGCTCCTCAGGGATGGTGGTCCCCTACGACGTCGAGCTGGCCCGGGCCTTCGTGGCCGGGCTCCCCTTCCGGCTCACCGAGGGACAGCGCCGATCCGCCCACGAGATCCTCACCGACATGGCGTCCCCGGGGCCGATGAACCGGCTGCTCCAGGGCGACGTGGGCAGCGGCAAGACCGCGGTCGCGGCCATGGCGGTGCTGCTCACCCACCGCGCCGGCCACCAGAGCGTGGTGATGGCCCCCACCGAGATCCTGGCCCAGCAGCACCACACCACCCTCGAGGCCCTGCTCTCCGCCCACGGTGTCGCCCCCCGGCTCCTGCTCGGCTCCACCCCCGCCCGGGCCCGCCGGGAGATTCTCGACGGCCTCGCCGGCGGCCACGACTCGCTGGTGGTGGGCACCCACGCCCTGATCGAGGACGACGTGATCCTCAACGACCTGGGGTTGGTGGTGGTCGACGAGCAGCAGCGCTTCGGGGTGGCGCAGCGGCAGCGTCTCCGGCTCAAGGCGAGGACCATCCCCAACTTCCTGGCCATGACCGCCACCCCCATCCCCCGATCGCTCGCCCTCACCCTGTACGGCGACGTCGACGTCAGCGAGCTGCGCGAGATGCCTCCCGGCCGGATCCCGGTGGAGACCCAGGTGGTGCCGCCCGACCGCCGCGAGCAGGCCTACGCGTTCGTGCGCGACCAGGTCAGGTCGGGCAGGCAGGTCTTCGTGATCTGCCCGCTCATCGAGGAATCGGACAAGTTGGGCGTGAAGTCGGTCACCGCCGAGCACCGCAAGCTGACCCAGGAGGTGTTTCCCGATCTGCGCATCGAGCTGTTGCACGGCCGGATGACCACCCGCGAGAAGACGGAGCGGATGGCCCGTTTTGTGAGCGGTGAGGCGGACCTGCTGGTGGCGACCTCGGTGGTGGAGGTGGGCGTGGACGTCCCCAACGCAACCGTGGTGATCGTCGAGGGCGCCGAGCGATTCGGCTTGGCTCAGCTGCACCAGCTCCGCGGCCGGGTAGGCCGCAGCCGCCACCGCGCGCACTGCCTGCTCTTCGAAGGGGGAGTCGACGAGGAGGGCTCTCGCCGGTTGGAGGCGGTGGCCGGCAGCCAGAGCGGATTCGAGCTCGCCGAGCTCGACCTCAGGCTGCGCGGCCCGGGTGATGTGGTCGGCTTCCGGCAGCACGGTCTTCCCGAGATGCGGGCGGCCGACCTCCTCGACGTGGCCCTCGCCCAGCGGGCCAAGGCGCAGGCCGTCGCCTGGCTCGATCAGGACCCCGAGCTCAACGCCTACGAGCCGCTCGGCGCGGCGATGCACAGCTACCGCGCCATCTTCGATCTCGGCGCGGGCTCCACAATCCGCAGGATGGCGGGAGTGACCGACGCTGCGGCCCCGGAGATGGGCCGGATCCTGAAGCTCCCCAGCGCCTGCTGGCCGGAGACACCGGTCGCCGAGCTTCCGGGGGTGAACGCCGCCCGGGCCAAGCTGCTCGGCCGGCTCGGCATCATCACCGTGGCCGACCTGCTCCTCCACCTGCCCCGCCGCTACGAGGACACCAGGGACCTGGTGCCCGCTCCGCGGCGCTGCGTCGCCGGAGCCGGTGCAGACCTCGCGGGTCCGGGTGCGCACCATCCATGGCCACGTGAGCCCGAGGCGGCGGATGCCGCTGGTCGAGGCCACCCTGGAGGACGGGGAGACCGCGGTCGGCGCCATCTGGTTCAACCAGCCCTTCATCGCCAGTCAGCTCACTCCCGGCACCGAGCTCCTGGTGCAGCGGCAAGGTGGTCCGCACCCTCCACGGGCTGAGCTTTCAGAGCCCCCAGTGCGAGCGGGTGAGCAGCGATCCGCGCCACGTCGGCCTGCTCGCCGCCGTCTACCCCGAGACTGAGAAGGTCACCTCGCGCTATCTGCGGATGCTGATCGGGCGCCTGCTGCCGGTGGTCGATCAGCTCCCCGACCGCCTGCCTCCCGAGGTGCGCCGCCAGGAGGGCCTGATGGCGGTGGGGGAGGCGCTCCGCCAGGTGCACCTCCCCGAGGACGAGAACAAGGCCGGCGTCGCCCGGGAGCGGCTCGGCTTCGAGGAGCTGTTCCTTCTCCAGCTGGCGGCCGACCGGGCCCGGCGGCGCCGCCTCGGCTCCTCAGGGATGGTGGTCCCCTACGACGTCGAGGTGGCCCGCGCCTTCTCGGCCGGGCTTCCCTTCCGGCTCACCGACGGCCAGCGCCGATCGCCGCCCACCAGGTGCTCACCGACCTGGCCGCCCCCGGGCCGATGAACCGGCTGCTCCAGGGCGACGTGGGCAGCGGCAAGACCGCGGTCGCGGCGATGGCGGCCCTGATGACCTGCCGCGCCGGCCACCAGAGCGTGGTGATGGCCCCCACCGAGATCCTGGCCCGGCAGCACTACGCCACCCTCGAGGCCCTGCTCTCCCCCCACGGCCTCGCCCCCCGGCTGCTGCTCGGCTGCACCCGCCGCCCGGGCCCGCCGGGAGATCCTCGACGGCCTGGCCGGCGGCCACGACCCGCTGGTGGTGGGCACCCACGCCCTCATCGAGGACGACGTGGTGCTCAACGACCTGGGCCTGGTGGTGGTCGACGAGCAGCACCGCTTCGGGGTCGCCCAGCGGCAGCGGCTGCGCCTCAAGGCGAGCGCCATGCCCAACTTCCTGGCCATGACCGCCACCCCCATCCCGCGCTCGCTGGCCCTCACCCTCTATGGCGACGTCGACGTCAGCGAGCTGCGCGAGATGCCTCCCGGGCCGGCTGCCGGTGGAGACCCGGGTGGTCCCGCCCGACCAGCGCGAGCAGGCCTACGAGTTCGTGCGCGACCAGGTCAGCGTCGGGGCGGCAGGTCTTCGTGATCTGCCCCTTGATCGAGGAATCGGACAAATTGGGCGTGAAGTCGGTCACCGCCGAGCACCGCAAGCTGGCCGAGGAGGTGTTTCCCGATCTGCGCCTCGAGATGCTCCACGGGCGGATGCCGACCCGCGAGAAGGCGGAGCGGATGGCCCGCTTCGTGAGCGGTGAGGCCGACCTGCTGGTGGCGACCTCGGTGGTGGAGGTGGGCGTGGACGTCCCCAACGCGACCGTGATGATCGTCGAGGGGGCCGAGCGCTTCGGCCTGGCCCAGCTCCACCAGCTCCGCGGCCGGGTCGGCCGCACCGGCATCGCGCCTTCTGCCTGCTCTTCGAGGACGGCATCGACGAGGAGGGGTCGCAGCCGCTTGCAGGCGGTCGCCAGCACCCAGAGTGGCTTCGACCTCGCCGAGCTGGACCTCAAGCTGCGCGGCCCGGGCGATGTGGTCGGTCTCCGCCAGCACGGGCTGCCCGAGATGCGGGCGGCCGACCTCCTCGACGTGGCCCTCGCCCAGCGGGCCGCGCAGGCCGTGGCCTGGCTCGATCGGACCCGGAGCTCACCGCCTACGAGCCGCTGCGGCGCGGCGATGCACAGCTACCGCGCCATCTTCGACCTGGATTGACGTGGCCGAGACCCGGATCAGCGGAGGGACGTGGCGCGGACGCCGCATCCTCACCCCGCGCGGCCTGGAGGTCCGGCCCACCCGGGCCATGGTGCGCCAGGCCCTCTTCAACATCCTGGGGCCGGGGATCACCGGAGCCCGGATGGTGGACCTCTACGCCGGGGCCGGGTCGGTGGGCTTCGAGGCGCTCAGCCGGGGCGCCGCCCGGGTCACCTTCGTCGACGTGCGCCCGGCAGAGTCTCCGGCTGATCGCCGCCACCGCGGCCATCCTGGACTGCGAGGACCGCATCGAGCTGGTGCCCGCCGACGCCCTGTCCTGGCTCCGCCGCCGCCCGCCCGAGGTCGCCGATGCCGACCTCTGCTTCGTCGACGCCCCCTATCGGGACCAGCGCCTCGACACCGCCCTCGTCCTGCTCGGCGAGCTCGCGCCGGCTCTCGTCGTGTGCGAACATCACCGCGATCGACCGATGCCAGCCGAGCTGGGCCCGCTTCGAGCGGTCCGAACCGCCCGCTATGGCCTCACCGGCCTGACCGTCTACCGCCGTGGGGAGGCCGAGACGAGCGAGTGAATGGGCGCACCGCCGTATATCCGGGAAGCTTCGATCCCATCACCAGGGGCCACCTGGACATCCTGGAGCGGGCCACCACCATCTTCGAGTCGGTGACCGTCTCGGTGCTGCGCAATCCGGCCAAGGCTCCGCTCTTCTCGGTGGAGGAGCGGCTCGAATTGATTCGTGAATCGACCCGGGAGCTGGACTGACGAGGTCAGCGTCGACAGCTTCGACGGGCTGACCGTGGAGCACGCCGCGCGCATCGGCGCCACCGCGATCGTGCGCGGGCTGCGGGCGACCAGCGACTTCGAGTCCGAGTTCCAGATGGCGCTGATGAACCGCCGCCTCAACCCCCGAATCCAGACCGTCTTCCTGATGACCTCGGTGACCTACGTCTTCATGTCGTCCTCGATGGTCAAGGAGATCGGCCGGCTGGGCGGGGACATCTCCGACTTCGTGCCTCCGGCGAGCGCCGAGGCGTTGAGCCGGCGTCTCGGGGTCCCTGATTGAGCGCGGCCGAGAACCCCGGCGGCGAGGCTCCACCCACCACCCTGGACCTGCTGGCCGCCCTGGAGAGCCTGGTCGGCGAGTCTCGCCGGGTCCCCTTCACCGGCACCGTCGCCGTCAACGACGACGAGCTGTTCAGCCTGGTCGAGCGGATCCGGCTCTCTCTTCCCGACGATCTGACCCACGCTCAGCAGCTCCTCGATCAGCGCGAGCGCGTGCTGAGCCAGACCGATCAGGAGGCGGGCCAGCTTCGCGAACGAGCCGAGGCCGCCGCCCGCAGCCTGGCCGAGCGAACCCAGGCCGCCGCCCGGCGGGCCGCGGAGCACACCGCGGAGGAGGCCGCCCGGCTGCGCGGGCTGGCCGAGGCGGAGGCGCGGCGGATCATCGAGGAGGCCCAGGCCCGCGCCGCGGAGATGGTCTCCGAGCACGCTCTGCTCCGCGCCGCCGAGGAGCGCGGCGCCGCCCTGATCCACGACGCCCAGGCCGGGGCGGAGCGGCTGGCCGCCGACGCCGAGGCCTACATGCGCCAGGCCGAGCAGTACGTGGCCGGGGTCATGTCCGAGCTGGAGGATCACCTCGGCCGGGTCACCGCCACGGTGCGCAACGGCCTGGGATCCCTGCACGGGCGGACCGGCTCGACCGAGGCTGAGAAGCCGGCCGGGCGCCGCCAGCGCTGATCCCCAGCTTCGGGCGGGTATACTCGGCCTCCTCGGCGCGGCACCTTCTCCGTCGCCGCCCCGTTCCCTTTCAGCGGAGCCGCCATGCCCCTCCCCAAACAGCGAGTGTCCCCGCGCCGGCGCGACACCCGGCGTTCCCATCACGCCCTGGTGCTGCCCACCCTCAGTCCCTGCCCGCAGTGCAAGCAGCCGCGTCGGCCCCACCGGGTATGTCCCAACTGCGGGCACTACGACGGCCGCGAGATCATCACCACCGACTGAGAGCGGCAAGATCCAGCGCACGGCCGCCGGCGCGGTGAGCGCGAGATGCGCGTAGGGCTCTGCTTCCCCGGCCAGGGCAGCCAGGCCGCGGGCATGGCCGCCGGCCTCGAGACCACTGACCTCGGCCGGCGTCTGCTCAGCGCGGCGGCCGGCCTGGGTGCAGACCTGTCAGCCGTGTTCGGCGACGACGAGGAGAGCCTGCGGCCGACCGATGTCGCCCAGCCGGCGCTGGTGTTCACCGAGCTGGTTCTGGCCGGCGCCCTCCCCCGAAAGACCGAGGTGGTCGCGGTCGCCGGCCATTCCGTCGGGGAGCTGAGCGCCTGCGCTGCGGCGGGGGCGCTGGAGCCGGAGACGGCGCTTCGGCTCAGCATCGAGCGGGGGCGGTTGATGGCGGCGATGCATGAGGGGGTGATGGCGGCGGTGCTGGGGCTGGACGCCGGCACCGTGGAGGAGATCTGCGGGGCGGTCGACGGAATCGTGGTGGTCGCCAATCTCAACGGGCCCGGTCAGGTGGTGATCAGCGGGACCCGGCCGGCGGTGGCGGCGGCATCCGCCCGGGCTCAGCAGGCTGGGGCGCGACGGGTGGTCCCGCTGCGCGTGGGCGGCGCCTTCCACTCGCCGCTCATGGAGCAGGCCGGAGCTGCGTTTGCCCAGCTGCTCGATGCGACCCCGATCCGCGACGCGACGGTGCCGGTGGTGGCCAACGTGGACGCCGCCCCGGTGCGTGACGCTGGGGACATCCGCGAGCGGCTGCGGCTTCAGCTGGTGTCCCCGGTGCATTGGACCGAGTCCGTGCAGCGGATGGTGGAGCTCGGTGCCGACACGCTCATCGAGGTCGGCCCGGGAAGCGTGCTGACCGGGCTGGCACGGCGCATCGTCCCCGGGGTCAGAGCCCTGAGCGTGAGCACCCTGGCCGCCGCCTCGGGGCTGGCGGTCGGCTGAAGCTACGCGAGGGTGATCGTCCCACCGGTCGCCTTGCCTGCCCTGTACTCTTACCGTCCGTGCCCACGGCCCTCTCTGTCCCGGCCTTCCTGGCATGACGCTCGGCCATGGCTGACGGCCCTCTGGCGGGCAAGGTGGCCCTGGTCACCGGAGGTTCGCGAGGCATCGGCAGAGCGACCGCGCTGGCCCTGGCCCAGGTTGGCGCCGATATCGCCCTCAGCTACTCCAGCCAGGCCGATGCGCGGTCCAGCCGGCCCGATGCGGCCCGCGAGACCGCGTCCGAGGCTGAGGCGCTGGGGGTCAGGGCGGTCGCCCTCGATGCCGACCTCACTGACGCGGAGGTCGCCCACGGGCTGGTGGACCGAGCCATCGAAGCCCTCGGACATCTGGACATTCTTGTCAACAACGCGGGAATCACCCGGGACAGCCTGGCGGTGCGGATGAGCGCGGCCGACTGGGACCTGGTCATCGCCCTCGACCTGTCGGCCGCCTTCCACGTGTCCAGAGCCGCGCTGCGCCCGATGCTGCGCCAGCGCTCGGGCCGGGTGATCAATGTCAGCAGCATCGCGGGGGTGATGGGCAATGCCGGCCAGGCCAACTACTCGGCGGCCAAGGCCGGGCTCATCGGTCTGACCAAGAGCCTCTGCCGCGAGGTCGGCTCGCGAGGGATCACCGTCAACGCGGTCGCTCCCGGCTTCATCGACACCGAGCTGACCGCGGCCCTGGGCGAGGACTTCCTGCGCTCAGCGATGGTCAACGTCCCGCTCGGCCGGATCGGCAAGGCCGAGGAGGTGGCGGCGGCAATCCGCTTCCTCGCCCTTCCCGAGGCCGGCTACATCACCGGTTGCGTCCTGCAGATCGACGGCGGGATGGCGGCATGACGACCGGCGAACCCCGGATCCCGCTTAGAATCAGGGGACATCGTGCCCGATACTCCAGCCGAGCACGCCGGGACGGCCGCACCCTCGAGGGGTGGCCGGAGGCGACGCCCGGCGGGCCGGGTCACCCCGGCCGACATCATTGCCGCTGCGACCACGTCTGATCGCGGTGCGGCCCCAGGCCCCTTCGTCGACGGAGCCTCCGGCCCCTACGCCTTCCACCCACCCGACCCGCTGCAGGGCGATCCGGCGCCCGGCGACGACGCAAAGTCGTCGGACCGAGCGAAGGACCCCCTGGTCCGCAGTATCGTTTCCCACCAACCCGAGGCGGAACCCGCCGAGGGACCGCCCGCCGAGGACAGAGAAGGACTGACGACTGATGCCAGACGTGACGTTCGACCGGTTCAAGACAATCGTCGCCGATCAGCTCGGCGTGGAGCCGGCACTCGTGATCCCGGAAGCGTCGTTCGTCGAGGATCTCAACGCGGACTCCCTCGATCTCGTGGAGCTGATCATGGCCTTCGAGGAGGAGTACCAGATGGAGATCAGCGACGAGGACGCGGAGAAGATCACGACGGTGGGGCAGGCCTGGGACTACATCCAGGAGAAGAGCGGAGCGGCCAGCTAGAGGCGGCTGAACCCGGACCCGCTCCAACTCCAGGCCCTCTCACCTCGCCGCTTCCCCCGGACCCCGCCGGGGTCCTGGCCGCCCTCCCCGAGGCTTCCTCGCCCAGCCCCTCGCCTCGCCGGCGCCGGTCGCGGTCGCGCAGCGCCACCCCGGGCGGGGTCCCTGCGGGCGAGATTGCGATGACGGGGGCCGACCAGCCATCGCCGCCGCCCGATCAGCCATCTCCGCCGCCCGATCAGCCATCTCCACCCGGAGGTGTGCCCATCGAGGTGGCCCTGCTGGGGGTCGAGACCGTCCCGGTCACGGCCCCCGCCGCCATCGCCGCGCGCCTGCCCCCTGGGGCACCGGGCGCGGGGACCACGACCGCCCCGCGGCGCCGCTCCCGGTCCCGCCGCGGGGCGTCCGGGGCAGCCTCGGCTGCCATGGCCGAGCCGGCCGTCGAGCAACCCGCAACGCCACCGCCGCCGCCACCGGCAGTGGCCGGGCCGGCAACCGAGCCCGCCCCGAAGGCCCGACACGGCCGGGCTCGTTCACGCCGCGGAGGAGCTGTCGGGGCGGAGATCCTGGCAGCGGCGGTCCGCGCCCCCACCGGCCTCACGCCGCCGCCCAGCGGCCGCGATCAGCCGGCCCCCCCGGCGCCGCCGCCGGCTCCTGCCCAGGAGTGGTCCGAGCTCGGCGCCGAGGAGGCGGATCGCCTCGACGACCTCGCCAAGCGGCTCCAGATCAGCTTCCGGCACCAGGCGCTGCTGCGCGAGGCGATGACTCACGCCTCATGGAACAACGAGAGGGGCGAGCCCAGCGGCCCCGGGCGGGACAATGAACGGCTCGAGTACCTCGGCGACGCGGTCCTGGAGCTGGTGGTCGGCGAGTATCTGTTCCGGCGCTTCCCGGGATACGACGAGGGCCAGCTGACCCAGCTGCGTGCGGCGCTGGTGAACACCCTCTCCCTGGCCAAGCTGGCCGAGCGCCTGGGGCTCGGCGAGACCCTGCTGCTGGGCAGGGGTGCGGCCAAGACCGGGGCCCGCCAGCTGCCCTCTCTGCTGGCCAACGCCTACGAGGCGCTGATCGGCGCCATCTTCCTGGACCAGGGCTATCGGGTGGCCACCCGCGTCTTCCTCCAGAGCATCGGTGACCTGGCCGAGTGGAGCGATCAGAATCACAAGGGACGCCTTCAGGAGGTGGCCCAGCTCCGCCTGGGCGGGCCCCCCTCGTACCGGGTGGTGGCCGCCGGTGGTCCGGGCCACCACCGCGAGTACCGGGCCGAGGCGCTGGTCGGAGGCAGGGTGCTCGGTGAGGGGCGGGGCAGCACCAAGCAGGCGGCGGAGCAGGCGGCGGCCCAGGTCGCCCTGGAGCGGCTGGCCCCGGCAGGCGCCACCGGGGCTCCGGACCGAGCGGTGAAGCGCACCACCACGCCGGCCGCCGAGCCGGCCCGGGTCAGACGCCGGGTGGCCGAGGTCGCGGCCGACCGGCGCGCGGTGACCACCGGCACCCCGCCCGCGCTTCCGGTTGCGGCCGCCGCGGTGGCCCCGCCTCGCCGGCGCGGGCTGCTGGGCAGCCTGTTCGCCGCCGCCGACTTGCTCATCGGCCGGCGGCCCAAGCCCGCCGGCACGGCTCCGCAGCCGGGACCGGCGGCCGCGACCACCCCCCCCAAGCGAACCCGGCGTGGTCACCGGGGAGGCAGGGGGAGGCGCCGGCCGCCCACGACCCCGGGCGGTCCGACCCCGTGAGCCGGCTCGTCGGGAGGCGGCGATCGTCGATGGAGCCGCAAGGCGCCGCCGCCGCAGCGGGGAAGCCTCCGACATCTTGTGGCAGTCCCGAGCTCAGACCACCAGATGTTGACGCCAGGGGGGCTCGACACCGAGAATCCTGCGGATGAGACTGCGCCGGGTCGTGCTCAGCGGGTTCAAGACCTTCGCCGACCGCACCGAGGTCCGCTTCGAGCCGGGGATCACCGCGGTGGTGGGGGCCAACGGCAGTGGCAAGAGCAACCTGGTCGACGGGGTTCGCTGGGCTCTGGGGGAGACCAGCGCCCGGGAGCTGAGGGGCAGCCGGCTCGACGAGGTCATCTTCACCGGCGGGCAGGGACGGGCCCGCATGGGGGTGGCCGACGTCGACCTGGTGTTGGACAACGAGGATGGGCGCATCCCGGTGGATGATGCCGAGGTGGCACTGAGCCGCCGGGTGGTTCGCGGTGGCGAGGTCGAATACAGGATCAATGGGCACCGCGCCCGCCTCCGCGACCTGGAACGGCTGCTCAGCGCGACCGGGCTGACTCAGCATGGGTACGCCGTGGTGGCGCAGCACGATATCGAGGCGATCATCGAGGCGACCCCGCGGCAGCGACGCTCATTGGTGGAGCAGGCCGCCGGGGTCCGGGCGGTCCGGAGCGCATGCGACGACGCGCTGCGCCGCCTGGAGCAGGTGGACGCCGCGGTGCTGCGCCTTGCCGAGCGCCTCGGGGAGTCCGAGCCCCGGCTGGCGGAGCTGGCCCTCGAGAGCCAGGCGGCCCTGGAGCAGCGCGGGCTGGCCGAGCGGCTGGCGGAGTTGCGAGGCAGCCTGGCCCGGGAGGAGTGGAGGGCGGCGCGGGCTCAGGCCCGGCAGGCCCGGAGGCGCCTGGACGCTGCTGACCGCCATCTGGAGGCAGCTCGCGAGGCGGAGCTGGCGTTCACCGACCGGGTGGGCGCGGAGCGCCGCCAGGTGGAGGAGGCCCGCGCCGCCCAGCGGTCCGCGGCCGACCGTCTCGAGGAGGCGCGAGTGGCCGCCGAGCGCGCCCTCGGGGAGGCGCGTCGGTTCGCCGACCGGGCCCGCAGCGGGGTGCTCCATCGGGCCGACGCCCGGGGCCAGCTTCGCGCCGCCCTGGAGGAGGTGGCGGCAGCGGCACCCCTGCGCGACCCCGACCGGGAGGCCGGAGGCGGCGACCTCGGGCTGGGCGAGGGAGAGGTGGCCATCACTCAACTCCGCAACGCAGCCGCAGCCGCCCGGACCGAGGCGGCCGAGGCCAGCCGGGTGCTGGGCGAGGCGGAGCGGTCGGCCGCCGCTGCGGCTGAGGCGGCGGCGGCGGCGGCGGCGGCGTCCCAGGAGCGGGCGGCGGGCCGGGAGCTGGCCGAGCAGACTGCTGCCGGGGCGGCCGCCGAGCTGGAGGCGATCAGCGCCCGCGTCCCCGAGGCACGGGCCGCAGCCGACCGCTCGCGGGCCCGGCTGGCCGAGGCGCAGGCCGCGGCGGACTCCTTCGAGGCCCTGGTGGAGGCGCGAGCTGCGGAGGTGCCGGCCGCCCGCGCTCAGCTCAGCGCTGCCGAGGGGCGGCTCACCGGGGCTCGGCAGCGGATGGCGGAGACGCTCACCCGGGCGGCCAGCCTGCGCGGCCAGGCGGCCGGGGCTTTGGGCGGCGAGGGCGTGATCTCGGCCCGTGCTGCCGAGCTGGGAGCGGTGCGCCTGGCCGAGTGCCTGCGGGTCCGCGATCCCGCCGACGCGACTGCTGTCGAGGCCGCCCTGGAACCGCACCTCGGAGCCTGGCTGGTCGCCGATCTGGAGGCGGCTGCGGATCTGCTCCGGGGCGCGGAGCTCCGCGAGGAGGTGCTCGCCGCGGGTCGCAGTGCCGGCTCGGATTCCGGCGTCCCCGCCGCCGAGGCTGATGCCGGTGCCCCTGGAGGGCCCCCTGCGGGCAGCGTGCGTCCCGCCATCTCGGCGGTCGATGTGGAGCCGCGGGCGGCCGGGGCGGTGGCCCACTGCCTGGAGCGCACCTGGCTGGTCGCGGGCCTCGATGCCGCTCGGCTCCTGGTGGAGGGCTCGGGCGGCCGGGCGGTGCTTCCCGACGGCACGGTGATCACTCGCGGGGGGATCCGCGCCGGTGGCCAGGCGGTCTCTCTCTCCCTGGTGGCGGCTGCCCAGGAGGCCGAGGAGGAGGCGCGGGCGGCCGCAGCTGAGGAGCTGGACACCCAGGCCGAGGTGCGCGCCGCCGCCGAACACCGGGCGGAGGTCGAAGAGGCTGCAGGGTCAGCCGCGGAGCGGTTGGCAGGGTGCCGGCGGGAGCTGTCAGAGGCCGCCGCCGGATGGACAGCCGCCCAGGCAGCCCACGGGGCTGAGAGCGCGCGGGTGAGCTCCATCGAGGCCGATCTGGGCCGGCGGCGCGAGGCGGCCGCACGCGCCGCCGCGGCTGCCGACGCCGCGGCCCTGGAGGTGACCCGCTGCCGGACCACCCGAGAGCACGCCCATCTCGAGATGGAGGCCGCACGCCGGCGTCATGCCGGCGCCCGGGAGCAGTGCGACGCGCTGGCCGGACAGCTCGCCGCCCTGGAGAGCAGGCTGGCCGAGGTCCGGAGAGCCGCCGACGAGGCGGAGCGCCGGCGGGCCGAGGCCGAGGAGCGCTGCCGGACGGCGGCGCAGCGCAGGGCCGCGGCCGAAGCCCGGGTGGCCGCGGCGGAGACCGAGGTCCTGATCGCGGTGGCCCGCGGGCACGCCGCCGCGGTGGTGGCTCAGGGCGCGGCTCAGGGGGTCGAGGAGGCCGGTGCTCAGGCCGCGCGGACCGCCGGGCCGGTGGCCGAGGCCGAGGCCCGATTCCGCCTCCTCGAGGCCGAGCGCGGCGAGGTCAGGGTGGCGGTGGCCCGGGCCGAGGATGAGGTCAATGCCGCCCGCAGTGAGGCCGAGGTCGCCGATCTGAGGGTCGCCGAGCTGGCCGAGACCGTGCGCGGCGAGGTCGACGACGACGACACCGAGTTGGATCCCGCAGCGGCAGAGCGCGCCGAGCGCGAGATCACCCGCCTGGAACGGCGCATCGGGGCAATGGGCCCAGTCAACGCGCTGGCGCCGGAACAGCACGTCGCACTCAACCAGCGGGTCACCGCGCTCCGCACCGACCGCGATGACCTTGTGGTCGCCTCGCGCGAGGTGCGCCACCTTGTCCATCGCCTCTCGGCCGAGGCCGGACGCCGCTTCGAGGCCGTCTTCGGCGCGGTCGGAGCCAACTTCTCCGAGCTGTTCACCGAGCTGTTCGGGGGTGGGAAGGCGGCGCTCCACCTGGAGGACCCGGTCAGCGAGACCGAGGAGGTCTCCCAGACGGTGGACGTCGCCGCTCCAACGCCGGAGAGTGAACAGCTCCGGGGCGTGGAGATCCTCGCCCAGCCCCCCGGGAAGCGGCTCCAGCCACTCACTCATCTGAGCGGGGGGGAACGGGCGCTCACCGCCCTGGCGATGGTGCTCGCCCTGCAGCAGGTCAACCCATCGCCCTTCTACATCTTCGACGAGGTGGACGCCCCGCTCGACGACACTCGAGCGTCGGGCGGTTCACCCGCCTGCTCACCCGGCTGGCCCGCCAGCAACAGTTCATCCTGGTCACCCACAACCACCTCACCATGGCTGCGGCCGACTGCCTCTACGGCGTGACCTCCGACCGCGAGGGGGTGAGCTCGGTGGTGTCGGTGCGGTTCTCCGAGCGCGAACAGGGGGTGGAGGCGGTCGGCGTGGTGCAGGCCCCTCTGCGCCGCGCGGCATCGTGAGCGGACCCGGCCCGCTCGAGTCGCGCAGACTCAATCGGTGAGCAGGGACGTGGTCGCGGCGCCTCACCGGGAGGCGTGGTGGCGGCGGATGTCCCGCCGCATGGACCGAGCCTCACTCAGCTTCAGTGAACAGGTCCGCGATGTCGTGCTGCTGCGTCGCGACCTCGACGACGACTTCTACGACGATCTCCTCCAGGTCCTGGTCGGAGCGGACTGCGGCATGCCGGTGGCCGAGCGGCTGGTGGAGCGGCTGCGCACCCGGGTGCGCGACGAGCGGATGGTCGACGCTGAGCGGGCTCTCGCCGCGCTGAAAGGGGAGATGCTGGCAGTCCTCAGCAGTCGCGACCGGCGGCTGCGCATCGATTCCGTGCCCTCCGTGGTGATCATGGTCGGAGTCAACGGGAGCGGCAAGACGACCACCATCGGCAAGCTCGCCCATCGGCTCCGGGACGAGGGCAGGACCTGCCTGATCGCCGCCGCCGACACCTTCCGCGCAGCCGCGATCGACCAGATGCGGATCTGGGCGGACCGCAGTGGCACTGACGTGGTCGCCCACCAACCCGGCGCGGACCCGGGCGCGGTGGTCTATGACGCTCTGCAGGCGGGGATGGCGCGCCGGGTCGATTGCGTGCTGGTCGACACCGCCGGTCGCCTGCACACCAAGACCAACCTGATGGCAGAGCTGATCAAGATTCGCAACGTGGTCCGCCGGATCATCCCGGAGGCTCCGCACGAGACCCTCCTGGTCATCGAGGCTCCCACCGGGATGAACGCCATCGCCCAGGCCCGGGTGTTCCACCAGTCCCTGGAGCTGACCGGGATCGTGCTCACCAAGCTGGACGGGACGTCCCGAGGCGGGACGGTGCTCGCCATCGAGGACGACCTCGGGGTCCCGGTGAAGCTGGTCGGGCTGGGCGAGGGGATCGACGACCTCAACGTCTTTGACCCCGAGGCGTATCTGGACGCGCTCTTCGCCGGGGTCCTGGAGGCGCCGACCGGGTAGCCAATCAGTTCGGCCAGGCAGGTCGCGGTCAATGGCGGCTCCCTCTCGCGGGGTCGGGCGCAGCTCGCTTCTCAACGGCTACACTGTCCAGGCTTTGCCCTTGACAGCTTCTGCCCGCCTGGATGTCCCCGTCGCCCTGACCCGCACCGCACGAGCCCAACGGCTGCTCGACGTCTACGGCCGCCTGCTCACCGACCACCAGCTGGACGCCTGCCGCCTCCACCTCGACGAGGACTGGTCGTTCGCCGAGCTGGCCGAGCACCTCGGCTGCACCCGCAGCGGCGCCCATGACCTGGTGCGCCGCGCGCTCGCCCAGCTCGAACACTTCGAATCCAGGCTGGGCCTCGCCGCCGAGCTGGCCCGCCGCGACCAGATCGAGGCCGGACTGCGTGCTCGCCTGGCGCCGCGACCGGCGCTCCGCAGCGTGGCGGGGAGCGGCTGAGCATGTTCGACTCCCTATCCGACCGCCTGAGCGGCATCTTCAAGTCCCTCTCCGGGCGCGGCCGGCTCACCAAGGAGGAGGTGGAGCTGGGGATGCGCGAGGTCCGCCTCGCACTCCTGGAGGCCGACGTCAACTTCAAGGTGGCCCGGGCCTTCGTCGATCGGGTGCGCGAGCGCGCCTCCGGCGCCGACGTGCTGGAGTCGCTCACCCCCGGACAGCAGATCGTGAAGATCGTCAACGACGAGCTGGTGGCCCTGCTCGGCGGGGAGCAGCGCAAGCTCCGCTACCAGCCCCAGCCGCCCACCGTGATCATGCTGATCGGCCTTCAGGGCAGCGGCAAGACCACCACCGCGGCCAAGCTCGCCCTGGCCACCCGCAAGGACGGGCCACCGTCCGCTGATGGTCGCGGCCGACACCCAGCGCCCCGCCGCGCCCCAGCAGCTGGAGCGCCTCGGCAAGGACAACCAGATCCCGGTCGCCATGCCCGATGGCAAGAGCAAGCCCCCCGACCTGTGCCGGCGCGGCATCGCCGAAGCGGCGCGGCTCAACTGCGACGTCGTGATCCTGGACACCGCCGGCCGGTTGCAGATCGACCCGGTGATGATCGGTGAGCTCAAGGAGATCCGCAAGAAGGTCTCGATCAACGACACGGTCCTGGTGGTGGACGCGATGACCGGGCAGGAGGCGGTCAACGTCGCCCGCGCGTTCGACCAGGAGGTGGGTGTCGACGGCGTCATCCTCACCAAGCTCGATGGGGATGCCCGTGGCGGTGCGGCACTCTCCATGAAGGAGGCGATGGGCAAGCCGATCCTCTACACCGGGGTCGGTGAGAAGGTGTCCGAGCTGGAGGCCTTCCAACCCGAGCGGATGGCCTCGAGGATCCTCGGGATGGGCGACATCCTCACCCTGGTCGAGCGCGCCCAATCGCAGATGGACCAGAAACAGGCCGAGGTGGCGGCCCACAAGCTGCTGTCCGGCCGCTTCACCATGGACGACTGGCTGGAGCAGATGCGCCAGGTCCGCAACATGGGACCGCTCGAAGGCATCCTGGGGATGCTCCCCGGCGGCCGCCAGATGCTCAAGCAGGCGGGCGGGGCGATGCCCACCGAGAAGGACCTCTCCCGGATGGAGGCGATCGTCCTCTCGATGACGACCTACGAGCGCTCTCACCCCGAGGTGCTGAAGAACTCGAGGCGGCGCCGGATCGCCGCCGGCAGCGGCACCACCACGGCAGACGTCAACAAGCTGCTGAAGGGATTCGAGCAGATGCATTCGCTCATGAAGGCGCTCGGCGGCAAGGGCAGCGGCAAGGGAATGCGCGGCCGGGCCCGGATGCTGCGCCAGCTCCGCGGCCTGGATCCGTCGCAGCTCGAGACTCCCGACGCAGTGATCGGCAACTCGACAAAGGAGAAGTTTTGGTCAAGATCCGCTTGAAGAGGATGGGGACCACCAAGCGTCCCTTCTACCGCCTGGTGGTCGCCAACTCGCGCAGCCCGCGAGACGGGCGCTTCATCGAGTCCCTCGGCTTCTACGACCCGCTGCCGGCGACGGCGGCGGTGACCATCGACGCCGAGCGGGTGCGGGAGTGGCTGCGGCGCGGTGCCCGGCCCAGCGACAGCGCTCGCGACCTGCTGGTGGCCCAGGGCATCCTGGGCGGCGATCCGAGGCGCCGAGCCCCGGCCCCGGCGGCGGCGGCCACACCCGCACCCCAGGCAGCCACCGCGCCGGAGACGACGGTTGTGGAGGCCGAAGCTGCCGCCGAGGCGGTCGCGCCGGAGCCGGACGGTGCTGCCGCCGAGGCGGCGATCGTGCCGGGGGGGGCGGACGATGCTGGCCCCGAGGCGCGTCCCGCCGAGGAGCCCAACGATGCTGCCGCCCCGAGTGCGGAGGGCGAATAGGTGAGCGACGTGATGGCCGGCGCGGAGCCGGGATCGCACGCCGCCGGCGGCGGATCCGACTACGCCGACCTCACCCGGTTCATCGTGGAGCGGATGGTGAGCACCCCGGAGGCGGTGAGCGTGCGCAGCGTGGCCCGGGGACGTTCGACCATCGTCGAGGTGGAGGTGGCCGAGGCCGACAAGGGCAAGCTGATCGGCAAGAGCGGGCGCAACATCGACGCGGTGCGGGCCGTGGTTCGCGCAGCTGGGCTCAGAGGCCACCAGCGAGTCCAGGTCGAGCTCGCCGACCACCGCTGAGGCGGAGGCTGACCGCGTGATCGAGGGCACGCCGACCTCGGTCCGCGCCGCGCGGGTGCGCCGGCCCCATGGGTTGCGCGGTGAGGTCCGGGTGGAGAGCTTCGGTGGCGACGCCCGCCGCTTCCGGCGTGGGATGCGCCTGAGCCTCGATCCCGGGCCGCGCGAGCTCACCGTCCGCTCCGCTCGCGACCTGGGGGGCGGCGAGCTGCTCCTCGGCTTTGACGGTATCGACGACCCGGAGGCCGCCGCGACGCTGCGCGGCGCCTACCTCTGCGTGACCCCCGACCGGGCTCGCCGGCTTCCCCCCGGCGAGTGGTTCGTCTGGCAGCTGGTCGGGCTGGCGGCGGTCGACCCCTCGGGGCGCAAGCTGGGCCGGGTGAGCGACGTCGAGAGCGGCAGCGCCCACGACATCCTGGTGGTCGACGGTCCCACCGGGGAGAGGCGGTTCCCGATGGTCTCAGCATTCGTGGCGCGAGGTGAACCTCGACTCCGGAAAGGTGGTGCTGACACCGTGGGAGGAGGAGGAGCGGGAGGATGAGGATGAGGGCGGCAGGACAGGGGGGAGGCGCTGATGCGCTTCGAGGTCCTGACCATCTTTCCCGGGGCGTTCCCCGGACCCCTCAGCGTCGGAGTGATCGGCCGCGCCCTCGAGCGCGGGATCCTCGAGCTACGGGTTCACGACCTTCGCGACTTCACCACCGACCGCCATCGCCAGGTGGACGACGTAGCCTTCGGCGGGATTCCCGGGATGGTGCTCAAGCCGGAGCCCCTGGTCCGGGCAGTTCGGCAGCTGCGGGCCGAGGTGCCCCGGATCCGCGCGGTGCTGATGTCGCCGCAGGGGCGGAGATTCGACCAGTCAGTGGCTCGAGAGCTGGCCGCGGAGCCGGCCCTCATGCTGGTCTGCGGCCGCTACCAGGGGGTTGACGAGCGCGCCCGCGCCGAGATCGGCGAGGAGCTGAGCGCTGGGCGACTACGTGCTGACCGGTGGCGAGATTGCCGCCCTGGCAGTGGTCGACGCGGTGGGCCGCCTGGTCCCCGGGGTGGTGGGGTCGCCCGAGTCGCTGACCGACGAGAGCTTCTCCGAGGCTGCCGACGGTGGCCTCGAGGCACCCCTCTACACCCGTCCGGCCGATTTCGAGGGCCGCCAGGTGCCCGAGGTGCTGCGCAGCGGCCACCACGCCGCGATCACCGCCTGGCGGCGTAACGAGAGCCGCGAGGCGACCCGCCGCCGCCGTCCGGATCTGTTAAGGTCGGAACCTCAATCCGGAGGTCAGCAGTGAACGTCGTCGAGCTCCTGCAGCGCGAGCAGGAGAAGTCCGAGGTCCCGGTGCTCCGCAGCGGGGACACGGTCCGGGTCCACGTGAAGGTGGTCGAGGGGACCCGGGAGCGAATCCAGGTCTTCGAGGGCGTGGTCATCTGCGCTGCACGGCAAGACCGGCAGCGGCGCCAGCTTCACGGTTCGCCGGATCGCCTCGCACGGGGTGGGGGTGGAGCGCACCTTCCTGCTTCATTCGCCGCGCATCGACCGCATCGAGGTGCTCCGCCACGGGGACGTGCGCCGGGCCAAGCTCTTCTACCTGCGCGAGAAGGTCGGCAAGCGCGCCCGGATCCGGGAGCGCCGCCAACCGCTCGGCGGCGAGGCCGAGGTGGTGCGCCGCTCTGCCGCCCTGGAGCCGGCGGCCGAGGCTGCGGCGGACTACGACGGTGGCGCGGCCGAGTTCGCGGAGCCGGTGGAAGCGGCAACGGAGCCCTCTGAGGCCGAGGACCTGGAGGCCGAGGAGCTGGAGGCCGAGGAGCTGGAGCCGGAGAACGTCTGACCTCCGCCAGGGGGTTGAGAGGGGGGCGCCGGGGCTGAGACGCGAGGTCGAGCGCGCCGGCGAGGACGCGGCGCTTGCCCATCTCCGGGCCGCCGGCCTGAGGCTCATCGCCCGCGATTGGCGGTGCCGCCTGGGCCAGCTGGACCTGGTCTGCGTCGACGCGGGGGTGCTGGTGGCGGTCGAGGTGAAGGCGCGCCGCGGAGACGGCTTCGGTCTTCCCCAGGAAGCCGTGGACTGGCGCAAGCAGGCCAAGCTGCGCACCCTCATCGATGCCTACCGGCTCGCCACCGGGAGAAGGAACCAGCCGTACCGGATCGACGTGGTGGCGGTGAGATTGGACCGCGAGCTCCGACCGGTGAGCTGCGAGCACATCCGCAACGCCGTCGAGGGATGACCCGCCGGTCGAGGGGGGATCTCGGCTGGTTGAGCTGATCGCCGGATGGAGCCTCTCTATGAAGAGGGTCCGGGGAAGAGGGGCCTGGGAAGAGGGGCCTGGGAAGAGGAGCCGGGCAGCTGTCAGTGGCGGCGGTATGATCCCGCCGCGGTGAGCCGCCAGCCGATCATCTGCGCTGCCACTGCGGCCCTTCTCGGGCTGGCGGTCGCCGCCTGCTCCGGGTCCTCTGCCGCCACGGGATCAGTCCACACCCCACGGCCCTCGGGGACCGCGGAGGGGTCGGGGGTGGCCCGGGGGTCCACCCCTCCGAGCTCCACCCCGGCGGCGGGAACCACCACCGGGCCGGGCGGGTGCGCCATCCCCCCACCCCCCTCGCCGGCCGACGGCCTCACCCTGTACACCTGCTACCGGCTGAGCGGGCAGGTGACCGGCCAGGGCGGCTTCGCCGACGACGGCCAGGGGGCGGGCGCCGAGAGCTGCTCCCAGTGGGCCGCTCAGGGCCAGGAACCCGTCGGCACCACCGACGCCGTCCTCTTCCTGCCTGATCCCGGGGACGCCGGAGCCAGGCTCGGCGGCCAGGCGATCAGCTTCTACCTCGAGATCGGCCCCTACTCGGGGCCCGGGGCCTACTCGTCGACCAAGGTGACCGAGAGTGCCACGTGGGGCAGCAACGAGAGTTGGTCCACCAATGCGGACCCGGCGGCCGGCTTCTCGGCCCAGGTGAACGCGGACGGCTCGGGGACGGCGACCGCGGCGGCGCTGCGCAACGACAGCTCGGGCCCGAGCACCGAGACGGTCACCGAGAGCTGGACCTGCGCCGTGGAGCCGGGCGGCTGAGCGGCCAGCCTCCCCTGTCAGCCCGCCGGCTCGGGTCCGCTCCTGTCCTCGATCTCCCAGGCGTGGTCCAGGACGTGCCAGGCGATTCGCCTGACGGCGTACCGAGGCGACCAGCCCTTCGAATCGTCTTGCCTTCGTCCGGCCTTCGAGTGCAGGGCGGCGATGATCGCCTCCCGCTGCGCCCTGAGGGCGGACCCGTCCCCGATCGCGGGATGGGGGAGACGAATCCCCAGCTTGGGGGCGTAGGCGTCCGCCTCGGCCCCGATGACATGGGCCACGATGGCGTCGCGGTCACGGCCCCCGCCCCGGGGACCCTTGCGCAGGGTTGCGGGGGCGGTGGCGACCACGCTGTCGAGCAGGTTCCAGGACGCTTCGAGCAGGGCCACCGCACGCCGAAGCTGAGCAGGGCTCAGCGCCTGGCGCTCTGATTCTGCAGCGCTCCCCGGCACCCCGAAATCGGTGCTGGCCGAGCCGGGGAGCCGCTCCACGATCTCAATCCCCCCTGGATCGGGAGGCTTGAGACCCGCGGCCCGCACCACCGGCGCGTAGCGCACCGCATAGGCGGCCAGGGTGTCGAGGGCTTCCTCCTCACCCCGGCCAGAGCGAGACCACCCGGGCCAGTCGAGAGCGGAAGCGAATGTCCGGCGAGATCCGCCCTCAATGCACACCCTGACGCTGATGAGTTTGGGCCGGGCGGGCATCGACGTCCATCGTATCCACTGCCACCCTCCATGCACGGTGCGCCGGGCCCGCGCGCTCGCCGAGAGCCCCGGCGGGGCGCCGCCCCGATTGCGGCCCTGGTGGAGTTATACTGCTGTGTATGGTAGCGATCGCCATAAGCTGCGCAGTCCACGGGCTGTCCGGGGTGCCCGTGACCGTCGAGGCCGACGTGACCAACGGCCTGCCCAACTTCACCATTGTCGGGCTCACCGATCGAGCCATCCAGGAAGCCAGGGATCGGGTGCGGGTGGCGGTGCGCAACGCCGGCTTCGATTTCCCGCAGCGGCGGGTGACGGTCAATCTGGCGCCGGCGGAGGTGCCCAAGGAGGGGACCGGTTTCGACCTGGCCATCGCGGCGGCCATCCTACGCACCTCGCGGGAGCTCCCCCTGGATGACGTCGGCTTGATCGGGGAGCTCGCGCTGGACGGCAGCGCGCGGGCGGTGGTGGGGGTCCTGCCCATGGCGAGGCGCCTGCACCAGGCCGGAATCCACAAGCTGGTGGTTCCGGCGGCCAACGCAGCGGAAGCAGCCCTGGTCGAGGGGATGCAGGTTGTGGGAATCGACAGCCTGGGAGAGGCGGTGGCGCATCTGGAAGGCAGCCGGCATCGCGACGCCGTGGCGACAACTCAGATGGGGGATGAATGGCAACCTGGCGGCGGCGACCTGGCCTCCATCCGCGGGCAGATCCTGGCCAAGCGGGCGCTCGAGATCGCGGCCGCCGGCCGTCACAACCTGCTCATGCTGGGGCCGCCGGGTGCGGGGAAAACCATGCTGGCCCGCGCCCTGGCCGGTCTTCTTCCCGATCTCCCGCACGACGACGCCTTGGAGGTGGCCGCGCTGTACTCGCTGCGCGGCCGGCTTTCCGATCGGCCGCCCACCAGCCTGAGGCCCCCGTTCCGGGCTCCCCACCATTCGGTGTCGCGGGCGGGTCTGGTGGGAGGCGGAGGTGGTCTGGCGCAGCCCGGGGAGGTGAGCCTCGCTCATCGGGGCGTCCTCTTTCTCGACGAGGTCTGCGAGTTCCCGAGGACCCACCTCGAGGCGCTCCGGCAGCCCTTGGAGGAACGCAGGGTGGCCGTCACCCGGGTGCGCGGCACCCTGGTATTCCCAGCCGAGTTTGTCCTGGTGGCGGCCGCGAACCCCTGCCCTTGCGGACGTTTGGGCCAGCTGGACGGCGCTTCCTGCAGCTGCCCGGAAGAGGCGGTGACCCGGTATCAAGCGCGCCTCTCGGGCCCCATGCGAGACCGCATCGACATGGTGGTGGATGTGCCGCGGCTCGATGGGGAGGTGCTGCTGGGCAGTCCCGGCGACGAGCCGACAGCCCAGGTTCGAGAGCGGGTGTCAGCCGCATTGGCGGTTCAGGCTGGCCGGCATGGTTCCGCCGGCGCCCGCTACAACGCGCTGCTGCGGGGCGATCAGCTGCTGGCAGTCTGCGGGCTGGACGCTCGGGCCCGGGAAGCGTTGACAGTCGCCGGAGAGCGCTGGCGGCTCTCTGCGCGCGGATACCACCGAGTTCTGCGGGTGAGCCGAACCATCGCCGATCTCCGCTCCGAGGAGCGTGTCAGCCGAGAGGCGGTGATCGAGGCCTTCCAGCTGCGCGGACAAGCCACGTGAATCGCTGCAAGCTGGAGACCGGGGATCCGCGCTGGCCCGCCACCCTCGACGATCTGGGCGAGGTCGGTCCCTCGCTGCGGGTTTCAGCGCTGTGGGTTGACGGCGAGCTGCCTCCACTGCCCGGGGTCGCCGTGGTCGGAGCTCGTCGAGCCAGTGCGGCGGGCGCAGAGGTCGCCACGAGGATCGGCAGGGAGCTGGGCCGCCGAGGGATAACCGTGGTGAGTGGCCTGGCCGTCGGCGTGGACACCGCCGCGCATCGTGGCTGCCTGGCAGGCGGCGGCCGCACCGTGGCCGTACTCGGTTGCGGACTCGACGTGGACTACCCGCCCCAGAATCGTCCGCTGCGTGAGCTGGTGGTGGCTTCAGGGGCGCTGGTGAGTGAGTACGGACTCGATGACGCCCCGATCGCCTGGCGTTTCCCGAACAGGAATCGGATCATCGCGGCCATGGCTCGCGCCGTCGTCGTGGTCGAAGCGCGGGCCGAGAGTGGAGCGTTGAGCACCGCCCGCTGGGCTGCCGACCTCGGCCGTGAGGTTCTTGCCGTGCCCGGGTCCATCCTCAGTGCTGCCAACGCTGGCTCGAACCGGCTGCTCCGTGATGGCGTTCGCCCTTACCTCGACGTGACGGACCTTGCGGACGTTTTCGACCAGTGTGGCGACACCCTCCCTGGGATCAATCCGGCTGCGTCCAATACCGATCGCGCGACGTTCGCAAACCATTCGTCAAGCATCACGCGACGCTTGCTGGAATTGCTGGGCACGGAGCCGGTGCACCGCGAGGTGCTCGGGCGAGCCCTCGACATCGGTGCGGCCGACCTAGCCGTCCTGGTTGGAGAGCTCGAACTGGCTGGATCGGTTCGGAGCGCCGCAGGTGGCTTCGTCTCGCGGTCGCAGTTGTAACAGCCCGGCTGTCGGCGGCGCAGATGTAGTTCGGGCGGAGGTGTGAACGTATGAAGGTGCGAAGAAGTGTGAAGGTATGAAGAAGTGTGAGGGTATGAAGAAGTGTGAGGGTATGAAGGTATGAAGCGCGCCACCATTTGCCTTCCCGATGAGCTCGCCCTGGCTGCCGAACGCGAGGCGCGTCGGCGTCTCATCTCGTTGTCAGCGGTTGCTCGAGAGGCGCTGATCGCCCATCTGGGCCTCGCCGGTCAACCCGTGGCGCGGCCCTTCGCGAATCTAGGCCGAAGCGGAATCGTCACGGCGCGGGACGAGGCCGGAAGAGCCTGACCAAGGAATGGCGCTCCGGATCGCCATCGTCGATGGCGGGCCCCTGTTCGCTGCCGCGGATATGGACGCCGTCGATCATGCCGCGGCCCTGGCCGCGTTGTGCCATCCCCAGCTGCATCTGGTGATTCCGGCCCTGGTCGTGGCTGAGGTCACCCAGCTGATCGGATCTCGCCTTGGGCCGGCTGCCGAGGCGTGGTTTCTCTCAGGCCTGGCGGCAATGGATGTCGAGGCACCGGCATCCACGGACTGGCCGCGCATCGCGGAGCTGGTGGAGCGACACAGCGCCCTCCCCTTGGGTGGAACCGGAGCGTCTGTCGTTGCTCTGGCCGAGCGGCTGGGCACAGCCACGGTCATCACCCTCGATCGCCGTCAGTTCCGCACGATCCGCCCCCGGCACTGCAACTCGCTGATCTTTCTCCCCTGATGAGGAGGTCGCCGTTGACTGCGTCATCCCCCGCTCTCGGGATGTCAGGTCCCTCGTATACGGGCCTGGGCCGGCTGCCATGCCTGTCCAGGGGAGGCAGAGCCGGCGAGACGCAGGTCGGGCTCGGCCCGGCCGGCGACCGGTGCTACCTTCGGACGGTGAGTGTTCCATCTCCAACGGTGAGCCTTCTCCATCCGGCGGTGCGGGCGTGGTTCGAGCGGCGCTTCCCCGACGGGCCGACCCCCGCCCAAGCCGAGGGGTGGCCGCACATCGCGGCCCGCCGGCACACCCTGATCGCCGCGCCCACCGGGTCGGGCAAGACCCTGGCGGGCTTCCTCATCGCCATCGACGAGCTGTACCTGGCCGCCCAGCGGGGGGAGGCGGTCGAGGGCGTGACCCAGGTGGTGTACGTCTCTCCTCTGAAGGCGCTGGCGGTCGACATCCACCAGAACCTCGAGCTTCCTCTCCGGGAGATCGCCGAGGTCGCGGCCGAGCTCGGCCTCTCGGCACCGGCGCTTCGGGTCGAGGTCCGCACCGGTGACACGCCCCCCGCGGCTCGAGCGGCGATGCTGAGGCGCCCACCGAACTTCCTGGTGACCACCCCGGAGTCGCTCTACCTTCTGGTCACGGCGGCTCGGAGTCGGGCCCAGCTCGGCCAGGTCCGCACCGTCATCCTCGATGAGATCCACGCCGTGGCCGGCGACAAACGGGGCGCCCATCTGGCTCTCACCCTGGAGCGGCTGGAGGCGGCGTGCGCAGAGTCGCCGGTGAGAGTCGGCCTCTCGGCCACCCAGCGGCCCATTGAAACCGTGGCTCGCCTCCTCGTCGGTGCTGGAGAAGGACGCGAGGACAGCGAGGGAAGGCCACGCTGCGCCGTGGTTGACACCGGCCATCGCCGGCCCATGGAGGTCTCCATCGAGCTTCCCGACGAGGAGCTCGGCGCGGTGGCGACCACCGAGCAGCTCCACGACGTCATCGGACGAATCGCCTCTCACGTCCAGTCCAACCGCACCACCCTGGTGTTCGTGAACACCCGGCGGATGTCGGAGCGGGTCGCCCATCTGCTGGCCGAGCGGCTGGGCGGCGATGCGGTCGCAGCCCACCACGGCAGCCTGTCGAGGGAACGTCGAACCCTGGTGGAGGGAAAGCTTCGCGCCGGAGAGCTCAGGGCTCTGGTGGCCACCGCCTCCCTGGAGCTGGGCATCGATATCGGGCCGATCGACCTGGTCTGCCAGATCTCGACGCCCCGGAGCCTGTCCACTTTCCTGCAGCGGATCGGGCGCTCCGGCCACCGCCGCGGCGCCACCTCCCGGGGAGTCCTCTTTCCGATGAGCCGCGACGACCTGGTGGAGTGCTGCGCGCTGCTCGCCGGCCTCCGGGCCGGACGCCTCGACGCCGTCCACCCGCCGCAGGCACCACTCGACATCCTGGCGCAACAGATCGTCGCCGAGTGCGCCGCCCGGGGGGGTGAGCAGGGCGTCCCCGAGGACGAGATGTACAGCATGGCTCAGCGTGCCGCCCCCTTCGCCGGACTGAGCCGCGCCGACTTCGACGAGGTCGTCGAGCTGATATCGGAGGGGATCAGCACCGGGCGCGGAACGGTGGCGGCGCACCTGCATCGCGACCGCGTGAACCGCGAGCTGCACCCCCGTCGCGGCGCCCGACTGGCCGCGCTGACCTCGGGCGGGGCCATCCCTGAGACCGCCGACTACCGGGTATTGGCGGAGCCCGATGAGACGCTCGTGGGCAGCGTGAACGAGGACTGGGCGATCGAATCGATGGCCGGCGACATCTTCCTGCTCGGCAGCACCTCATGGCGGATCACCCGGGTGAGCGCGGGTACGGTGCGGGTGGTCGACGCCCAGGGGGCCCCACCGTCGGTGCCGTTCTGGCTGGGTGAGGCTCCGGGGCGCACCGCCGAGCTCTCCGAGGAGGTTTCGGCGCTGCGCGCAGGGGTGGACGAGCGGCTGGGTGGCGAGGGAGACCAGGCGGCGGTGGCCTGGGTTGAGGGACGCTGCGAGGTGGCGGCCGCGGTGGCGCAGCAGCTTGTCGAATATCTGGCCGCGGGCCGCGCTGCACTCGGCGTTCTCCCCACCCACGATCACATCGTCCTGGAGCGGTTCTTCGACGAGTCCGGCGGGATGCAGCTGGTGGTGCACGCCCCCTTCGGGGCGCGGATCAACCGGGCTCTGGGACTGGCCCTGCGCAAGCGATTCTGCGCAACCTTCGACTTCGAGCTGCAGGCGGCGGCGAGCGACGATGCGGTGCTGCTCTCGCTCGGTCCGCAGCACAGCCTTCCGCTCGAGGACGTCCCCGGCTTCCTCTCCTCGAAGACAGTCGAGGAGGTCCTCATCAAGGCGGTGCTGTTCGCCCCGATGTTCCCGGTGCGCTGGCGGTGGAACCTCACCAGATCGCTGGCCGTGCTGCGCTTCAAAGGGGGCCGGCGCAACCCTCCACCCATCCAGCGCCTCGAGGCCGACGACGTGATGGCCGCCGTTTTCCCTGCGCTCACCGCTTGCCAGAACGAGAACCCGACAGGACCGATCGAGCCTCCCGACCACCCCCTGGTGCGCCAGACCCTCTTCGACTGCCTCCATGAGGCGATGGACGTCGATGCCCTCCGCCTGGTGGTGCAGAGGATCGAGGCCGGAACCCTGCGCATCACCTGCCGCGACACCACCGAGCCATCGGTGCTCGCCCACGAGATAGTCAACGGACGCCCCTACACCTTCCTGGATGACGCCCCACTCGAGGAGCGCCGGAGCCGAGCGGTGGCGCTGCGGCGGGGGCTGCCGATCGACGCCCACGACCTTGCCGCTCTCGACCCCGGCGCCATCCGGCGGGTCAGAGAGGAGGTGACGCCTGCCCCCCGCGACCCCGAGGAGCTGCACGAACTGCTGGTCTCGCAGGGCGTCACCCGGCCCCAGCCGCCGTGGAACGACTGGTTCGAGCACCTGGTCGGACGCGGCCGAGCCTTCATCGTTTCCCTTCCCGGGGCCTCGCTGTGGTGCGCCGCGGAATCTCGCCACGTCGTCGAGGCGATGCTGCCCGAGGCGACCTTCACCCCCGATCGTCCGGCCCCCGGCTTCGGCCAAGCGGTCGAGGATCCAGCCGAGGCGGCGGCCCTGGCCCTGCGCGGGCATCTGGAGACGAGCGGTCCGATCACCGCCTCAGCCCTGGCTGCGGCCACCTCTCTGTCGGGCAACCTGGTGGCGGCGGCTCTGACCCGGCTGGAGGCGGAGGGCTTCGCGGTGCGGGGCAGCTTCGATCCCGCGACCATCGAGGCTCAGTGGTGCTCCCGCCGGCTGCTGGCCCGCGTTCACCTGTACACCCGCGACCGGCTCCGACGGGAGATCTCACCGGTCAGCGCCGCTGACTTCCTGCGCTTCCTGCTGCGCTGGCAGCGGGTGGCGCCGGGAACCCAGCGGGAAGGGCGTGCGGGGGTGGCGGCCACGGTGGCCCAGCTGCAGGGGCTGGAGGCGCCGGCCGGCGTCTGGGAAGCGGAGATCCTGCCCCGCCGGGTGGCCCACTACCGGCCGGCGTGGTTGGACGATCTCTGCCTCTCGGGCTCGGTGGCCTGGGCGCGGCTGAGGGTCCGCGGCGGGGAGGAGGGCGACCCGAACCCGTCGCGCAGCCGGCCCTTCCCCTCTCGAGCGACCCCGATCACCCTGGTGGTGCGCGCCGACCTGCCCTGGCTGCTCCAGGCAGTGCGCGGAGCCGCCCAGCCCGTCGAGCCGGCGGCGGGCGCCACCCGCGAGGTCCTCGACGTGCTTCGCAGCCACGGCGCCCTCTTCACCGGGGACATCGCCGCACTGGCTCGCCGGCTTCCGACCGAGGTGGAGGCCGGTCTGTGGGACGGGGTCGGCCGGGGTCTCGTCACCGCCGATGGCTTTTCCGCGGTGCGCTCGCTGCTGGCCCCCGCTTGGGCCCGCCGCGGCCACCGCGCCGGCGGGCTTCGCCGCGGGGCCGCGGGCAGCGGAGCAGGGGAGGGCCGCTGGTCGCCCCTCCCAGCCGCGGCGCCGATCGGAGATCGGGACGCCCTCGCCGAGGCGCTGGCCGAGCAGCTCCTCGAGCGCTGGGGGGTGGTCTTCTGGGACCTGCTGGTCCGGGAGAGCTTCGCGATCCCGTGGCGGGAGGTGCTCTGGGCCCTGCGCCGGATGGAAGCCAGGGGGACCGCCCGTGGCGGCCGCTTCGTCACCGGCTTCGCCGGCGAGCAGTACGCGCTTCCTGAAGCGATCGACCTTCTCCGCTCGACCCGCCGCCGCCATTCGGAGGACCCGCCCATCAGCCTGTCTGCGGCCGACCCGCTCAACCTCGCCGGCATCATCCTGCCGGGGCCGAGGGTGGCGGCGGTGGGGGTCAACCGGGTGATGTTCGGCGAGGTCCAGCAGGCGGCGGGGATCCCGGAGCTGGCGGCTCTCGGGTCGTGAGCCGGGTGCGGATCAGGTTTCGATCTGATCGCCGGGGGTGATCATCCGGGATACAGTGGGGAGCCCATGGCCAACTCTTTGATCATCGTCGAGTCGCCCAGCAAGGCCCGCACCCTGGCCAAGTTCCTCGGTGCCGGGTACACCGTCAAGGCTTCGATGGGGCATGTCCGGGACCTTCCCAAGTCGAAGATGGGCGTGGACGTGGAGAACGGCTTCCGGCCCGAGTATCTGGTCATCCAGGGCAAGGAGCGGCAGATCCGCGAGCTTCGGGATGCGGCGAAGCGGGCTGAGAATGTGCTCCTCGCCGCCGACCCCGACCGGGAAGGTGAGGCGATCGCATGGCACCTCGCCGAAGCGCTGCGGCTGCACGACCCGGACCGCATCGTGGTCCATGAGATCACCAAGAGCGCCGTGGAGGCCGCCCTCCGGGCGCCGCGCAAGATCGACCGCAACCTGGTATACGCGCAGGAAGCCAGGCGGGTCATCGACCGGCTGGTGGGCTACCGGCTCAGCCCGCTGCTCTGGCGCAAGGTGCGCACCGGCCTGTCGGCCGGCCGGGTGCAGTCGGTGGCGGTCCGTCTGGTGGTGGACCGAGAGAACGAGATCACCGCTTTCGTTCCCACCGAGTCCTGGACCCTGGACGCGCTGCTGGAGAAAGGCGAGAGCCGCTTCACCGCGCGTTTCGTCGGGCGTCGGGGGGATCAGAAGGCAGCCGGAGCTGGGGCCGCCACTCGGCGCCGAGGGCGCGGCGCTGCTCAGGCGGCCGGAGGGGCGGCGAGCGAGAAGGTCGAGCTGCCCACCCGTGAGGACGCCCTGTCGGTGCTGCGCGCCCTGAACTTCGACGAGGCGGGACGGCGCCCGAGCGACGAGCCCGCATTCGTCGTCGAGGCGATCGAGAGCGGAGAGACCTCGCGCTCCGCGCCACTGCCCTACACCACCAGCACCCTGCAGCAGGACGCGAGCACCCGGCTGCGACTGGCGCCGAAGCGGACGATGTCCATCGCGCAGGAGCTGTACGAGGGCGTCGAGCTGGGCAGCGCCGGCCCGGCGGGTCTGATCACCTACATGCGCACCAACTCCACCCGGATCAGCGAGCTGGCCCGCTCCGAGGCAGCCTCCCACATCACTCAGAACTATGGCAAGGAGTATCTGCGCACCGGCCAGGCCCGGCAGCGGCAGGGCCAGAACGTCCAGGACGCCCACGAGGCCGTTCGTCCCACCGAGGTGAGCCGCACCCCGGACCAGGTTGAGCAGCACCTCTCACGCGACCAGGCGCGCTTGTACGAACTGATATGGCGGCGCTTCGTCGCCAGCCAGATGGCCGCGGCCCGCTTCCAGAACACCAGGGCCACCATCGCCGCCGCCGAGTACATCTTCCGGGCCACCGGATCGGTGCCGCTCTTCGATGGCTTCCAGCGGGTGTGGAAGCGTGACGAGGAGCGACGCGAGGGGCCAGCGGGCGCCGATGGCACCGCTGACAGCGACGGAGAGGGCGGCCTTCCCGCGCTACAGGTGGGCGACCAACCCCGCTGCCGCGAGCTGGCGATGGAGCAGCACTTCACCCAACCGCCGCCCCGCTACACCGAGGCATCGCTGATCAAGGAGCTGGAGGAGCGTGGCATCGGCCGGCCCTCGACCTACGCCCCCACCATCGAGGTCGTCCAGGAGCGCGCCTACGTTCGTCAGGAGGAGCGCCGGCTGCATCCCACCGAGCTGGGCAAGACCGTGGACACCCTGTTGCGCGAGCACTTCCCCGAGGTGGTGGACGTCGACTTCACCGCCGAGCTGGAGCGCCGTCTCGATGCCATCGAAGCCGGCAAGCGGCGCTTCGAACCCACTGTGAAGGAGTGGTACACACCCTTCGACGCCACCGTGGAGAAGGCTCAGGCGTCGATGCAGCGGGTCAAGGTTCCGGCCAAGTCGACCGGGGAGACCTGCCCGGAATGCGAGATCGGCGAGCTGGTGGTCCGCGAGGGCAAGTTCGGCTCCTTCGTGGGCTGCTCGCGCTACCCCGAGTGCAGCTACATCAAGGACAAGAAGGTGTCGCAAGCGGTTCCAACCGGCGAGGCCTGCCCCCGCTGCGGCAAGCCGCTGGTGCAGCGCGAGGGACGGCGCGGCCCCTTTGTCGGCTGCAGCGGCTACCCCAAGTGTCGCTACATCCGCGACCTCGAACCAACTGCCGGGCGCGGGGAGCCCGCCGACTCGGAAAGTGCCGGAGAGATTGAGCAGGAGAACCTCGGCGAGTGCCCGGAGTGCGGCCGGCCACTGGCCCGAAAGCGAAGCCGGCGCGGCCCCTTCGTGGGCTGTTCCGGCTACCCGGAGTGCCGCTACATCCAGCCCAGGACCGGTGCCTCCGCCCCCGCGGCCCCGGCGGAGCACACCGGTGAGAGCTGTCCCGATTGTGGGCGTCCGCTGGTCCGGCGGCAGGGGCGCTTCGGACCATTCGTGAGCTGCAGCGGCTATCCGGAATGCAAGTTCCGGCCGCCTCGGGCCAGGGCTTCGTGATCCCTCGCGCGCACGCCACCACCATCGTCGGGGTTCGCCGCGACGGCACCGTGGCCATCGCCGGCGACGGCCAGGTCACCGTCGGGGACGTGGTGATGAAGCATCGCGCCTCGAAGGTGCGGCGGCTCCACCACGACACGGTGCTGGCTGGCTTCGCCGGGGCGGTGGCCGATGCGCTGACCCTGTTCGACAAGTTTGAGCAGCAGCTCGACCGCCACCAGGGGCAGCTCCTCCGGGCCGCGGTGGGCCTGGCCAAGGAGTGGAGGACCGATCGGTACCTGCGCCACCTGGAGGCCATGCTCATCGTCGCTGACCGTGAGCAGTTGCTGCTGCTCTCGGGCGACGGCGAGATCATCGAACCCGACGACGATCTCGCCGCCATCGGCAGCGGCGGCCCCTTTGCCCAGGCCGCGGCAAAGGCGCTCCTCGAGAACACCGACCTCGACGCCGCGGAGGTGGCGCGCCGGGCCCTGGGCATCGCCGCATCACTGTGCATCTACACCAATAACGAGGTGATGGTCGAGACCCTCCCAGCCGCGGCGGCCGTGGCGGCTGCCGGCTGAGCTACCGATGACCGAGGTGGACGCCCGGTCGGCGGCGTCGAGCGAGGACCCCGGGACCGCGGAGACCCGCGACCCCGACGACCTCCGTCCCCGGGAGATTGTCCGCCACCTCGATGCCTACATCGTGGGTCAGGACCCGGCCAAGCGATCGGTGGCGGTCGCGCTGCGCAATCGAGTCCGCCGGCGGCGTCTCACCGAGGAGATGCGCCGCGAGGTGCTGCCCAAGAACATCCTGATGATCGGACCGACCGGCGTGGGCAAGACCGAGATCGCCCGGCGCCTGGCCAAGCTCACCTCCTCGCCTTTCATCAAGGTCGAGGCCACCAAGTTCACCGAGGTGGGGTACGTGGGTCGCGACGTCGAGGCCATCATCCGCGATCTGCTGGAGCAGACCATCACCGAGGTCCACGACGAGCGCATCGACGAGGTGGAGGAGAGGGCCCGGGAGCTGGCGGAGAGTCGCATCCTCGACATCCTGGTGGAGGCGGAGATCGCCGCCGACCAGGCTGCGAACGGCAGAGGCGGGCCGGGTGGGCACCCCGGAAAGCACGACGCCGCGGAGGATGCGGAGGTCGTGGCACCAGCCGCGAATGGGAAGACCGAGGTCTCGGTGGCCGCAGGACCGACCGTCGAGCCGACGGGCGCAGGGTCCTCCGAACACGGCGTGGATGAGCGCATGAGCTCAGGGTCCTCAGAGCACGACGTGGATGAGCGCATGAGCTCAGATTCCGCGGAACTCAAGGTGGATTCCAGCCTCGCGCCGCCCGCGGGGCCCATCGACGCAGAGCCCATGGACGCCGACGGAAGGGACCGGTTGCGCCGGCGTCTTCGCCGCCGTCTGGCGGCCCGGTTGCGGGCCCGCCGGCTCGAGGACCGCTACATCGACGTCGAGGTCGAGGAGCCCTACCAGCCGGCGTTCGAGGGCTTCGCTGGGACGGGTCTCGAGGAGGTCGGCTACTCGCTCTCCGACTTCTTCTCCCAGATGGCCCCGGTGCGCAAGCGGATGAAGCGCATGCGGGTGGCCGACGCCCGGACCGCGTTGACCGAGGAGGAGACCGATCGCCTGATTGACATGGACCGCATCTACGACGACGCCATCCGCGATGTCGAGGAGGCCGGGATCGTCTTCGTCGATGAGGTCGACAAGATCTGCGGTCCCGCTTCCGACCGCGGCCCCGACGTGAGCGGCGAGGGGGTCCAGCGTGACCTCCTGCCCCTGCTCGAGGGCTCGGTCGTGCACACCCGCTACGGCTCGGTGCGCACCGACCACATCCTGTTCATCGCCGCCGGGGCCTTCACCGCCGCGCGTCCCAGCGACCTCATCCCTGAGTTCCAGGGACGCTTCCCGATCCGGGTCGAGCTCAGCCCGCTCAGCGAGTCCGACCTGCAGCGCATCCTGGTGGAGCCGAACAACGCTCTCACCAAGCAGTACCAGGCGCTGCTCGGCACCGAGCAGGTCGAGCTGGACTTCACCGAGGACGGCGTCGCCGAGCTCGCTCGCCAGGCTCATCGGGTCAACGAGGAGGACGAGAACATCGGGGCCCGGCGCCTGTTCACCGTCATGGAGCGGGTGCTCGAGGATCTCTCCTTCCACGCCGAGGACTTCGCCGGCCAGCGGGTGGTGGTCGACGCGGCGATGGTGGACGAACGGCTGAGCGGACTGGCCGGCAACGACGACGCCCGCCGCTACATCCTCTGAGAGCGGCCTCTGACCCAGGCCTCAGGCGGCCATCACCACCGCGTTGCGGCCCCGAGCCTTGGCCTGGTACATGGCGATGTCGGCGGCCTGGATGACCTCGTCGAGGTCCTTGCCGTGACGCGGGAAGAGAGCCACCCCGATGGAGGCGGTCACCTGGGGCAGACCCGAAGCGACCGGCGGCATCTCGGCCAGCGCCCGGCGCACGGTCTCCGCGACCCGCAGCGCTCCCTCGTCGCCGCTCTCCGGCAGCATGATCAAGAACTCCTCGCCGCCGAAGCGGACCACGGCATCCCCGGTGCGCACCGCGCTGCGCAGGATCCGGGCGACCTGGCGCAGGACCCGGTCACCGGTGCCGTGGCCATGGGTGTCGTTGACGACCTTGAAATGGTCGAGGTCCACCAGCAGCAGCCCGATCTCCTTGCCGGTGCGACGGCTTCGGGCCACTTCGCGAGGCGCCAACTCCTCCCACCAGCGAGCGTTGTGAAGCCCGGTGAGCACATCGGTGCGCGCCCGCTCCTCGAGCTCGGCGTAGAGCTGAGCGTTGCGCCAGGCGGCCGCCGCCACATGGGCGAACAGCGCGCAGCGGGTGAGGTCGTGGGCGCTGAAGCTGCCGGCCCCATCACGCCAGACATCGAGGACACCGAGGCGGTGATCCCCAGCTATCAGCGGCACCACGATCATCGATTCGGTGGTGCGATCAGACCCCGTGCCCGGGATGGTCGCAGCCGCGGGATGGGTGGTGACGTCGGCGCACAGGTAGGGGAGACCCCGGGCAAACGCCCACCCGGTGATGCCCCGGCTCATCGGGTACTCGGCGAGGTCGCGCAGCGCCTGGACGCCGCTGCCGGCGAGCAGGCGGGGGACCAGCCGGTTGTGCTCCCAGTCAGCTTCGAAGACGGCGATCGAATTGGCCGGCACCACCCGCTGCATCAGCTCCGCGGTGGTGGTGATGATCCGTTCCGGATCGTGCTCGGCCTGGAGGATGCGCGCCGCCTCTCCCAGGACATGGGCGAACAGCTCGTCGTCGGCGGCGCCCTCGGGGATGGGGGTGATGTCGAGCACGTCCGGTCCGGGAAGCACGGTCCCGCTGACCCGTAGCGGACGCGCCTCCTGATGGCGCAGCCAGGACTCGCTGACCACCCGGTCGCCGGGCGCGGCTGCGGTGGCGTCGAGGACGACCGGGGAGCCGACCTGCCCACCCATGCCGTGGCGGATGCCGATGCTGAGCAGGAGGTCAGCGACCCGTGGATCGTTGACCCCTCGGGCGACCAGGCAGATGTCGAGCTGGCCGGCAAACGCCACCAGCCCGGTCAGCTCGGCTCGGATGACCGGGTCGCGCATGGCCGCGGTGGCGCAGCGGGCCCCGAGGATGGCGAACTCCGGGCGCAGCTGACCCATGCGCCGCCGGGTGGGGGCAGCCCAGCCCACCCCCTCGAGGGCGATCCGGAAGCCCTGCCGGCGCAGTCCGTCGAGCCGTGCCCGGGCGAGCTGGGTCTGTCCCGGGAGCCCTGGGATGATCCAGGCCACCTCGCCGGGGAAGACGCCGCCGCCCGCCGGCAGCCGGGGATCGAAGTCCGGGGCGGCGAGGACCTCGACCGGAAGCGGCGCCAGCAGGATGGCCGGGGTCACCAGGGCGGCAAGCGGGATGGCGGTCGCCATCATCCTCTGCCACCCCTCGGGGACGGCCGGGCGGGGCTCGACCTCGTAGGCGATGGCCAGCCGGTCGGCGAGGTTGAAGATGGGGCGGAGCGCGGCGCCGTTGCGAGGCAGCCGCGACTCGCCAGTCGAGAGGGTCTCGGGGTCGAACTCGGAACTCACGACGCTGGCCAGCCGAGACTCGCCAGCCGAGAGGGTCTCGGGGTCGAACTCGGAACTCACGACGCTGGCCAGCCGCGATCCGCCTGCCGGGATGGGCTCGGGGTCGAACTCGGAACTCACGACGCCGGCCAGCCGCGACTCGCCAGCCGGTAGGGGCTCGGGAAAGCAATCGGGGCGCACGACGTTAAAGATCGGCTTTCGCCGAGACGGCCGGGGGGGCGGAACCGCCACGGGTTTGTCACGGCCTCCCTCGCGACCGCCGACCCTCGGGCGCCGTCCCCACCGCGCCGGGCCACTCGGGGCTCGGAGCCCGGCTACTCGGTGCTCGCGGTGGCGACCGGAAGGCGGACGACGAACCGGGTGCCCCGTCCCCCCTCACCGGGTTCCAGGGCGATGCTCCCGTGCGCCGCCAGCACCAGCTCCCGGCAGATGTGCAGGCCCAGCCCCACTCCCGGAGGGCCGCTGCCGTCGGTCGTCCCGCGCACGAAGCGCTCAAAGATCCGATCGCCGAGCTCAGCGGGGACGCCGGGTCCCCGGTCCTCGACTCGAATGCAGGGCTCCCCCGCGGCGACCGCCACCCGCACGACGGGTCGCACCCCACCGTGGACCAGCGCGTTGTTGACCAAATTGTCGAGAACTCGGGCGATGCTGTCAGGGTCGGCCTCGACCGCGACCGGCACCGCCGCGAGCGCGCAGTCCAGGTCGGCGCCGAGGATCTCGGCCCGGCTTCGAGCCCGCTCGACCGCGGCGGTGGCCGCCTCGTTGAGGTCCAGGCGCCGGGGCCGGTCGGACGGTATCCCGGCCTCGAGCAGGGCCGCCTGCAGCAGCATCTCCACCAGCCGGTGCAGCTCCTCCGACTTGGCCTCGATGGCGGTGAGCGGCCCGCGCATGCGCTGGTCCAGCTCGCCCAGCCCTCCGGAGAGCAGGAGGGAGGCGTAACCGCTCACCACCGCAAGCGGGGTGCGCAGCTCGTGCCCAACCATGCTGAGGAACGCGCTCTTGGACCGGTTGGCGGCCTCCGCGGCCTCGGCGAGGGCGGCCAGCTCGGTGTTGGACCGCTCCAGCTCCCAGCTCCGTTCGCGCAGCAGCCGCGCGGTCTCGTGCAGCTCCACGAAAACCGACGCCTTGGAGCGGAGCACGTTGGGGTTGAGCGGCCGCGCCAGATAGTCCACCGCACCCTCGGAGTAGGCCCGCAGCGCTCCCTCCAGGTCGTCGTCGGCCGCGGTCACGAAGATGATCGGGATCTCGCGGCTGCGCCGGCGGCGGCGGATGTGGGCGGCGGTCTCGAAGCCGTCCATGCCGGGCATCCGGACGTCGAGAACGATCAGGGCCACCTCGAGGTCGAGCAGCGCCGCCAGCGCCTGCTCGCCGGAGAGGACTGAGACCAGGGTCTGACCCAGGGGCGAGAGGGCGTCCTCCAGGAAGTCAAGGTTCTCGGGGCGATCGTCGACCAGCAGGATCGTGGAGCGGCTCCGGGATCGTGGCCCGGCTCCCACCTCGGCGGAGGGGCGGGTGGAGTCGAGGGCGGTGCTCACCGGTGCAGCCACACCCGCATCAGTTGGAGGAGCTGATCGACGTCCACCGGCTTGGTGATGTAGTCGGAGGCTCCGGCGGCCAGGCTCTTCTCCCGATCGTCGCGCATCGCCTTGGCGGTGAGGGCGATGATCGGTAACCGCCCCCAGTCGGGCATCTCCCGGATGGCTCGAGTGGTCTGGTAGCCATCCATCTCCGGCATCATGATGTCCATCAGCACCAGGCTGACGTCGGGATGCTGGTGCAGCCGCTCGATGCCCTTGCGACCGTTCTCGGCGAAGACAACCTCGAGTCCGTGCTCCTCGAGGGCCCCGGTGAGGGCGAAGACGTTGCGCACGTCATCGTCGACCACCAGCACCTTGCGTCCCCTCAGGATGCTGTCGCTGGTGTAGAGCTTGGTCAGCATGGCGCGGTGCTCGGCGGGCAACGCCGAATCCGGCAGGTGAAGAAAAAGGGATAGCTCGGCCACGATCCGCTCCGGCGAGTGTGCGTCCTTGACCACAATGGACTGGGCCAGCTCGCGCAGCCGGGCGGTCTCCTCGGCGCTCAGGTCGCGTCCCGTGTAGACGATCACCGGAAGGGCGCGGAACCGCTCGTCATCCTTGAGCACCTCCAGCCCACTCAACCCGTCGAAGTCAGGAAGCCCCAGGTCCAGCACCAGGCAGTCGCTGGACGTCGTCTGGAGATGCTCGCAGGCCTCGACCCAGGAGCTTGCGGTCGCCACCTCCACGCCCTCAACCGAGTCGATGAGCCCGGTGAGCCCCAGCCTCACCCCCGCATCGTCGTCGACCACCAGCACATGCCTGCCGCGGCGCCCGCCAAGACGGCGCAGGGCATCGAGCGCCTCCACGATGGCTTCGGCCTCGAGCGGAGACTCCAGGCAGAGCGCCGCCCCCTCGGCCTGGGCACCCCGGCGGACGGCACCCTCGGCTGCCACGGCGGTGGGGATGTGCCGGACCGAGAGGTCGTGCTTGAGCCGGGACAGCAGGGTGATGGTCTCCGAGGAGCGTCCGTTCAGCGCGATCACGATGGCCCCCGGGTGGAGCCGGCGGGCGAGATGGAACGCCCGCTCGACGCCGCCGACGACCACCGCCTTGCGATCACGGGCATGGATGGCGTCGATCACAGTGCCCACCAGCTCGGCCTGGTCGGAGACCACCAGGTCCACCTCGTCGCCGGCGGCGATGCCATCGCGGTCGTCATCAGTGTCCGCGGGCGACAGCTCCAAGCTGGCCTCGGGGGCGCCCTGGCTGAGCAGGGCAACCCCCCTCTCGCCGGTGACCCCGGCGGCGTTCAGTGACGTCGCGGCGCCTCGCGACCGGGTCTCCAGCCGCGCGGGCAGGAACAGGGTGAAGGTGCTGCCCTGACCAACCCTGCTCTCCACCTGGATCTCGGCGCCGATCAGCCTCGCCATCTCGCGGCTGATCGAGAGGCCCAGGCCGGTGCCGCCGTACTTGCGGCTGGTGGTGCCATCCGCCTGCTGGAAGGCCTCGAAGATCAACCTCAACTTGTCGGGAGCGACTCCGATGCCGGTGTCGCTCACCGAGAAGCTGATCACCTCGTCGGCCTCGCGCAGCTGCTGGCTGACGTACTCACGGTCCTTGCTGGCGACCTGGACGGTGAGCCGAACCGCCCCCTCCGAGGTGAACTTGAAGGCGTTGCTCAACAGGTTCTTGATGATCTGCTGCAGCCGCTGCTCGTCGGTGATCAGCAGCTCGGGCACCGAGTCGCCGATATCGATCGAGAAATTCAGGCCCTTCTCGGCGGCGATGGGGGCGAAGGTCAGGCTCACGTAGTCGCGGAGGTCGGCGATCTGCATCCGCGACGGGTTGATGGTCATCTTGCCCGCCTCGACCTTCTCCAGGTCGAGGATGTCGCTGATCAGCCCCAGCAGGTCGCTGCCCGACGAGTGGATGGTGCGCGCGTAGCTGACCTGCTTCTCGGTCAGGTTGCCGTCAGGGTTGTCGCCCAGCAGACGGGCCAGGATCAGCACGCTGTTGAGCGGAGTGCGCAGCTCGTGCGACATGTTGGCCAGGAACTCGCTCTTGTACCTGGACGACGCGGCGAGCTGGGCCGCTTTCTCCTCCAGGCTCTGCCGGGCAGCCTCGATGGCCCGGTTGGTCTCCTCCAGCTCCTGACGCTGGCGGTGGAGGAGCAGCTCGGACTCGGTGAGCGATCGCGCCTGGGCCTCGAGCTCCGCGTTGGACCGCTTCAGCTCCTCCTGCTGGACCTGGAGCTCACGGGTGAGCCGCTGGGACTGGTCGAGCAGGTCCTCGGTGCGCATGGTGGCGATGATGGTGTTGATCACCACTCCGATCGTGCTCATCAGCTGGTCCAGGAAGCCCCGGTAGGTCCCCGAGAATTGCTGGAAGCTGGCCAGCTCGATGACCCCCAGCACCTCTTCCTCGAAGAGGATGGGCAGCACGACCAGGCTCGCCGGCCTCGCCCGGCCCAGGCCGGAGGCGATCAGGATGTAGTCGGCCGGGGTCTCGCCGAGCACGATTGGGTGCTTCTCGACCGCCGCCTGACCGACCAGCCCCTCTCCCAGGGCGAAGCGGGTCGGCACTCCCCTGCGGGGGACGTAGCCGTAGCTGGCCACCAGCTTGAGCCAGGTGTGATCGCCGTCCCGGTCGGCAAGGAAGAAGGCACCGTACTGCGCGCCGACCAGCGGGGTGAGCTCGGACATGATCAGCCGCGACACCGTGACGATGTCGCGCTGGCCCTGGAGCATGGCGCCGATCCGGGCCAGGTTGGTCTTGAGCCAGTCCTGCTCGGCGTTGACCCGGGTGGTCTCGCGCAGGTTGGCGATCATCTGGTTGATGTTGTCCTTGAGCTCGGCGACCTCACCCTGGGCGCCCACCGAGATCTGTCGAGTCAGGTCGCCCCTGGTCACCGCGGTGGAGACCTCGGCGATGGCCCGCACCTGGGTGGTGAGGTTGGAGGCCAGCTGGTTGACGTTGTCGGTCAGCTTCTTCCAGGTTCCGCTGACCCCCTCGACCTCCGCCTGACCGCCCAGCTTGCCCTCGGTGCCCACCTCGCGAGCCACCCGGGTGACCTCGTCGGCGAAGGACCGGAGTTGCTCGACCATGGTGTTGATGGTGTCCTTGAGCTCGAGGATCTCCCCCTGGGCGTCGACGGTGATCTTCTTGGACAGGTCTCCGTTGGCGACCGCGGTGGTCACAGCCGCGATGGCCCGCACCTGGGAGGTGAGGTTGCCGGCCATGAAGTTGACGTTGTCGGTGAGCTTCTTCCAGGTCCCGCTCACCCCCTCGACCTCGGCCTGTCCGCCCAGCTTGCCCTCGGTGCCGACCTCGCGGGCAACCCGGGTGACCTCGTCGGCGAAGGAGCGGAGCTGGTCCACCATGGTGTTGATCGTGTCCTTGAGCTCGAGGATCTCTCCCTTGACATCGACGGTGATCTTCTGGGAGAGGTCGCCGCGGGCCACCGCGGTGGTGACCTGGGCGATGTTGCGCACCTGGTTGGTGAGGTTGGAGGCCAGCTGGTTGACGTTCTCGGTCAGGTCCTTCCAGGTCCCGCTCACCCCCTCCACCTGGGCCTGGCCGCCGAGGCGGCCGTCGGTGCCGACCTCGCGCGCCACCCTGGTGACCTCGGCGGCGAACGAGCGCAGCTGGTCGACCATGGTGTTGATGGTCTGAGCCAGCGCCGCCACCTCACCCTTGGCGTCGACGGTGATCTTCTGCGACAGGTCGCCGCGCTGGACGGCGGTGGTGACCTGCGCGATGTTGCGCACCTGGGCGGTGAGGTTGCCCGCCAATTGATTCACATTCTGGGTCAGGTCCTTCCAGGTGCCGCTGACCCCTTCGACCTCGGCCTGGCCACCCAGCTTGCCCTCGATGCCGACCTCGCGGGCCACCCGGGTGACCTCGGCGGCGAACGAACGCAGCTGGTCGACCATGGTGTTGATGGTGTCGCGCAGCGCTGCGACCTCCCCGCGCGCGTCGACGGTGATCTTCTGGGAGAGGTCGCCATCGGCCACCGCGGTGGTGACCTGGGCGATGTTGCGGACCTGGGCGGTGAGGTTCGCCGCCAGCTGGTTGACGTTCTCGGTCAGGTCTTTCCAGGTGCCGCTGACCCCCTCGACCCGGGCCTGGCCACCCAGCTTGCCCTCGGTGCCCACCTCCTTGGCCACCCGGGTGACCTCATCGGCGAAGGACCGGAGCTGGTCCACCATGGTGTTGACGGTGTCCTTGAGCTCGAGGATCTCGCCGCGGACGTCGACGGTGATCTTCTGGGAGAGATCGCCGCGGGCCACCGCGGTGGTGACCTGGGCGATGTTGCGCACCTGGTTGGTGAGGTTGGAGGCCAGCTGGTTGACGTTCTCGGTCAGGTCCTTCCAGGTCCCGCTCACCCCCTCGACCCGGGCCTGGCCACCCAGATTGCCCTCGGTGCCCACCTCCTTGGCCACCCGGGTGACCTCGGCGGCGAACGAGCTGAGCTGGTCCACCATGGTGTTGACCGCGGTCCCGATCCGGAGGAACTCTCCCTTGAGGGGCTGCCCCTCGATCTCCAGGGCCATCTTCTGGGAGAGGTCGCCGTCGGCCACGGCCACGATGACCCGGGCCACCTCGGTGGTGGGGCGGACCAGGTCGTCGGTGAGCGAGTTGACCGCCTCCACACCCTGGGCCCAGGCCCCACCGGCGTCGTCGAGGCGCAGCCGCTCGGTCATCCGACCCTCACGGCCGACCACCCGGGCAATGGTGACCAAGCCCCCGGTGAACCCCTGGCTGATCGCCATCAGGTCGTTGAAGGCCCGGCTGATCTCGGCCATCGGGCCCTCGCCGCGGCCCTCGAGGCGGACCTCGAAGTGCCCGGCTCGGGCGGCCTCGAGGGCGGTCAGCAGTTGTGAGAGGGCATCGGCCTCGTCGACGAGCTGGAGGGGGCCGTCGGGGCTCGCGGCCGCCGTGCCATTGGTCCGCGCCCGCACCCCGGGCCGTGTCGTCGGGACACCCGTGACCGCCATCGACCTACCTCCACCACCATGGGGCGCTTCCGCCCGCCCCGCGGCGGCACAATGCCGGTGGGGACGACGGCAGCGATTAGATGGTGCAACAAGAAAGGTGCTCTTGTCATCGTCTTGGCTATAACAATTCGAATTCGACGCGTGCGACAACCCGCCCAGTCCGCCGCTGCGGGGAGCTGTCAGACCGCTCCGGACAGGCGCAGACCGGCGACCGCGATGAGGAGCTGCGCCGGGACCAGCAGCCAGCCCATCCGGGTGAACCAGCCCACCGCGAAACCCGAGCCGGCGTCGCGGGCGATCCGGCGTGAGATCAGGGTGGCCAGTGAGCCGGTGACCACCAGGTTGGGACCGACAGCCAGGCCGAGCACCGCCGGCCAGGGAACGCCGGCACCCGCCGTCCGGATCGCGGCGGCGGCGGGCAGGTTGTCGATCCCGGCGGCGAGGAGCGCGGCGGCGAACAGCTGGACCGACCGGCCGCCCCGAATCAGCACCCCACCCCCGAGCAGCGCCCGGATTGCCGCGGCGATCAGGAAGAGGGGGAGGAGGTCCAGGATGGCGGCCGGTCCCGATCCCGTCGCGGGGGCCGTGACGGCTCCGGGTCTCCGGTCTCCACGTGGGGTCAGAAAGGTCAACGGAGCCAGGGTGATCCCGGTCACCAGCAACCAGGGGATCCAGCTGCTCTGCACAAAAGCCGCGGTCGACGCGGGGGTCCGGTCCAGGACCAGCAGGGTGGTGACGTTGGAGGTGGGCAGCAGGAAGGAGGTGGCGTTGGCGGTCAGGGCGATGGCGGCCGACAGCCGATCACTCGGCAGCCCTCGCCTCGATGCGAGGACCAGCCCGATGGGGACGGCCACCACCACGGCGACGTCGAGGTTGACCAGCCCGCTGAGCAGGGCGGTGAGAGCCAGCGCGCCGGCAACCGCCACCCGGTCGCCGGCCGACCTGGCGAGGAGCGGCCGGGCGACGAGGCGGAACAGCCCCAGACGGTCGGCGGTGAGGCCGGCGGCGACGATGGCCGCCAGGGTGGCGAAGGGGAGGAGGGTGGCCGGCGCCGCGGTCTCCAGGGCGCTGCGGCGCAGCAGCAGGACGGCGCCGCCGAGGGCTCCGGAGCCGAGCCAGACCGCGGCCCGCAGGGGGTCGCGTCGGGCCGCTGCGTCGAGAGCCCTGGCGGCCCGCCCCAGGCGCCCGAGACGCCCGAGACGTACCGAGATCTCGTCGTGATCCCACCCCGGACCAGGGCGTGCTGAGGCAGCCATGCTGCGATCCAAACCTCCGTGAGCTCCTCGCGAATTGGTCACCCGCCGCCCACGCGGGCCGGATGGATGCGATGATCTGCCACAATCATGGCAGATCATCACGACCTTCCACCCCCGGGAGGCGAGCCGGACGATGAGCTGGTGGCGATCCCCCGGCTCGCCGAGCGCACCGGGGTGACCCCCCGGGTGCTGCGCTACTGGGAGGAGTTGGGTCTGATCAGCCCGACCCGGGAGCATGGCCGGCTTCGCTACTCACCTCGGGACACGGCCATCGCCCGGCAGATCCGGCGCCTGGTCGAGGCCGGGGTCTCACTCGACGGGCTGCGGATGCTGAAGCAGCTGTCCGAGCGCGAGATCCGCCTCGCCGGAGACCGGGGGGACCGGCTCCTGCTGACCGAGCTGGCGCTCCGCATCCTCTACCAGCGCAAGGCGTTCCGGGAGGCGACGGCGATGGACGAGGAGCATTTCCCCGAGGGGCAGCCCCCGCCTCCGCCCCCGCCGCCCGGCCGAGCTCACGGGGGGCCGCGCCATCCCCCGGATGCGGAGCCTGGGCACCACCCGCACCACCGCTCGCCTGATCCCTGCCCGGGGATGTGTCACACTCTGGGCTGATCACACACGCCCGGATCACGCGGCGAGCGGGTGCCCCTCGGGGTCGCCGCCGCGGTCAACCCCGGGCGGAGGCGCCCAACCCACACCGGAAGGAGGCTCGCCGTGCCGGCAGCAACCCTCCGCCAGCTGCTCGAGGCCGGAGTTCACTTCGGCCATCAGACCAGCCGGTGGAACCCCAAGATGCGCGACTACATCTTCACGTCGCGCGACCGCATTCACATCATCGACCTGGCCAAGACCCAGCGGCTGCTGGACGAGTCCCGCGACTACGCCCGCGAGCTGGTGTCCACCGGCCAGAAGATCCTCTTCGTGGGCACCAAGAAGCAGGCTCAGGACGCCATCGTCGAGGCCTGTGCCCGGACCGCCCAGCCCTATGTCGTGCACCGCTGGATGGGCGGGATGCTGACCAACTTCTCGGTGATCCAGCGCCAGCTCAAGCGGCTGGTCGAGCTGCGCAGCATGAACGAGCGCGGCGACTTCGAGCGGATGAGCGGCAAGGAGCAGAACGAGTACCGCGACCAGCTGGAGCGGCTGGAGCGCAACTTCGCCGGCATGGTGGAGATGCGCCGCCTGCCCGGCGCCCTGTTCGTGATCGACTGCAAGAAGGAGCGGCTGGCGGTGGCCGAGGCCAACCGGATGCACATCCCGATCATCGCCCTGGTCGACACCAACTGCGATCCGGACCTGATCCAGCACGTGATCCCCGGCAACGACGACGCCATCCGCTCCTGCCGCCTGATGATCAACGCCATCTCCGAGGCCATCGCGGAGGGCGAGCAGATGCTGAGCGAGCGCGAGGTCAGCGAGCGCGCCCAGGCCGAGGCGGAGGCGGCCCGGGCCGCCCAGGCGGCAGCGGCCGACGCGGGCGCTGAGCAGGCCGCAGCACAGAGCGAAGACGCCGAGAAGCCCGATCCCGCGGAGCCTGCGAGCGTGGCCGCCCCTGCGACCGCCGCCGCGGCGGAGGGAGCATCGTAGATGGCTGAGATCAGCGCCGCCCTGGTGAAGGAGCTCCGGGAGATGACCGGGGCGGGGATGATGGACTGCAAGAGGGCGCTGGTGGAGAGCGACGGCGATCTGGAGAAGGCCAAGGACTGGCTGCGCCAGCACGGCATGGCCCAGGCCGAGAAGAAGGCCGGCCGCTCCACCGACGAGGGGATGATCGAGGCCTACCTCCATTCCGTCGGAGGCATGCCTCCCAAGGTCGGGGTCCTGGTCGAGGTCAACTGCGAATCGGATTTCGTCGCCAAGACCGACGACTTCCGGCGACTGGCCCGAGAGCTGGCCCTCCAGGTCGCCGGGGCCCGCCCCCTCCACGTCCGCCGCGAGGACGTCCCCAAGGAGATCGTGGAGCGGGAGCTCGAGGTGTACCGGGGCCAGGCCGAGGGCAAGCCAGCGGCGATCGTGGACAAGATCGTCCAGGGCAAGCTCGACAGCTTCTTCGGCGACGTCTGCCTCCTGGAGCAGGCCTGGATCCGCGACGAGAAGCACAAGAAGAAGGTTTCGGAGCTGATTGCCGAAACCGTGGCCAAGCTGGGGGAGAACATCACCGTGGCCCGGTTCGCCCGCTTCGCCGTGGGGGAGTCGTCGGACGAATGAGCCTCGAGACCGCCCAGGGCGAGGCCACCGGACGATCCGAGGGCGACGGCCGGCGTCCGGTCTACTCGCGGGTGGTGCTCAAGCTCTCGGGTGAAGCGCTGCTGGGCGGCGCCGCCTACGGGCTGGACATGGACACGGTGCGGCTGATCGCCCATCAGGTTCGCCGGGTGATCTCTCGCGGGGTTGAGCTGGCGATCGTGGTGGGCGGTGGCAACATCGTCCGCGGGCTCGACATCAGCCGCCACGGCATCGACCGGGTGACCGGCGACTACATGGGAATGCTGGCGACGGTGATCAACGCCCTCGCCCTCCGAGATGCGGTCGAAGGCCTCGGCATGCAATGCCGGGTGCAGAGCGCGATCGCCATGCAGCAGGTGGCCGAGCCCTTCATCCCACTCCGGGCGATCCGTCACCTGGAGAAGGGCAGAGTGGTGATCCTGGCCGGGGGGCACGGCAGCCCGTTCTTCACCACCGACACCACCGCCGCGCTCCGCGCCGCCGAGATCGGGGCCCAGGTGCTGCTCAAGGCGACCAAGGTGGACGGCATCTACACCGCCGACCCCATGCTGGAGCCAACCGCCACGCGGCTGCGCCATCTCTCCTACCTCGAGGTGCTCAACCGGGGCCTCGCGGTGATGGACAACACCGCCCTCACCCTGTGCATGGACAACCACATGCCGATCGTGGTCTTCGACCTGCTCTCCGAGGGCAACCTGGAGCGAGTCATCCTCGGCGAGGAGGTGGGCACGCGGGTGGACGGGCAGAACAGCGCGGAATGAGCGAGCCGAACCCGGCGGAGGACGCGCGCCGCCAGATGGAGGAGAGGCTGGTCGACGCGGAGGTGCGGATGGAGAAGAGCGTCGACGCCCTGCACAAGGAGCTCGGCGGGATCCGCACCGGCCGGGCCAGCCCCAGCCTGGTGGAGCGTCTCCAGGTCGAGTACTACGGCACCCCCACGCCCCTGCAGAGCATTGCCGGCATCTCCACCCCCGAGGCCCGGCTGCTGGTGATCCGGCCCTACGAGCGCAGCATGATCGGGCCCATCGAGAAGGCGATCCAGCGCTCTGAGCTCAGCCTGACCCCCACCAACGACGGTGAGGTGATCCGGATCGGCATCCCCCAGCTGACCGAGGAGCGCCGCCGCGACCTGGTGCGGCTCTGCGCCCGCCACGCCGAGGAGGCCAAGGTGTCGGTCAGGAACATCCGCCGCGACGAGAACGACTACCTCAGGCGGGTGGAGCGCGAGGGTCACGTGAGCCGCGATGACGTCGAGAGCTCGATCGCCGAGATCCAGCGGATCACCGACCAGTTCATCGCCCGCATCGACGAGGTGGTCAAGCGCAAAGAGGCGGAGATCCTCGAGGTCTAGGCCCGACTGACGCTCCGCGCAGCCCGGGTGTCAGGTGTCCGAAAGGGTGGGAGACTATTCCTGTCACCGAGAAACGGTCTGCCGACCGTCCCCGTTCCCCTGAGAGGCATGCTGCGCCCACCCCCACCCGCCGCCGTCCCCGAGCCCGGCAGCCCTGACCTGCCGCGGCACATCGGCATCATCATGGACGGCAACGGTCGCTGGGCACGGCGGCGACACCTCCCTCGGGTGATCGGCCACCGCGCCGGGGTCAGGGCGATCCGCCGGGTCATGGAGGCCTGCAACGAGGCGGGGGTTCACATCCTCACCCTCTACGCGTTCAGCACCGAGAACTGGCAGCGACCGCGGGGCGAGGTGACCTCGCTGATGCGGCTGTTCCAGGAGACCCTGGACCAGGAGGTGGACGAATTGGACGCCAAGGGAGTCCAGCTCCGCATCATCGGCGACCGCAGCCGCCTGGGACCCCAACTCCGCGAGAAGGTCGAGCAGTGCGAGGCGAGGACCGCCCACAACCGGGCCAATGTGCTCAACGTGGCGATCAACTACGGCGGCCGCAGCGAGCTGGTGGAGGCGATCCGCGAGCTGGCCGGGCGGGGGGTGGACCTCGCCCAGCTCGATGAGCCGACCCTCTCATCCGCCCTGTACACGGCCGGCCTGCCCGATCCCGATCTGATCATCCGCACTGCGGGGGAGCTTCGGGTCAGCAACTTCCTGCTCTGGCAGGGGGCCTACGCCGAGCTGCATGTCACCGACACCCTGTGGCCGGATTTCGGCCCTGCCGAGGTCAGCGCGGCGCTGCACGACTTCGGGTCCAGACGGCGCACCTTTGGCCAGGTGGGGGACCCGGGGGGGCCGCACGCGATCGCCTCCCGGGCGGGATGACCGCCCCCCTCGGCAGACCGCGCCGGGATCCCTCGCCCCTGCACGGGGGCGCCGCCGCCGGCGACCCTCCCGCGGGAGGGCGGTCCGCTGCCCTGCCCCGGACCGCGAAGCCGCGCCCAGCTCAGCTCCCGGCTGAGGGTGCGGATGGCAGCGGCGCAGCAGGCTCACCGCCCAGCTCGGGGGACCCGACCACCGGACCTCGGTCCCGCGCCGGCACCGCTCGGGGACTGGGAGACCTGTTCCCCCGGCTCGCCTCCGGGGTCGTGCTGGTGGCGCTGGTCGCCGGCCTGCTGGTGCTGGGCGGCATTCCCCTCGACCTGCTGATCGGCGCGGGCTCGGTGCTGGGCGCCTGGGAGCTGTGCGACCTTCTGAGCCGGCTGCCGGCGCCGGCGCCGCCCTGGCTGGTGATCGGCCTCACCGTGTGGCTGGCCGAACGCGCCGTCCTTCCTGGAGCCGGGGGGAGCACGGAGCTGATCCTGGTCACCGCGGTGCTCGCGGGGATGGTGGCCGGCGTCCTCCTCCGCATCCCCTGGGCCGGCTGGGCGGCCGGGCTGGGCGGCGGGCTGTATCTCGGGATCGGCCTCGGAACCCTGCTCGCGCTGTACCACTGGCCGGGCGCCGCCGCCGGGGTGGGGCTGCGCCTGCTGGCGATCGTCGTCGGCGCGGTGGTCGCCACCGACACCCTGGCCTACTTCGCGGGACGCGCGGTGGGCCGGCGCCGTCACCCCTTCTTCCCCTCGATCTCCCCGCAGAAGTCGATGGAGGGGGCGATCGGCGGCCTGATCGGGTCGGTGCTGATCACCGGGATCGCCGGCCCGCTGGTCCTGGCTCTCAACCCCGTCTGGGCGATCGTCCTCGGCGTGCTGGTGGCGGTCGCCGCGGAGGGCGGCGACCTCGTCGAGTCGGCGCTCAAACGGCAGGCCCAGGTCAAGGACTTGGGCCGGCTCATCCCCGGGCACGGAGGCCTGCTCGATCGCATCGACGGTCTGGTGCTGGCGGGGCCGGCCGTATATTGCTTGCTGGTGCTCATCGGCTTTCATTGATCCCGCCCGCCCACGGCCGCGGCCGCCCGCATCCCACCAGAGGAGCCATGCCCTCGCCACCCCGCCGCGTCGTCCTGCTCGGCGCCACCGGATCCATCGGCCGCCAGGCGGTCGACGTCATCTCGCGCTTTCCCGACCGTTTTCAACTGGTGGGGGCGGTGGCCCACCGCGACCTGGGCGGGCTGGCAGCGCTGGTCGACCGCCTCGGGGTGGGTCGCGCTGCGCTGGTGGCGCCAGACCGGGACCGCGAGGTCCCGGCCGGGTGGGGGATCGGCCTGGAGGCGGCCTGCGAGGTGGCGGCGATGCCGGCGGACATCGTCTGCGTCGCCATCACCGGGGCCGCGGCCCTGCGGCCGACGCTGGCAGCGCTGGACGCCGGCACCGCGGTGGCGACCGCCACCAAGGAGGTGCTGGTGATGGCCGGGGAGGTGGTGCGGGCCCGGTCGCTCGCCTCGGGTGCCCGGATCGTGCCCATCGACAGCGAGCACTCGGCTCTCTGGCAGTGCCTGAGGGGCGAGGACCCGGCCAGCATCAGCCGCTTGATCCTGACCGCGAGCGGGGGGGCTTTCCGGGACCGCGATCCGGCCACCTTCGCCAGCGCCACCCCCGAGGAAGCGCTCCGCCACCCCAACTGGAACATGGGGCCCAAGGTGACGATCGACACCGCCACCATGATGAACAAGGGCCTGGAGGTGATCGAGGCCCACTTCCTCTTCGACGTCGACTACTCGCGCATCGATGTCCTCATCCAGCCCAGCTCGATCATCCACTCAATGGTCGAGTTCCGAGACGGTGCCACCATGGCGCAGATGGGCGCTCCCGACATGCGGGTTCCCATCGCCCTGGCCCTGGCCGACGGGGAGAGGCTGCCCGGGATCGCGCCTCCGGTCGACCTGGCCGCAGCGTCCCCACTTCACCTGCTTCCCCTGGACCCCCGGCGGTATCCGGCGGTGGGGGTCGCCCGCCAAGCCGGGGAGAGGGGCGGGGTGGTGCCAGCGGTGCTGAACGCCGCCAATGAGGTCCTGGTCGACGCCTTCCTGCGGGGGGCGTGCCGGTTCGACCAGATCACGACGCTGGTGGGAGACGCGGTGGAGGCGGCTCCGGCGGTCCCGCAACCGTCGCTGGACGACGTCCTCGCGGCCGACGCCTGGGCCAGGGAGCGGGTGGCCGCGGCGCTCTTCCTGCCGGCGGCGGGTGCCCCCAGCAGCTGATGACCGGGTTCCTGATCTCGCTGGTCGCCTTCCTGGTCCTCATCACGGTGGTGGTGGTGGTCCACGAGGGCGGCCACTTCGTGGTCGCGCGGCTCTCGGGGATCGGGGTCGAGGAGTTCGCCGTCGGCTTCGGCCCCCGGGTGGCCAGCGTCCAGCGCAAGGGCACCGTGTACTCCATCCGGGCGCTGCCGGTGGGCGGCTTCGTGAAGATGCCGGGGATGCTCGGCCTGGAGGGCGAGAGCGACATGGGGGAGCGGAATTTCAACCGCGCCAGCCTGCCGCGACGGGCGGCGACCATCGTCGCCGGGGTCGGTTTCAATCTCATCTTCGGGGCCCTCTGCCTGGCGGTGGTCGCCGCCCAGCCGATCCCCTCCACGGTCGCCGCGGGCAACCCGGCAGCCGCCGCCGGGCTGGTCGGCGGGGACACGATCCTGAGGGAGGGGGGGATGTCGATCAACTACTCGTCGCTGCAGACCGCGACCGCCGACTTCCAGGCCGCCGACCAGGCCAGCGGTGGCCGGCCGATCAGCGTGGTCTACAGGGCTCCCGACGGCAGCCTCCACACCGCCGTCGTGACCCCCGAGCTGATGCTCTTCCCCAACGTCAGCTCGGGGCCGCTGCCCAGCGACCTGAGGGGCTCGGGGGTGGACCTGGTGGTGACCAGCGTGAACGGCACTCATCCGGGCACCGGCGACCCGGCGGCCGTGCTCGACAGCGGCTCGGTCACCATCTCCGGCCACGCCTTCGGCTCGACCACCGCGACCTTCACCAACGTGACCATCTCCGGGGTGCGGGACGGCGACGGCAGCCAGAGCGGCTACACCGCCGCCTGGAGGATCGGTTACGGCGCCGCCACCCCGGGCGCCGCGGTCCCCCAGGCCCTGCTCACCGGCTTCGAGGGCATCCCGGCCTACGTCGGATCGCTGGCGCAGGCGATCGGCCAGATCGCTGCCCAGCCATCCCAGGCGGGGAATGATTTCAGCGGTCCGGTCGGGATCGCGGCGGTGGCCGGGTCCGCGGTGCAGCAGGGCTGGGTCGAGTACGTCTACGTGATCGGCTGGATCAGCCTTGCCCTGGGGTTCGTCAACGTGCTCCCCATCCCCTTCCTGGACGGGGGCCGGCTGCTCTTCATCGGCATCGAGGCGGTCCGGCGCCGCCAGATCGACCCCAAGCGGCAAGCCGCCGCCATCGCCGTCAGCCTGGGCTTCATTATCCTGGTGGTGGTGCTCATCACCATCAGCGACGTCAGCCACCTCACCAGCGGAGGTCCCCCATGACCCCCCCGAACCGGCGGCGGACCGTCCCGATCAAGGTCGGCAACGTGGTGATCGGCGGTGCCGCGCCGGTCTCGGTGCAGACCATGACCAAGACCCAGACCGAGGACGTTCGGGGCACCCTGGAACAGATCGAGCGGGCCGCCCGGGCGGGCGCCGACATCGTCCGGGTCACCTGCGACACCCCGGAGGCGGGCCGGGTGATGCGCGAGATCGTCCGCGAGTCGCCGCTGCCGATCGTCGCCGACGTCCACTACGACGCCCCCCGGGCCCTGGAGGCGCTGGAGGCGGGGGTGGCCTGCCTGCGGCTCAACCCTGGGAACATCACCGACCAGGCCAAGGTTCGCGACATCGCCCGCGAGGCCCGGGACCGCGAGGTCCCGATGCGCATCGGGGTGAACTCGGGCAGCATCCCCAACCGCAAGGGGCTGGAGCGGGGCCGGGGAGGGAGCGTCGAGGAGACCGCCGAGCTGATGGTCGAGGCCGCCCTCGGCCACATCCGGATCCTGGAGGAGCTGGACTTCCGGCAGATCAAGGTTTCGCTCAAGGCCTCGGACGTCCCCACCAACCTGGCGGCCAACCGCAGGTTCGCGGCCCTGGGCAACCGGTATCCCCTTCACCTCGGGCTCACCGAGGCGGGCCCGGTGGACACCGGCAGCGTCAAGAGCGCGATGGGCATCGGCATCCTCCTCGCCGAGGGGATCGGCGACACCATCAGGGTGTCCCTGGTCGGCGAGCCCGAGGAGGAGGTGCGGGTGGCGCGGCAGATCCTCGCCAACCTCGAGGAGAAGCCGACCGGTCCCAACCTGGTCGCCTGCCCCACCTGCGGCCGGCTGGAGATCGACATGTTCCCGATGGTCAAGCGAGTCGAGACCGCCCTCCAGCAGGTGCGCCGGCCGATCACCGTGTCGGTGATGGGCTGCGTGGTCAACGGCCCGGGCGAGGGGATGCACGCCGACATCGGCATCGCCGGGGGCAAGCACAAGGGGGCGTTGTTCAAGAGCGGCCGGGTGGTCGCCTCGCTTCCCGAGGAGGAGCTCATCGACGCCCTGGTCGCCGAGCTGGAGCGGGTCGCCGCCGAGGACGCCGAGCTGCTGGCCGCGGGGCGACCGCTGCCGGTGGGCCTGGGCGACGGGGTTGCGGACGGCGACGGGGTCCGGCCGGTGAAGGCGCTGCCGGTCCTGTAACCCGCCCTGGGGGGTAGGGCCCAGGTCAGCACGACGGAGGGGACCCCGGGGTGCTGCCTGCGAGAGCGCGGTCTGGATACACTCGGCGGCCATGGCTGACGAGAAGCAGATCACCCGCAAGAGCGAGGACTTCGACCGCTGGTACACCGACGTGGTGCGGCGAGCGGAGCTCGCCGACTACGCACCGGTGCACGGATGCATGGTGATCCGGCCCTACGGGTACGCGCTCTGGGAGCGGATCCAGCGGGCCCTGGACGACATGATCAAGCGGACCGGCCACGAGAACATGTACTTCCCGCTGCTCATCCCCGAGCCCTTGCTGCAGAAGGAGGCGGAGCACGTCGAGGGCTTCGCTCCCGAGGTGGCCTGGGTGACCCAAGGCGGCCAGAAGCAGCTGGAGGAGCGGCTGGCGATCCGGCCGACCTCCGAGACCATCATCTGCACGATGTTCAAGGACTGGATCCACAGCTACCGCGACCTCCCGGTGCTGATCAACCAGTGGTGCAACATCCTCCGCTGGGAGAAGCGCACCCGGCTCTTCCTTCGCACCACCGAGTTCCTCTGGCAGGAGGGGCACACCTTCCATGAGACCCACGAGGAGGCGGCGACAGAGGTCGACACCATGCTCGACTGCTATCGGGAGCTGGCCGAGGATTGGCTGGCCATCCCGGTGATCGCCGGCCGCAAGACCGAGTCCGAGAAGTTCGCCGGGGCCGAGTACACCCTCTCGATCGAAGCCATGATGAGCGACGGTTGGGCGCTGCAGTCGGGGACCTCCCACCACCTGGGCCAGAACTTCACCCGCGCCTACGGGATCACCTATACCGACAGGGACAACCTGCAGCAGCACCCCCATCACACCTCATGGGGGCTATCCACCCGGGTGATCGGGGGCCTGATCATGGCCCACGGCGATGATCTCGGCCTGGTGATGCCGCCCCGGGTCGCACCGATCCAAGTGGTGGTGGTGCCGGTGGTGCGGAGCAGCGATCCTGGGGGGTCGGCCGCGGTGGCGGAGGCGTGCCGTCGGATCGAGGCCGGCGGTGGTGACGTCCGACTTCGCGTCGACCGCCGTGAGGGCATCCGTCCCGGTGACAAGTACGCCCACTGGGAGCTCCGCGGCGTCCCACTCCGGCTCACCGTCGGCGCCCGGGACCTCGCCGAGGGGCGGGTGACAGTGACCCGGAGAGTCGATGGCGAGAGCTGGACCGAGCCGGTGGAGGGCGTCGCCGGCCGGCTGCCGACGCTTCTCGAGGAGGCCCACCAGCGCACCTGGGATCGAGCGTGGGCGCTGCTCCAGGAGCGCAGCGTCGAGGTGCGCAGCCTCGACGAGCTGCGCCAGGCCTTCGAGGTGCAGCCGGTGTTCGCCAACGCCCCCTTCTGCGAGCGGCCGGAGTGCGAGGATGCGGTCACCCGGGCGTCCCATGCGCTGACCATCCGGGTGCTTCGCCGGGACCGCAGCGGCGAACCGGGGCGGTGCATCGCCTGCGGGGAGGCTTCGTCCGAGATTGCGGTCATCGCCCGCTCGTACTGAGGGCGACGGAGCGAGGGGCGAGCTGGAGGCTGGCGCAGCCAGGCGTGCCGTGCGGCCTGGGCGTGCGGCCCCACCCTTGTGCACCAGCATCTGTATTCGCGTATTCGTGTATTCGCACCCTGTATTCGCGTATTCGTGTGTTCGCGGGCTCGGGGACGGATGACCCCTCCGCCCCGGCCCGGCGGGTGGCCGATGAGCCGAGCGGTCCCTCGGCTCGGGCGCGTCCGATCGCCGGGGTCGGCGCCTGAGGCTGGTCCGGCCGCCCCCGGTTGGGACAGCCGGACGGTCGGTACACTCGTTTGTGCCGATGCCCTTCACTGATCTCGAATCCCGGATCGGGTATCTCTCTGACACCGATCGTGCTCAGATTCTTCGCGCCTACGAGGTGGCGGAGCGGGCTCACCGGGGGCAGTCCCGGCTCTCCGGGGAGCCATATGTCGAGCACCCCCTGGCGGCCGCGGTGCTGCTCAGCGAGCTCCGTCTGGACGCCGAGACCCTGGAGGCGGCCGTCCTCCACGACACCGTCGAGGACACCGAGGTCACCCTGGACGACGTCCGCCGCGATTTCGGCGACCAGGTGGCCCGCCTGGTCGAGGGGGTCACCAAGCTGGGGCGGATTCACGTCGCCAGCCGCGAGCAGGCCCAGGCCGAGAACATCCGCAAGATGCTGGTGGCGATGGCGGAGGACATCCGGGTCGTCCTCATCAAGCTGGCCGACCGCCTGCACAACATGCGCACCGTCCAGGCTCACTCCGAGGAGCGGCGGCGGCGGATCAGCCGGGAGACCCTCGACATCTATGCGCCGCTCGCCCACCGCCTGGGCATCTGGCAGTTCAAGGCGGAGCTGGAGGACCTGGCCTTCGCCCAGCTGGACCCCGAAGCCTACAGCACCGCCGAGACCCAGCTGCGCACCGGCCGGGTGCAGCGGGAGCAATTCGTCCGTGATGTGAGCGAGATCCTGGAGCGCGAGCTGCAGGCCGTGGGAGTCCGGGCGGAGCTGAGCGGGAGATCCAAGAACGTCTACGGCATCGTCGACAAGATGCGCCGGCAGCAGAAGGAGTTCGACGAGATCTACGACCTCATGGCGGTGCGGGTGGTGGTGGATTCGGTCAAGGATTGCTACACCGCTCTCGGCGTGGTCCACAGCCTGTGGAAGCCGATCCCCGGCCGCTTCAAGGACTACATCGCCATGCCCAAGGGCAACGGCTACCAGTCCCTGCACACCACGGTGATCTCGCACACCGGTGAGCCCGTCGAGGTCCAGATCCGCACCCTGGAGATGCATCGCACCGCCGAGTACGGGGTGGCGGCTCACTGGCACTACAAGGCCGCGGGCGCCCAGCCGGTGCGCTTCGACGAGCGCTACAGCTGGCTGCGCCTGCTCATGGACTGGCAGAAGGAGCTGCTCGACGCCGAGGCCTTCGTCGACACCGTCAAGGTCGACATCTTCCAGGACGAGGTCTTCGTCTTCACCCCCCGGGGCGACGTCCGCTCCCTGCCGGCGGGCAGCACCACGGTCGACTTCGCCTACCGGGTCCACACCGACGTCGGCCACCACTGCATCGGCGCCAAGGCCAACGGACGCATGGTTCCCCTCGACTACCGCCTCCAGAACGGCGACATCGTCGAGATCCTGACCACCAAGGCACCTCATGGACCATCCCGGGATTGGCTCTCGTTTGTGAAGACGTCGACCGCCCGGGAGAAGATCCGCCAGTGGTTCAAGCGCGAGCGTCGCGAGGAGAATGTCAGCAAGGGCCGGGAGATGCTGGACAAGGAGTTCCGGCGGCTCCGCCAGACCCCGCTGGCCTCGCTCAAGGACGACGGGCTCCAGGACCTGGCCCGGGAGTTCAAGTTCGGGACCGCCGACGACTTCCTGGCGGCGATCGGCTACGGGGAGCTCTCCGCCCGGACCGTGGTGCTCCGCCACGCCGACCGTGAATCGACTGCCACCGAGGACGGCCATGGACCGGCGATCCCGCTCACCGCTCCGGTGGCCAAGCCGAGTGGCGAGGTCAGGGTGCACGGGGTGGGCGGGATGCTCACCAGCTTTGCCCGGTGCTGCAACCCCCTGCCGGGGGAGCCGATCCGCGGCTACATCACCCGGGGCCGGGGGGTCTCGGTGCATCGGGCCACCTGCGCCAGCGTCCGCCATGCCCACGACCCCGACCGGCTGGTCGAGGTCGAGTGGGAGGGCAGCGCCCAGCAGATCTACCCGGTCGCCATCAAGATCGAGGCCTGGGACCGCACCGGCTTGCTCCGGGACATCGCCGCAGTCATCGCCGAGTCCAAGATCAACCTGGCCGGTGCCGACGTCCAGGTCTACGACGACCGCACCGCGGTGATCTCCACGGTGGTGGAGATCTCCAACCTCACCCAGCTCAGCCGGCTGCTGGAGCGGCTGGAGCAGGTCCGCGACGTCCACACGGTGGCCCGAGAGGTCGGGTAGCCGGCCGCCTAGGGCGGGCATCGCCAGTCCGGGACAGCCGGCTGACGGGTTGGAACCACGCCAGCACCGGTCTGTTACCAGTGCCTGCCACATTTGGCGCGATGGCAGACAAGGCCGCGCGTCCCCTCGCGCCCCGCGGATCCGTGCCGCCTGCTCGAGCTCGCCGGGCTCATCGGCGCCGTGGCAGCCAGCGGGGGCAGATCATCCCGCTGGTCGCCCTGCTGATGATCGTGCTGACCGGGTTCGCCGCCCTGGCCATCGACTCCGGGGTCGGGTACTCGCATTCGCGCAACGACCAGGACGTCGCCGACGCCGCCGCCCTGGCCGGCTCGTACTGGATCTTCGAGCAGAGCGCCCCCACCACCACCAAGCTCACCGGCGCCTACACCGCCGCAGCCGACGTGGCCGGCCTGGACTGCAGCAACTCCTCCTGCCCGCTGACCCTGACCTTCTACAACGGCAGCGGCTACGTCGCCGCCGACCAGGTCTGCCAGGCCACCTCAGCGGCCGCCAGCTGCCTCAACGACGACATCGAGTCGGGCAGCTACACCGTCTCCTACGTCGGCGCCAGCGTCTCGGCCACCCAGGTGGACTACTTCGCCAACGTCGACCCCAGCGGCTCGCGCAGCTACACCGTGAACAACCAGGCGGTGGCCGAGGTGTCCTCGACCGGGAGCTCCAGCGGCTCCACCAGCACCAGCCCGATGGCGGCCTGCGAGATGTGCATCCTGGGTGACGTCTACATGGGATCCCAGACCGACAAGCTCGAGGCGTCCGGGGGAAGCATCGACATCGACGGCTATCTGGAGAGCGACAGCAGCACCCAGACGGTGCAGACGACCAACAGCTACGGCATCGACATCGCCGGCCAGCAGCAGTCCAGCAGCAGCACCGTCTACTTGGGCAGTGGCTCCGGCTTCACCCTGGAGGCCAGCGGCTTCCTGGGCATCCAGGGCGGCATCGACTTCAACAAGAGTGACCTGATCAAAACCGACACCGGCACCAAGGCCAACCTGGTGGTCACCGGGACACTGACCGGGAACGTGCCGACCAAGGACAGCAACAGCTTCTCGCCCTCGACCTACAGCACCACCCTGCCGTCCGGGGTCAGCACCCTGGCCTTCAGCGATCCGCTGGCCTCGACGTCGCTGCCGAGCACCAGCGGGCTCACGAACTGTGGCGCCTGGCCTTCCGTTCAATCCGAGGCCTGCTCCACGCCGGCCAGCACCACCTGTGCCGGCAACACCACCTACACGCTGAGTCCGGGCATCTACACTTCGATCGCCATGAGCACCTGCTCGGGGGCGACCCTCGATTTCAACCCGGGCCTCTACGTCATCGCCGGAGGAGCGGTGTCCCTTGGCACGACCACCGACACCCTAAACTCGCCGAGTGGTGGGGTGCAGTTCTACTTCACCTGCGCCAGCGGTGGCTCTCCGACCGCGTGTGGCGGCGGCAGCGCCTGGAACGCAACCACCTCCACCTGCTCCTCGACGGCGAACGGTGCGTACCTCACGGTCAGCGCGCAGAGCGCGACGATCAACATCACCGGCGGGTACAAGGGCAGCGACATCACCTTCCTCTACGACCCCTGTGACACCGGCGACTCCTCGGGTAGCCCCTACGGCGGAGCGGTGTACTGGGTCAGCAGCTCGACCATGACCCAGACCGGATCCGGCGGCCTGTGGGCCCACTCGGGGACGCTGTCGATCACGTCGAGCAACGGCTCGATGCCGGGACCTCTGGTTCTCAACAACATCTACCTGGACAGCACCGGGATCACCGTGGGAACGGCCTCCGGCTCCCTCAGCTTGGGCACTCCATCCCCGGCGTCTCCCGGCGGGCTGATCCACTGATGCCCGGCTGCGGCCGGCATCCTGGAACAGCCGAGCCGCCGGCGTCGAAGGTTGTTACAGGCCAGTCGCTCTCCGTCAACGCCGGCCGCGCAGGGGGCCGGTAGCCTGGGTCCCGTGCCGAAAGACCGGTTCTCGGCAGCCTTGCGCCGGCCCAGGATCCCGGACAGCCGTCGCTCACCGATGAGAGCGGGGCGGGCCAGGTCTCGCTTCCAGAAGGGCCAGGCGATGGTCGAGCTCGCCCTGACCTTCCCGTTGCTGCTTCTGCTCGGGGCTTCGGTGGCCGACTACGGCTACTACATCGAGCATCTCAACAACATCTCGACGGTGGTGCGCAACTCCGCCCGCTATGCCAGCGAGAACACCCTCAACGCGCCCTGGACCAGCGCCTGTCCCAACCCGACCTGGAGCTCGGGGACAGGCGCCTACAGCTGCCCCTCCGCAACCGACCCCTCGGCCACCATCGAGGGCGTGCTCCAGCTCGAGGCCGAGAGCCTCACCGTGCCGGAGGGCGGTCTGCCGCTCGACAACGTCGACTGCATCTGGTCGGGGGGGACGCCCTCCAGCATCTCCGGGCTGACCGGCACCGCCCCCAGCACCGGCGGCACCGCCAGCCTCCCCAGCTCTTTCCCGGAGGGGCTGAGCGGCACCCCGGTGAGCTGCATCACGGTCGCCTACTACACCAGCTCCGACGGCTCGTACAGCACGGCAAGCCTGAGCCTCTACGGGTGGTGGTCGTCGGACCAGTCATACAGCGGCGGCTACGGTTGCTTCGAGTATGTGAGCGCAGGAGCCGCCAGCTGCACCTCCACCAGCAGCCAGTATCCCGTCGCGGGTGACCTGGTACGGGTCACCGTGATCTACGGGTGGAGCCAGAGCTCGCCCGGTCCGGTCTTCACGGTGCTCAACTCGACCTTCCATATCAACGCCAACATCGCTTCGACCTACTCGTTCGTGGTGAGCTCGTGAGGCCGGCGCGGCGCCGCCAGCGCGGGCAGTCAATGGTGGAGTTCGCCCTGGTGGCTCCGGTCTTCCTGCTCGTGGTCTTCGCCACCATCGATTACGGGCAGTACTTCGGCGCCCGGCTCTCGGTGGAGAACGCCGCCCGCAATGGAGCCCGCTACGCCGTCGTGGAACCTGAGGCCAGCTACCCCACCGCAGGTTCCGGAATCGTGACGGCGGTGACCTCCGCCTCCAACGATGCCAGCATCCCCACCAACACGGATTGCCTCTGGCAGGGGACCACCCTCAGCCCCACCACCTATCCGCCGTTCACCTTCTCGGGCACCGGCTGCATCGGGATCTGGTATTTCGAGCTGACCACGAACGGCGCGCCGACCCTGTGCATCCAGTGGAGCGTCGTGCACCAGGCCTTCGGCTCCTACAGCGGCGCCACCTGGACCGCGAGCACCCCGGGCAGCGGCTGCGTCGAACCGGGAACCGACCTGGTGGTGGTCGGCGTGGGCTACCAGTACAACCCGATCACGCCGATGCCGACGATCGCGACCTCCGCCCTCAAGACCTACGGGGAGACCCAGCTCTTAGAGGAGCAGTGACGGCCCGTCCGGGGCCCGCGGCTAGACTTGCCGGTCGATGCCGGCCATCGCCCGCCCCCGGGGGACCAACGACCTCCTGCCCGCCGACGGCCCCCTCTGGGAGTGGGTCTTGGGCACCCACGCCGAGGTGGCCGCGGCCCACGGCTACGAGCTGATCGAGGCCCCGCTCCTCGAGGCCACCGAGATGTTCGAGCGGGGGACCGGCGCCGGCACCGACGTGGTCGAGAAGGAGATGTTCTCCTTCACCGACCGGGGCGGTCGCGAGCTCACCCTCCGGCCGGAGGGGACACCGGGGGTGCTGCGCGCGGTCCTGGCCGCCCACCTGGACCAGCAGCGCCGCCCCGTCCGGGTCCACTACGCGGGCCCGATGTTCCGCTACGCCCGACCCCAGGCGGGCCGGTACCACCAGTTCTGGCAGCTCGGCATCGAGGCGATCGGCGAGCGGTCGCCGGCCATCGACGTCGAGGTCATCGAGGTCGCCTGGCGTTTCTACGAGCGCCTCGGGCTCACCGGGCTCAGCCTGCAGCTCAACACCCTGGGCGACCTGGAGGACCGCCTCCGCTACCGCGAGGCCCTGCTCGGCTACTTCCGCCCGCTCCGCGACCAGCTCTGCGACGACTGCCGGCGCCGCCTCGAGGTCAACCCACTGCGCCTGCTCGACTGCAAGCGCGACGCCCGCCTGGTGGCGGCGGCGCCCGAGATCGGCCCCTCGCTCAGCGACGAGAGCCGCGCCTTCTTCGCCCAGGTGCGAACCCTTCTCGACGACGCCGGGATCCCCTACCAGCTGAACCCGCGGCTGGTGCGAGGCCTCGACTACTACGCACACACCACCTTCGAGCTTTGGCACGAGACCCTCCACGGCGCCCAGAACGCAGTTGGCGGCGGGGGTCGCTACGACGGGCTCGCCGAGGTGCTCGGCTTTCCTCCCACCCCGGGCAGCGGCTACGCCCTGGGGGTGGAGCGGACCGTCGCAGTCTGCCGCGACCAGGGGTTGGGGCCGGCACCCGGCCAGGGGCGAATCGTCGTGCTCGGCATCGCCGAGGCCGGCAACCGGGCCGCCGCGAGGGTGGCCCGCCGTCTCCGAGCCGCAGGGCTCGCCGCGGTCCTGGACGCCTCCGACCGCCGCCTCGACCGCAAGCTCGCCGCCGCCGGCAGGCAGGGCGCCCGGGTGGCGGTGCTGGTGGGGGAGGAGGAGGCGGCGCGGGAGCTGGCGACCTGGAAGGACCTGCTGACGGGGTCGCAGCAGACCTCCGGGATGGCCCAGATGATCGCGGCGCTGCGCCGGCTCCTCGAGTCCGGGGCTCCCGGCCCCGCCCCCGAATGACCGGAAAGACACTCCCGCGCGACGGCCGCGCCCGCGGCGCCGAGGTACCATGAGCCGGGCCCCCCGCCGGCCGCAGCGCCTGATACGCGGCTGGACCAACATACCCGACATCGGGATCCCAATATTTGCCGCCGGCCTCCGTGCCTCTGTGACGGGGAAGGAGAAGGGCGTCGTGCGGGAACCCACCTGGTCCTCGGGCTCAGCCCTGGACGGCGCCGCCGGCGCGGGGGCCTACCCGCCGAGGCACGGGTGAGCCCCACCCTGCTGCTGGGACTGGCGCTGGCCCTGGTCGGCGCCCAGGCGACCCGGGTTGCCGCACCGCGTCGATTCGGCTACCCGGTGGTGCTGGGCCTGGCCCTGGCCGGGGTGCTGGTCGCCGAGCTGATGGCTCAATGGCTTCACACCGGAGGCCCCGCGCTGGGCGCTCTGCATCCCCTCGCCGACTCGGCGGGCATCGTCGTGGCCGAGGTCGCCGGAGCCGTCCTTCATGGCCCGGGGGAGCCCCGCCGAGCCGCATAATCGAAGGCCGCACATCGGCGTCTGGGACCGCGAGGACCCGGCGGTGCGCGATGGCCAGTCAGAGGAGGACCGGGAATGCGCATCCCCAACCCCATCAATCGCAAGACCCTGATCGCGGTCGGGGCTCTCGCCGCCGGCGTCGCTTTCTGGCGGGTGCGGGCGCGCCGTCGCGAGGAGGAGGACCGCCGCTTCGAGGAGGAGATCCAGGGCGCGGTCCACGAGGGCGTCAGCGCCGGCCAGCCCAACGCGTGACGAGCCGGCGGGCGGCCGCCAAGCGCCCCGGCGAGCAAATCCCGCCACCCGAGGCCCTGCCATGAGTTTGGGGGTCTCGCCGACCGGGTATGCCACCGATATGGCCCCCCAGAGCTCCGAGCTCCGCCTCCCCGCGGAGCGGCGCTACGTCATCGTCGCCAAGCGAGCAGCGGCGGGGTTCGCCGCGGTGGCCGGCCTCGACGTCGAGGCCCTCGACGATCTGGTGATCGCGGTCGCGCAGGCGTGCGAGAACGTCATCTTGCTCACCGAGCGCGCCGCCGGCCCGGGCTGTGGCCAGCTGCGCCTCCACTTCAGCCTCGCCGATCGCGCCCTCGAGGTCCAGGTGAGGAGCTGTCTCTCCCACGCCGAGCTGGAGGAGGCAGCGCGCCGCCGTTCCGCCCAGGCCGCCGTGGAAGCCCGAGCCCGCGAGGCCGAGGAGGTGGCCATGCGGGTCATCGGCCTTTTCGTCGACGACTTCGGCTACCGGATGGACGCGCGCACCGGGGGGATGCGGGTGAGGCTGACCAAGTACCTGGTACGGTGAGCGACGCCGCGGGCGGCACGAGTGAGCCGGTCGCCCCGGGCGGCGAGGGTCAGGGGGTGGCGGTGGAGGCACGCCGGGTGCCGGCGCCCGCGAGATCCGCCCAGCGCGAGGAGGTTCGCCGGCTGCTCCGCGAGTACCGGGAGAGCCGCGATCCCGCCATCCGTGCCCGGCTGGTCGAGCTCAACAGCGATCTGGTCCACTTCATCGCGCGGCGCTTCGCCAACCGCGGAGAGCCCCTCGAGGACATCGAGCAGGTGGGATTCCTGGGCCTCATCCAGGCGATCGATCGCTTCGACCCCTCGCTGGAGAACGAATTCAGCACCTTCGCGACCCCCACCATCATGGGCGAAATCCGGCGCCACTTCCGCGACCGCTCCTGGGCGGTGCGGGTGCCCAGGAGGCTCCAGGAGAACCTGCTCCGGGTCCACGCCGCGGAGCAGGAGCTCCAGGGGCGCCTCGGCCGGGCCCCTTCGATCGAAGAGATCGGCGCCCATCTCGGTCTCGAGCCCGACGAGGTTCTCGCCGCCCTGGAGGTCTCCCCGGCCCAGCACACCGTTTCCCTGCAGGCGCCGATCGGGGCGGCGGATGGCGAGGAGAGCACCCTCTCCGAGCGGCTGGGGAGCGAGGACGAGGGACTCGACCGGGTGGAGATGCGCGACGTGCTGGAGCGGGCCATGGCCCACCTGAGCCCGAGGGAGCGCCGGATCATGGCGCTGCGGTTCGTGGAGCAGCTCCCCCAGACCGAGGTTGCCAAGCGGCTGGGCATCTCCCAGATGCACGTCTCGCGGTTGCAGCGGGCGGCGGTCGAGCACCTGCGCCGGGAGGTCGGCGATCAGGCGACGGTCTGAGGGGGAGCGGGCGGCGCCGGTCCTATACAATCGACCCGCTCGGCGCCCCAAGCCGCGGGCGGCGCAGGGACCCAGCCTCATTGGTCAGGGGGCCCGGAGGCCCTTCCGGCCGGCGAGTGCCCTGGAACCGCCGCGGCCCAGCTACGCTCGGCTCACCACCCTCCAGCCATCAACTCACGAGCCTTCCCAACCTTGCGCAGTCATGAGATCCGGGAGCGCTTCCTCCGATTCTTCGAGGAGCGCGGGCACCACGTCCTGCCCAACACCTCGCTGATCCCCGAGGGCGACCCCTCGCTGCTCTTCACCGTGGCCGGGATGGTCCCGCTCAAGCCCTTCATCAGCGGCGAGCGCACCCCACCCGGTCCCCGGCTGGTCTCCTGCCAGCGCTGCTTCCGGGGATCGGGGCTCACCACCGACGACATCTCCTCGGTGGGGGACTGCACCCATAACACCTTCTTCGAGATGCTCGGCAACTGGTCGATCGGCGACTACTTCAAACGGGGGGCGATTCAATTGGCGTGGGAGCTCCTCACCGGCCCATTCGGATTGGACCCGGACCGGCTCCGACCCTCGATCTATCCCGACGACCAGCGAGAGCCTCGGAGATCTGGACACAGGAGATCGGCATCCCCGACCAGCGGGTCAGCCGGATCACCGACAACTGGTGGCAGGCGGGCCCCACCGGTCCCTGCGGCTACGACAGCGAGGTCTACTTCGACTGGGGGGCACCCTGCTCCTGCGGCCGCGACGACTGCGGTCCGGAGGACGACTGCGCGCGGTGATCGCTGGACCGAGATCTGGAACCTGGTGTTCATGGAGTGGGACCAGCACGCTGATGGCAGCCGCATCCCGCTGCCGCGCAAGACGGTGGACACCGGGATGGGCCTGGAGCGGATGGCCACGGTCATGCAGGGGGTGCGCTGCATCTACGACACCGACCTGCTCCGGCCCATCCTGGACGGCTTCGACGCCGCGCCCGGGGAGCGCTCGACGAGACCGCGCCGACGCGGTCGCTGCGGGTGCTCAGCGATCACGTGCGCGGCGCGACGTTCCTGATCGCTGACGGCGTGCTCCCCTCCAACGAGGGCCGCGGCTATGTGCTCCGCAGGGTCATCCGCCGGGCCGCGCTGCATGCCCGCCGCTTGAAGCTGCGCGGCGGCCTGGCCGCCGGGGTCGGCGACGTGATCTCCGTGATGGGAGAGGCGTATCCCGAGCTGGTCGCCCGGCGCGAGCCTCGCCGAGGCCAGCATCGCCGGCGAGGAGCAGGTCTTCGACCAGACGCTGGAGGCGGCCACCCAGCGCCTCGAGGCGCTGCTCGACTCCGGGGCGAGCGTGATCTCGGGCGATGACGCGTTTCGCCTCTACGATACCTATGGGCTCCCCGTGGAGTTAACCGTCGAGATGGCAGGCGAACGCGGGGTCTCGGTCGACCGCGCCGGCTTCGAGGCCGCCCTGGAGACCCAGCGCGAGCGCGGCCGCCGGGGGCGGACCGGCGCGGGCTGGAGGGGTGTGGGCGGCGGATCGGCAACGCTCAGCGCGGACCGCGCGGTGACTGCCACCGGCCCTGGCCGGGGTGGGATGGCCGTCGGTGATACCCGGCGGCCCACCCAGTTCGTGGGCTACAACTCCCTGGAGGCCGAGGCGGTGGTGCTGGCAATCGGCACCACCGTCGAACCGGAGGCGCTGGCGGCCGGGGAGGAGGGTGACGTGTTCCTCGACACCTCGCCCTTTTACGCGGAGGCGGGGGGCCAGGTGGGCGACACCGGAGTCATGGTCTGGCCCGGTGGCCGGGCCCGGGTACTGGACTGCCAGCTGGTGGCTCAGGGCCGGGCTCACGCCGTCCGGGTGGAGGAGGGGATCCTGGCCCGCGGCGAACTGGTCACCGCCGAGGTTGACCCGCCCCGCCGGGCCGCCACCGCCCGCCACCACAGCGCCACCCACCTGCTGCACAAGGCGCTGCGCGAGATCCTGGGCGAGACCGCGGTCCAGCGCGGCTCCCTGGTCACCCCCGACCACGCCACCTTCGACTTCAGCTTTCCTCGCGCGCTCGCCCCGGACGAGCTGCTGGCGGTCGAGCGCCGGCTCAACCGCGCAGTCCGCGACAACCTGGAGCGGACCGTGGCCGAGCTGCCGGTCGCCGAGGCGCGGGCCACCGGAGCCATGGCCCTCTTCGATGAGAAGTATGGGGACGTGGTGCGGGTGGTGGACTTCGGCGGCTGGGCCCGGGAGCTCTGCGGCGGCACCCACGTGGCCCGCAGCGGCGACATCGGCGCCGCCCTGATCGTCGCCGAGACCTCCATCGGTCAGGGAACCCGGCGCATCGAGCTGGTTGCCGGGGAGGCCGCGGAGCGGCGCTGGGAGGAGTCGGAGGCGCTGCTCCGGGAGACCGCCCGCACCCTCCGGGCCCAGCTCCCCGAGGTGCCCGAGCGGGTGGCCAAGCTCCTCGAGCAGAACCGCGAGCTGCAGCGGCGGCCGACCTCAGCCGGGGACGGGCTCTCCGCCCTGGTCGGCGCGGCGGAAGTGCTGAGCAACGGGCGGGTCCCCTTCACCATCGCGGACTCGCCGGAGCTGGACGGTGACGACGCCGCCAGCCTGGCCGACCGGCTGTTCGCCGAGCGCCTCGGAGGTGACGGGGTTGCTGCCGTCTTCGGCCAGAACACGGTGGTCATCAAGGCCGGGGCGGCAGCGGTGGCCGCCGGGGTGGATGCCGGGCGCCTGGCCCGGACCGCAGCCGAGGCCGCGGGAGGGCGGGGCGGCGGGCAGCCAGGTTTCGGTCGCGGCGGCCTCGCGGATGGCGGCCGGCGCGTGGATTCGATCGCCACCGTCAGAGCCGCGCTCGACCGGGAACCGCGAGACGGCGGGGGAAAGCGGTGATCGCCCGCAAGAAATTCGCTCTGCTTGGCCGTCGGGGAGACTTCCACACCCATTACACGGTCATCGACATCGGCACCGAGTTCGTGAAGGCGCTGGTGGTGAAGCGCGAGGACGGCAAGGGCATCGTCATCGGGGTGGGCAAGGTGCGCCAGTCCCTCTCCGACATGCAGGCGGGAGCGGTCGCCGACATCCAGGGAGTGATCGACAACTGCGACCGGGCCCTCACCGAGGCCGAGGACATGTGCGGCGCCATCCCCGGACAGGCGGTGATGGGCATCGCCGGAGAGCAGGTGCGCGGCTTCAGCACCACCATGACCATGCCCCGGCCCCAGCCCCAGGCCCGGATCACCCAGGCGGAGATCGCCACCGCCCTGCAGGCGGTGCAGCGCCGCGCCCTGAAGGAGGCGGTGCGCCAGATGTCCCACGACCTGGGGGTGGCCGAGGTCCACGTCCGGCTGGTGCACAGCAGCATCACCTCGGTGCACATCGACGGCTACGCGGTCACCAACCCGCTCGACTTCCAGGGCCAGGTCCTGGAGGTGAGCGTCTTCAACACCTTCGCCCCCCTCACCCACATCGGGGCGCTGCAGACCATCGCCCAGGAGCTGGACCTCGAGCTGGTGGCCACCGTCGCCGAGCCGTACGCGCTGACCCGCGGCTGCGCCACCGAGGATGTCTACGAGTTCGGCGGGATCTTCGTCGACGTGGGCGGGGGGACCACCGACATCGCCGTGGTGCGCAAGGGAATCGAGGCGATCCGGATGTTTGCGCTGGGGGGCCGTTCGTTCACCAAGCGGCTGGCCAACGAGATGACCATGAGCCTGGAGGAGGCCGAGCGCTACAAGCTGGCTCACGCCGAGGGGCGGCTGCCCGCCGAGCAGGACGCGGTCGCCCATCGCACCCTGGAGCCCACCGCCGAGGTCCTGGCTCAGGGCATCGCCCTCTCCCTGGAGGAGCTCGCCGGCAAGGATCCGCTGCCTCCGGCCATCTACCTGGGCGGGGGTGGCGCCGCCCTACCCGAGGTGAGCGAGCAGCTGCGGGCGCTCGACTGGACCGAGATCCTGCCGATGAGCCGGCAGCCCACCATTCGGGTCCTGGGCCCCGCCGACGTCCTGGGAATTCACGATGCCACCGGACTTCTGGTGGGCAGTCAGGATGTCACTCCGATGGGGCTCGCGTATCATGCGGTCTCCCTGGAAGATGACGCGGACCAACCCCTGGGTGGCCTGATGCGACGGGTCATGAGGGCGATGAGAGTATGAAGCGCCTTATCTATGCCGGCCAGGACGACGACATCTCGGACCTGGCCGGGAGGCTGCAGAGCGCGGAGGAGGGAGACGAGGTGGCTCTGGTGGTCCCCACCGGGGCCACCGGCTTCCAGACGCCCCTGCACCTCCGCCTGCTTCGCCAGCTCACCGCCAAGCGGGGCGGGAAGGTGGTGCTGATCAGCCCCGACCCCCGCCTTCAGGAGCAGGCGCGAGGAGCCGGGCTCACCGCCTACAGCTCGGTGGCGGCCTACGAGGGTGACGTTCCGCTGGGGCCACGCCGGGTCGGGCCTCAGCCCGGGGGACCGGGCCCGGGTGCCGCCGGACCCGGCGGGCTGACCGGCTCGGCTGCGCTGGGGGCGAGTCCCTGGCCCCCGCCGGCAGCCGCCGGGCAGTGGGTGCCCCAGCGACCTGGTGGCGGATCCCCATCGCCAGCGCCCGGGGTCGGCGGCCCCATCGCCCAGGGAGGCCCGGCGCCCGCCTGGCCGGGGCGCGGGCCGGCCCCCGCCCGCCCGCCATGGGGCCCCGAAGGCCCCGGCTCAGACGCCAACGGCTACCAGCCCGCCTGGGGGGGTGGCGCGACCGCCACCGCGGTGGCACCGCCCCCGGCCCGGCCCGCGGTTCCGGCGGCGCCGCCCGCGCCTCCGGGGCGGGGCGTGGGACGTGGGGCACCGGGCCCGTCCTCCAGGGTCCCGGCACGACGCCGGCCCCGCACCCCCCTCTACTTCATGCTCATCGGCATCGGGCTGGTCGGCATCGTCCTCTTCCTGGTGCTCACCCCGGCCGCGACGGTCAGCATCACCGTCGCCGAGCAGCCGCTCTCGGTGAGCCCCACCATCCAGGGGGGCACCGGCGCTCCCACCCCGAGCGAGAGCAACTACATCCAGACCAAGGTCGTGTCGGACACGGCCACCGAGCAGTTCCCAGCCACCCCAACCGGCTCGCAGTCCATTGCTGCTGCCGCCGCCACAGGCCAGGTGGTTCTCTCCACGACGGATTCGACGCTATGCGGCGCCACTATCACGCCTACCTCGAACGCACCGATGGAATTTGAGACGAGCGGCAACTTCATATTCGCGGACACGAACACGCCTGTCACCATCGGGACATCCTCTAGCGGCACCCCACCGACGTGCTCAGAGTCCTCCCTTCACGGTTCAGGCAACTGTTGCGGGATCGGCAGGGAACGTGGCGGCCCACGCCATCGATCAATGGGTGAATGATCCTTGCGATGGCGGGCTGCACAGCTGCCCTCCTGGCTCGATCAAAGTGGACAACCCTCAGGCGACCTCGGGCGGTGTCAATGCCTCGACCGAGACGGTGGCCAGCGCCACCGACATCCAGGGCTGGCAGAACCAGGTCAGCCAGATCTGCGGCCAGCTCACCTCCCAGGTGGACAGCGCCCTCCAGCAGAAGGCCGGCCAGGACCAGCCCGCCCTCGATCCGACCGGGGGCGGCAAGACCATCGCCTGCACGCCGGCACCCAACGTCACCGCGGTCGCCGCGGGAACCCAGATGGCGGCGGAGACGGTGACCGTGACCATCAGCGCCCAGGAGAGCGTCTACAGCCCGGCCGATGTCCGCCAGGTGGTCCTCGCCGACCTGGAGAATCCCAACCCCGGGGGTGGCCAGCAGGGCCTCCCCCACGGCGATACGCTGGTCACCAGTGGGCTGACTCTGAGCGGCATGCAGGTCACCCAGGCGGCGTCGGACGGGACCATCGCTCTCTCGGTGACCGGGACCGATTTCTACCGGCCTGCCAAGCTCAACCTCAGCTCGCTCAAGGGGCAGATGACCGGGCACAATCCCGGGGACGTCTCCGGGATCGTCGAGCAGCAGGTCGACAATGTCCAGAGCGTGACCGTGCACGAGAGCCCATTCACCCTCTTCTTCATGCCGTTCTTCAGCTCCAACATCACCATCATCGAGAACTACGTCGCCCGCGGCGCCGTCGTCGTCCACGTAGGGTTGAGCGCCGCGATCGGCATCGATGTGGGCGCCCGGAGGGTTGGCGTGGCCGCCGCCGATCCCAGCGGCACCATCGCCACTCCGCTGCGCACCCTGGATCGAAACCGCCCCGGCTTCTGGACCGAGCTGAGCCGCGCCTGCGTGGAGCGGGATTGCGCGCTGATGGTGGTCGGGCTGCCCCGGCGGCTGGACGGCAGCGAGGGCGAGGCTGCCCAGGGGGCGCGCCGGTTCGCCGCCGAGGTCACCCGGCGGCTCGGTGTCGAAGTCGCCCTCTGGGATGAACGGCTGACCACCGCCCTGGCGGAGCGGACCCTGATCGCCGCCGGGGTCCGGCGCGCCGAGCGCAGGACCAGGGTGGACGCGGTGGCCGCCACCCTGATCCTGCAGAGCTACCTCGACGCGCACACCGCCCCGGCTGCCCCCGACCGGGGTGGGCTCCCACCGGCCGGCGACGAGCGCGATCACGGATTGCAGCCGTGAGCCGGCGAGCGGAGGGCGCCGCCAATGCCCGGCTGGCGCCACGAGGACGGCCACCGTCGCGAGCTCGCCGGGCGGGGCGCCTGGGAATCGTCTTCGCCCTGATCGCCGTCCTGCTTGTGCTCCTCGGCGGGACCGGGGCGACCCTGGCCTACGCTCGCTTCATCGAGCTCACCCCGGTCACCTCCACCCAGGGCGGTGGGGAGGTGGTGACGATCACCCAGGGGGAGACGCTCAACAGCGTGGCCTCGAAACTGGAGAGCGAGGGGCTGATCCGCAGTGCCACCTGGTTCGCTGCCTACGCACGGGTCCGAGGGATCAAGCTGCGTGCCGGCCGCTACCTGGTCGACTCGGGTATGGGTGCCACCGAGATGGTCTCGGTCCTCGAGGGGCCGAGCTATCATGCGCCCTCTTCCATCACCCTTCCCGAAGGGCTCACCGTGGAGCAGATCGCCGAGCGGGTCGGATCGAGCGGCCTGAAGATCACCCGCTCCGAGTACCTCGCGGCGGTAAGTCAGGGCGGGTACGCCTCTCATTTCCTGAGCATCCGGCCGGCCGGCGACACCTCTCTCGAGGGCTTCCTCTACCCCGACACCTACACGGTCCCGGCCGGGGCGACCGCCACCCAGCTGGTCCAGATGCAGCTCGATGACTTTGCCAGCAAGGCGGCGCCGCTGCTTCCCGCGAACCCCAGCGCCGCCTACTCCGACCTGGTCATCGCATCGCTGCTCCAGGCCGAGGTGCTGCCCGGGGACTTCGCCGATGTCGCCTCGGTGATCGACAACCGGCTCGCCATCGGGATGGACCTGCAGCTCGACACCACGGTGATGTACGGCCTCCATCAGGTCGGGCACGTGATGTCGAGCACCGACGAGGCCGCCGACTCCCCGTACAACACCTACCAGAACTCCGGCCTTCCCCCGACACCGATCGATGATCCCGGCAGCGCCGCCATCAAGGCGGCCGAGCACCCCGCCTCGACCCCCTATCTCTATTACGTCACCGACGCGTGCGGACACACCTACTATTCCGTCACCGAGGCGCAGCACGAGAAGCAGGTCCAAGAATATTTGGGCAAATGCCCCTCCTCTCCATGAAGAGCGCGACCGGCTCCACCCAGAAGGCCGTCTTCCATCTCGGCCTGATCGGGTCGGGGATCGATCACTCGCCCTCGCCGGCGATGCACCGTGCGGCCCTGGAGGCGCGCCGGCTGGGTGGAGAGTACGAGCTTCTCGACGTCGAGCCGACCGGGCTGCCGGCGCTGCTCAACCGCCTCCGCGACGGCGAGCTGAGCGGCTGCAACGTCACCGTTCCCTACAAGAGCGCCATCGCCGCCGCCTGCGACCGGTTGCAGGGGGACGCCGCGGTCTGCAGGGCGGTGAACACCCTGGTGCACGAGAACGGCGAGCTGGTCGGTGAGAACACCGACGCTCGTGGCTTCGAGCTGGCGCTGGGCTATCTCCGTCTCGTGCCCCGGGCGGGCGGTCGGGCCCTGGTGCTGGGAGCCGGCGGCGGCGCGGCCGCGGTGGTCCTGGCGCTGTGCCGGATGCGCGTCGAGCACGTCGCGGTGGTCGCCCGCAGGCCCGAGCAGGCCGCCGACCTGTGCCTGAGGGTCTCGCCCGAGAACGCCCAGGCCATCGCCTGGGCGGATCTCGACCTGGTGACCGCGGCAGCCCGCCAGGCGGACGTGGTGGTCAACGCCACCTCGGCGAGGGTCGCCGACCTTCCCCTCGCTGTCGACCTGCTTCCCGAGCACTGCATCGTCGCCGACCTGCGCTACCAACCCCAACCGGTGGACCTGGTGGCGGCCGCGACCCAGCGTGCGCTCCCGGCCACCGACGGGGTCGAGATGCTTCTCTTCCAAGGGATGCTGAGCTTCCAGCGCTGGACCGGGGTCGACCCCCCGTGGCACGCGGCTCGTGAGGCACTGCGCGCGGCACTGGCCTCATGAACCTGGCCCTCGCAGTTGGAGCCGGGGTGTTCGGCGCCGCGGTGGGGCTCGGCGCCGGTGGGCTCTCCGTGCTCCTGGAGCGGTGGGAGCGCCTCCAGCAGGAGGAGGACGAGGAGCGGGTCGAATACGAGGCGGAGGTCGCCAAGCAGGCGGACGAGGCGCGAGCCCGCGGCGAGGAGCCGGACGAGGCCCCGGCCTGGAAGCCGGAGAGCTACGGCTGGACCTGGCTGGAGTGGGGTCTGGCCCCGGTCCTCTGCGCCTTCGGCTTCAGCCTCTTCGCGGGACGTCCAGGGGCCAGCTGGCAGACCCTCGAGGACCTCCTCTGGGTGGCCGTCTTTGTCCACATCATCGTCTTCGACGTCAAGCACCGTCTGATCCTCGACAGGGTCACCTATCCGGCCATCGGCGTCGCGCTGGTGCTTGCCGCCGTCACCCCCGGGCTCTCGATCGTGCGCGGGCTGATCGGGGCCGGCGTGGTCGGCGGATTCTTCCTGGTCATGCACCTCGTCTCCCGTCACGGCATCGGGCTCGGCGACGCCAAGCTCGGGGCCCTGATCGGCGCGGTGACCGGCCTCGGCTTCGACGGCGTCGACCATCTCCAGGCCCTCGACGCCGTGGTTGCCGCCATCCTCCTGGGAGGAGCGGCCGCGGTCCTGCTCCTGGTCACCCGCCTGCGCAGCCTCAAAGATCCCATCCCCTACGGACCATTCCTGTGCGCCGGCGCCGCGCTGGTTCTGTTCCAGGGTTTTTCCATCACCTGAAGCGGGCGCAACCGACGGAGCGGCCGCTGATGCCTGATGATGGCGGTCACCGATGCTCACCCAGCTGCTCTCCGGCGAGACCGTCGTTGCCACCGAGCGCCAGCATCCCGCGGTGCTGGTGCCGGCCGCGGTGGTCGCCATCCTCTGCATCGGGGTGCCCGCGGTGCTCATCCACCTGATCCCGGCCCGGGTCGGGAGCTTCGACACCGCCACCGTCAAGCTGATCGCCACGGCCGCCATCGCGGTGCTGGTGGTCCTCTGGCTCTTGGTCCGGGTGCTGCGCTGGCGGTTCACCACCTATACGCTGACCTCTCATCGGATAGTGATGAGCAGCGGGGTGATCTCGCGGATCACCGAGTCCATCAACCTGGACCGGGTTCAGGACATCGTCGTCCGCAAGCCCATCGCCCAGCGGTTGATCCACGCCGGGTCGGTGGAGATCGACGCCGCGGGACGCGACGGTGTCGAGGTCCTCCGCCTGATCCCCCGGCCCGACCGCTTCTACACCGAGATCCTCCAGGCGGTGGAGAATCACCGCCAGCTCAGCGCGGGCTATCCGCTGGCGCCCGGGGGCCCGCCGCCGGGGAGCTACCCCCCTTCGCCGCCCGCCGCCTACGACGCTGGGGGCGTCTGAGCGCGCCGGCTCGGGGCGCCCCGGGCCGGAGCCACGGCGACCGGCGGATCCCAGCCAGCCGGGCCTGAGCGACGGCGGCCCGTAGAATCCGGCCAGTGCTTCGCTTTCTCAGCGCGGGTGAATCCCACGGACCCCAGCTGACCGTCATCGTCGACGGCCTCCCCGCGGGTCTTCCGCTGGATGCGCGACGCGACATCGACCCCCACCTGCGCCGCCGCCAGGGCGGTTACGGACGGGGCAAGCGCCAGCAGATCGAGCAGGACGCCGCCGACATCGTGGGCGGCGTGAGGGGGGGACGGACGCTCGGGTCGCCAGTCGCCCTGGTGGTGAGGAACCGGGACTGGGAGAACTGGAAGGGGCCGATGCAGATCACCGCCGCAGGATTCAAGCGCAAGGCGGTGACCCGAGTCCGCCCTGGCCATGCCGACCTGGCCGGGATGCTGAAATACGGCCTCGACGACGCCCGTGACGTGCTGGAGCGGGCCAGCGCCCGAGAGACCGCGGCCCGGGTCGCCGCCGGCGCGGTGGCCATGGCACTGCTCGCCAGGCTTGGGGTCAGGGTCTCGTCGTGGGTCCAGCGCATCGGCGAGGTGACGACCGATTGGCGGGACAGCGTCGACCCCGCCGCGGTCGAGGCCTCACCGGTCCGCTGCCCTGATCCCGAGGCATCGGCGCGGATGGTTGCCGCCATCGACGAGGCGCGAGAGCGCGGCGACACCCTGGGGGGCAGCGCCGTGGTCACCGCCACCGGGGTGGTGGCGGGCCTGGGCAGCTACGTGCAGTGGGACCGCAAGCTGGACGGCCTCATCGCCCAGGCGCTCTGCAGCATCCACTCGGTCAAGGGTGTGGAGATCGGGGCCGCGGCGCTGGCCGCCCGCTCGCCAGGCTCGGAAGTCCACGACTCGCCGCGCTTCCAGGCGGGGATCGGCTTCCGGCACATGACCAATCGCCAGGGCGGTCTCACCGGCGGGGTCACCGACGGCGAGCCGGTGTGGGCCACCGTCCACTTCAAGCCGATCTCGACGCTTCTCTCCCCACTGCGCAGCGTCGATGCCAGGACCGGAGACGAGGTCAACGCCCACTACGAACGCAGCGACATCTGCGTGGTCCCGGCCGGCGCGGTGGTGGCCGAGGCGATGCTGGCCTGGGTGATCGCGGCGGCCACGGTGGAGAAGGCGGGGGGGATTCGCTCGCTGAGATGCGCCGCAACCTGACCGCCTACCAACGGTCCACCCGGGGGCTCCGATGACCGCCCGGACCGCGGCCATCGCCGCCCCGCGCCCCATCGCCCTGGTGGGGCTGCCCGGGAGCGGCAAGAGCACCCTGGGTCGTAACCTCGCCGACCGGCTGGGATGGGAGCTGACCGACACCGACACGATGATCGAGCAGAGCACCGGTCGCAGCCCGGCGGAGATCATCGACCGCGACGGCGAGGCGGCCTTCCGGGCGCTCGAATGGGCTGCGGTCAACGAGCTGCTGCAGCGCCGGCGGCCGGCGGTGATCGCCTGCGGGGGCGGGCTGTTCAGCGAGGAAGCCCCCCGCAGCCGCCTACTCGACGCCGCCTGGGTGGTGGCCCTGGACGCTCCCGACACCGAGCTCTTGGAGCGCCTTCGGGGCGGCTCGGAGCGACCCCTGCTGCGCGGCGACCCGGCGGCTCGCCTTGCCGACCTGCGCCGGCAGCGGGCCCGGCCGCATGCTCTGGCCCACCTCCACATCGACACCGCCCGCACCCAGGTGGAGGCGGCGGTGACCGCGATCAGCCTGGTCGCGGACGCGATCTGCGTCCCGCTGGGCGCCGCAGCCTACCCGGTGGTGGTGGGGGAGGGCGCCGCCGACCACCTGGAGATGAACCTGCCCCAATCCGCCCTGCGAGTCGCAGTGGTCACCGATCGCCATGTCGCCCCCTTCGGCCGGCGCATCGCCGCCCGGCTGGCAGCGACCGGTCGCGCCGTGTCGGTGATCAGCCTCACCGCCGGGGAGCCGGTGAAGAGCTGGGTCTCGACCGGACGGCTGCTGGAGCGTCTCGCCGCCCTGGGCCTGGGGCGCCGCGACGCGTTGGTGGCGGTGGGCGGTGGCTCACTCGGCGACATGGTCGGGTTCAGCGCCGCGACCTACTGCCGGGGCATCGCCTGGGTGGTGGTGCCCACCACCCTGCTGGCCATGGTGGACAGCGCGATCGGGGGCAAAACCGGGGTCAACCTTCGCGCCTCCAAGAACATGGCGGGGGCCTTCTGGCAGCCGCGCGCGGTGCTCGCCGACCCCACCGTCCTGGACACTGTTCCGGCACGGGAGATGGCCTCGGGGATGGCCGAGATCGCCAAGTACGCGATGATCGCGGAAACCGAGCTCCCCCGGCCTGCTGGACGGTGGCCTGGAGAGGGCCCGTGACGGTGACGTCCACGCCCTCACCGCGATCGTCGAGCGTTGTGCCGCGATCAAGGCGGAGGTGGTGGGTCGCGATCCCCACGAGCTGGGGCTGCGGGCGATCCTCAACTACGGACACACCGCGGCCCACGCCATCGAGGCCGCGACCGGCTATGGCCCGGTGACCCACGGCGAGGCGGTGGCCGTGGGGATGCGGGTGGCCGGCCGGCTCTCCAGCGAGATGCTGGGGCTGCCCCGCGGCGACCTCGAGTGGCAGGATCGGCTGCTCGACCGCATCGGCCTCCAGCCGCTGCCGCCGATCGATCCCGACGCGGTGCTTCGCCGCCTCGGCCACGACAAAAAATCGGTGGGCGGCGATCCGCGCTGGGTCCTGCTCGCCCGGCGCGGCCAACCCCGGGTGGACCAGCGGGTACCGGCGGAGCTGGTCCGAGCGACGATCACCGAGGTGCTCGGCGGATGACCCGGATCCTGGTGCTGAGCGGCCCCAACCTGGCGAGCCTCGGCCGCCGCGAGCCGGAGATCTACGGCGGTCACAGCCTGGCGGAGATCGAGGCGCAGCTGGCGGCACGGGCGGCGGAGCTGGGTGTCGAGCTGCGCTGCGAGCAGCGCAACGGCGAGGGTGAGCTGATCGATCTGCTCGAGCAGGAGACCGGTCGGGCGGGCGCGGTGGTGATCAATCCCGGCGCTCTCAGCCACACCAGCGTGGCCCTGCTCGACGCCCTGCGCGCCTTTCCCGGGACGGTCGTGGAGGTCCACCTCTCGAACACCTTTGCGCGAGAGCCGTACCGGAGGGTCATGCTGACCGCGGAGGCCGCCGATTCGGTCATCCTGGGTCTCGGTCCCGCCAGCTACATGGTCGGCCTGGAGGCCGCGGCGCGGGCCCTGAGAGGAGAGAATTGAATCAATGATCAATGCAGGAGAGCTCCGTCCCGGGAACACGGTGGAGCGCGGCGGCGACCTTCTCCAGGTCCTGGAGTTCGCCCACGTCAAGCTGGGCCGGGGCACCGCGATCGTGCGCACCAAGCTCAAGAACCTCACCACCGGAGCGGTGACCGAGGAGACCTTCCGCCCCGAGGAGAAGTTCGGCCGCGCCCGGATCGAGCGCTCTGAGGTGCAGTACCTGTACCGCGACGGGGACAGCTTCGTGGTCATGGACACGACCACCTACGAGCAGACCCCGCTGGGCCCCGACCAAGTGGGTGACGGCGCCCGCTGGCTCAAGGAGAACGACACCCTCACCCTGCTCAGCTACGACGGGCGGATCCTGGGGGTCGAGCTGCCCATCGCCGCCGAGCTCGAGGTGGTGGAGACCGAGCCCGGTTTCAAAGGCGACACCGCCAATGCGGCGAGCAAGCCGGCAACCCTCGAGACCGGTGCGGTGGTCGACGTGCCCCTCTTCGTCAACCAGGGCGACCGCATCCGGGTGGACACGCGCAGCGGCCGCTACATCGAGCGCGCCTGATGGAGCCGGGCGCCGACAGCCGCCGGCCTCTGGGGGTCACCCGAGTGGCCAACGAAGTGGTGGCCTGGATTGCGGTCCTCACCGTGCTCCAGGTCCCCGGCGTGCACGCCATGTACCAGGCCGCCGGCCAGTCGTTGGGGCGGGTGCTGCGCCGCTCCTCGGCCCACCGGGGCGCCCGGGTGGAGCTCCGCGACGGCTCCACCCTCGACATCGACCTCCACGTGGTCCTGCTCGCCGGTCACTCCGCGCCCCGAAGTCGGTGCCGAGATCCAGCGCCGGGTCGCCGATGCGGTGGAGCGGATGCTGGGGCTCGAGGTGCGCAACATCGACGTCCACATCAGCGAGGTGGTCTTCGCCTGATGAGCCGTTCCGGCGGGAGGCGGCGGCGGGGGCGGGAGCTGGCGCTCCGGGTGCTCTTCGAGCTGGAGGGGACGGGCAAGGACGATCGGACAGTGCTGGCCTACCAGGCTGAGGAGATGCAGGCGGGGGACGACATGGTCGAATTCGCCCGCCAGCTCGTCACCGGCACGCTGGCGCGGATCGACCTGGTGGATGCCGCGATCGCCGATGCCAGCCTGCACTGGGACCTGGTCGACTTCGGCAAGGTGGAGCGAGCCGTTCTCCGGTTGGGCACCTACGAGATCCTCTTCGAGCCGGAGACGCCGATGGCGGTGAGCATCGACGAATCCCTCGAGCTGGCCCGAAGCTACGCCGGAGACGAGGCGGTGCCGCTGGTCAACGGAGTGCTGGGCCGGATCGCCCGCGAGCGGGTGTGAGGTGACAGACCCCGGGGGCTCGCAGTGACAGCCCTTCGTCAGCGATCATATGTTCGTATGACGCCACCGCCGCCAAACTGGACCGCCAGGTGAGCGCCCGCCGGGCGCTCACCGTCGCCGAGCTGACCGGGATCATCCGCGGCGTGATCGCCGACTGCCCGGAGCTGGAGGACGTGCTCGTCGAGGGGGAAATCAGCAACCTGTCGATGCCCGCGTCGGGACACCTGTACTTCACCCTGAAGGACGCCGGGGCGTCGCTCAACTGCGTGGTCTGGCGCCTGCAGCGGGCCCGGATCCCCTTCCGCCCCGACAACGGGATGACCGTGATCGTCCACGGCCATGTGGAGGTCTATGACGCCCAGGGGCGCTACCAGCTCTACGTCGACAGCCTCGAGCCGTCCGGGGTCGGCGCCCTGGCCCTGGCGGTGGAGCAGCGCCGCAAGGCGCTCGCCGCCGAGGGGCTGTTCGACGACTCCCCGCAAGCGGCCCGTCCCGCTCCTGCCCCGGCGAGTGGTGGTGGTCACCTCCCGCACCAGCGGCGCTCCGCGACGTGCTGACCATGGCTCGGCGGCGGGCCCCGTGCGTCGAGGTTGTCCTCTCCCCGGCCACCGTGCAGGGAGAGGGAGCGGTGGACACCCTGATCCTGGCCCTGGAGCGGGCCCAGTCGGTCGGCGGTGCCCAGGTCGTGCTCCTGGTCCGGGGCGGCGGGATCCCTGGAGGACCTGATGGCCTTCAACGACGAGCGGTTGGCGCGGGCCATCCGGGCGGGCCGTCTGCCCGTGGTCACCGGCATCGGCCACGAGACCGACACCACCATCGCCGACCTGGCCGCCGACCGGCGCGCGGCAACCCCGTCGGCGGCGGCGGAGCTGGTCGCCCCCGACTGCCGGCGCCTGCGCTCCGAGCTGACCGGACGCCGTGCCCGTCTCGACAGCGCGGTCTCCCAGGGGTTGGACAGAACCCGCAGCTCCCTGGAGCGGCAGCGGATCCGGCTGGAGCATGCGTCGCCACTGCGCCGCCTGCCCAGCCACCGCCAGGAGCTGGACGCCCGCGCCGCCCGGCTGCGCTCGGGGCTGCTGGCGGCGCTGTCGGTCAAACGCCGCGAGCTCGACCAGGCCGCCGCCCGGCTGCAGATGGGCTCCCCGGCGCAACGGATGGCCCTGGAGCGGCAGCGCCTCGGCGGCCAGTGCCGGCGCCTCGCCGACGTCACCGCGGTGGGGCTGCAGCGTCGCCGTGAGCAGATCCGAGCCCGGGTCTCGAACCTCGAGGCGCTGTCGCCGCTGCGGGTCCTGGAGCGGGGGTATTCGATCACCCTGGACGAGACGACGGGCAGAATGCTGACCGAGTCGGCCTCCGCGCAGGTGGGCCAGCGGCTTCGCACCGTGCTGGCCCGAGGCGCGCTGCTCAGCACCGTCGAGGGATCGACAGCCGGTGGCGAACGGATGTACGATACCGGGGCCGCCGGGCCTCCGGCAGGATGAGGGGGGCAGGCTTGGACACGCGCGCAGGAGACGAGATGCAGGCTGGCGACATCGAGAGCCTCAGCTACGAGCGAGCCATCGCCGAGCTCGACCAGATCATCGAGAGGTTGGAGCGCGGAGCGGTCGCCCTCGACGAGGCGATCGCCGCCTACGAGCGCGGTGCCCGCCTGGCCCAGCACTGCGCCGCGCTGCTCGACCGCACCGAGCAGAAGGTCAGCCAGCTGGTGGTCGGTGCCGGCGGGCGGATGGCGGAGAAGCCCTTCGAGGCCGCCGAGGTCGACCGCCAAGCGGCGATGGAGCTGGCCGCCCCGGCGGTGCCACTCCCGCGCGCCCGGGCGGTGGAGCCAGTCGACTCCGACGACATTCCTTTCTGATGGCACAGCGGCTGGACGTGGCCATGGTGGAGGGCGGGCTGGCGCCTTCCCGGGAGCGGGCCCAGGCCATGATCGCCGCCGGGCTCGTCGAGGTCGGCGGCCGGACGGCGGCCAGCGCCGCCCTGCGGGTTGGCGCGGACGCGGAGCTGCGGGTGATCGGTCCGGCGAGTCCCTGGGCCAGCCGGGCGGGGGAGAAGCTGGTGGCGGCCCTGGACAGCTTCCAGGTCAACTGCCGGGACCGGGTCTGCCTCGATGCGGGAGCCTCGACAGGAGGCTTCACCGACGTGCTGCTCTCGCGGGGTGCGGCCCGGGTGTATGCGGTGGACGTGGGCCACGGCCAGCTCCTGCCCCGGGTCGCCGTCGACCCGCGGGTGACGGTGCTCGACCGGACCAATCTTCGCCACCTCGAATCCGTCCCCGGTCCCCGGCCCAGCCTGGCGACGCTCGACCTCTCCTTCATCTCCCTGCGCCTGGTCCTTCCAGCGCTGGCCCGGTTGAGCCCTGGGTTGGAGGTGGTGGGGCTGTTCAAACCGCAGTTTGAGCTGGGGCGCGAGGCGGTGGGCCGGGGCGGGATCGTCCGCGACCAGGCGGCGGCCGAGGCGGGGGCCCGCAGCTTCCTCGAGTGGTGTGGATCCCAGCTGCAGGCATCGGTCCTGGGCGGGCCGATCCCGGCTCCGCTCAAGGGGACCAAGGGCAACCAGGAGCTGCTCTTCCACCTCCGGCTGCCGGCGGCGCCCGTTTCCGCCCGGCTCGGCGTCGGCTCCCCTGCTCCTTCGATCACGCACGTCAGTGCGCTCCCTCCCTCCTCTGCTCGCCTCCTTGATCCGGACGGCCTGGACGCCGCCGGGCGCGACACCGATGTGCCGACGACGGGCGAGGCACGGCCGTGACCCGGGGGGCGATCGGGTTCCTGCTCCACCCCGGCGAGGGCGACGGCGCCATCGCCGCCGCGCTGGCCGCGGCTTCCCGCTGCGGCTATCGGACCTGGACGACGGTATTGCGGCCCCACGAGGATGTGGCCGCCCACGCGGACGGCACCGAGCTGCTGGTGACCGTCGGCGGCGACGGCACCTTCCTCTTCGGCGCTCGGCTCGCCGCCCCTCGGGACATCCCGGTGCTGGGCGTGAACCGCGGACGGCTCGGCTTTCTCACCGACCTGGACCTCGAGGACCTTCCCGCGGTGATCGCGGCGTTCGCCGAGGGGCGGACCCGGTGCGAGCGGCGCAGCATGTTGAGCGCCGAGATCGTGGAGATGGGCGAGCGGCTCCCCGGTGCGGCACGGGGCGGCGCCGGATCCGCGGCCGCCGCGGCGCCCGGCCCGATGCTCGCCCTCAACGACATCGCGATCAAGTCCCGCGAGGTGGCGGTGGTGCGGCTGCGTGTGGAGGCTGACTTCGAGCTGCTCGGGGCGTTTGATGCCGACGGCGTCGTCGTCGCCACGGCGACCGGGGCGACCGGCTACGCCCTGAGCGCCGGCGGGCCACCCATCGATCCCAGGGTGCACGCGATCGTGGTCGTTCCGCTTGCCCCCCATGCGGTGATCACCCGGCCCATCGTCCTACCCGAGATGACGGTGGTCGAGATCACCGTCGAGCACGGCCGGGTTTCGGCCGCGGCGGACGGCCAGCAGCTGGCCGAGCTCGGAGACGGCGGCCGGGTGAGGATCGCCCCCGGACCGGAGCTCTGCGTCGTCCGTCACGACGGCTCTCCGTCCTTCCTGCGCCAGCTGCGCGACAAGCTGCGTTTCGGCATGCCGCTCAAGCCGATGGAGCTCGAACGCTCCTCGTCGGAGGGGGAAGCGGGCGGCGGGGGTGCCAACCAGCCCCAGCCCCCCTCGGGGTCGCAGGGGTGAGCCGCCTCCTCGAGCTCCGCATCCGCGGGCTCGGGCTGATCCGGGATGCCCGGCTGGAGTGCGCCGGCTCTTCGGGGCCCTGAGCGGCGAGACCGGAAGCGGGAAGTCGCTGTGCATCTCCGCCCTCCGCTGGGTCCTCGGCGGCCGCGGGTGGAGGGGGACGCGGTGGGCGAGGGCACCTCGGTGAGCGCGGTCTTCGAGCCGGACCCGCAGAGCCACCAGATCCTCGATGACCTGGGGATCCGGGTCGAGGACCTGCTGACCCTCACCCGCGAGGCGGGCGGCTCGGGGCGCACCTCCTGCCGGGTCAACGCCTCGCTGGTCTCCCAGGCGACCCTCCGCGATCTTGGCGACCAGCTCGCCGAGGTGACCGCTCAGGGCGCGAGCCATCGCATGCTGCGGCGGGGCTGGCAGCGGAGGGCTCTCGATGACGCCGGCGGGAGCCCGGTCACCCAGCCGGGGAGGGAGATGGCGGACGCGTATGCCACCTGGCGCTCCGCCGAGGCGGCGCTGGCCGAGGCCAGGGCCGCCACCCACCGCAGCTCGGCCGAGCTGGCCGAGGCGGAGGAGCTGATCGACGCGCTGGAGCCGCTCCGGCTGCGCGACGGGGAGGAGGAGGAGCTGGGTCGTGAGCGGATGCGGCTGCGCGGCGCCGCCGAGATCACCGGAGCCGCGACTCTGCTCGCCGAGGCGGTCAGCGCCGACGAGCAGGGCGCCGCCGACCAGGTCGAGCGAGCGCTGCTCGAGCTGGAGGCCCTGCGCGGAGTGGATGGCGAGCTGGCCGAGCTGGGCGCCGAGGCGGCTGCGGTCGCGGCCCGGCTTCGCGACCTCGGCATCGCGGCTCGCCGGCTCGCCGGCCGGATGGAGGTCGACCCACGGCGGCTCGAGGCGGTGGAGGAGCGTCTCCATGAGCTGGCCCGAGTTCGCCGCCGCCATGGGTCGATCGGCGAGGCGCTGACAGCGTTGGACGACGCGCTGCGCCTGCGCGACGCCGCCCGGGGATGCCGGACCTCACCTGGCTCGAGGCTCAGGCGGGGCGGGCCCGGGCGCAGGCCACCGCCCGGGCCGGGAAGCTGAGCACCGCTCGCCAGGAGGCCGCCCGGTGGTTGGAGCAGGCGGTGGAAAGCAGGCTCGCTGTCCTGGAGCTGCCCCAAGCCCGGTTCCGGATCACCCTGGGCATGGTGGCGGACACGTCCGGGCTCGACCTCGGCGCCGGCCCGATGCGGTGCGATGGCGACGGCGTCGACCAGGTTGAGTTCCGCTTCTCCTCCAGCCGAAACGGGGTCCCCCTGCCGCTCGACGAAGGGCCGTCCGGCGGGGAGCTCAGCCGCCTAGCCCTGGCCCTGGCCGCCGCGGGAGCGAGCGATGGCCAGCCGCTCCTGGTCCTCGACGAGGTGGACACCGGCGTGGGTGGTGAGACCGCCGCCCGGGTCGGCGATTTGCTCGCCGAGATCGGCCGGGGACGGCAGGTGCTGGCGGTGACCCACCGCCCCGAGATCGCCGCGAGGGCGGACTGGCACCTGCTGGTCTCGCGCCGCGACCAGGCTGCGGGATCGGTGAGCCGCGTGGACCGGGTCGAGGCTGACCAGAGGGTGAGCGAGGTGGCCAGGATGATGTCGGGACGCACCACCGCCGCCGCCCTGACCCGCGCCGCCGAGCTGCTGGCGGAAGGAGATCCTGCCGCCCGGCGCCGCGCCGGCTGAACCGGTGCATGTGTCATCGACGCCCACCAGCCCGGCGCGGATCCCCGACCAGCAGCAACGTACCATGGGGCGGGTGAACGAGACCCGCCCGCGTGACCTGGGCGCCACCACCTCCGAGCGGTTCACCCTCCAAGTGGGGGAGTTCAGCGGCACCCTCGAGGAGCTGGTGCTCGCAGCCCAACGGGGTGACCTCGATCTGCGTCAGCTTCCCGTCGCCCAGGTGACCTCACAGGTGAGCCGCCAGCTCGCCGGCCATGAGCCCGGCGCGGACCTGCGTGAGGCGGCCGAGGCTCTCGGGTTGCTGTCCCGGCTCCTCGCCATGAAGGCAGCCAGGGTCACGGAGAGCGAGGCCCAGCCGGACGATGTCGAGGAACAGGTCGACGAGAGCGCGGCGGGGCGCCGGCTCGCCGAGTACCGGCTGTTCCGGGCAGCCATGGAGGCGCTGCTGCTGGAGCCGGCCGAGACCGGGGAGCGGAGCTTCCTCAGCCTGGTCTCGCCTGACGTGCTCCCGGTGGAGCGGCTCAGGATCCCCCCCGACCGCCTCGCAGCCGCCTTTCGCCAGGTGCTCCAGCGGCTCCAGGATCGAGCTCCCCTCCCGGTGGGGATGGTGATCTTCTCGGCGGAGGAGAAGGCGGCATGGCTCGAGGGCCTCCTCGCTCGAGGACCGCTGGACTTCGACGCGATCTTCGTCGAGGTCGAGAGCCGAACTCGAGGCGGTCGCCTGCTTCCTCGGGCTTCTCGACCTGCTGAGGCGGGGGCGGGCCGTCGTCGACCAGCCCGAGCCATTCGGGCCGATCCGGGTGTCCGCCGGTGGCTGAGGACGAATCTCCCCAGCTCGGAGATGAGGAGGAGGGTGACGAGGCTGAGTTGGAGCGCGACGACGTCGGCCGTCCCCGAGTGCCTGTCTGGATCCATGATGCCGAGCCCGAAGACCTCGCCCTGGCGGTGGAGGCGGTCTGCTTTGTGCTCAACCGACCGGTCAGTCTCGCCGAGTTAAGCAGCATCCTCGGCCGGCCGGCGAGGGCGGTTGCTCTCGCCGGCGATGCCCTGGCCGCGCAGCTTCGCGACCGTGGACTGATGCTCCAGCGCCACCTCGATCAGGTGCAGCTGGTCACTCGCCCCCAGGTCGCCTGGGCGGCCCAGCGAGCCCTCAGCCCGGAGCGGCCCGCCCGCCTCAGCCGCCCCGCGCTCGAGACCCTGGCCATCGTGGCCTACCGCCAGCCGGTGACCAGGGCGGGCATCGAGTCAATCCGCGGGGTCAACTGCGAGGCGGTGCTGGACAGCCTGGAGCGGCGCGGCCTGATCGCCGAGGTGGGCAGGGCGGAGAGTCCCCGGCCAGCCCCGGCTGTTCGCCACCACCCTGCGCTTCCTCCAGCTCGTCGGTCTGGAGCGCATCGACCAGCTTCCCGCCCTCCCCGATGGGACGACCCTGCCTGACGACCAGGAGCGGGCGTGGGCCGAGGCCCTGATCGGCGCCGCCGGCGACGGCCGGGAGGAGGAGGAGGAGGAGGAGGACGGTGATCGGCGCGCGGTCACCGGGGTCGGTCAGGCGATGGGGGAGGCCATCTCCGGGCGCCAGCCGAGGCCGACGTGACCGCAACCCGGATCAACCGGTTCCTGGCCCGCCGGGGGGTGGCCTCGCGGCGCGGCGCCGACCTGCTGGTCGGGGCCGGGAGGGTGCGGGTCAATGGCAACACCGCGGGCATCGGAACATCGGTCGATCCGGAGCGCGATCGCATCGAGGTCGACGGGGAGCTGGTGGTGGCGGTGGCCCGGGCCGAGACGGTGATGCTCAACAAGCCGGCTGGGGTGGTCACGACGGTGCGCGACAGCCACGGCCGACCGACGGTGATGGATCTGCTGGTCCCGTCGCGGGCCGAGCGCGGCGCCAGAGGAGCGAGCCGGTCGGCCGCGCCGGCGACACACGGCGCGCCGGGGATGGTGCCGGTCGGGCGCCTCGACAGCGACAGCCGCGGGCTGCTCCTGATCAGCTCCGACGGGGATCTGGCCCACCGCCTCACCCACCCCCGCTACGGGGTGACCAAGCGCTACCGGCTGACCCTGGCCCGCCCCGCGGCCGGCTCCGACCTGCGCCGGATGGTCGAGGGGGTCGATCTGGGGGACGGTCCGGCCCAGGCCGTCAGCGCGCGCATCCACCGGGGCGGCGACGGCTCGGTGGTCGAGGTGGAGATGGGGGAGGGGCGCAAGCGTGAGGTCCGCCGGCTCGCTGCCGCCGTCGGTCTGGAGGTGGTCGACCTGCTCCGGGTCTCGCTGGGACCACTCCGGCTCGGCGATCTGGACGAGGGACGATGGCGGCGGCTCAACCCCGAGGAGCTGCACGCGCTGCGCGCCAGCGTGGGCATGGAGGACCCGTGAGCGGCGCACCGGTGGTGACGGTGGACGGGCCCGCAGGCAGCGGCAAGACCACCCTGGGACGCCGGCTGGCGGTCGCCCTCGGCCTCCCGCTCATCGACACCGGCCTCTTCTACCGTGCGGTGACCGCGGCCGCGGTGCGAGCCGGGGTCAGCCCCGACGATCGCGAGGCCATAGTCGATCTCGCCCGGCACTCCTCGATCGAGATCAACACCGAGCCGAACGAGACCGGCTGGCAGGTGCGGCTGGACGGCGAGGACCTCGGGATCTGATCCGCGATCCCAGCCACGCCCTGCTCCTCTCCCGGGTCAGCCAGATTCCCGAGGTGCGCCATCACCTTCTCCCGCTGCAGCGGGAGAAGGCCTCGCGGGGTGCGGTCGCGGTCGGACGCGACTGCGGCACGGTGGTCTTCCCGAACGCGCTCGTCAAGCTGTACCTACAGGCCAGCAAGTCGCTCAGGGTCGCGCGGCGGAGCCGGGAGCTGGCCGAGCGTGGCTCCAGCCTCGACGTTCGCGCCCTGGACGCCGAGATCGCCCGCCGCGACCTGGGCGATGCCCCGTCGATGGCTCCCGCGGCGGACGCGGTGATCATCGACACCGGCAGGGTTGGCATCGACGAGATGGTCCAGATGGCGATGGAGCTGTGCCATGCCGCGGGCCTGGTCCCCGCCTCGACCAGCGATGGAGCCCCCCGGTGAGCGCCGCCCCACCCTGGGGCCGCCCCCCCGACCGCACGCCCGTCCCGCCGGGCTCGACCTCAACTATCTCTGGATGCCCGCCCTGATGCGCCTGGTCTGCAGCCTGGTGCTCGGCGACCTGGTTGACGTGGCGGGCATCGAGAACGTTCCCCGCCACGGTGGGCTGCTGATCGTGAGCAACCATGTGGGTACCGTCGATCCACCGTTCCTGGGCGCCTACCTCCCTCGCGGCGATGTGTATTTCATGGCCAAGAGCGAGTACTTTCACAACCCCCTTGTCCGCTTCTTCATCGTCGGCTACCACGGCTTCCCGGTGGTTCGGGGGACGGCGGATAGGGCCGCTCTGCGTCAGGCACTGAACCTGATCGGTGGGGGCCATGCCGTGGTCGTCTACCCCGAGGGGCACCGAAGCCCCGACGGCCGCCTCCAGCGCCCCCAGCCGGGCGCCGGCTTCCTGGCCCGCGCCGCCCGGGTCCCGGTGCTCCCGGTCGCGGTCTGGGGCACCGAGCAGGCACTGGCCCGGGGCGCCCGGTGGCCGCGGCGAGTACCGGTGCACCTCCGGGTGGGGCGGGCGGCCCCCGTCCCCTCCGCGGACCAGTCCGGACGCCGCCTCTCCAACCAAGATGTCGCCGACCTGCTGATGCTGCGGATCGCCGAGCTGCTTCCCGGGGCGCCGAGGGATCTTCGACGGCCGCGCCGACTTCGCGGCGGCACCCCCGCCGGCCGCCTGAGCGTGGACGAGTTCGTCGCCCTCGACCTGGAGACGACCGGGCTCTCCCCCAAGACCGATCGGGTCATCGAGGTGGGTGCGGTCCGCTTCGACCTCGACGGCGGGGCACCCCGGCGGATGGAGCTGCTCGTCGATCCGGGCGTCCCGGTGCCGCTCCCGGTGCAGCGGCTGACCGGGATCAGCGATGCCGACCTTGCCGGCCAGCCCTCCGCGGTGGAGGCCCTCGCCCAGCTCGCCGACTTCTGCGCCGGCGCGGAGCTGGTGGGTCACGGCGCCGGCTTCGATCTCGCCTTCTGCGCCCAGCTGGTGCCGGAGGCGTTCGCCCACCGGACCGCCGTCGACACCCTGGAGCTGGCTCGGATCCTGCTCCCGCTCGCCGAGAGCCACAACCTCGGGGCTCTGTGCCGCCTGCTCGGGCTTCCCCACGAGCGCCCGCATCGCGCGCTGAGCGACGCCGAGGCGACCGGCCTGCTGCTCCGCGCCCTGCTCGACGCCGCGGCCCAGGTCCGCGCCGAGACCCTCGCCGAGATGTTGCGGGTCGCCGGCCAGGCCCCGACCCCGCTGGCCCGCTTCTTCGCCCTCGCGGAAACGGCGGCGCGGTTCGCGCCGGCCGGCTCGGCGAGCCCGTCGCCACCCCAAACCGCCCCCCGCCCTGCCCCAGAGCCACCCGAGGTGCAGCCGGCGGACGGCGCCGCAGCCCGAGACGGCGCCAGTGGGCAGGCCCTGCTCTCGCTCGGCCTGGCTGACGCCGCGGTGGCCCTGATCGGTCCGAGCGGGCGGCTCGCCGAGCGTCCGGGATACGAGTACCGCGAAGCCCAGGCGCAGATGGCCCGGGCGGTCGCCCAGACCCTGGAGCGGGGTGGGCGACTGCTGGTCGAGGCCGGCACTGGGGTCGGCAAGACCCTGGGCTACCTGGCCCCGCTGGCGCTCTGGGTGGAGCGAGACGGCGGACGGGCGGTGGTCGCCACCCACACCATCACCCTTCAGGAGCAGATCGCCCACCACGACCTGCCGACGCTCCAACCCCTGCTGCCCCGACCGCTGGGCTGGGCCATCCTCAAGGGCCGCAGCCACTACATCAGCCTGCGCCGCTTCCGGCGCTACCTGCGCCAGAGCGACGTCGGACCGCATCGGCCCGACCTCGACGCCATCCGGTTCAAGCTCAAGCTGCTGCGCTGGCTCGACCTGACCTCGACCGGCGATCGCGGCGAGCTCCGCCTCGGATCTGCCGAGCGGGAGCTCTGGCGGCAGGTGGAATCCACCACCAACGACTGCCTGGGCAGCGCCTGCGCCAACTGGAACAACGCCGCCTGTCACATGGTATGGGCGCGCCGCGCCGCCGCCGCCGCCGAGCTGGTGGTGACCAATCACGCCCTGCTTCTGAGCGACGCCACCGGCGCCGGCAGCCTGCTCGGTGTGCATGAGGCTCTGGTGGTGGACGAGGCCCACCATCTCGAGGAGTCGGCCACCCGGGCGAGCGGCCACCGGCTGCGTGCCGGCGACGTCTCGATCACCCTCGACCGGCTGCCGGGGGTCATCGACCCCCAGCTCGCCGACGGCCTGGAGGCGTGCCGGGCCGCTGTCCGCAGGCTCTTCGGAGAGGCCAAGGGAATGCTCACCCACCACTTGGGCGGCGGCGAGGGGGCGCCGAGTGGGACGCTCAGCCTGACCGATGAGCTGCGCCAGGAGCCGAGATTCCAGGGTCTGCTCGCGGCGGCCCAGCATGCCGCCCTCACCTTGCGACGGATCGCCGACCGGGTGCGTGCAGCCGATCCGGTCACCGCGCTCCAATCCGACCTCTTCCCCCAGCCCGCCAACGCCCTGGAGGAGCTGCGCCTGGCCGCGTCGGCGTTGGAGGCCTCCGCCGACGGGGTCGAGGAGGTGCTGCTCCGGCCGCGCCCGGGCCACGTCGCCTGGCTCGAGCTGCGTGCCGAGCAGGCGGAGCTGCACGACGCCCCGGTGGCGGTGGGGGAGAGCCTGGGCTCGGAGCTGCTCGACCGGTGCCGGACCACCGTGCTGACCTCCGCAACCCTGGCGGTGGCCGGGGACTTCGGGTTCATCCGCGAGCGCCTCGGGCTGCGCTCGCGCACCGAGGAGCTGACCGTCGGGTCGCCCTACGACTTCCTCGCCCAGTCGCTCTGCGTCCTGGTGACCGACATCCCGCCCTACGACGATCCGGGCTACGAACCGGCGCTCGCCGCCATGACCGGTGATATCGCCCGTCGCCTCGAGGGCCGCACGCTCGGCCTGTTCACCAGCTACTCGTCGCTGCGGCGGATCCGCGACCTTGTCTCCCGGCGCCTGGCCGCCGCCCAGGTGGCGGTGGTGGGCCAGGGCATCGACGGCACCCGCCGCCAGCTGCTCGCCTCCTTCCTGCAGAGCCCTCGAACTCTGCTGCTTGGCACCTCCACGTTCTGGGAGGGTATCGACGTCCCCGGCGACGCCCTCCAGTGCGTGGTGATCGCCAAGCTGCCCTTCGCAGTCCCCACCGACCCCCTGGTCCGGGCCCGCACCGAGGGCATGGCCGACCCCTTCGGCGGCTATGTCCTGCCCGAGGCGGTGATCCGGCTGCGTCAGGGATTCGGCCGGCTAATCCGCTCCACCACCGATCGCGGGGTGGTGGTGATCGCCGACTCGAGGCTGACCAACCGCGAGTACGCGCGCCGCTTCCTGGAGGCCCTGCCTCCGCGGCCATCATGCGCGAGAGCTCAGCCGCGGTCGGAGCGCGGGTCGCCGAGTTCATCGCCACCGGTGGGGCCGCCGCGGTTTCGTGACGCCGGCCGCCGCCGGCCGAGGTGATGCGGGAGAATCCGGCTCATGCTGACCGAACATCGCGCCGCCTCGAGCCCGGGCAGCGCCTCTCCGCTCGGCGAGCCGGTCGCTGTCGAGGCCTCCGGGGGCGGCGACGAGGTTGTGGTGGCCCTGGCTCAGATCGCCCCCCGGCTCGGCGACGTGCGGGCCAACGTCGACCGGCACCTGGAGCTGATCGGCGCCGCGGCGGCGGGCGGCGCGGGTCTGGTGGTCTTCCCTGAGCTCTCGCTCACCGGCTACTTCCTCAAGGACCTGGTGACCGACACCGCACTGCGGCTGGACAGCGAGGAGCTCAACGCCCTGGCCGTCGCCTGCCAGAGCGTCGACGGCCTGGTCGGCTGCATCCTGGAGAGCGACGACCACCGCCTCTACAACGCCGCCCTCTACCTCTCCGGCGGGCGGGTTGCGCACGTGCACCGCAAGGTGTACCTGCCCACCTACGGGCTCTTCGACGAGGCCCGCTATCTCGCCGGGGGAGACCGCTTCCGAGCCTTCCCAGCCCCGCTGGGATCAGGCCCCGGGCGCCCGCCCTGGCGCATCGGCATCCTCATCTGCGAGGACATGTGGCATCCAAGCTCGGCCTGGCTGCTGGCCCGCGATGGCGTGGACATCCTGGTCTGCCCCTCGGCCTCGCCGGGGCGCGGGGTCGGCCGCGGCTCGGAGCTCGGCACCGCTCGGAGCTACGACGTCATGACCAGGACCTACGCCCAGCTCTTCACCACCTTCCTCGTCTACTGCAACCGGGTGGGTTACGAGGATGGGGTCAACTTCTGGGGCGGCTCCCGGGTGGTGGACCCGCAGGGGGAGATCGACGGCGAGCCGGCGGGGAGGGAGCAGGCCATGCCGGTGCACCGCCTGCAGCGGGCGGCGCTGCGCCGAGCAAGGATCGCCAACCCGATGCTGCGCGACGAGCGCCATGACGTCGTCGACGCCAAGTTCCGGAGGCTGCGTCGCCGGGAACGAGAGTGAATCCGAGCGACGGCCAGGCACTTCCGACCCTCTCTGCGGAGGCCCTCGGCATCGACTGCGGGCTGGTCACCGAGATCCTCACCGCATTCGTCGGTGAGGAGGTGCGCAAGGTTGGCTTCGAGAGGGCGGTGGTCGGGCTCTCGGGAGGCATCAACTCCGCGCTCACCCTGGCCCTCTGCTGCCGCGCCCTGGGGCCGAGCAACGTGCTCGCCGTCATCATGCCCTACCGAGCGAGCAGCCCCGCCTCGGAGCGTGACGCCCGGCTGGTGGCGGGGCGGCTTGGCACCGAGCCCCTGGTGGTCGACATCTCTGCTCAGATCGACGCCTATTTCGAACGATTTCCTGATGCCGACCGCAACCGCCGCGGCAACAAGATGGCCCGGGAGCGGATGTCCATCCTCTACGACCTCTCCTGGGCGCGGGGCGCGCTGGTGGTCGGGACCTCCAACAAGACCGAGCTGCTGCTCGGGTACAGCACCATCCATGGCGACATGGCCTACGCCCTGAACCCGCTCGGCGATCTCTACAAGACCCAGGTGTTCGCTCTCGCCCGCTGCCTGGAGCTGCCCGACGCGGTGCTCACCAAGGCGCCGTCCGCCGATCTCTGGGAGGGGCAATCCGATGAGGACGAACTGGGTTTTCGCTACGCGACCGTCGACCTGCTCCTCTTCCACATGGTGGACGAGCGCAGGACCCGCGCCGAGCTCCGCGCTCTCGGCTTCGGCCACGAGCTGATCGACCGGGTGGCGCGACGGGTGCGCGACAGCCAGTACAAGCGACGGCTGCCGCTCATCGCCAAGCTGTCCAACCGGACCATCGACCGCGACTTCCGCTACCCGCGCGACTGGGGGCGCTGAGCCGCACGTGCCTCGAGGTCCGATGCCGACGTCGAGGCCGGCGGGTGGGCCCGCAGCGACCCAGCCGGCGGCGCCGGGTGAGCTCAGCGTGATCGCCACCCCGATCGGCAACCTCGAGGACCTGAGCCCTCGGGCTGAGCGCAGCCTCAGGGAATGCGACGCCGTCATCGCCGAGGACAGCCGCCGCACCCGGGCGCTGCTGCGCCATCTGAGCATCGAGCGGCCGATCTTCTCCCTGCCCGCCTTCGACGAGCAGCGCCGAATCCCCGCCCTGGTGGAGCGCCTCCAGGCGGGAGGGCGCCTGGCCCTCTGCACCGACGCCGGAACCCCCGGGGTCAGCGACCCGGGCTCACGGCTGGTGGCCGCGGCCCACGCGGTGGGGGTCGCGGTCACGGTGATCCCCGGGCCCAGCGCGGTCACCGCCGCGGTGGCGGGCAGCGGCGTGGGCGGGGGCGGGGGCTTCGTCTTCCTGGCCTTTCCGCCGCGGTCGCCGGGGCGGCTGCGCCGCAGCGTTCAGTCAGCCCTGGGCCTCGGCCTCCCGGTGGTGCTCTTCGAGTCCGCGCTGCGGCTGGCCCGCACCCTGGAGCTCCTCGCGCCGGAGCTCGGCGACCGCCCCGTCGTCGTCGCCCGCGAATTGACTAAAGTCCACGAGACCTTCCACCGCGGCAGCGCCCGCGAACTGGCCGAGCTCTTCCACAACCATCCGCCGCGGGGCGAATGCACCATCGTCATCGGGACATGACCAGGAACTTCTACGTCACCGCGGCCATCGACTACGTCAATGGCGATCCCCACCTGGGCCACGTCTACGAGAAGGTGGGTTGCGACGTTCTGGTGCGCCACCGCCGGCTACGCGGCGACCAGGTGCGGCTCACCGTGGGCAGCGACGAGCACAGCCAGTCGGTGCTCCGAGCCGCTCGGGAGCAGGGGACCACCCCCGAGCAGTTCGTGGCCACCCAGGCGGAGCGGTTTCGCGCCCTCTACGACTCGCTGGACATCGCCTACACGGCTTTTGTCCGCACCAGCGGCGAAGCCAATCGCCGCAGCACCGAGCGGCTCATGCAGGCGGTCCACGACGCCGGCTTCGTGTACAAGGGCTGGTACCGCGCCTGGCTCTGTCCATCCTGCGAGCGCTTTTACTCCGACAAGGAATTGATCGCCGGGCTCTGCCCCGTTCACGAGCGTCCGGTCGAATTGGTCGAAGAAGACAATTACTTCCTGCGCCTCAGCGACTTCCAGGAGCGGCTGCTCGAGCACTTCGAGAGCCATCCCGACTTCCTGGTCCCCGAGCCCCGGCGCAACGAGATCCTCAACCTGATCCGGGGCGGGCTCGAGGACGTGAGCATCTCCCGGGGTTTCTCCGATTGGGGCTTCCCGCTGCCCTTCGACCCCTCCCAGGTGGTCTACGTCTGGTTCGATGCCCTGATCAGCTACCTGACCGGGGTGGGCTACGCCGCCGATGATGCCGAGTTCGAGCGCTTCTGGCCGGCCGACTTCCATGTGATCGGCAAGGACATCACCCGCTTCCACGCGGTGATGTGGCCGGCGATGCTGATGGCCGCCGGCATTCCCCTGCCGCGCACCGTCCACGCCCATGGCTTCATGACCCTCCGCGGCCAGAAGCTGAGCAAGACCCGGGGGGTCTTCGTCGAACCCACCGCGCTCGTCGCCGAGTTCGGCAGCGACGCGGTGCGCTACGTGCTGATGGCCGAGATCCCCTTTGACCGAGATGGCGATTTCTCGATGGAGGGCTTCATCGACCGCTACAACGCCGACCTGGCCAACGACTACGGCAACCTGGTCTCGCGCACCGAGAAGATGGTGCAGCGCTACTTCGGCGCCCGGGTCCCCGAGCGGGGCGGCGAGGAGACGATCGACCGCGAGCTGCCCGCGATCGCCGCCGAGGTGCTGCCCGAGTACGACTCGGCGCTGGACCGCCTCGACTTCACCGCAGCGCTCGCCGCGGTCCGCAAGCTGGTGGGACGGGCCAACAAGTACGTGGAGGAGGTCGCCCCGTGGAAGCTGCGCGAGGCGGGCGACCCGCGGCTGGGCACGGTCTGTGCTCAGCTGCTCGAGGCGGTGCGGGTCAGCACCGCCCTGCTGCATCCCTTCATTCCCCGGGCGACCGCTCGGGTGGCGGGCGACATCGGGATCAGCCTCGAGGGCGACCTCAGCCCAGCGCTCCAGGCCTGGCCGGGGCTGCGTCCCGGCGAGCCGGTCGGGGTCGGGGAAATCCTCTTTCCCCGCCTCGACCGGGGGATGGCGCTGGGGGGCGGATGACCGGGCTCGTCGACACCCACTGCCACCTCCAGCTGGTCGCCGAGCGGGAGGGCGCGGAAGCGGTGGATCGAGCCCTGGAGGCGGCCGCCGGCGTCGGGGTCGAGCAGGTGGTCTGCGTGGGCCTCAACCTGGACGACAGCGACCGCTGCCGGCAGCTCGCCGAGGCCCACCCCGGGGTTTTCTTCACCGTCGGCTGGCATCCGCACGAGAAGGCGGCCCCCGATGCCGCCCAGCTCCGCGGGCTCGAGGAGCTGATCGGCCATCCCCGGGCGGTGGGGGTGGGGGAGATCGGCCTGGACCAGTACTGGCGCGCCGGCTACCACGACACTCCGCTCGAGGTCCAGTGCCGACAGTTTCAGCTGATGCTGGAGCTGGCCCGGGCCCACTCCCTGCCCGCGGTGGTCCACGATCGTGAGAGCCATCCTGAGGTGCTGGCCGCCATCGACGCCGTGCCCGGGGTGCGCGGGGTGATGCACTGCATGAGCGGAGACGGCGAGCACGCCCGGAGCTCGCGGGGCCGCGGTTTCCTGGTCTCGTTCGCCGGCAACGTCACCTACCGGCGCAGCGAGCCGATCCAGGAGGCGGCGAGGACCGTCGACGCGGACGGCTACGTGGTGGAGACGGACAGCCCGTTTCTCTCGCCGGTGCCGCACCGGGGTCGTCCCAACACCCCCGCGCATCTGCCCGCGACCGCCACCGCGGTGGCGACGATCCGGGGTTGCGCCCCGAGCCTGGTGGCCGAGGAGACGACCCGCAATGCGAGACGGCTCTTTGACCTGGCGGGGAGGGACCGGCTGGGTGGCTGAGCCGCCGGGCAACTCCGATGGCTGAGGGGACGGGACCGCCGGCTCGTGCCCTCGACCTCTCCGACCCGGCCACGGTGCGGGCCCTGGCGCGGCGGGCCGAGCTGCACGCCAAACGTCGGCTGGGCCAGCACTTCCTGGTCGACCGAGGGGCGCTGGAGGCGATTGTCGAGGCTCTCGAGGCGGGGCCGGAGGACACCGTGTGGGAAATCGGCGCCGGGCTCGGCGTGCTCACCGCCGCGCTGGCCCGGCGGGCTCACCGGGTGGTCGCCGTGGAGCTGGACCCGGCCTGCGTGCGGGTCGCCCGGGGCGTGCTCGGCACGCTCGCCAACGTCGAGCTGGTGGAGGCCGACGCCCGGTCGGTGGACGCCGACTCGCTCGGGCTTCCCGAGCCCCACCTGGCGGCTGGCAACCTTCCGTACAACCTGACCGGACCTCTGCTCAGCCATCTCTTCGAGTCCCGGCGGCCGCCAACCCGCGCCGTTTTCCTGGTGCAGCGTGAGGTGGCCGCCCGGCTGGCATCGCTCCCGGGAGGCTGGAGCCTGGCCACGGTCGCCATCCGCTCCATCGCCGATGTGGAAAGGATCCGAGATGTGCCGGCGACCAGCTTTCTGCCCCCGCCGGCGGTCGCGTCGAGCATCATTCGCATGCACCCGGCGCGGCGGATGGCCGAGGCCGAAAGGACCGATGTGCTCAAGCTCGCCCGCGCCACCTTCCAGCTCCGCCGCAAGACGCTTCGGCACGGGCTGACCCGGGCGCTGGGCGGCCGGCCTGAGGCTGCGGCCAGGGTTCTCGAGAGCTGCGCGATCAGCCCGGCGCGTCGCCCCGAGACCCTCGACCTTGAGGAGTGGCGGTGCCTGGCCCGGGCCGCCGGCGAGCTGCGATGAGCCGAGAGCCACCGGGCGGCCGCATCGACCTGCCCCCCGACCTCGATCTCGGTGCCACGCCGCCACCCCCACCCACTCGGGACGCACCCCATCCGCTCCATTCCGTGCGCCCCGCCGTGCCCCCCCGGCCCGAGGATGCCGCCGGGTTCATCAAGGTGCTCCGCAGGGGCGACTTCCGCTACCTCTGGCTCGCCCAATGCGCCAGCCAATTCGCCCAGAACTCGATCTTCGTGATCCTGCTGATCGTCATCTTCAAGATCAGCGGGAGGGCATCCATCGCCGCCGTCGTGTCGGTCGCCTTCACCCTCCCCGGAGTGCTCCTCAGCGCCCCGGCCGGGGTCTACGCCGACCGCCACGACAAGCGGACCCTGATGCTGGCCACCAACCTGGTGCGAGGAGTCCTGCTGGTCCTGGCCGGGCTGAGCACCCTGGTCCCCGCCCTGCGCGGCCAGGCCTGGCCCCTGCTCCTGCTCACCGTGGCGTTCAGCTCCGCTGGCCAGCTCTTCGCCCCCGCGGAGGCGGCCAGCATCCCTTCCCTGGTGAGCCGGGGGCAGCTCCAGGGCGCCACCTCACTGTTCATGACCACAGTGATCCTCTCCATCGTCCTGGGGGCGGCTCTGGGGTCGGTCAGCGTGGTCCTGCTCGGCTATGCGGTGCCCTTCTACCTGGCAGCCGGGTTGTTCGGGGTCGCCGCCCTCTTGATCTGGAAGATCGGGGCCTCGCTGCACGCCGTGCCGGTCGGCAACGTCCCCCAGACCCGGGTGCTGGAGGAGCTGCGCGAGGGAGTGGTCATCCTGCGCCGGAGCCCGCCACTCAGGTGGGGGATGATCGAGCTGGGGTTGGCCCTGGTCGCGGTCTTCACCGTCTATGCACTGGGCCCCGCCTACATGAACGCGCTGCTCGGATCGAGCGGTGACCAGCAGACCTACATCGTCCTGGTGCCCGCGACCGTCGGGCTGATCGTCATGGCGGGCGTGCTCGGCCAGCACCTCATCGCCCTCTCCCGGCGCACCCTGATGGTCTCGGCGTTTATCACCGCCGGCGGCTGCCTGCTGGCCATCGGCATCGGCCCTCCGCTCCTGGCCCGAGCCGGCGTCACCGGGTTTGCCGTCCCTCTCCTCGTGGTCCTCGCGGTCGCCTTCGGTCTCGCCCTCGGAGCCATGGTCATCCCCGCTTTCACCGTCCTTCAGGAGGGCACCACCGAGACGTCCCGCGGACGCATCTTCGGCGGCGTCTTCACCGTGGTCAACGCAGCCATCGCCATCCCGGCGCTGGCCGCAGGGGCGATCGCCGACTGGCTGTCGGTCTACGTCGCCGCCTCAGTCGTCGGGCTGATCGTGATCGCCATCGGCCTCTCGTTCCGGCTCTTTCTGTGGGGAAGGCTGGCGGTCATCGAAGAGGTGGTGGTCGCACCCCGGGGCGCGAACGAGCAGCCCTGACACGGACCTGCAACGGCCGGGTCGCGGTGCCGTGTCATCGGCGGTCGAGGCCGGACCGGGTGCCAAGCTCGGAGGCCACGGCGAATCCCGCTCGGGGTCGCAGTCGAGCTGGCATGAGGAGGCATGGCGGGGGAGATGCGAGCCATCGTGACGTGCGAGTGCTGTGGGCATCGGCAGGCGGTGGCGCGACCGATCCGCCGGGCGGAGGCGTTCCACGTCATCTGCCACGACTGCGAGGGAGTGCTGCGGGTCGAGGTGACCAACGCCGACCTCCGGGCTGCCCGCGCCGCCACCGCCGGCCGCTCGGAAGCTGCCCCCGTCTGAATCCTGACGGCGGCCACGGGGCGGCGGCCGAGGCGCCCTCGGGCCCAATTGGGGTGGGCCGCGGCGGGCGGGGTATGATCCGGCGTTGACCCCCATCTTGGGGACCCGGGCGCATAGCTCAGTTGGTACGAGCGCAGCGTTGACATCGCTGAGGTCTCAGGTTCGATCCCTGATGCGCCCACGCCTTCCTGTATTCGGATTCGGGCCGTCTCGAGCGGGGTCTGACCCCTACCGGGTCAGGAGCTCGTCGACCAGCTGGGCCGCCTCGCGCTGCATCGTCGGGGTGACGTGCGAGTACAGGTCCAGGGTGATCGCCACCCCCGAGTGGCCGAGCATCTCGCTGGCCACCTTTAGTCGCCGTCACGGGCTGGTCCGGGTAGCTGAGAGCCCGGGAGGGTGCGGGCCTCGGCGGTGCCCCCCCTGAGGCCGGGCCTGCCCACGAGCCCGACAGTGTTGGGAGCAGCACCGCTCCGAACTCCTTTGCGGAGCCGCGACTTTCGGTTGGCCTCTCATCTCGGCAAGCGCTCGCTCTATTCGGGCGAGGCGAGCCGCGATCAGCGACAGGACCCAGAGCTGCTGCTTGGCCGTCTCGAGCGGTTCGATCCGCCAGCTTTCCTGGAAAATGCGGTCAGCCTCCTCTTCGAGATTGGGTGGCGTGCTCTCAGCCATGACCGCTCCTTCATTCATCTCGGGTCGCCGCGCCTTAACATATCGACCGGGACCGGGCGCGACGAACGCACCCCACAGAATACTTCTCGACCTTCCCTGATTCGCGGTCGCCCCGCACTCGGATGACGCCACCGTGGTCACCATCCTAGCTGACCCCGAAGCGGGTGTCTTGACCCCCATTCTGACCCCTACGCGGTGCTGAATCCTGGCGGAGGACGGCGGTTCCTGGCGGGATTCTGAATACGGACCCGTGGCAGGACAGGGGGGAGTGACCGGTTCGATCCCTGATGCGCCCACGATCGCCATCGAGTCACACCGAGCTGAACCGGGCTCAAAGCTCGGTGCGGTGTGCGGCGTCAACGCTTCGCATTCATCGAACGCGTGCAGGTGTCCGGGCTCGCTGCCAGCGCCGCCACATTCGTAGCGGGCACTGTTGCATTCGAGGGGTGCGCGCTCTGCCACGACGATGCGCGTCGCGCCGAGCAACGAGCAAGTCGGTCACCCGCTGCTCCTGCGCGCATGCGATTGCGAACAGTTTACGCACAGCCGGATCAGCGGCGTCGAGTTTGCGGCGGCGCAGTTGTCCACACTCTGCACAGCCTCACGCGCAACCGCTGTGTAGAAATGTTCACGCGTGTCACCGAGCTGTTGCCGACGCCGCCCTCTTTGGGTAGTTGACATCTCCTCAGTCAGCAGTCGTAGACTGACAACGCTCATGGAGGTGGGTGTGGACGTCGGGATATCAACTCGCACATCGGTGCGCCTGTGCGCTCGGGTCGGCTGCAGCACGCCGGTCAAGAAGCCAACCAACAAATATTGCAGCGTGACCTGCTGCGCGATCGACCCCGAGCGTCTGGAGCGGCTTCGCACCCACTCCCAGCGCGCCCGTCACGTGGTGCTGCCGATGAGCCGCCAGCTTCCGCTCGAGTTGCGGAGCGCACCGCTTCGGAATCCCGAGGCCGAGATCGACCTGGTCGGCGAGGACCGCGAGGACATCCCGCGGGGAATGTCGCACCTGGCCGTCTGAGCGTTCCCCGCCGCCGCGTTGCGGCTCCGGCCGGTGGCGCACTCGGGACGCGCACCGGCGGACATCAATGCTCGGGCTCTGGTGCGTTCCGTACAATTCACCCACCGTGCCCGAGGACGTCGACGAGTCCGCCGAGGCCGGGCTTCCGCTGGAGGCCCCGGCCGAGCTCACCCTGGAGATCCTGCGCCACAGTGCCGCCCACCTGATGGCGGCTGCGGTCTGCGAGATCTTCCCCGGCGCCGAGTACGACGTGGGACCGGCGATCGAGGACGGCTTCTTCTATAACTTCCGGCTCCCCGACGACCGGCATCTCAGTGAAGCCGACCTGGCGACCATCGAGGCGCGCATGCACCAGTTGGCCGTGCAGCGCATTCCCTACCGCCGAGAGGTCCTGCGCCGCGATCAGGCGCGCGCCATCTTCGAGCAGATGGGCCAGAGTTTCAAGGTGGCGATCATCGACCGCCTCGACGATGACGTGGAGTTGGTGGGCGTCTACCGGACCGGCGAGTTCCTCGATCTGTGTCGCGGACCTCACGTTCCGGACAGCTCACTGCTCAGCGCGGTCCGGCTGCTCCGCGTCGCCGGTGTGTACTGGCGAGGCGACGAACGCAACCCCCAGCTCCAGCGGATCTACGGTACCGCCTGGTTCAACGAGGCCGACCTCGACGCCTATTTGGAGCGGCTTGCCGAGGCGGAGCGCCGCGACCATCGCCGGCTGGGCCGCGAGCTCGAGCTCTTCCACCTCGACGATACGGCGCCCGGGATGCCTTACTGGCTTCCCAACGGCGTCACCGTCCTCAACGAGCTGCTCGATTTCTCGCGCCGCGAGCACCGGGCGCGAGGATACCAGGAGATCATCTCGCCGATCATCAACGACAAGCGTCTGTGGGAGATCTCGGGTCACTGGGACCACTACCGTGACAACATGTTCATCATCCCGGTCGACGATCAGACCACGTACGGCATCAAGCCGATGAACTGTCCCAACGCTCACGTCGTCTACAACCTGCGCCGGCACAGCTACCGCGAGCTGCCCCTGCGCTACCTGCAGCTGGACACGCTGCACCGATTCGAACGCTCAGGGACCATGCACGGGCTGCTCCGGGTTCGCAAGTTCCAGCAGGACGACGCGCACCTCTTCGTCACCGAGGACCAGATCGAGGCGGAATACGAACGGGTTCTGGAGCTCACCGCTTACTTCTACCGGATCTTCGACCTCGATTTCTCGTTGCGCCTCGGCACCCGACCTGATCAATTCATCGGCGACATCGAGACCTGGGACCGAGCCGAGGCGGCGTTGCACCGGATCCTCGAGCGCCACGCCGGGAAGGCTGGGTTCAGGGTTGACCCCGGCGAGGGAGCCTTCTACGGGCCCAAGATCGACATCCTGATGAAGGACGCCATCGGACGTTCCTGGCAGACGGGGACCATTCAGCTCGACTTCCAGCTGCCCCGGCGTTTCGGTTGCGAGTACATCGATGCCTCGGGCGAAGCGCGCACCCCGGCGGTGATCCATCGGGCCATCTACGGGTCCTTCGAGCGGTTCCTGGGGGTGATCATCGAGCACTTCGCCGGCCAGCTGCCGCTCTGGCTGGCGGCGATTCAGGTCGAGCTCGTGCCGGTGCAGGATGATGTCGAGGCGGTAATGACCTACGTGCATGATCTCGCCGCGCGGCTGGCGAGCGCGGGGTTGCGTTCCGGCGTGAACGACCGGCCCGGTGAGCGCATGCAGGCCCGAATCCGCGACGCCGAGCTGCGCAAGGTCCCCTACGTGGTGGTGGTGGGGAAGCGCGACGTCGAACGCGGGGACGACATGGTGACGGTGCGCGACACCCGCCGCGGGGGTACCGAGAACCGCGCGGTCCAGGACCTGATCGCCGGGCTCACCGAGGAGGTCTCCTCCCACCGCCCGCGTTGACGGGTCCCACTCAGCTTCTCCTGCGCCGGACGTATCCTCCCCTGGCCGTGCCTCCTCAACACCGACGCCTCGAGCAGATCGTGGCCGCGCTGGGACTGCGTGAGGACCCCGCCGCCCTGATCGTCGCGGGGCAGATCGAGGTCGACGGATTCACCGTCACCAACCCCGACGCGCGGGTTGCCTCGGATGCACGGGTGCGGCGCCGGCAGCCGGCCCAGCTCCGAGGTGAAGTGAAGCTGAGGGCTGCGCTAGCCGCCTTCGAAGTGGAGCTGAGCGGCCGCATCGCCCTCGACGTCGGGGCGGCGGCGGGCGGCTTCACCCGGTGTCTGCTCGCCGCCGGCGCAGCTCGGGTGTACGCGGTGGACGCGGGCCACGGACAGCTGCTGGGTTCGCTCCGCCAGGACCCGCGCGTCGTGAATCTGGAGGCGACCAACGTCGCGATGCTCGACCGGGCTCTGATCCCGGAGCCGATCCAGGTGGTGACCATCGATGTCTCCTACCTCTCGCTCAGCAAGGCAGTGGATCAGCTGAGCGGCGTGGACATCGCCACCGGAGCCGACCTCATCGGGCTGGTGAAGCCGATGTTCGAGCTGCGCCGTCCCACCGCGCCCGTCGACGAGGCGAGCCTCGCCGCTGCTCTGGAGGCGGCAGTCCGCGGCGTGACCGAGGCAGGGTGGACGGTGCTCGCCAGCATTCCATCACCGGCGCCGGGCGCGCGGGGCTCGCGCGAGCTGCTGCTGCACGCCCGCCGATAGTCCGTTCGCGGCCGCGCCGGCCCCGTCATTCCCGGCGCGGCTCACCTGGCGCGCGCTTCGCGGCTGGTGAACCGGCGGATGCACTGCCTGCAGCGGATGCACTGGCTCTATAGGAGCGAAGCAGCTGATCGCCGACAGCGGCCAGCCGGATGGGAGTTCCGTCGGCCCCAGCACCTCGACCTCGGCGACGTATCCGGCGAGGAAAGTCGTGGCGGCGCCGAGCGATGGAAACACGAGGGTGGCGGCGCGTTCGGTGACCGGACCGGCGAGGTGCTCGGCCGCCATCCGCAGGAACGGACCCGTGGCGGCAGGGCGCAGCCGGACCCGGACCCTCTCGGCCGAGCCGAGATCCCGGAAGCTCCGGACGGTCTCGGCCCAGGCCGCCTCGAGGTCAACCCAGCCGGCCGCCGGCATGGCTCGTCCAGAATCTCAGCCTCCTCCACCCGGGAGACGCGGTAGGTGCGGCGCTGACCGTCGCGGCCGGCCAGCCGGTACCAGATCCCCGCCTTGAGCACCAGCCCGTCGAGGTCGACCACCCGGACAACGGTCACCTCCTCGGCCCGACGGTAGCGCAGCCGCAGCCGCCGGTCGGCGAACACCGCGTCCTGGATGCGGCCGAGATGGCCGGGCACCCTGGTCCCCGGCCACCAGCGCTCCCCGTCGATGAGCACCCGCTCCTGCACCCGCAACCTGGGCCGGCCCGGGCGGACGGCTGACAGCTTGCTAGACGCGCTCTCGAGCTCGGATCGCAGCCCCAGATGGGCTGCGGCGGGAGACGCTGGCCAGGCCGGGAGTGCCTCCACCTCGGCCTCGGTGAGCCGGTGAGGTCGGTCCGGTAACCCTCCATGAGCGATGCGCCTCCCCGCGAGCCGTGCTCGATGACGATCGGCACCCCCGCGAAGCTGAGGGCCTCGAGGTCGCGGTAGACGGTGCGTCGGGAGACCTCGAGCCGCGCCGGCGAGGGTGCCGGCGCTCATCCGTCCGTGGGCCTGGAGGAGATCGAGCACCGAGAGCCGACGGTCCGCGCGCATCTCGACATCTATGACGAGGATGGCAACTATGCGGTCCTACCGTGGTCCGGTCGCAGTCAGCCGATGCCCGAGGAGACCGCCATGGCCAACCCGATCGCTCCGTCGAGGTCCTGGGAGATGACCCCGCCAGGCTCAGGAGTTCTACGCCGCCGTCTTCGACTGGAAGCTCGGACCCGTGGAGGCCGACGATCCCGAGGGGATGGACTACGCCATGGTCTACCCGGAGGTGGTCCGAACGGCCAGGTGACCCAGGGGCGTCACCGGTGGCATAGGCGGCGGATGCCCGAGACCCTGGCGGTCACCTTCTACGTCAGGGCGGAGGATCTCCAGGCGACCCTCGACACCATCTCCGCACAGGGAGGCCGGACGGTGACGCCACCGATCCGGATAGGGCCAGAGACCACCATCGCGCGCTTCGCCGATCCCGCGGGGAACGTCATCGGGCTGGTCAACGGCTGAGCAGCGACGGCGGGGACGTCTCATTCGAGCATTGGCACCGTGCTCATGATATCAAACAGACGTTCGATGCCATGGTCGCTTCGAACGCCCCCCGTCGCTCTCGCAGACGCCTCGTTTGGCTGCAAGGCGGCCATGATAGGCGCTGCCCTACGTCTTCGAACGCTTCTTCCGAGCAGATCCCAGCCGCACCCGGGGCAGTGGAGGTGCGGGCATCGGACTGGCCATTGCCCGCGAGCTTGTCGACGCCCACGGTGGGCGCGTGGGCGCGGAATCCGACGACCTGCAGACCACCTTCTGGTTCGAGTTGCCCTCGGCCGCCGGCGACATCACCCCCTTGACGACGCCGAGCACCCGCTCTCCGGGACAGGTGGCTCCCCAGCGCCACGCTCCGTCGGGTGTGCAGGCTCGCCCGTCGGCCGCAGGGACCATGTCCGACAGCTGACCCAGCTGGCGCTCGACGGGGCCGGCGGCGCCGGCCGACGGGGCTCACACGAGCATTCGCTCGGTGCTCATTCTATCAAACAGACGTTCGATGCGGTGACCGCTCGGGACGTCCCGGACGCGCCCAATGACGCCGCGTTTGGCCGCGTGGCGGCCATGGTATGCTGCGCCGCTGGACGCCAGAGTGCGCCGCCAAGAGGGTCCGTGCGGTACGGCCCCACCTTCCGGGTCCGCCTTGAAGGTCCAGCCGCCGAAGCCTGGATAGCGGAAGCTATCCTTTTTTGTTCCAGCCGGCTTTCAGGAGGTCCCATCCCCATCGCATTCCGAGAGCTGCGGGTCAACGACCAGATCCGCATCCCCATGGTCAGACTGTTCGACGACACCACTCAAGAGGCCTTCGGAGTGGTCGCCCTGGAGCGAGCCAAGCAGCTGGCCCTGGAGCGCGAGCTCGACCTGGTCGAAGTGGCACCGCAGGCCCAGCCGCCGGTGTGCCGGCTGATGGACTACGGCCGCTTCAAGTTCGAGGCCCTCAAGCGCGAGAAGGAGAGCCGGCGCGAGCACAACGTCATCACGGTCAAGGAGATGAAGCTCCGGCCCAAGATCTCGGAGCACGATTTCCAGACCAAGTTCGGATACGTCAAGCACTTCCTGGAGGAGGGAGACAAGGTCAAGCTGACCATCGTGTTCCGGGGCCGCGAGCTGGTCCATCAGGAGTTTGGTCGCAGGCTTCTCGACCGCATGGCCGAGGAGCTGCACGACCTGGCCATGGTTGAACGCAACGCCCTGGTGGAGGGCAGGAATATGACCATGATCCTGAGCCCAGTGCATAAGAAGCCGGTCAAGCCGGTGGCTGTACGAGCGGGTGACGGGCGCGATCATTCCGCACCGGCCCCGGTCGATCCGGACACCACCGAGGGGAATCCCGCTGATGCCGAAGATCCGCAACCATAGAGGCACGAAGAAGCGCTTTCGCATCACCTCCACGGGGAAGGTGATGCGGCGTCACGCCATGCAGTCGCACATGCTGGAGAAGAAGAGCATGAAGCGCAAGCGCCTGTTCGCCGGCGAGACCCCGGTGTCGAAAGCCGACGCCCGACAGGTCCGCCGCAACGCCCCGTATCTGTAGGGAGAAGCAGCGATGGCCAGGGTCAAGCGGGGCGTCACCCAGCGCGCCCGTCACAAGAAGGTCCTCGAGCTCGCCGAGGGGATGCAGGGGACCCGGCACCGGCTTCACAAGTCCGCCAACGAGGCGGTCATGCACTCGCTCGCCTATGCCTACCGCGACCGGCGCCAGCGCAAGAGCGACATGCGGGGCCTGTGGATCGCCCGCATCAACGCCGCCGCACGCCAGAACGGGCTTCCCTACAACCGGCTCATGCACGGGCTGAAGTCGGCGGGGATCGACATCAATCGCAAGATGCTCGCCGACCTCGCCGTCAGCGATGCCGATGCCTTCACCAGGCTGGTTGCGGCAGCCCGGGAGGCCACCGAAACACGCTGACCAACGCCGCCGCGCCGGCGGTGAGCCGAGGAGACCCCCGTGCCCGGTGGTAACGCCAACGGCGACCTGCACTCTGTCCTGGGCCGCGCGCTCGACGCGGTCCGGGAGGCTCGCGACCTCGCGACCCTGGACGCGGTGCGCGCCCGCTACCTGGGTCGCGGCGACGGGGAGCTCACCCTGCTGCTCAAGCAGGTGGGCACCATGTCGAGCCCCGAGGCCAGGCGCCAGTTCGGGCTCTCGGTCAACGAGGCCAAACGCCGAGTCCAGGAAGAGCTGCAGTCCCGGCATGACCAGCTCGAGACGGAGCAGCGCGCCGCCCAGCTCAGCGCCGAGGCGCTGGACCTCACCTGGCCGCCCCCGCAGCTGTCGAGGGGACACCTCCACCCGGTGACCCGGATGAGCCGCGAGGTCCGCCGAGTGTTCACCCAGCTCGGCTACCTGGTGGTCGGCGGCCCCGAGGTCGAGTACGACCGCTACAACTTCACGCTGGTGAACATGCCTCCCGGCCATCCCGCTCGCGATACCCAGGAGACCTTCTACATCGACGATTCGCGGCTGCTGCGCACCCAGACCTCACCGGTGCAGATCCGAGCCATGGTGGCACTGGGCGCCCCGCTGCGCGTGATCGTCCCCGGCAAGGCGTTTCGCCGCGACGACGATCCCACTCATTCACCGGTCTTCCACCAGGTCGAGGGTCTGCTGGTCGACGAGGGGGTCACCGCGGGGGACCTGAAGGGGACCCTCGAATTCTTCGCCCGCTCCATCTTCGGCGCCGAGCGCGCGATCCGGCTGCGCCCCCACCACTTCGCCTTCACCGAACCATCTCTGGAGCTGGACGTCTCCTGCATGGTCTGCGGTGGGGACGGTTGCCGCACCTGCCGCCAGAGCGGTTGGATCGAGGTGCTGGGCAGCGGCATGGTGCACCCCCAGGTGCTGCGCAATGCCGGCGTCGATGCCGGTCGCTACACCGGTTTCGCCTTCGGATTCGGCATCGAACGAGCGGCTCAGCTGGCCTACGGGATCGACGACATCCGGCTGCTCTACGAGAACGACGTCCGCCTGGTTCGCCAGGGATGAGGCAGCTTCCGTGAAGACGTCGCTGGAATGGCTGCGCGAGTATGCGCACCTCGACGCTCCCGTCGACGAGCTGGTCAAAGCCCTGGTCGACACCGGCACCGAGGTGGAAACGGTCGGGCACGCTGCCGAGGGGGCGATGGTCGCCCGTGTGCTGGCGCTCACCGACATCCCGGAGTCGACCCGCGGGGTGCGGCTGGCCGAGATCGACAGCGGGTCGGGCGAGCACGTGCGGGTGGTGACCGGCGCCCCCAACGTCAAGGTCGGCGACCTGGTGGCCTACGGACCGCCCGGGACTCTCCTGCCCGGTCGGGCTGACCCCCTCGAGGTCAAGGCGATGTTCCGCGGCCGCTACAGCTCACCCGGGATGCTGCTTTCCGCCGCCGAGCTGGGGGTCGGCGACGATGCCGGAGGCCTGCTGGTCCTCGACCGCGGCCGCCCCGGCCAGCCGTTGCACGAAGCCCTACCCGGGCTCGACGTGCTCTTCGACCTCGCCGTGACCACCAACCGGCCGGATTGCCTCTGCCACCTGGGGATCGCGCGCGAGCTGGCCGCCGCCTTCGGCGAAGCGCTTCGCCCCCCGGCGACCGAGGTGGGGGAGGGCTTCATGTCGGCCACCTCATCGGCTCGCCGAGCTCGAGCCCGCATCGACGACCCGGCAGGGTGCCACCGATTCTGCGCTCGGGTCATCGAGGGGGTGGCGATCGCCGAGTCCCCGGCCTGGCTCAGGAGGCGGCTGGCGGCGATCGGCCTTCGGCCCATCAACAACGTCGTGGACGTCACCAACTACGTGACCCACGAGCTGGGCCAACCCCTGCACGCATTTGACCTCGACCGCTTCACGTCGCTCGCGGGCGGGGAGCGGCCCGCCACATTCACGGTCCGCTGCGCGCGCCCGGGAGAGACTCTCGAATGCCTCGACGGGCGTACCCGCGAGCTCGATCCCGCCGACCTGGTCATCTCCGCCGGCGACATCGCCGCCAGTCTCGCCGGGGTGATCGGCGGCGTCCCGACCGGAGTCGTCGCCAAGACGACGAGCGTGCTCCTGGAGGCCGCCTGCTGGGAGCCGACGACGATTCGGGCGACCTCTCGGCGGCACAGCCTGCGCACCGATGCCTCCTCACTTTTCGACAAAGGGCTCCCCGACGGGCTCCCCCCGATCGCCCTGGAGCGAGCGACGGCGCTGCTCGCCGAGATCGCGGGCGGCCACGTCCTCCGTGATCTGATCGACGAGCACCCTTCGCCACTCACCCCCATCGAGCCCATCGGGGTCACCGGCGAGTGGCTGAGCGGGCTCCTCGGCTACCCGGTGGACCTGGACGAGGCAGCGACCGCCCTGGCCCGGCTCGGGTTCGCCGTCGAGCACGACCGCGACACGCTCACGATCCTGCCCCCGTACTTCCGCCGCGACGTGACCATCCCTGAAGACGTCGCCGAGGAGGTGGGCCGCACCCTCGGGTACGACCGGCTGCCCAGCACCCTGCCGGGGCGGCGCGTCGCCGTCCATCACCTCGCCGCCGAGGCGCCCGTGGAGGAGCGGGTGCGAGACGTCTGCGTGGGCGCGGGCTTCGACGAGGTGATCCCCTATGTCTTCGTCCGCCCCGAGCGGGCGACCCTGCTGCCCGGGCTCGGCGAGGGCAGGCGGCCGATCGCTCTGCTCAATCCGCTGAGCGACGACCTCACCCACCTGCGGGTCAGCCTCCTCCCCGGACTCTGCGAGATCCTGGCCCGCAACCTCCGCCGCGGGGTCGAGGGTGTCGCCATCTTCGAGCTGGGCCGGGTGTATTGGGAGGGGGAACGGCGCGGGCTGCCTGCCGGTTCGACCCCGGACGGCGCCGACCGGCAGCTGCCCCCCCTGCCCGCCGAGCCGCTGCTGCTGACCACGATCATCCAGGTGGACGGAGACGCCCCAGCCGCGGCGGCGGCACTTCGCCACTGCCAGTCCCTGGCCGAATGGCTGATCCGCGATCTCGGCGGCGGGCAGGTCAGCTATGAGCCGGCCGAGCTGCCCGGGCTTCGAGGCGGGCGCTCGGCCCGGATCAGCGCCGGAGCCGGCCGGGTGGGGGTGCTCGGGGAGCTGGACGGCGACACCGTGGAGGGCTTCGAGCTGCGCGGTCGGGTCGCGGTGGCCGAGCTCAGAATCGATGCGGTCGCTGCGCCTGGACGCCGTCTCGCCCAGTACCGCCCGCTGCCCCGCTTTCCGGCGGTGATCCAGGACCTCTCGGTCGCCGTCTCGGAGGGGAGCCGGGCAGGCGACGCACTCCCCGTCATCCGCGAGGCCGGAGGCCACCTCCTCGAGGCATTCGAGCTGCGCGATGAGTTCCGCGGCGAGCAGGTGGGGGAGGGGCGCAAGGGCTGGACATTCCGGCTGACCTTCCGCAGCCCCGACCGGACCCTGACCTCGGACGAGGTGCAGCAATGGCAGGATGCAATCGTCATCGCGCTGCGCGAGCACTGCGGCGCCGAGCCCCGGAAATAGCTCTGCCGGGCCCGAGTGGCCTTCGGCCGCTGCTATGACCTAAGCTGAATCGCAACCATGAATGACTCGGTGGACGCTCGACTCTCGGTGCCGGCACACGTGGGTGCCCTCGACCAGCGCCTCACCCGGATCCGCGAGCTGGTCCTCAACATGGGTGACGATGTCGACCGCGCGATCGCCCGGGCCACCGCCGGCCTGGTCAGCCGCGACGTGGAGCTGTGCGCCGCAGTGATCCACGAAGATGCGCGGGTCAACGCCCTGCTCGTCGAGGTCCGCGAGCTCAGTTTCTCTGCGCTTGCCGAAGCCTCGGAGCCCTCCGACCTCCGCGAGATCCTGGGGCTCCTGCACATGGCCAGCGAGCTGGAGCGGATGGGCGACCACTGCGCCAACATCGCCCGGATCGGCCGTGAGCTCGCCGACCTTCCGCCACTCGGGACGTACGTCGACATCCCCCAGCTGGGCTCGGCCTGCGGAGACCAGGTTCGGCAGATGCTGGCGGCGCTCATCTCCCGGGACACCGAGCGAGCCCGCGCCGTCGCCGGCCGGGATGACCGGATCAACCGCATCTACCACCGTATCGTCGACGACCTGGTGCAGCTGATGACCGAGAACGGCGACCTCGTCTATCGGGGCACCAAGCTGGTGATGGCGGGCCAGAACTTCGAGCGCGTGGGCGACCGGGTGACCAACCTCGCCGAGGACCTGATCTTTCTCGAGACCGGCCGGATCGAGGAGCTCGGCTGACAGGAGGGTGGGACGCCGCGGCACCGCTCCGCCGGGCCCCCGGCCGTGGCGGAGCTCAGAGGTCCATCCGCGCGGTCATCCGCTTGGCGCGAGCGGTGATCGCGCGGCCGAGCAGCAGGAGCAGCAGGATGATCCCCATGGTGACCAGGGCGGCCGCGGCGGCCAGTTCGTGCGCGACCGGGTAGGGGAGGATCAGGGTGTTGTAGGTGATCCCGGTCAGGTACGGCTCGTCAGCATTGGTGAGCTTCAGCACCGGGTTGAAGTCGGTCCAGTTCGCGGTGAAGAGCAGCGGAGCGGTCTCGCCCATGGCGATGGCCTGGGCCAGGATCAGGCCTCCGACGATCCCGGGGAGCGCGGGGGGAAGCAGCACCTTGCGAATCGTGGTGAACCGGGAGAGACCCAGTGCCGCCGCCCCCTCGCGCAGGCTGCGCGGCACCGAGTCGAAGGCGACCTCGGTGTTCTTGATGATGTAGGGGAGGGTGATCACCGAGAGGGCGATCACCGCCGCGATCAGCGAGTAGTGCCACTGGAGAGGCCCGTTGACCAGCACGGTGTAGGCGACCAGCCCGATGACGATGGACGGAACCCCCGACAGGACCTCGGAGAAGAAGCGCATCACCACCCGGGGCCGGGGCGGTGCGAACTCCACGATGTAGAGACCGGCGAGAACCCCGATGATCCCTGCGACGATCAGCACGCCGAGACCGAGGAGGAGCGAGCCGAGGATGCCGTTCTCCACCCCGACCGGGGCGTTCAGGTGGCTCGGGTCGATGGCGCTGCCGTGGGTGAAGAGATTGAGACCAAGCAGCGGAAATGCCTGCTGGATCAGGGTCGCGATCATGTCGAGCAGGGGGAAGATGATCGCGGCCAGGGCCAGAGCGCATAGCCCCCAGAAGATGCCGCTGCGCAGGCGGCGGAGGAGCGGCGATCTCTGGACGCGGTCCAGCCCGTCGCCGAAGCGCCCCAGGGCGCCGTCGGGAGCGGGAGCGCTGAGGCTAGACACCGCGGCCCACCGGGAGCGCCCGGTCGCCGACGACGCGGCGGATGATCAGCCGGCCCCCGAAGTTGCTGAGCAGGCTGATCACCAGCAGGAAGAGGCCGGCGGCGAACAGGGCGCTGACGTCGGTCTTGGCCTGCAGGACGCCGTCGAGGGTGCCCGCGATCAGCGAGGAGAGCGTCGCCCCGCTGTGATAGATGTTCACCGGGATCCCGGTGAAGATGTTGCCGATGATGAAGAACACGGCGATGGTCTCGCCGATGGCGCGGCCCCACCCCAGCAGCGCGGTGGCCAGGACGCCGGTCGAAATGTAGGGGATCGTCACCACCCTGGCGGTCTCGTGCTTGGTCATGCCCAGCGCCAGCGAGCCCTCCTTGGCCAGCACCGGCACGTGGCGGACCAGCTCCCGGGTGGTGGCGGCGATGATGGGGACGACCATCAGGGCCAGGACCAGCGACGCGGTGAGGACGCCGCCCGCGGTGTTGACCTCGCCGGTGAACCATGGGGCGACCGCCCCCCACAGGGAAATGGCCAGAAGAATGGCGGCCAGCCATCTCAGCGGCCGCCGGAGCCGGCCGTGCGCCGAGGCGCGGGTGGCGATGAAGGTGAGGATCGCCACTCCCAGCAGGGGCCAGGCGACCCCCTGGGGGAACCAGGGGAAGAGCCAGGGAAAGCCGCCAATGATGCTGGTGAGGGCCGGGGAGACGGTGCTCAGCATGAATGGCCCGAAGGTGAGCACCCCCCAGAGCCCAAAGACCACGCTGGGCACCCCGGCGAGCAGCTCGAGAAGCAGCCCGACCCCGCCCGAGGCCCACCGGGGCACCCACTCGGTGAGCATCAGCACCCCCCCCACGGCGATCGGCACCGCCAGACCGAGGGCGATCGCCGAGGTGACCAGGGTGCCCAGCATCTCCGGGAGGAAGCCGAAAACGGCCCCGTGCGGGCCGGAGACCCCGTTGGCGACGGTCGGCGCGAGGTAGTAATTGCCGGGGCTGAAGTAGGTGCCGAAGAAGCCGGTGCCGCTGAAGAGGATGGCCGGCACTGCGGTCAGCACCATGATGACCAGGATGAAGATCAGGAGCGCGGTGGGAACGCTGCCAAAGACCGCGGTCAGCGCCTGCATGACCACGTCGCCGATGGGCGTGTCGCGCACGCGCCGCGCCGCTGAGGGCGTGGGCGCCGGACCAGGGGGCACGCCCCCGGTCCGGCGCCGGAGCAGGATCACGTCTGGGCTCCGCTGATCCGGTCTACCAGGGCGACTCAGCTAGCCGGTGATGCTGTCCACCGCAGCCTCCACCCCGGGGAGGACGGTGCTGGGCAGAGCGATGAAGCCGACGGTTCCCAGATTGGCAGGGGTCGCGCCTCCGGTCGTGGAGAGCGCCCACGAGAAGAAGTCCTGGATCGCCGTGGCCGTGTCCGCCGACGGCTGTGTCTTCTTCACGATGAGGTATTCGAGGTTGACGATCGGATACGAGTCCGTTTCCTTCTCATAGATCAGTGACGCCGCCAGGCTCGCGGGGACGCTGCTCGCCCCTTCGCTTACCGACGCCGCCATGTTCGCGCCGGTGGGGAGGACGAAGTTATCCGACTGGTTCTGCAGCAGGGCCTCACCGAGGCCGGCGCTCTGGGCCTGCAACTCCACGCTCACCCCGATGTAGGCGACGCAGCCGGGGTTGGCGGCGCAGGTCGAGACCATGGCCGGGTTGCCCATGGCGCTCACCTGGCTCGCCGTCGGCCAGCTGAGCAGGGTGCCGAAGCTCGGCCCGCTGGCCCAGGCGCTGTCGGTGTCGCTGAGGAAGGATGTGAAGATGAAGGTGTCACCCGAGGAGTTCCACGCGGTGGATAGGGACGATCGGCAGGTTCGGCAGGGTGGCGCCGGGGTTGAGGGCAGCGATCGAGGGGTCGTTCCAGTTGGTGATGTTGCCCTGGTACATGTTGGCCAGGATGCAGCCGCTCAGGTGGAGCCCGGTCTGCCCGCTGGGAAGAGTGAGCCCGGGGACGTCGTAGTTGACGGCCTGGGCCGAGACCGCGATCGGGATGTTCATGATGCCGGGGTTCGCCGAGGTCTGCGAGGAGCTGAGAAAGGCGTCAGAGCCCCCCAGCTGCACGTTGCCGGCGATGGCGTCCGTCTGCCCTTTGCCTGAGCCCCCCGAGGCAGGGCTCAGGGTGATGGTCGGGTCCGCCGCGTTGAACTTTGGGGCCAGGGCCAGTAGGTAAGGGTAGAGCAGCGAGGAGCCGTCCTCGCTCAGCGTGACCTTGGAGGTCGGCGTCCCCGTCGGGATCGGCGAGGCGGAGGTGGGGGCGGGGCTGCCGCTGGGGGCCGCGGCGGCCCCGCTGTTGGCGACCGCCGAGGTCTTGCAGGTGAGGTTGGCGGCGGCGCTGGCACTCGCTGTTGCGCTGGGGCTGCTGGACGAGCCGCAGGCGGTCACGGCCAGCGCCCCGCTGATCAGCGTGACGCCAAGGACCGCGTGTGGACGTATCTGCATGGGACCTCCCCTTCGGTTGGATGAACGCTTATGAGAGGGATGAGCGCGAGCCGGCGCTCTTCATCCGATCCTGCCGCTGACGTAGGCCCGGCTCCGCTCGTCCGCCGGGTCGTGGAAGAACGTCCTCGACGAGGTCGAACTCGACCACGTTTCCGGCCATCAGGAACAGCACGTCGTCGCTGATCCGGTTGGCTTGGGCGAGGTTGTGGGTGACGATGAGGACGGTGACGCGTTCAGACAGCCCCTTGATCAGGCCCTCGATGTGCTCGGTGGTGCTCGGATCGAGGGCGGACGTCGGCTCGTCGAGGAGAAGAACCTGGGGCGAGAGAGCGAGCGCCCGGGCGAGGCAGAGCAGTTGTTGCTGGCCGCCGGAGAGCTGGAAAGGTGATGCCTGCAGTCGGGTCTTCACCGCATCCCACAGACCAACCTCGGTGAGATGGTGCTCGACCAGCTGACCCGTCTCGCGACGGCTGACCATGCCGTGGGCCCGCGGCGCCAGCGACACGTTGTCGGCGATGCTCTGCGGGAAGGGATTGGGTCGTTGGAACAGCATGCCCACCCTCTGGCGCAGCCCCCGCGCTCCCACCCCCGGGCTGTACACGTCGACCCCCCCGACGTTCACCGAGCCCGTCACCCGCATCCCGGGGGTCTGGTCGTGCATGCGGTTGATCGAACGCAGCAGGGTGGTCTTGCCGCAGCCGGTGGGACCGACGATGGCGGTGATGCGGTTGGGTTGGAACTCGTTGCTGACTGTGTGGAGGAGCCCGCGGTCGCGGTAGCGGACAGTGAGATCGCGAACCGAGACGCCTCCCGGATCCGCCACCTCCGCCGCCGGAGCCGTCACCGCAGCGAGCTCCATCGGGCCACTGACCACGCCCCGAGCGTAGAAAGGCCACCTTTGTCGGCGGGTTATCGAGAGGTTAAGGGGTGATGAAGACGGCCGCGCCGGCGTCGATGGCAGCGGGGAGGTCCACGATGAAGGTCGCCCCCCGGCGTGGCATCGAATCGACCCGGATGGAGCCGCCGTGGGCCTCGACCACGTGGCGGGCGATGGCCAGCCCCAGCCCCGAGCCCTCGCCATCGCGCTGGCGCGAGCTGTCCGCCTTCCAGAACCGCTCGAAGATCCTGGAGAGGTCCTCAGGACGGATTCCCACCCCCGAGTCGCTGACCCGCAGCTCCACCCGCCGGCCCTCGTCCACCGGACCCGCAGTGACGGTGATGCGACCCTCCGCGGGGGTGAACTTGATGGCGTTGTGCACCAGGTTGCGCAGCACCTGGCCGAGCTGGCGGGCGTCGCCCAGCAGCGGGGGAGTGCCCTCGGCGATCTCCACCGAGACCTGCAGCCGGCGCTCCTCGGCGAGCGGCATCAGCCGGTCGATGGTGCCGAGCAGCTCGGCCACGGCCACCGGCTCGAGGCTGAGCGGCCGGCCTCCCGACTCGATCGTGCTCAGCTCCAGCAGCTCCTCGACCATCTGGGTCATGTGCCCGACCTCCATGGCGATGCGCTGGACGAACTGCCCGGCCACCTCTCGCTGGTCCAGCGCCCCCTTCTGGAGGGTCTCCACCATCAGCCGGATGGCGGTGATCGGGGTGCGCAGCTCGTGGGAGACGTTGGTCACGAAGTCGCGCCGGACCCGCTCCAGGCGGCGCAGCCGGGTCTCATCCCTGACCAGGATCATGGCTGACACCCGCTTGTGGGGAACCGGGAACGCTCGGACCACGACCACCTGTCCGGGGTCGGCGATCTCGCGCTCCACCGCCGCCTCGGCGTGCCGGCAGGCGTCGACGACGCGGAGCAACCGGTAGTCGGCGCCCAGCTCGGCGAGCCGGTGGCCCTCGCAGCCCTCGGGCAGGTCGAGCAGGTGACGCGCCTCCTCGCTGGCGACCAGGATGCGGTCGTTGGGGTCCAGCGCCAGCAGGCCGCGACCGCTCTCCAGGTTGGCGCCCAGCGAGCGCAGCAGGAGCGGGGCCGAGACCTCGGGCGGGGCGGCGCTGGGCTGATCCAGGGGCTGGGCTGCGTTGAGCTGATCCACCGGTGAGCAGAGCGTAGCAACCGGGCGACGGTCTTCCCACCCGCCGCCCGCCATGCTTCCGCGCCGGCCGTTCGCCCCCGGGACTTCTCTCCCAAACCTTAACCCATAGGTCACCCCGCCGGGTCCCGATCGCACCAGGTTCCCGCCGCTCTTGATGGGATCGGTCGATTGCTCCGCGCGGCACATCGGGGCAGCGCGCCATAATCGCGGCGTCGATGAGCCGCGCCACCAGCGACGACGGCGAAACCCCACGTCCCAGCCCATCAGGATGAAAGCGCCTGCCAAGCACATCCTGGTGGTCGAGGACGAGGAGTTCGATCCGCCAGACGCTCCGTTACAACCTGAGTCAGGAAGGATTCGCAGTCACCGAGGCCAGCACCGGCCCGGAGGCGCTGACCGCCGCTCGCAAGCACCGCCCCGACCTCATCCTCCTCGACCTGATGCTTCCCGAGATGTCGGGCCTCGAGGTGTGCCGCGTCATCCGTCAGGAGCAGTCGGTGCCCATCATCATGCTCACCGCCAAGGGCACCGAGCTGGACAAGGTGGTCGGGCTGCACGTGGGCGCCGACGACTACGTCACCAAGCCCTTCTCGCTCAACGAGCTGCTGGCCCGGATCTCGGCGGCGCTTCGGCGCGCCGACATGGCGACCAAGGAACAGGCTGCCGACCGGGAGGTCGAGGAGATCGAGAACTTCCGCATCGACCGCGGGGCGCGCACGGTGCACGTGGACGGCGACGAGCTGCACCTCGCTCCCAAGGAGTTTGACCTGCTCTCCCTGCTGCTGCTCAACGCGGGGAGGGTGCAGTCACGGCAGACCATCATCCAACGGATCTGGGGGAGCCGCTTCTTCGGCGACCAGAAGACCGTGGACGTGCACGTGCGCTGGCTGCGCGAGAAGTTTGAGCGCTTCGACCGCCTGCCCTTCCGCATCACCACCGTCTTCGGAGTGGGCTACCGGATCGACCGGATCGACCATGCCGCCAACGGGGGCGGCTAGTCGCGGCGCCCGACGCACCCGCCCCCGGCAGGCGCCCCCGGGCCCTGCCCCGGGAGTTCTTCGCCCGCGATGCCGAGGCGGTCGGCCGGGACCTGGTGGGCGCCCGGCTGCTCTGCGACCCCGGCACCGCCGACGAGGTCGAAGCCATCCTGGTCGAGGTGGAGGCCTACCGAGGCCTGGACGATCCAGCCTCCCACGCCCACCGCGGCCCGATCGGCCGGGCCGCGATCATGTTCGGGCCCCCGGGCCACCTCTACGTGTACCTCTCCTACGGCGTCCACTTCTGCGCCAATGTCGTGTGCGAGCCGGTGGGCCGGGCCGGCGCGGTCCTGCTCCGGGCCGCGGAGGTCAGCCGGGGCGAGGCCACCGTGCGGCGGCGGCGAGCCGGGCACAGCCGGAGAGAGCCTGAGGTCGCCGGGCTGCTGCGCGGGCCTGGAAATGTCGGATCCGGCCTGGGCCTGGGGCCACCCGACAACGGGCTCGACCTCTGCGATCCGGGCTCGCGCCTGAGCATCCTCGAAGCGGCCACCCGCCCCGAGCTGGCGGTGGGCCGCCGGGTGGGCATCACCCGGGCCGCGGAGCAGCCGCTGCGCTTCGCCTGGCTTGGCCATCCGGCGGTCTCCAGACCAGCACCCTGGGCATGAGCCCCCAAAGGTCTGAGGCTCCTTGCACAAGAAAGGGGGCCGGAACTTTGCCGGCCCCCTGAAACTCTTTTGCCGATGTATTCGGCAGCCCGGCGGAATGTGCCGGGCCTCAAACGGCACCCTCCGGTGCCAGGTGGGTCAGCCCGGAGCGGCGTCCCCGCGCGCTTCGCCTGCGGCGCATCTTCGATCCAACCTACCGCCGGACCACGAGGAGGGTCTCACAGCGGTGCGCGCCGGGCAATTGCCGGGGCCCGAGCCGGGCCTCAACTCTCGGCTCGAGTTTGCCTCAGTACCCGAAAGATCGACTTCGTCGGAACCACCTCCGTGTGCACGCGATGGATTCCACACTTTAGGGTACCCCTCCGACTGCCCATGTCAACCGTCTGGCGGTGACGAAATGCAGGCGAGCACAGCGCAGCGAAAGCGCCGATCGCGCCCGTCGCGCCAGGACCCCTGCGGCCCCAATGCCGGCCTGAGCCTCCTAGACTGGAGTCCGAAGAGCGCATAGAATCTGAACGTCCGTTCGTCGCGCGGAGAGGCACATGTCCGGGCACAGCAAGTGGGCGGGGATCAAGCACAAGAAGGCGGTGGTCGACGCCAAGCGCGGCCAGGCCTTCACCAAGGTGGCGCGTGAGCTGGCGGTGTCGGCGCACGAGGGAGGGGCCGACCCCACCGGCAACTTCAGGCTCCGGCTCGCGATCCAGAAGGCCCGCGAGGTCAACATGCCGGCCGACAACATCGATCGGGCGATCCAGCGCGGCGCCGGCGGCAAGGAGGGTGAGCACCTCGACGAGGTCCGCTACGAGGGCTACGGTCCGCATGGGGTGGCGGTGATGGTCGACGTGGTCACCGACAACCGCAACCGCACTGTGGCCGCGATCCGCAACCTGTTCGCCCGCTCGGGCGGCTCCCTGGGGGAGACCAACAGCGTCGCCTGGATGTTCTCCAACCAGGGCGTGATCCGGGTGGCCGCAGGCAAGCGCGACCCCGAGGAGATCGCCCTCGAGCTGCTGGACGTGGTCGACGTCGGCGGGGATGGCGACATCACCGTCGACGGGCAGTCGGTCCAGGTCACCCTGGCGCCCAGCCTGTTCGAGGAGGCGCGCCGTCGGCTGGAGAGCGGCGGCTACGAGGTGGAATCCGCCGAGGTCACGATGAACCCGAGCACCTCGGTCCCGCTCGAGTCCAACCAGGCCCGGGCGGTGCTCCGGCTCCTCGACAGCCTGGAGGAGCACGACGACGTCCAGCAGGTCTACGCCAACGCGGAGATCCCGGACGACGTCCTGGAATCCGTGGGCGCTTGAGCAGCCCGTCCCGGTAATGCGCTCGACCCCTGCATCCACCCGGACTCGCCGATCTCGGTGTCGGCTCCTGCGCGCGCTCGGTCACGCAGCTACGGCTGCGCTCCCTCGTGTGCTCGTCGCCTCCTTGACCTCGACGGCCCGGCCGGCGCATCGGCCGAGGCTTACCGAGACAGGCTGCTAGTGCGCGTCCTCGGGGTGGATCCGGGCCTGGGGCGCACCGGTGTCGCCCTGGTGGAGGGCCGCCCCGGAGCGCTGCGCCTGATCCACGTCAGCTGCATCGAGACCGCTGCGCTCCAAGCTGACGGGCCCCGTTTGCTGCTTCTCTCTCAATCCCTGGCTCAATTGGCCGGGCAGCTCCTCCCCGACGTCGCCGCGGTGGAGCGGCTCTTCTTCTCCACCAACCGCCAGACCGCCATGCGGGTGAGCGAGGCGCGCGGGGTCATCCTCTGTGCCCTGGCCGGGGCCGGCGTGCCCATCGCCGAATACACCCCCAACGAGGTCAAGGAGTCCATCGCAGGCTACGGCGGCGCCACCAAACGCCAGGTGCTGCGGATGTGCGCGTCCCTGCTCCAGGTGGAGCGGATCGACGGCCCCGACGACGCCGCCGACGCCTGCGCCGCCGCCATCTGCCACCACCACCGGGCCGGCATTGGTCGCCGGACGGGTTCCGGAGCCGGTTCGCGGATGGCACCGGGGCTGGAGGCCGCGGTCCTCGCCGCCCAGAGCCGGGTGGCGGCGACCACCGCGCGCGGCGCCGGTCGCACCCTGTGATCGCCCGGCTGCGGGGTCGGGTCGCGGCCCTCGAGGCTGACCAGGTGGTCCTGGAGACGGGCGGGGTCGGCTACCAGGTCCACTGCCACCTGCGCACCCTCGCCTCGCTCCACCAGCGGGGAGACGCGGAGGTCACCCTCCACGTCCACACCTCGGTGACCGACGACGCCATCCGCCTCTACGGCTTCCTGGGCCGAGACGAGCTGCGCCTCTTCCAGCTGCTGATCGGGGTGGAGCGGATCGGTCCCAAGGCGGCCCTCTCGATCCTGGGCCGGGCCGAGCTTCCCACCCTGGTTCGGGCGATCCGCGAGGGTGACGTGGCCCTGGTGGCCACGGTCCCGGGGGTCGGCCGCAAGACCGCGGAGCGGGTGGTGCTGGAGCTCCGCGACCGCCTCGGGGAGTTTGCCCTCGCCCCCGAGCAGGCCGCCCCCACCGGCGCCGTCCGGGTGGCCGAGGCGGCCATCGCCGGGCTGGTCGGGCTCGGCTTCCGGGAGAGCGAGGCGCGGTCGGCGGTGCGGTCGGCCGGCGCCGACGCGGACGGCGACGTCACCGCCCTGGTCGGCCGGGCGCTGCGGCTTCTCGACGTGGGGGAGCCGCGGCGATGACTGACGCCGATCTGACCGGCCGTTCCGCACCCTCAGGGGCGCGAGCAGCTCCGGCGCTCGCCGACACCCGGGTCGTCGCCCCCGCGGAGTTCGAGGAGGAGCGCGCCGCCGAGGTCGTGCTCCGGCCTCACCGGCTCGACGAGTTCGTGGGCCAGCCGGCGATCCGCGAGCAGGTCCGGATCCTGATGGAGGCGGCGCGGGCACGAGGGGAGCCGGTGGACCACGTGCTCCTCTACGGGCCCCCCGGGCTGGGCAAGACCACCCTGGCCCAGATCATCGCCACCGAGATGGGGGTGCAGGCCAGGCTGACCAGCGGCCCGGCGCTGGAGCACCAGGGGATGCTGGCCTCCATCCTCACCGCCCTCGAAGATCGCGATGTCTTCTTCATCGACGAGATCCACCGGCTGAACCGGGCGGTCGAGGAGGCCCTCTACCCGGCGATGGAGGACCTCGCCTTCGACTTCGTGGCTGGGAAGGGGGCCGGGGCTCAGACCCTGAGGCTGAGCCTCAAACCGTTCACGGTGATCGGCGCCACCACCCGGGCCGGGGCACTGGGAGGACCGCTCCGCGACCGCTTCGGGGTGACCTTCCGGCTCGACTACTACGGTGTCGACGAGCTGACCGCGATCGTGGTGCGCTCCGCCCGGCTGCTCGAGGTCGGACTCGACGCCGCGGGGGCCCGGGTGCTCGCCGAGCGCGCCCGGGGGACGCCGCGGGTGGCCAACCGGCTGCTCCGCCGGGCCCGTGACTACGCTCAGGTGCGAGCCGACGGGAGCATCGACAGCGAGGTCGCGACCGCCGCGCTGGAGGTCCTCGGGGTGGACGAGCTCGGGCTGGATGAGATGGACCGGCGGGTGCTGGAGGCGCTCACCGGCCCCCTCTCCGGGCATCCGGTGGGGGTGCAGACCATCGCGGTCTCGGTCCAGGAGGAGCCGGAGACCATCGAGGACGTGGTCGAGCCCTACCTGCTCCGGCTGGGCCTCATGGTCCGCACCCCGCGCGGGCGGCTGGCGACGGCCTCCACGTACCAGCACCTGGGACGGGCGGCGCCGCACGGGGTCCCGGGCGCGACCGGCGCCCAGGAGTCGCTCTTCCACAGCTGAGGTCGGTCGCCTGGCAAATCCGCCGGCCGGGAGGTGAGCGAGTGCTCGTATACACTTCGCTGTCGTGGGCTGGCTGCGGGTCACCAAGTGGAAGGTCGTCGCGATCATTGTGATCGTGCTCTTTGCGCTCTTCATCGACGGCTTCGCCTGGATCTCCCGAGTGACCGCTGAGCGCACCTCGACGGTGCAGTCGTCGCCCAAACCGACGGAGACCACGTTTGCGGTGGCGGCGGGGCAGGGCGCCGCCTTCGCCGCCGGCATGAAGGTCGAGGTGGGCGACCAGCCCGACTCCATCAGGTCGATCAGCGGTGACCTCATCACCCTGACCCAGGCTCTGGACCCGGCGCCGGCCGCGGGCACCTCGGTGACCCAGAGCCTGGGCTTCGCGGGGCTCTCCCACCCGCTGACCTCGAACCCATCGCTCCTCGGCTATCAGGTCTACATCCACAAGGGCCTGGACATCGTGGGTGGCTCGGAGCTGACCATCGCCATCTGCCAGCGCTACAACGTCCCGGCCGGCGCCGGCTGCCGCAACGGCCCCCTGTATGGAACCTCGGTGGCGACCGCGCAGCAGGAGACCGTCCCGGTGCTCCAGAACCGGGTCAACTCGCTGGGGGTCTCCGAGGCGACTGTCCAGCCCGAGGGAACCGACCTGATCGAAGTCGAGCTGCCGGGAGTCCCGCTGCAGCAGGCCGAGAGCGTGGTCGGCACCACCGCCCAGCTGCACTTCGCCATCGCCGCCTCCGGGTCCCCGCCGGCCGCGGCCGCCACCAATCCGAACTATTGCGGCCAGCACCCGGCCAACAGCTTCTGCGTGGACCAGGAGAACCTCTACCAGCCCTCGCAGCTCTCCAACTCCTCCCTCTACCCGAGCGGCTACCACTGGAAGATCGACAACAAGATCCCGGCGTCGTCGATCGAGAGCGCCAGCGTCGGCACCGACCAGAATGGTCAGCCGGCGGTGGACATCACCTTCAACTCCTCGGGTGGCAACGAGTGGAACAAGATCACCAACACCGCCTACGCCGCGACCGCGGGCAGCCCCCAGAACCTGATCGCGATCTTCCTGGACAACCAGGTCATCAGCGCCCCCCAGGTCACCGGGGGGGACCAGGGCAACCACACCGAGATCACCAACCTCACCCAGAGCCAGGCGGTCTCCCTCTCCCAGCAGATCAACGCCGGGTCGCTTCCCGCCGAGATCGGCACCGTCGCCGCCACCTCGGTGGGCGCAACCCTCGGTCAGCAGACGGTCAACGCCACCCTGCTCGCCGGAGCGGTGGGGATGATCGTCGTGATCCTCTTCATGATGGCCTACTACCGCTTCCCCGGGGTCCTGGCCAGCGTGGCGCTGATCCTCTACAGCATCATCAACCTGGCCGCCTACAAGCTGATCGGGGTCACCGTGAGCCTCGAGGGATTGGCCGGGTTCGTCCTATCGGTGGGGATGGCGGTCGACGCCAACGTGCTGATCTTCGAACGCACCCGCGACGAGCTGCGCCACGGCCGGCCGGTGGCCACCGCGGTCGAGGTCGGCTTCCGCCGCGCCTTCCCGGCGATCCGGGACAGCAACATCTCGACCGGGATCGTCTGCGTCATCCTCGCCTACTTCGGCTCCGACGTGGTCAAGGGCTTCGCCATCACCCTCGGCATCGGGGTGCTGATCAGCTTCTTCAGCGCCATCCTGATCACCCAGTCGCTGCTCACCTGGGTGATGCGCTGGCGGATCGGGCGCAACCCGACCCTCTACACCCAGATTCACGAGGAGTACGCCGAGCACCCGCCCCTCGGGCGCTTCGACATCGTGCGCAACCGCAACTGGTTCTTCGCGCTCTCGCTGGCCATCATCATCCCCGGGATGATCGCCATCATCTTCTGGCACGACCAGACCTCGCCGGCCGGCTTCCGCCTGGGCATCGATTTTGCGGGGGGCGAGCAGATCCAGGCCACCTACGAGAAGCCGACCTCGGCCACCCAGCTGGTCAACGTGGTCAACTCGGTGGCCCCGGGACTGCAACCCCAGGTGCAGAACGACGGCGGCAACAGCTGGACAGTGCAGACCCTGCCCACCGACCCGACCACACTGCAGAAGGTGTACAGCACCCTGAACAGCGACTTCGTCGAGAAGCCGGGCAGCGAGACGATCAGTGCGGTGAGCGGCACCATCGCCAGCAGCGCGGTGACCCAGGCCATCGTGCTGATCCTGGTGTCCGCGCTGGCCATCGCCCTCTACCTCGCCTACCAGTTCGGCAAGCAGAAGCAGGTCAACCGCTGGCGGTTCGCGGCGTGCACCTTCTTCAAGCTCTTACACGACGTCTTCGTGCTGCTCGGAATCTGGGCCATCATCGGCCACTTCACCCCGCTGGGTCAGGTGGACAGCTACTTCGTGACCGCGGTGCTGACCGGGGTCGCCTTCTCCATCCACGACACCATCGTGGTCTTCGACCGGATCCGCGAGAACCTCAGGGTCGGGCCCCACTTCACCTTCGACCAGGTGGTCAACCTCTCGACGGTGCAGACCATGACCCGCTCGCTCAACA
>CAVQTJ010000010.1:0-39660 GCA_963716555.1 uncultured bacterium | reverse complement strand
GCCCATGCCCCCGAGACCAGCCATCAGAGCTCCTCGGTGCTGGCCCCCGACCCCCTGGTGGTGGCGGCGGAGCAGCTCATCGTCCGCGGCAAGGAGGCCGGTTACCTCACCCCCGATGACGTCCTGGCCGCGTTTCCTGAGATCGATGCCGAGCCCGATCACCTGGACCGGATCTTCCATGCCTTCCGCGAGATGGGCATCGAGGTCACCGACGGTGACAAGGACTTCGAGGTCGTCGAGGACGACGAGGAGCTGGTCGCCACCGCCGAGGCCATCGATTCGGTCTCCCTCGACGACCCGGTCCGGATGTACCTCAAGGAGATCGGCCGGGTCGCCCTGCTCCGCGCCGAGCAGGAGGTGGAATACGCCAAGCTCATCGAGCAGGGTGACGAGGACGCCAAGAACGCTCTCACCGAGGCCAACCTCCGACTTGTGGTCAGCATTGCCAAGAAGTACATCGGTCGGGGAATGTCCTTCCTGGACCTGATCCAGGAAGGCAACATGGGGCTGATCCGGGCCGTCGAGAAGTTCGACTACCACAAGGGGTTCAAGTTCTCGACCTACGCCACCTGGTGGATCCGGCAGGCGATCACCCGAGCCATTGCCGACCAGGCGCGCACCATCCGCATCCCGGTGCACATGGTGGAGACCATCAACAAGCTGGTGCGGGTGTCGCGCCGCCTCCTGCAGGAGCTCGGGCGTGAGCCCGCCGACGAGGAGATCGCCGAGGAGATGGGGATCACCCCGGAGAAGGTCCGCGAGATCACCAAGGTCTCTCAGGACCCGGTCTCCCTGGAGACCCCGATCGGCGAGGAGGAGGACTCCCATCTCGGCGACTTCGTGGAGGACAAGGAGGCGACGGCACCGAGCGACGCGGCCTCGCTCACCATGCTGCGCACCGAGGTCGAGGACATCCTCGACACCCTGACCCCGCGGGAACGGCGTGTGCTGCAGCTCAGATTCGGCCTCATCGACGGCCATCAGCGGACCCTCGAAGAGGTCGGCAAGCGATTCGGCGTGACCCGCGAGCGCATCCGGCAGATCGAGGCCAAGGCACTGCGCAAGCTCCGCCATCCGTCGCGCAGCAAAAAGCTGAAGGACTATCTCGAGTAGCGGCGGCGCCGCTCATTGCGTTTGCGCGCCGGCGGTTGTTCGGCGAACTCGGCTCGTATAATTCCGATCGATCCGTTCCGGGTTAGCTCAGCGGTAGAGCAGGCGGCTGTTAACCGCAAGGTCACTGGTTCGAATCCAGTACCCGGAGCCACCGCGACTCACGTCCCACCCAGGATCGAGGAGAAAGCCGATGGCTAAGGCCCATGTTGTGGAGGCCGGGCTGGCCGGTTCCACCGTTTCCCAGGACGGGGCTCAACCGGCGGGCGAGCTTGCCGTGCTCACCCCCGAGACGAACCTCGAGGTGCCCGCCCAGCCCGCCGAGACCCCACGGCTCGCGGAGCATGCCTCGGACCGGGCCGACCCCGCAAGCGCACCCGGCGCGGAGGCCGGCAACCCCGCCGCCGGCCCGGAGGCGGCCGAGGAATCGGTGGCCGTCGTCGGCGTCCCCGCCTGGAGCTTCGCCATGTCCGAGGTCGCTGAGCAGCCGATCCCGGCGGGGCCCCCGGAGACCCCCCCACCGCCGCCCGCTCTCCCGGAGACCCCAGCGCTGGCGCCTCCCGCACCCCTGAGCCGGTGGGCGGGACAGCCGGCGGCTCCCCAGCTCGCATCAAACGGCCTCCCCGTACCCTCCCTCGGCCCCGTCGGCAGGCGGCGTCATCCTGGCGCCGTCGCCCTGCTCTCGGTGGTCACCCTCGGGATCTATTCGATCGGCTGGCACGCCCGCGATCAACCGGGAGATGTCGGAGTTCGACGCTCGCTTGGAGGTGTCCCCGGGCGCCTCGGCGCTGGGCGTGGCCATCGCCTGGCTGGTGGGCATTGCCAGCAGCCTGACCGGAGCCGCCCTGCTGCTCGGCCATCTGCTCCGGATCGGGCCGTCGCTCATGGTCGCGGTCGACGGAGTGACGGTGATGGGCAGGTTCGTGCGCTGGGACTACCTGATGCTCGGCGGCATCCTGGTGGTGCCCTACCTGGCTCTGGTGCTGCCGTTCTCCGTGATCGCCGTGGTCATGACCCTCGAGCGGGTGAGGGAGATCCAGGAGCGGGTGGGGATCCGCTCGGACCGGCAGATCCGACCGGTCCGCCACGCCTGCCTGCTGCTGGTTCCCATCGCCGGTGGACTCTGGCACCTGGCGGTGGTCCAATCGCGGCTCAACCAGGTGTGGCAGCGCTCCGCCTCCCCCCTGGGAAACCGCTCCAGCCGGAGGTGAGCCCGACCGCCCTCTCCATCGCCTGCGTCTCGGGCAAGGGAGGGGTGGGCAAGACGACGACCTGCGCCGCCCTGGCCGGCGCCTTTGCGGAGACCGGCCGCCGGGTCCTGGCGGTGGACTGCGATCCTCAGTCCAACCTCACATCGGGGCTGGGTCTGAATCCGTATCAATTGGATCGAACCATTGCCAACCTCCTGATCGATCCGCAATCCCTCCCCGAGTCGGTGATCGCCACCACCGCGTGGGAGGGGTTGTCGCTGATCCCGGCCAACCCCGACCTGAGCGCGGTGGAGGCGGAGATGCCCTCCACCCTCCGCCGCGAGCTCCAGCTTCGCGAAGCGCTGGGCCGCGGGGAGGGCACCGCCGCCTACGACGTCATCCTCTTCGACACGCCGCCCAACTTCGGGTTCCACACGGTGAGCGCCCTGGGCGCGGCCCGGAGCATCCTGATCCCCCTGCAGATGTCCGGATACGCCATGAAGGGGCTGAAGGAGTTGCTGCGCACGTATCATGCGGCCAGGCAGAGCCTCAACCCCGAGCTCGCCATCCTGGGCCTGCTACCCACCTTTGTGAGCCTCAGGACCCGGTTCAGCCGGCAGATGCTCGAAGGCCTCCGGGAGATCCCCAACCTGCACGTGTTCGACACCGTCATCAAGGTCACGGTCAAGCTGCAGGAGACGGCCATGGCCGGGCTTCCGATCACCGCCTACGCCCACGGCTCCGAGGTCGCCGACGCCTATCGTGGTCTCGCCCGGGAGATCCTGGCTCTCGCCGAGGCGGGCGATGGCGGATGACGGCGGGCCGGCTGGGGCTGACGCTCCGGCCGCCGAGGTGATTCCAGCGGTGCGCGCCTCGTCCATGGACTCGACCAGCCTGCCCGATCGAGCCCGGCACGATCCGGCGGCGCCTCGGATGCGCCGGCGGCGCAGTGCCGCCCACCTCCCGGTGGTGGTGGCGCCGATCGACGTTCCGGAGGACGCCGAGGGTCGGGTGGAGTTCTCCGTGGTGCGGGCGCCCGACGACCGGGATGAGCCGCCGGCCGAGGCGGTCGAGCCGGTCCCAGCGCCTTCTCTCACGGGGTCGGGCGACCTGCTGACCCGCGGGTCCGGCTGGGTCGCGGTGGGGGTGCTGGCGGCCGTCCTGGTCGCCTTCTTCGTGGTCGTCGACCTCCTGCTCCGCTGAGGAGCATTCCGGCGAGTCGTCGCCGGGGACGGCAGGCGGATACTGGGGGCGAGCAGTCGAGGCGCGCCTGGCAGGGAGGATGACGATGGGCGTTTGGCAACTGGACCCGCTGCACACCCAGGTTGAGTTCGCCGTCAAGCATCTGGGGATGATGACGGTGCGTGGACACTTCGCCGACGTGCAGGCGTCGGGCGACATCGACCCCGACCATCCCGAGGCGTCGTCGGTGGAGGTGGTGATCCGCACCGACAGCATTCGGACGCACAACGAACGCCGCGACAACGATCTGCGCAACTCGAACTTCCTGGACGTCGAGAACCATCCGCTGATCACCTTCAAGAGCACCAGGGTGGAGACCACCGGGACCGATCACTACTCGATGACCGGGGACCTGACCATCAAGGGCAACACCCATCCGGTGACCCTGGCGGTGACCAGGTACGGGGAGTTCACCGACCCCCAGATGGGTCACCGCTACGGCTACGGCGCCGAGACCCAGATCACCCGGAAGGACTTCGGCCTCAACGTCGACTTCATGATGGACGGCAGGCTGGTGATCGGCAACGAGATCCAGATCACCATCCAGGGCGAGCTGGTCGAGGTGCCGGAGGAGTCGGTGAGCGCGGTCGGCACCGAGCGCCAGCCGTCAGACGGAGGGCGCTGCCGGCTAGCCCGTGCGCCGGCGCGGCCTGCGGCGCGCGGCCTTGTCTTGTTGCACGCAATACCACAGCTCTGATATGGTGCCGGGGCGATGGACAGTCCGCGCGCCGGCCAGGCGCTCCTCCGCCACCTCGACGCCACCCTGGCCAGCCGCCCCGAGGACGAGCTGATCGCCCAGGTGCTGGGCGGCGCCGAGCCCCCGGCGGCTCTGCTCGCCACCGCCTCCCGCCTGGCCCGGCTTCCCTTCTGGGAGCGCCGGGCGCTGGGAGCGGCCGGGCTGGTGCGCGACCACCGGGTGCCCGCCCGGGAGGCCATCCGGCTGGCCGCCCTGTGGGAGCTGGCGGAGCGCTGGTACCCGGACGAGCGGCCGGCGGTGACCTCGCCGGGGGCGGCGCTGCATCTGCTCCAGGGGCTGCGCCAATTGGGCCGTGAGGAGGTCTGGGTGCTCCTGCTCGACGCCCGTCACCGGCTGATCAGCGTGGAGCCGATCGTTGCCGGCTCGCTCAACAGCGCCCGGCTGCTCCCCCGCGACGTGCTCGCGCCCGCGCTGCGCGGCGGGGCGGCGGCCCTGATCGTCGCCCACAACCACCCGAGCGGCGAGGTGGCCCCGAGTCGGGCCGATCGGCTGGTGACCGCGGCCCTCCGGGACGCCGCCCGGCTGCTGGGAATCCCCCTGCTCGACCATCTGATCCTGACCGCCCGATCCCACTACTCCTTCCGTGAGGTCGAGGCCTGGGAGAACGACGCAGCCACCGCCGCTTGAGAAGGTGCGCCCCGCCGGCCGCCCGCGTATCCTCGCGTAGCCATGACCAGCCTTCACTCCGCAGACCTGCGCATCGCCGCCGACTACGAGCGGGCCCGGCCCGGGGCGCGCGCCGAGGCGATCGAGCTGCGCCGCCTTCGCCGGATCCAGGTCGGAGACCTGGTGAGCGTCGTCTTCGAGAACCAGGAGACGCTCCGCGCCGCCGCCGAGGAGTCGCTGCGGGCCGACCGGGTCGACCAGCCCGAGGAGGTGGCCGCCGAGGCTTCGCGGTTCGCGGCTCTGCTGCCCCAGCCGGGCGGGCTGGCCGCCAGCCTCTACCTCGACGTCGCCGATCCCTCCGAGCTGGCCGGCCTCGACGCTGACCTGGCCGGCATCGCCGCCAGCGTCCAGCTCGAGGTGGCCGGGGTGCCTGCCTTCGCCGAGGTCCTGCCCAACCAGGCCGGCGCTCCGGCCGCCTACCTGCGCTTCTCGCTCAGCGACGCCCAGCGGGACGCGTGGTTGGAGGGCGCCCCGGTCCGCATCGCCGTGTCGCATCCCCGCGGCGCCGCGGCGACCGCGCTCAGCGACGAGCAGCGCGCCGCCCTGGCCCTCGACCTGAGATCGACCGCAGCGCCGTCTTCCGCGACCACCCCGTAGCACGTCGGCACCGGCATCGTCAAAGCAAACAGACAGAATCGACGCCATCGTGCCAGCATCTCGCCCCGGTGGAGGTCTGCTCGCCACCATCCTGCTCGCTGCCCTCCTGGTCGGCTGCGGCAGCTCCGGTCCAGCCGCCACCCTGGCGAACCGGCCACCCCGATCCCTCCAGCCTCAGCCTCCTCGACTCCGCCCAGGCGGGGAGCTGCGCCGCCTCGGCCCCCGACCCCGACCAGGCGCCGGCGGCGATCAGCTTCGGGAGCCAGGAGTACGTGCAGTCGGGCCGCCTCCCTGCCCAGCCTCAGCCCGCCGCGGCGGTGGGGATCGACCACACGGGGAATTGGGCCTTCTTCGAGGACGCCGACGGCAGCCTGACCATGACCACCCCTCAGGCGGACTACCTGTACACGCCGAAGAGCTGCTGAGGGCCGAACCAGGCCGCTGCGCCCGTCCCTTGCGACAATCGGTGCGGTGACCATCCACGACGTCCTTCCCTTCACGGCCCTGGTCGGCCAGGAGCCGATGAAGACTGCGTTGATCCTCAACGCCGTCAACCCGGCGATCGGAGGCGTGCTCATCCGCGGCCAGCGGGGCACCGCCAAGTCCACCGCGGTCCGGGCCCTGTCCGGACTCCTGCCCGAGATCGAGGTGGTGGAGGGCTGCCGGTTCTCCTGCAGCCCCGCCAGCGGTGACCTGCTCTGCGACGAGTGCCGGGCCCGTCAGCTGGCCGGCGAGCACCTGCCCCTGGTCACCCGATCGATGCGGGTGGTGGAGCTTCCCATCAACGCCTCCGAGGACCGGGTGGTCGGCACCATCGACATCGAACGGGCCATCAAGGCGGGGGAGAGGAGCTTCGAGCCCGGGGTCCTGGCCGAGGCCAACCGCAACATCCTGTACGTCGACGAGGTGAACCTGCTCGACGACCACCTCGTGGACGTCCTCCTCGACGCGGCCGCCATGGGCGTCAACACCGTGGAGCGCGAGGGGATGTCGATCGCGCACCCCTCACGATTCATCCTGGTCGGGACCATGAACCCGGAGGAGGGAGAGCTCCGGCCCCAGCTCCTCGACCGCTTCGGGCTGTGCGTCGACGTCAGCGGGCTGCGCGCGGTCGCGGAGCGGGTCGCGGTGATGCAGCGAGACATCGACCGCCAGCTCGACTCGCTCGCCCAGGATCGGTCACGCCAGCCCGATCAGGACCGCCTTCGCGCGGTCATCTCCAAGGCCCAGGAGCTGCTCCCCCTGGTGGAGATCTCGGCGGAGATGCGCTGGTTCATCGCGCTCGCCTGCCTGGACGCCGGCGTGCTCGGGCACCGCGCCGACATCGTGGTCATGCGCACGGCGCTGACCCTCTGCGCTCTGCGTCAGGCGGAGGCGGTGCTCGGCGCAGCGCCTGGTCACGAACCGTCGCCGTCGCCCCTGGAGGTCACCCCCGAGGACATCGCCATCGCCGCCGAGCTGGCCCTGCGCCACCGGCGCCGGGACCGACCCGGTGACGGCTCGCCGAGCCAGGGCTCGCCGAAGGCGGCCGAGCGGCAGCGCGAGCGGATGGAGGAGCTCGCCGAGCAGGCCAGGGCGGAGGCCGCGATGACCGATGCCGACTCCGACGACTCGCATCAATCAGCCGAGGACTCGGACCAGGAGACAGGGGATCGGACCGCCGAGCAGCGCGGTGACGAGGCCTCCGGCCAGGAGGTCAAGCGGCACGCCGCAGAGCAGCTCTTCGAGGGCGAGCTGTTCCCGGTCAAGTCGATCAAGCTTCCCCGTGATCGCAAGTCGCGCAGCGCCACCGGCAAGCGGTCCAGCTCGGAGACCCGCGACAAGCGCGGTCGTTACGTGCGCGCGGTGCAGGTGGAGCACACCACCGACGTTGCCTTCGATGCGACTCTGCGCGCCGCGGCCCCGCACCAGCCGAGGCGGCGGGCCGGGCGTGTCAGCGGCGGACCGGCGCTGCGACTGGAGAAGCAGGACCTGCGCCAGAAGGTGCGCCGCCGCCGCACCGGTACCCTCATCGTCTTCGTGGTCGACGCCAGCGCCTCGATGGACGCCGAGCAGAGGATGCAGGCCACCAAGGGGGCGGTGCTCTCGCTGCTGCGCGACGCCTACGTGCGCCGCGACAAGGTGGCGCTGGTGGTCTTCTCGGGCCGGACCGCGCGGGTCGCGCTCTCGCCGACCAACAGTGTGGACCTTGCCGAGTCGCGACTGCAGCGGTTGACCGTGGGGGGAACGACGCCGCTCACCCACGGTCTGGTGGCCGGCCTCAAGCTGGTGCGCACCGAGCGGCTCCGCGACCGCAACGTGTATCCGCTGATCGTGCTGATCTCCGATGGGCGCGGCAACATCTCGCTGTTCGGCGAGGAACCCCTGGTGGAGGCGCAGCGCATCGCCGAACAGCTCGGCCACGAGCACATCCGCACCCTGATCATCGACTCGGCCCGAGACACCACCGTGGCTCAGCTCCCTCCCATCGGCGCCGCAAGCCATCATCCGCTGTTCGGGGGCTACGGTTTCAACGCGTGTCTCGACCTCGCGGTGCGCAGCGGTGGCGAGTACCTGGGCCTCTACGACCTCTCCCAGGGAGCCATCGTCGCCGGGGTGGAGAAGACGCTGCGTGGCCGCTGATCTCGGCATCTTCGTCACCGGGTCTGCGGACGGCATCGGCCGGGAGACCGCTCGCACTCTCGCCGACATGGGGCACCGGGTAGTGGTGCACGCTCGTAACGGCCGGCGGGCGGCCGACCTGGAGGCGGCGCTCCCGGGCGCTGCCGCCGTGGTGGTCGGCGATCTGGCCTCGCTGGACCAGACCCGGGCGCTCGCGGAGGCCGCCCGGGCCCACGGGCCCTACCACGCGGTCATCCACAACGCCGGCACGGGCGGTCACGTTTCCCGGCGCGAGATCACGGCCGATGGCCTCGAGCACATCTTCCAGGTGAACGTCCTCGCCCCCTATCTGCTGACCGTGCTCATGGAGCGCCCCGCTCGGCTCATCTACCTGACCTCGGGGCTGGAGTCGCAGGGCCGGGTCGTGCTGGACGACCTGCAGCGCGAGCGCCGAAGCTGGGACGGCATGGCCGCCTACTCCGACTCCAAGCTGTGCGATGTCCTGCTCGCCTTCGCGGTCGCGCGGCACTGGCTGGAGGTGAGATCCAACGCGGTGGACCCCGGCTGGATCAGGACGCGCATGGGAGGGCGAGGCGCCCCCGACCCCCTCCCGCTCGGCGCCGAGACCCAGGTGTGGCTCGCCACCAGCGACGATCCGGCGGCGGCCGCGACCGGACGCTACATCAAGCGGCGCCGCGAGCTCCGGGCCAACCCGCAGGCCTACGACGAGGCGCTCCAGGAGGGGTTGCTCGACGCATGCGCGCGCCTCACCGGGGTCAGGCTGGCGATCTGACCTGGTGAGCCGGGCACCAGAATGCACCCATGGCCCTGACTCGTCGAGGCCGGCGCCGCCAGGCGCTGGCCCGGCCGTTCCCGGAAGAATGGCGTCGCCTGCTCGGGGAAAACATGGCTCACTGGGGCATGCTCGATCCAGCCGAGCGCCGCCGTCTCGAGGACCTCATCCGCATCATCCTCGTCGACAAGTACTGGGAGGCCACCAGCGGTTTCGCGCTCACCGAGGAAATCCGCGCCCTCATCGCCGCCATGGCGTCGCTCCTGGTGCTCGGCCTCGACTACGACTACTACCACCGGGTCACGTCGATCATCGTCGCCCCCTCGACGGTGACGCTCGAGGGCGCCCGCCCGGTGGGCGAGGGTGTGTACACCGACTCGCCGGAGGCGATCATCGGTCAGGCCCGCTACGATGGGCCCGTCCTGATCGCCTGGGATGCCGCGCTCGGGAACGCCCGGCAACCCGAGCGCGGTCACAACGTCGTCTACCACGAGTTTGCCCACAAGCTGGACATGCTCGGTGGCTCCGTCGACGGCACTCCACCGCTCGAGTTCGAGGGCCGAGCACCGGCGCTGGGTTGAGGTCTGTCAGGCCGAGTACGACCGCCTCCGCCAGGGAGATGGCGGTGACCTGCTGGACCCCTATGGGGCCGTGAACCCGGGTGAGTTCTTCGCGGTGATCACCGAGGTGTTCTTCGATCGTCCGTTGGCCATGGAGGCGGAGAAGCCCGAGCTCTACGCGGTCCTCCGCGACTTCTACCGTCAGGACCCGGCCGACCGCGAGCGCCGCCACGGGCCGCTGCCTTCATGGTGAGGAGCTCCTCGAGGGGCGAGAGGCGGCCAGAGTGGTGCCGGGGTGGTGGACCGAGGATTCGGCGCCGCCATTCACGGATGCGACGGCGCCGGGGGTGCCCCGTCCAGCTCAAAGAGCAGGTCGTCCGGATAGCAGTAGTACCAGCCCTCCCCCGGCTCATAGGACCGGATGATGGGATCTCCGACCGACCGGAAGTGCGCCGTGGCATGTTTCCCCGGCGAGCTGTCACAGCATCCGACATGCCCGCAGCTCTGGCAGACCCGCAGGTGGACCCAGTCGTGCAGGCCGGCGGCAAGGCAGTCGACACAGCCGGTGCCCGACGGGGCCACATCCCTGATCTCGTCGAGGTGCTGGCAGACGGCGCTCATCCGATTCTCCTTCAATCCGGTTTGCCGAACCTGGTCAGCCGCTCGCTCCACCCCAATGATCCAGCCGCCGCCCCATAGGTGCTGGACAGGAATTCGCGCACCTTCCCGCGAGGATCGCCGGACGAGACCGCGGCCTCATACGGCAGGATCCACTCTCCCAGGGAGTTGTCCCAGACGGCCTCAGCGGGTCGGATGGCCAGCTGCTGAACCCCCTCCGGGGCGGGGTGCACATATGCATAGAAGGCCGGCCGAGGATACCGCTCATCCCCGGGCCACCACCCCGCGCAGATCTCCTCGGCGTCGCCGCTGAAGCGCGCGATGACCCCTGCATCAGCCGGCACCTCCGCGGGCCGGCCGGAGTATCGGGTCAGTGCCATGTCGAAGCTGCCCCAGAAGAAGTGGACCGGGCTGGTCCTGCCCGCAAACCCGGCGCGATGCTCCTTCATCACCGCGTCGACCCGGCAGAGCACTCGTTGAAAGCGATTGGCCTGCACCGGGTCGTAGGTGTCGTGCACGTTGTCCTGGGGAAACGGGATGGCGATCGGCAACCTCCGACGGCAGCTCGGAGATGGCAACCTCGATACCCATGCGCCCCAGTCCATCCAGCGTCTCCCGGTAGAAGTCGGCGACGGCGCCGCCGAGCGGGCGGCGCTCGACCTGCCCGTCATCGGTTCGCATCACCAGCACATGGTCAAAGAGGTCGAGCTCCGCATCGAAGATCCGCGGCCCGGCGGGCACGGCGGAGGTGGTCAGGCCGCGCGGAGTGACGTACAGGGCCACGTTGGCCCACCCGGGCTCGAAGGGACTGAGCGCCAGGCGGAGCTTGCCGAGAACCTGCGTGTACATGTGCAGGGTGGCGCGGGTCTCGCGCCATTGGTCGTATGGCAGAGACAGCCACTCCTCCCGGCCCATTCCCCTACTTTACGAGGCCGGCGCGATCCGAAGCAGTTCGGCGGCGAAGCGCTCCTCCCCGCCGGCGTCGACCATCACCGTGTCCATGACGTGGGGCCGCATCCCCAGCGCCGCAACCGCCCCCGCCATCGCCGCGTCCTCCTCATCGAGCACAAACGCGCCGGCCACGCCCGCATAGTGGCGCGCCACCCCGAGCGCCGTCGGCTCCTCGCCGAGCTGCTCCATCAGCGCCACCGTGGGGCCCTTGAGCGCGCGGCCTCCGACCACCGGCGAGACCGCGACCACCCGGTCAGGGGTCAGGTGCGCAGCCAGCAGTCCCAGGATCGGGTCGATGCTGAGCAGCGGGTTGGAGGGGCCGATGATCACCAGCTCGGCCTCGGTCAGCGCCGCCACGGCGGCCCCGGATGGGCGGGCCGCATCGATCCCCGCGAAACGCAGCCCGCTGGACGCGGGGCCGGCACCGGTCGCGGACAAACCACTCCTGGAAGCTCAGCTCGCCTTTCTCGGTCGGTGACCCGGGTCCGCACCGGCTGGTCGGTCATCGGGATGACCCTGGCGGGGATGTCCAGACGGCGGCAGATCTCCGCCACCGCGCCGGTGAGCGTGGCACCGCCGCGTCGGAGGGTCTCCCTGAGCAGGTGGAGGCCGATGTCCCGGTCTCCCAGGCCAAACCAGGTGGGCTCGCCGAGTCGACCCAGCATCTCCAGGGCGTGGAAGGTTTCGTCACGCACCCCGAAGCCGGACGCCTCGTTGAACAGGCCGGCGAGACGGTACGAGCACCGAGTCGGTGTCGGGGGAGACCATCAGCCCCCAGAACTCCTCGTCGTCGGCGGTGTTGGTGACCACGCTCAGCTCGTCGGGGGCTGAGCACCCGGGCCAACCCGCATGCCAGGCGGGCCGCGCCGGTTCCCCCGGCGAGCAGGGCCACCCTCACCGGAAGAGGTCCAGCTCTGCCGGGCGGACCAGCTCCTGGCCGCTACCCGCCTCCCCCTCCAGGCTCAACCCCCGCACCACCACCGCCGGGATCCGGCGGGTCTTGCCCATGACCATCTCGGCGGCGCCGGCGATCTCGTCGGCCAGTGCCACCAGGGTCGCCTGCAGCGGCATGCCGAAGTCATCGGGGCGTCCCCGGTAGTCCAGGGTGGCGGGTATCCCGGCAACACCGAGGGCGACGTTGCAGAGCCCGAGCCGCCAGGGGCGGCCGAAGGTGTCGCTGATCACCACGCCCACCTCCGCTCCCGAGGCGTCGGCAATCCGCCGGCGCAGCGCCGCTGCGCTGCGGTCGCAGTCCTCGGGGAGCAGGCAGATCACGTCGTCGCCAGGCACGTTGGAGCGGTCCACTCCGGCGTTGGCGCAGACGAAGCCGTGCCGGGTCTCGACGATCAGGACGCGATCGTCGCGGACCACCCGCACGCTCTCGTCGAGCACCGCCTGGACCATCCGGGGATCGGCGCGCAGCCGTGCGGCCAGCTCATGGGCCCGAGGCGTGACCGCCACGTCGGCGAGCCGGCGCAGGCGGCCCTCGGCCTTGGAGACCACCTTCTGGGCGACCACCGCGACGTCGCCGTTCTGCAGCCCCGGGGCCGCCTTGGCGATGAGCAGTCCCAGGTCATCGCCGGGGACGACCTCGGGCAGCCCCTCCACCGGGATCAGCTCGACCGTCATGCCGGTGGCATCGGTGCGGCGTGCCCCTCGCGCGGCGGCGGTCGGCCCCGCCAGCCGGGCCAGCGCGTCGAGGTCGTCCGGCTCGTCCAGGTCGAGCGCCAGCGCGGGGTCGTCCTGGACGAGGAAGCGCCGCCCGGTTCGAGCGGCCTCTGCGGCGAACCGGGGCAGCGAGCGGTCTCCGAACTGAAGGTCAAAACCGCCGACCGGCCTCACGTACAGCGCATTGGTGCCCTCGCGACCGAGAGCGGGAGCGGCCACCACCAGCGGGCCCGGCTCGGCCGCGGCCCGGTCGAGCAGGTGGCGCAGGCTGGCGGTCTCCACCAGGGGGAGATCTGAGCTGAGCAGCAGGCAGGCCGTCCCCCCGCGAGCGGCCACCGCATCCAGCCCCCGAGCCCCGGCCGGGTTCTGCCCCTCCGGGGCGGGGCTCGACCACGACCTCGACGCCGCTGCGCTCGGCGAGTGCGGCCGCCGCGGCTCCGGCGCACACGGCGAGGGTGGGTGCGGCCGCACGGGCCGCCGCCAGCGCTCGGATGGCGCACTCCTCGGCGAGCCGGGCGCGCTCGGAGCCGCTCAGCACCGCGGCGAGCCTGGTCTTGGCGGTGCTGGGCTCCTTGACCAGGACGACGATCCAGGTCTCGCCTCCCATAGCCACTCGCATACTAGGGGGGGCCGGGTGGCCGCCGCTCCTTATCCCGTTTGCGACAATGCGAGCGATGCAGAGCGGCCGGAGCGTCTTCCCCTTCACTGCGATCGTCGGCCAGGATCCGATGAAGCAGGCGCTGGTGCTCAACGCCATCAACCCCGCCATCGGCGGGGTCCTCATCCGGGGCGAGAAGGGCACCGCCAAGTCCACCGCGGTCCGGGCCCTGGCCCGGCTCCTTCCCGAGCTGGACGTGGTCGCCGACTGCCGCTTCGGCTGCCCGCCGGCCCCCTCGGCCCAGCGCTGTTTCGAGTGCACCGACCGGGAGGAGCGCGGTGAGGCCCTTCCTCGGGCCACCCGCCAGATGCGAGTCGTCGAGCTGCCCATCAACGCCTCCGAGGACCGGGTGGTCGGCTCCATCGACATCGAGGCGGCGATCAAGAAGGGCGAGAAGGAGTTCGAGCCGGGGGTCCTCGCCGAGGCCAACCGCAACATCCTCTACGTCGACGAGGTGAACCTTCTCGACGACCACATCGTCGACGTCCTTCTCGACGCGGCGGCCATGGGCACCAACACCGTGGAGCGCGAGGGGGTGTCGGTCTCGCACCCCGCCCGCTTCATCCTGGTGGGGACCATGAACCCCGAGGAGGGGGAGCTCCGGCCGCAGCTGCTCGACCGCTTTGGCCTCTGCGTGGACGTCGAGGGGATCCGCGACGTACGTCAGCGCGTCGAGATCGTGGAGCGCCGGGAGGCCTTCGAGGAGGATCCCGAGGCGTTCACCCGGTCCTGGTCGCGGATGGAGCACGCCGAGGCGGAGCGCATCCGCCGCGCCATCGTCTCCCTCGCCGACGTCGCCGTCGGCCGCGAGATCCTGGTGGCGATCGCCCATCTGGGGATCGAGCTGGAGGTGGACGGACACCGCTCCGACCTGGTCAACCGCAAGGCGGCGCAGGCGGTCGCGGCCCACGAGGGGCGGGATCGCGTCACCCTGGAGGACGTGGAGCACGTGGCCCCGATGGTGCTGGCCCACCGGGTCAAGCCTCAGGTCGCGGCCGGGCGGCGCGGTTTGGAGATCGGCGAGATCCTGCGTTCCGCCGGCAACGGCTCCTCGGGCAGCCAGAAGTAGCCGGGCCCCCGGCGCCTCAGCCCGCTGCCTCCTCCTCGTCCAGGACCTGAAGCCGCGGACGGTGAGCAAACACGGTCTGGCGGAGCAGCCGGCGCATCCCGCGCGGCGATGCCACGCTGTCCAGCGGTACCTGCAGGGGCTTGCGCGCGACTACCCGCCGGGTGATGTGCACCCCGTGGCGGGGAAGGACCCGGCGCAGCTGTCCCCAGTTGTCGAGCAGGCCGTTGCTCACCAACTCGTAGCCGTGCTGGAGCACCATGAGCTGGGCCGAGAACGACAACAGCTCGTGGAAGAACATCTTGGGGTCGTCGGCGCGGGGCTCGATCAGGAGGATGTCGACGTCGGGATGCTGGTTGCGGACCAGCCGGATGTGATCGAGCCGGCCGTCGTGGAGCACTGTACGGAAGAACCTGGACGTACATCCCGCGCAGACCCAGCTCGGTCAGGTGCGAGTTGAGCAGGCGTCCGAGGGAGCCGGGGGATGATTCGATACGCCGGGCATCGATCGGCACGATGGGGTTGACCACCACAATCAGGGTCGCTCCAGCGTCGACCGCGATGTCGATCGCGGAGATCCCCTTCATGCCACCGTCGACGTAGTCGACGCCGTCGATCCGCACGGGGCGGAAGAGCAGTGGGATCGCGCTGCTGGCCGCCACCGCCGAGCTGATCGGGACATTGGCATTGCTGCGCCGGGAGAAGACCACTCGCTTGCCGCTGTCCAGGGCACACGCCACCACGAACAGGTCCGGCTCGAGCTTGCGGAAGTCGTCAGAGAGCCCCTCGGCGGCAAAGCCCTTGCGGATGTGGGCCATCAGTCCCCGGTTGTCGAAGAACTTCCGGAGGGGAGCAGCGGTGCGAGCAGGGTGAGGGCATCGAGCGGCATCAGGCGCGAGGGGTGGCGAGCAACCTCCAGAGCCACCTCGCGCAACAGTGCCGGCAGCTGCAGGGCCCGGCCGAGCGCCTCGCGGAGGTTGGGCCGGAAGACCGTGGTCCAGCCCGGCGCCCGAAACCGCGGGTGGCTGCCCTCGATGGCCAGCGCAATATCGGTGGGGCTGATCCGGTTGGCGAGCAACGCCGCGACCAGTGACCCGGCGGAGGTGCCCACGTAGAGGTCGAAATCGTTGACCGTGGTGCCCACCAGCAGGTCGTCGAGGGCTCGCAGCGCCCCCACCTCATAGGTGAGGCCGGTGACCCCCACCTCCGCACAGAACCAGGGCTCGGCGGACCCCGGTGGGGTCGGGAGGCGCTCGGCGGCCCGTCGGAACGGCTCGGAGAGGGCTCACTCCGCGATCATATTCGGGCCCACGCCCGGCGCGAACGCTCGGTTCCATCTGTCAGGCCTTGCTTCAGATGACCGTCGAGCCGTCGCGCCGAGCGCGCCGCGGGGAGGGCTGCTTACGAGCCTCCCAGCGGCCGCCAGCTGAACCTGGCGAATGGCGACCAGCAGGCGGTGGTGACCGAGGTCGGCGCCACCCTGCGCAGTTACACGGTGGGCGACGAACCCATCCTCGACGGCTTCGCCGAGCACGAGATCTGCTCGGTGGCCCGGGGTCAGCTTCTCATTCCCTGGCCCAACCGTCTCGGCGATGGCCGCTACAGCTTCGGCGGGACCGATCATCAGTTGCCTCTCGACGAGCCAGAGCTGGGCAACGCCCTCCACGGGCTGGTCCGCTGGGACAACTGGGCGGCCGAGCCGCATTCGGCGAGCCGGCTGACCATGCGCCACCGCCTCCATCCCCAGCCCGGATACCCGTTCTGTCTGGAGTTGACCGCCGATTACCACCTCGAGAGCACCGGGCTGACGGTCAGCCTCGAGGCCATCAATCTCGGTGACGCCCCGGCGCCGTTCGGAGCGGGTGCCCACCCCTACCTGCGGGTCGGGACCCCGCTCATCGACACCTGCACCCTGAGGATCCCCGCCTCCACCGCGCTGCACACCAACTCGAGGTTCCTCCCCGCCGGCAGAGCCCAGGTCGCGGGCACCGACCGCGACTTTCGCGAGCCGCGGCTGATCGGGGCCATCCGCATCGACGCCAGCTACACCGGCCTGATCCGCGACCCCGACGGGCTCGCCCGGGTCACCCTCGAGGACCCCGACGGCCGCCGGCTGACGCTGTGGGCCGACGAGTACTTCCGGTGGCTCCAGCTCTTCGGCGGCGACCCGCTTCCTGCTGGGGAGCGGCGTCGTGGCCTGGCGGTGGAGCCCATGACCTGCCCCCGGACGCCTTCCGCAGCGGTGAGGATCTGATCGTTCTGGAACCCGGTGAGACGAGCGGCGGGCGCTGGGGCATCGATGTCACCGGCTTCCGCCGCTGAGCCTCCTCAGGCCTGGACTGCGCCCTCGCGCTGCAGCTCGCTCCAGCCTCGGGTCACGCCGCCCAATCCACCCCGTTCGAAGGCGATGGTCGCGGCTCCCAGGACACCGGCGCTGTCGCCCAACGAGCCCACCTCCATGCGGGGCGGCTGGACCAGGTTCATCCGCTTGGCGAGCAGACCTCGCAGGGGCTCCACGGCCGAGGAGGGAAGCTTCCCCGGCCCGTGGAGGACCACCAACTCGGTGTCGAGAAGCAGCGCCGCGGAGGCGATCACGGTCGCGAGCGCGCTCAGCGCTTCGCTCCACACCCGGGTCGCCGCGGGATGCCCGGCGAGCGCCCTGGAGATCACCTCTTCGGGCGGGATCGCCTCGCTGGTGGCAGTGGTGTAGCGGCGCACCAGTGCGGGCTCTGAGGCAATCGTCTCCACGCAGCCCCGCCCGCCGCATCCGCAGAGCAGGCCCGTCGGGTCGACGGATATGTGCCCGATCTCGCCGGCGCTGCCGTGCGCCCCGTGGACCAGGTTGCCGCCGCTGATCACAGCGCACCCCACCCCTCCTCCGATCACCACCAGCAGCAGGTCCCTCACTCCGCGCCCGACCCCGAGCGTGTTCTCGGCAAGGGCGCCCGCCAGGGTGTCATGGATCAGGAAGACGGGCAGCTCCAGGCGCTCCGCCAGGATGGGACCGAGCCTGACCTCCTTGAGGCTGAGGTTGGGGCTGCGATGCACGATCCCGGTTGGCTCGTCGACCAGGCCGGGGACCGCCACCCCCACCGCGGCGGGTGGAGCGCCCTCCCGCCGCGAGAGCTCCGCCAGCCGGCTGGCCATGATGGCGACGCTGCTGATCAGATCCTCCTCTCCGGTTCGCGGAGTGAAACCCTCCTTCCTCGCGATCAGCGCCGCCGTGCCGTCGACCAGCCCGCCTCTGATGCCGCTTCCGAAGGCCCCCGAAATATCGATCCCGATCACCCGGGCGCCGCTATCGTTCACCATCACCCGCAAACTCCTCGCAGCTCATCGAGCCGGGGTGCTCGCCATCCCGACACCCGCCGCCTGCTGAAGATCTCCGGCCATGGAGGCGTGACCGCCGGCCGCCTCGGCGATCTCCTGGGAGGTGGCAACCAGCTGCCGGCTTGCGGCGCTGACCTGCTCCATCGCCTCCACCACGTGCTCGCTGGCGCTGCGCTGCTCGACGGTGGCCAGCCGCACCTGAGAGCTCGCCTCGGCGACCTCCTCCATCAGGCGCAGCCCGGAGTCGAGCTGGGTGACCCCCCTCTCCATCGCCATCACCGTGGCCGCGGTCTCCGATTCGGCGTCCTGGGTGATCCCGGAGATCTCGCCTGCCAGCCGCTTGGTCCGGTCGGCCAGCCGTCGCACCTCGTCGGCGACCACCCCGAAACCGCGCCCGGCTGTCCCTGCACGGGCGGCCTCGATGGCCGCGTTGAAGGCCAGCAGGTTGGTCTCGTCCGCGATCTCGTTGATCATGGTCAGGATTCCGCTGATGTCACGGACGCGCTGGCTCAGCGCCAGGGTCCGATCGCTGGTGGTGCGGATGGCGTCCTGGGCATGCTCCAGGTTCTCCTGGGTGAGGCTGGCCCTGGCGGCCACCCGGTCGATGCTCTCGGCGATGCGAGCCGAGGTGCGGGCCAGCTCCTCCATGCTCGCCGAGGTCTCCTCTGCGGCGGAGCTCTGCTGGGTGGTGGTGCTGGCGAGCTGAGACGATGCGGCGTACAGCTTGCTCGCCGAATCACCCAGCTCGGCGCTGGCCTTGTGCACCCGCCCCATCAGGGTCGACAGGCTGGTGACCATCAGGTTGAAGCTGTCCCCGAGGTCCGCCACCTCAAACGTTCCGGTCGGCTTCACCCGGGTCGAGAGGTCGCCGGCCGCGATCCGCCGCGCCGCGGAGGCGAGCTGCCCCAGCGGTCGGGTGATTCGGAATGAGACCAGGAACATGGCGATGGCGAGCAGCCCCAACCCGCCGAGCAGCATCAGCCAGGCGAGGGTCTGCTGGGAGTCCACCGGGGCGAGGGCCACGCTGGCCGCCTCCGTGGCCACCACGGCCCAGTGCAGCGACTGGTCGTACGCGTAGCCCGCAATCGCCGCCCCTCCACTCTGCCCGAACTCGAGTCCCCCGGCGGCACCCATGGACCGCAAGCCCGCGGTGACCGCCGGATTCTCGATTGTCCGAGTGAGCGCGCCCTCATGCACGGCGGCGGCCGCCGAGGCGTCGGTCATCGCCGAGCTGAAGACCAGCAGATGGTTCGCCGCCACCGCCTGGATCAGGATCGGTGACGAGGTGCTCGCGATGACGCTGTCGAACACTGCGCTGAGCTGCCGGGCGACGTCGATGTCTCCGATCAGGTATCCGGTGCTCCGGCCCCCGCCGTAGCTCACCGGGTCGACCGCGAACCACTCCAGGCTGCCGTCCTGCTTCTCGAGCGGGAGGATCGACACCCCGAGGCCGCCGGCGCCAATCGCGGTCACGCCAGGGAGCGACGGCGAGGCGGATCCAGCATTGCTGGTGGCGACCAGGGTTCCTTGGTTGTTGACCAGGTCGACCTCGCTGAACACCGATTCCGCCTGGTCGAAGTACTCGCGGAGTATCGTGCCCAGGTCGCTGCTGGAGGTGCTCGCGGTCGAGAACCCCTCCGCCCACTCCGACAGCTGGCTCTGGGTCAGCTGCACCCAGGCGTCGAGGCGGCTGGCCGTGGACTGCGCCAGGTCCTCGAGATGGGAGGTCGTGGCGGTGACCAGAGCGCTCGACGAGGTGCTGGTGAGGACCACGACCACGACGCTCATCACCGCCACCGTGATGGCCAGCGAAGCGGCGACCATGCGCACGAAGAGCCGGCGGCTCGCGGTCCTCGCGCTGTGAAGCAGCCGGTGGATGGCGTGGGCCATCGCGCCGGGTTGCGAGGGACCGCCGGGGACTTCACGCTGGCGTCGAGGGGCGTGCATGTAGCTCATCGATTACTTTTCCCTCGCGCTGCCAACGGCGGGTGACGGAGGCGTCACGCGGCGGCACGATCGGAGGAACAGTCCGGCGACAGCCACGTTCAGGCTATGGAGGCCTGATGCTTCCACGCGCTGCAGAGTGCTGCTGGACCACGTCAACCGGTCTCCATTGCGCGTGTCGAAGGGCGTTCGGACCCTCAGCCGGCGGCGATCACCCCGGTGGACAGCGAGCTGCGTGCGGCCCGGTCGCGCACGGCTTCGAGGGCCAGCCAGACCGCTCCCACCATCTCCGCTCTCTCGTCCAGAGGACTGTTGACGATCTGGGCGGCCCGCGCCGCAGCCGGCACCGCCCGGTGCTCGACGGTCTCACGGAGTGGGCCGAGGATCATCTCGCCGGCGCGAAAGATCGGACCGGCGACGATCACGCGCTGGGGACTGAGCAGATTGCAGAGGTCGGCCACCACCGCGCCGAGGGCTCGGCCCGCATCGGTGAGCGCCCGGTGACAGCGCATGTCACCCTGCTTGGCGAGCTCGATGACCTGGGGGACCTCCAGCTGGGCCCCGTACACGCTGCGGAGCAGGTCGAGGAGGCCGGCGCTCCCCACCACCATGTCGACGCAGCCGCGGTTTCCGCAGCGGCACGTCTGGCCGTACGGGTCGACGGTCATGTGGCCGATCTCGCCCGCGGTCCCGGCTGCGCCGCGGTGCAGCTTGCCGCCCAGGATGAACCCGGCGCCGACGCCGTTGGCCGCATTGATGTAGATGATGTCGGTGAAGCCGCGCCCGGCTCCCTGGCGAAACTCGCCGAGGGCGCCCAGGTTGCAGTCGTTGTCGATCACGACCGGTAGCCGGAATGCCTGCTCGAGCGTGGCACGGGGATCCAGCTCGGCCCAGCGGTGCAGGATCGCCTGCCATCCGACCCGACCGGAGATCATGTCGATGGGGGCGGGTAGGCCCACCCCGACCTGGCGCACATCCTCGATCCGCACCCCGCTCCGCTCCATGAGCTGGCCCGTCATGCTCCGAGCTTCGGCGCAGCTCTCCTGAACGTCGAAGTCCAGCGGGAGCGGGTGCTCCTCGTCGGCGAGGACCCGCCCGGCCAGGTCGGCCACCCCGACCCGCACGTGCCGATAGCCGAAGTCGACGCCGACCACCGCGCCGGACTTGGCGATGACCATCTCGAGAGCGCCGCGGCCGCCGAGCCCTCGATCGCCGGCGCGCACCAGGCCCCGGCGGCGCAGTTCGGCAACCAGGTTGGAGACCGTGGCTCGGGAGAGCCCGGTTCGGCGGGCGACCTCAGCCTGGGTCAGCCCGTCATCGCTGCTGATGACCTCGAGGATCTGCCGCACGTTGCCCTCCCGGAGGGCGTGAAGAGCGCCCCCGGGGCGCCGATGGGGCGGTCCCGGCCTCGCATTGCCATCGAGGTGGTATTGATCAGGCATTGAACATCGTGCCAGCTCGCGGTCGGCGCCGGACCTGCTTGCCGTCGGAGCCCAGCCCGCCGTGCGAGTGAACCGGATATTACGGTACCGCGGGGCCCTCCGGGAGGGGCGCAGGCGCTGCCTGCTGCATTCATACCATGAACGCATCCCCCGTTAGGGTGATATTGCCGTCCAAACATTGACAACGCTCCTCTGCGGCGATCAGAATCCGACCGCTGGTCGTCTCAGTGCGACCCGACGCCCCACGGGGCGAGCCTGTGCCCATGCCGCAGCCGGAGGCTCGGGGTTTCAGGATTCAAAGAACCCGGCTGGGAGGAATGACTTCATGGATATAGGAGGCAAATTGGGAGCCCGGCACGGCCAGGGGGCCCGGGCCCTCCGCTTCCTCGCCGCCGGGGCGGCGCTGGTGGCAGCCGCGTGTGGCTCCTCGTCGACGCCCGCCTCGAGCTCGTCGTCGTCCTCGTCAGGGAGCTCCGCGATTCCTTCGATCACCACCAGCTCCTTCACCAGCGACATCGCATCGACCATGTCGCAGTTCAAGAGCCTGACCCAGTACGCCACCAAGGGCGCGAGCAGCCTGCAGGTGGGTGTCATCCTGCCTGACACCACGTCGTCGACACGCTACGTGGACTTTGATCAGCCGTACCTGAACGACGCATTCGCGGACGCCGGGTATGCCGAATCTCAGTACCGGATCGACAACGCGCAGGGCAGCGATGCGACCGAGCTCGACGATGCCACCGCCGACATCAACCTCGGTGCCAAGGTGCTGGTCATGGACCCGCTCGACGGACCCACCGGGGTGGCGATCGCCCAGCTGGCCGAGTCCAAGAATGTCACCCTGATCAGCTATGACCGGGCCACCTTCCAGGGCAGCAACACCTACTACGTGAGCTTCAACAACGAGGCGGTTGGCGAGTTGATCGGCAACGGCTTCGTCTCCTGCGTCCAGTCGTGGGGGATCAAGAACCCGCAGGTCTTCGTGCTGAACGGCGGTGAGGACACCGACCCCAACGCGATCTCCTTCGCCGACGGCTACAACAAGGTGGTCTGGGGCCAGTCCGCGCAGACGGTGAGCGCGGGGGCAACCAACAGCACCATCAGTGCCACCCTGGTGGGTGAGAACTACGCGCCGGGTTGGTCCAACACCCAGGGTGGGACCATCTTCCAGCAGGAGTACACCTCCCACCCGTCGATCAACGCGACCATCGAGGCCAATGACGGCCTGTCCAACGCGGTGATCACCGACCTCAAGTCGGACGGTGTGGCGGCCAAGACCATCCCGACCACCGGTCAGGATGCGACCGCCCAGGGCATGGCCTGGATCCTCGAGGGTTACCAGTGCGGCTCGGTGTACAAGCCGGTGTACCAGGAGGCTCAGGACGCAGTCGCCATGGCGACGATCCTGCTGTCCGGCCAGAAGCCGCCGTCCAGTCTCCTCAATGGGACCACCACCGACCCCGCCAACTCCAGCATCACCGAGCCGGCGTCGCTGTTGACCGCGACGTGGGTAACCGGGAGCAACATGGAGTCCACCGTGGTCAAGGACGGATTCGACCCCGCCTCGGCCATCTGCGCCATCGCCGGAGCAACTCTCTGCACCTCGGCTGGCATCTCGTAATCGTCTGAGGAAAGCGCCTCACCAGTGACACAGCCGGGCCGCCCCAAAGGGCGGCCCGGCCTCCCTTAACATAGGGGAGGGTCGGCTGCCTTCCGGAGGGCCACGACCCTCGGGCGGCTCCGCCCCTTGACGCGATCCCGGATGGGCCGGTCCAGACGTGCCGAGGCGGCCGACTTGTCATCATCTGAGGCACCGAGATGAATCACGACCCCGGACCCGTGGCGGAGGGCGGCGCGCCGGAAGCGTCGGAGGCTCTGCTCAAGCTGCGGGGGATCGACAAGCACTTCGGGCCGGTGCAGGCGCTGTACGGAGTGGACCTGGATCTGCCGGCGGGCCAGGTGACCGGGCTGTGTGGGGACAACGGGGCGGGGAAGTCGGTGCTGACCCGCTGCATCGCCGGGGTGCACCAGCCCGACCATGGCCAGTTCTACTTCGAGGGTCGTCCGGTGCACATCCGGAACACCCGGGACGCGGCCAGCCTGGGGATCGAGACGGTGTACCAGGACCTGGCCCTGGCGGACAACCTGGACATCGTCCAGAACATGTTCCTGGGGCGGGAGCGGCTGAACCGGGGGCTGCTGGATGAGGACTCGATGGAGCGGGCGGCGGGGGAGACGCTGAGCGGGCTGCGGGTGACCACGGTGCGCTCGATCCGCCAGCCGGTGGCGTCGCTGTCGGGAGGGCAGCGGCAGTCGGTGGCGGTGGCCAAGGCGGTGATGTGGAACTCCAAGGTGGTGCTGCTGGACGAGCCGACGGCAGCGCTGGGGGTGAACCAGACCCGGATGGTGCTGGACCTGGTGCGGCGGCTCCGCGACCGGGGGCTGGCGGTGATGGTGATCTCGCACAACCTGAACGACATCTTCGAGGTGGCGGACCGGATCGCGGTGCTCCACTTGGGGAGGATGGTGGCCGAGGGGCCGGCGGCCGGCTTCGACCGGCAGAGCGTGGTCGAGTACATGACCACCGGGGGCGCTGGGGGACGGCCGCGGGCCTCGGTCGGAGCCGCCGGTGGGGAGGGAGCCTGAGTCGTGGCGCGCATCGAGGACGACCCGAGGATCACCATCTCGGAGCCGGCCCTCGCCGAGACAGTGGTGGACCTCACCGCTGCACCCGGCGCCGCGGTGGCCGAGGTCCCACCGGAGATCCTGGCCCAGTCCCTGGGTCAGTACCTGCGCGGCTGGCTGCTGCGGATCCGCAGCGGTGACAGCGGGGTGCTGCCGGTGGTGCTCGGCATCGTGGTGGTCGCCATCGCCTTCGAGGTGATCACCCCCGAGAACTCCTTCCTGCGCCCCAGCAACCTGGTCTACATCTTCGACCGGGGCACCATCTTCATGGTGCTGGCCATGGCCGAGATCGTGGTCCTGCTGCTGGGTGAGATCGACCTCTCGATCGGGGCGGTGGCGCTTCTCGGGGGCACCATCGCCTTCAAGCTGGTCCAGCAGCCCGGCCCCAACTGGCCCTGGTGGGCGGCGATCTTGGCCACCCTGGTCTGCTGCGGGGTGATCGGGGCCCTCCAGGGGACCCTGGTGGCCCGCCTCCGGATCCCCTCCTTCGTGGTCACCCTGGCTGGGTTCCTGCTCTTCTCCGGGATCCTCATCATCGTCCTGGGCGGAGCCGACGGTTTCGTCTCGGTCAGCTCGCTTCCGGGGACGAACCAGAGCGTGATCTTCAACCTGGTTCAGGGAGTCATCAACCCCGTGGCCAGCTGGGTGGCTCTGGCGGTTCTGCTGGCGCTCGCCGCCACCGTGCTGTGGATGCGCGGCGCTTCGCGGCGAAGAAGCGGGCTGGTGGCCCCGCCGGCCGGCCTCATCGCAATTCGCATCCTTCTGATGGTGGCGGTGGGGATCGCGGTGGTGGCGATCTGCGAGGTGAACCTGCCGGCTGGCGTCCCCGAGGTGATTCCCGTCGTCCTGGGCGTGCTGGCGCTCTGGACCCTGGGACTGCAGCGCACCCGCTTCGGCCGTTATGTGTACGCCATCGGCGGCAATCCGGAGGCGGCGCGGCGGGCCGGCGTCAACCTGGCCCTGGTCCGCACCGCGGCATTCGCACTCTGCTCGGCGACCGCTGGGTTCGGGGGGATCCTGCTGGGATCGTTCTTCTACGGGGAGTACAGCACCAACACCGCGGATCCCGGGCAGCTGGTTCTGTACTCGGTGGCCGCCGCGGTCATCGGCGGCACCAGCCTCTTCGGGGGCCGGGGCAAGGCGATCCATGGAGTGCTGGGCGGCCTGCTGATCGGCGCCATCGCCTATGGGGTGTCGCTCCTCGACCTGGGGGAGCTGTCCACGCCGCTCGAGTACATCCTGCCCGGCAGCGTGCTCCTGGCCGCGGTGCTGGTCGACGTCCTCTCGCGCCGGGGGGCCCGGACCGGGAGCGTGGCCCGTGTCTGACCTCCGCGAGGCTGACCTCCCTGCCTCGCCGGCCGCCGTGGCGGAGGGCGGCGCGCCGGAAGCGTCGGAGGCTCTGCTCAAGCTGCGGGGGATCGACAAGCACTTCGGGCCGGTGCAGGCGCTGTACGGAGTGGACCTGGATCTGCCGGCGGGCCAGGTGACCGGGCTGTGTGGGGACAACGGGGCGGGGAAGTCGGTGCTGACCCGCTGCATCGCCGGGGTGCACCAGCCCGACCATGGCCAGTTCTACTTCGAGGGTCGTCCGGTGCACATCCGGAACACCCGGGACGCGGCCAGCCTGGGGATCGAGACGGTGTACCAGGACCTGGCCCTGGCGGACAACCTGGACATCGTCCAGAACATGTTCCTGGGGCGGGAGCGGCTGAACCGGGGGCTGCTGGATGAGGACTCGATGGAGCGGGCGGCGGGGGAGACGCTGAGCGGGCTGCGGGTGACCACGGTGCGCTCGATCCGCCAGCCGGTGGCGTCGCTGTCGGGAGGGCAGCGGCAGTCGGTGGCGGTGGCCAAGGCGGTGATGTGGAACTCCAAGGTGGTGCTGCTGGACGAGCCGACGGCAGCGCTGGGGGTGAACCAGACCCGGATGGTGCTGGACCTGGTGCGGCGGCTCCGCGACCGGGGGCTGGCGGTGATGGTGATCTCGCACAACCTGAACGACATCTTCGAGGTGGCGGACCGGATCGCGGTGCTCCACTTGGGGAGGATGGTGGCCGAGGGGCCGGCGGCCGGCTTCGACCGGCAGAGCGTGGTCGAGTACATGACCACCGGGGGCGCTGGGGGACGGCCGCGGGCCTCGGTCGGAGCCGCCGGTGGGGAGGGAGCCTGAAGTCGTGGCGCGCATCGAGGACGATCCGAGGATCCCTGAGGGGATGTCCATGATGGGTGCGACGGAGGCTGTCGATGCCGAGCCGATCGACGCCGAGACCGCGGAGCTGGCGGTGGACCTCACCGCTGCACCCACCGCCGCGGCGGCCGAGGTCCCGCCCGAGCTTCTGGCCCAGTCCCTGGGTCAGTACCTGCGCGGCTGGCTGCAGCGGATCCGCAGCGGCGACAGCGGGGTGCTGCCGGTGGTGCTCGGCATCGTCGTGGTCGCCATCGCCTTCCAGATCGCGAACTCCACGTTCCTCTCACCTCAGAACCTGGTCAACCTATTTAGGCAGAGCACCATCTACATGCTGCTGGCGATGGCCGAGATCTTTGCCCTGCTGCTCGGCGAGATCGACCTTTCGGTGGGGCTGGTCATGGCGCTGGGCGCCGTGGTCGTAGCCGAGCTGGTCCAGCCCCCGCCGGCCTCGAACTGCGTGGTCACGGTCAGCAACACCTGTCCGGGCGGCCCCGGCTTCCCGTGGTGGCTGGCGATCATCGCCGCCGTGCTCATCTGCGCCGGGGTGGGCGCCATCCAGGGAACCCTGGTGGCCCGGTTCAAGATGCCGTCCTTCATCGTCACCCTGGGCAGTCTGCTGATACTGGAGGGGGTGTGCATCATCGTCTTGGGCGGCAGCCTGGTGGGGATCGGCAACTCACGGTTCACCAACGAGGTGGTCCTCTACAACTTGTTCTATGGCCAGTTCGACCCGGTGGTGAGCTGGATCCTGCTGGCGGTAGTGGGCGTGGTCGGGGCGGGGGTGGTGTGGTTCCGTGACGCGCACCGGCGCCGCTCCGGGCTGGTGGCTCCGCCTGCCAGCCTCACCGCCCTGAAGATTGTCGTCGCAGCGGCGGCGGGGGTCGTGGTCGTCGCCATCTGCAACGTGAATCGGTCCCACTCCTCGACGGTCATCGATGGCCTCCCCTACATCATCCCCATCGTGCTGGTCGTGCTCTTCGCCTGGACGATGCTGCTCCAGCGCACCCGGTTCGGCCGCTTCGTCTATGCGATCGGGGGCAACCCCGAGGCTGCGCGCCGAGCCGGCATCAGCCTGCCGGTCATCCGCACCTGGGGCTTCGTGCTCGCCGCCCTGACCGCCGGCATAGCCGGCGTGCTGTTCGCGTCGTGGCAGGTCTCGCTGACCACCAACATCATCAAGGACGCCAACAGCTACGTGCTGCTGGCGGTGGCGGCGGCCGTCATCGGTGGCACTAGCCTGTTCGGCGGTCGGGGCAGGACCATCCATGGGGTGCTGGGCGGCCTGGTGATCGGTGGCATCTACAACGGCCTCTACCTGATCGGGGTCCAGGAGCAATGGATCGACGTCGTGGTGGCGGTGGTGCTTCTCGCCGCCGGGACCATCGACGTCCTCTCCCGCAGAGGTGTGGGGCAGAGGGCCTGAGGACTACCGGAAGACGTACAGACCTTCGTGGAAGTCGCCGGTGGCGATCCACCGCTCGATGACCGCATCGACCACTTCGTCATCGACCGCGGTAGCGCCCATCTTGCGCGCGTTCGGTCTGCAGCCCGATGAGCGCTTTCGAAGCCTCGGTGCCGGTCACGGGCAGCCGCTGCTCCAGTCCCAGGAGGCCAGCTGGCATGAGCTCCCCGTCCACCTGGAGTCCCTGGTGACCGCCGGCGGTCGCCTGGTGGAGGCGGCGCTCGCCCTTCCCGCCATGGAGGAGCTGATCGCACGGGTCGACGAGAGCTCATGGTGGGAGCTGGTCGATGTCTTTGCCGCCGCCTGCGATGCCGCCCACGGCGCCGTTGTCGACGGCGAGCCGCTCGAGCTCGAGCCCGCCGCCGATGCCGCCGGCTGGCGGAGCCGCCTCGCGGACCACCTCGCTCTGCTGGTTCCCGGCCGGTTTGCCGATCAGCTGCCTCCCGCCGGTGCTGTCTACACTTCCCTGCCCATGAGCTCCCTGACGGTCGTCCTCCACTGAATCGTCTGGCGGTGGCGACCGCCTCCAGTGCCCAGAGCCTCCTGGTTGACGTCCATCAGCGGTTCGGCTTCGCCCTGATCGTCGTGTTCCTGATCGGGATGGTCGCGGCGGCGGTGGCCAGCCGAGGCGTTGCGCTACCTGCCCACGGTGCGGGTCTACCTCTGGCTGGCATTCGTCGCGGTGACGATCCAGGGCCTCCTCGGTCTCGGGCTGCTGATCACCGGAGACAGGCCCGGGGACGGCTTGCACTACCTCTACGGTCCGCTGACCTTCCTGACGCTGCCCGCCGCCGCGGTGATCTCCCGGGGCGGCACCCCGCGCCGGGAGGCGTGGATGCTGGCCGCCGGCTTTCTCTTCGCCATGCTCTTCAGCATCCGGTCGCTGGGCACCGGCTGATCGGGCTCGACTGGCCGGGCGGCAGGATCGCCGGCCATCTCCGCCTCGTGCGGCGGGCGCCCCATCCTGGAGTGCCTGCCGGGTGGTGCGACGCGATCAGCGCACGCGACAGGATCGCGGCGAAAGGTCGCGAGCTCGTGACGTCCGAGCCGCAGCGACGTCGCCATGCCCGCCTAGGGTGGATCCAAGAATGTCCGCGCGCGCGCTTGGGCGGCGGTTCCGCCGCTGGCAGGTCATGGCCGTGTGCCTCGCGATCTCCGTTGCCGCCCTCGGGTTGATCGGCTGGGGGGCTCTGGGCGCCTGGCAGGGGTTGACCGACAACCCTGACAGCGTGAGCGCCGCAAGCGCCAGCTCGGTCCCGCTGACCTCCCTGCACTGCAGCGGCAGCTCTCCAGCGTACAGCTCGTGCAGCGACACCTCCGGCAGGGTGCAGCTCTCCTGGAGCGCCGTCACCGGCAGCCCGGGGATCACCGTCCAGCGGGCCACCTCGCCGTCCGGTCCCTACTCCACAATCGCCACTCTGGCCGGGACCGCCACCGGCTACACCGACACCACCGCCGCCTACAACGCCCAGTATTACTACGAGGTGTTCTCGGGGGCTCCGGGATGGGCCTCCGCAGCCGATGTCGACATGGCCCTTTCGCTGCCGCCCACGGGCGGCACCGACAACACCGCCGGCACCGGTGGCAGCGCCTTCACAGCAGCCAACCTGACCGCCATGTCGGCCGCGGGATCGGGCGGACTACACCACCACCACCCCCTGGGGCGGCGCCAATGCCAATCCGCTGGGCAACAACCAGGCCAACGCGGTGACCTGCGTCAGCGCCAACCAGTGCTGGGCCGTGACCCAACAGGGCACGATCTGGGCCACGAGCGACGGAGGCGACACCTGGACAGAGCAGTCGGCGCCCGCGCCAGCAGCTGTTCGCCGTCGACTTCATCAATGCCAGCGACGGGTGGGCGGTCGGGGGCAACAAGGAGAACATCTACGGCACCGTCAACGGCGGCACCACCTGGACAAGTCTCCACAGCCACCCCGGTGCCACGTTCTACGGGGTGGAGTTCGCCAATGCCAACGATGGTTGGGTGGTGGGAAGCGGAGGGACCATCTGGGCCAGCACCGACGGCGGCGACCACGTGGACCGCCCAGACCTCGGGCACCAACCAGCAGCTCAACGCCATCTCCTGCGCCAGCGCGAGCCAGTGCTGGGCGGTGGGCAATCAGGGCGTCATCCTGGTCGACCAGCGACGGAGGCGCCGTGTGGAGCGCGCAGGCCTCCGGGGTGACCGGCCCCGGTCCCGGGGCGGCGAACCTCACCGCCATCTTCTGTGTCAGCGCCACCCAGTGCTGGGCGGTGGGCGACGCCACCGGTGGCCCTCGGCGGGAGCGGCACCATCCTCGCGACCACCGATGGCGGCACAACCTGGACCAAGCAGAGCTCGGGCACGACCCAGAACCTGAACGGGGTGAGTTGCGTGTCGGCAACCCAGTGTGGCGTGGTGGGCGACAACGGGGCCCTCCTGTCCACCAGCAACGGGGGCGCCACCTGGGCGGTGGAGACCTCGGGGACCAACCAGACCCTCTACGGGGTCAGCTGCGCCTCGGCGACCCAGTGCGTGGTGGCCGGCAACGGAGTGGTCGCTGCTGGGCTCCGGCGGGTCCTGGTACGCACCGTCCGCGCAGTTCGTGCAGTGGACATTCAGTCCCACCGTGGCCGGCGGGGCTCCGGTGACCTCGGCGATCCTGACCCTGCTGGACTCGGCAAGCGCGACCCCCAATGCCGCCACCGAGACCCTGCTGCTGGTCTCGGCCGAACTCGGGATCCAGCTGGACCCAGATCCAGATCGCCAATCCGACCAATGCCTCCACCGTCCAGACCGTCAACCTCGGCTCGGTCATCAGCAGTGGGACGGCCGTCTCAGGGCTGGAGCTCCGGTACGAGATCATCGGCAGCAACGCCTTCAAGAGCACATTCGACCTGGTCCACGTCGACATCAACTGACCGGGGACTCCCCGCCACCCGTCCCGGGCGCGGCCCCGCCCGAGCGGATCGGCCTCGGGCATGGGGGAGCGCATAGGATTGGCCGCCGTGACCGTCAGCACCCCCGGGCAGCGGCTGGCTCGGATCCGCAACTTCTCGATCATCGCCCACATCGACCACGGCAAGTCGACCCTGGCCGACCGCCTCCTCGAGCGCACCGGCACGGTCGCGGGCCGGGACATGCAGGCGCAGGTCCTGGACAGCCTGGACCTGGAGCGGGAGCGGGGCATCACCATCAAGGCCCAGGCGGTGCGGATGGCCTACACCGCCCGGGACGGCAGCACCTATGAGCTGAACCTGATCGACACTCCCGGCCACGTCGACTTCGCCTACGAGGTGTCCCGGGCGCTGGCCGCCTGCGAGGGGGCCCTGCTGGTGGTGGACGCCAGCCAGGGGATCGAGGCTCAGACCCTGGCCAACGCCTATGCCGCCCTGGAGCACAACCTCGAGGTGGTCCCGGTGATCAACAAGATCGACCTCCCGGCCGCCGACCCGGAGCTGACCCGCAAGGAGATTCAAGAGGTCATCGGCCTTCCCGCCGACACCGCCGTGCTCGCCTCGGCCAAGGATGGCACCGGCATCGAGGAGGTGCTGGAGGCGGTGGTCCAGCGCATCCCGCACCCGACCGGCGACCCCGATGCCCCGCTCACCGCGCTCATCTTCGACGCCAAGTACGACGTCTATCGCGGCGTGGTGATCTACGTCCGGGTGGTCGACGGCTCGATCATCTCCGGCGGGCGGATCCGGATGATGGCGACCGAGAAGGAGTTCACCGTCGACGAGGTCGGAGTCTTCACCCCCGGGATGATCCCCACCGGGCGGCTGGAGACCGGCGAGGTCGGCTACCTGATCGCGTCCATCAAGAACGTCCGCGACTCCAGGGTGGGCGACACCGTCACCGAGGCCGACCGGCCCGCGGCGGCTCCCCTCCCCGGCTATCGCAGCGTCGTCCCCGATGGTCTACGCCGGCGTCTTCCCGGTCGACTCCGACGACGTCCCCGAGCTCAAGGAGGCGTTGGAGAAGCTGAACCTGAACGACGCCTCGCTGGTCTGGGAGCCGGAGTCCTCGGCGGCGCTCGGCTTCGGCTTCCGCTGTGGCTTCCTGGGACTTCTCCACATGGAGATCGTCCAGGAGCGGCTGGAGCGGGAGTTCGGCCTCACCCTGATCACCACCGCGCCCACCGTCGAATACCGGGTCCGATTGCGGACCGGCGAGCTGATCCCGGTCGACAACCCCGAGACGCTGCCCGACCCGTCGGCGATCGAGGAGATCGAGGAGCCACGCTGCACCGCCACCATCCTGGTGCCGGGCGACCAGGTCGGCACCATCATGGAGCTGTGCCAGGAGCGCCGCGGCGAGCTCAAGACCCTCGAACATCAGGCCGGTGGCCGGGTTGCGGTGGTCTACGACCTGCCTCTCGCCGAGATCATCCACGACTTCTACGACCAGCTCAAGTCGCGAAGCCGGGGCTACGCCTCGCTGGACTACGAGCTCACCGGTTTCCGCGCCGAACGGCTGGTCAAGCTCGATGTCCTGATCGCCGGTCAGCGCGTCGACGCGCTCTCGATGATCGTGCACCGTGATCGGGCCGCCGTGTACGGGAGGCGTCTGGTCGAGCGGCTCCGCAAGCTGATCCCCCGCCAGCTCTTCGAGGTCCCCATCCAGGCTGCGGTGGGGGGCAAGGTGATCGCCCGGGAGACGGTCTCGGCGATGCGCAAGGACGTGCTCGCGAAGTGCTACGGTGGCGACATCACCCGCAAGCGCAAGCTGCTGGAGAAGCAGCGAGAGGGCAAGCGCCGGATGAAGCGGGTGGGCAGCGTGGAGATCCCGCAGGAGGCTTTCATGGCCGTCCTGCAGAGGGACGAGGAGTGATGACGACACAATTGGCACAAACCCTGATGCCGGCGCATCCCACGGGCGGGAGAGGCTGATCGTGGCCCCTCCGCGCCGCCGCCGCAAGCGCCGCCCGTCCCGGGTGGTGGGCGCTCCGGTCTCGGTCCCCGAGCCGGAGCCCGCTCCGCCGCCCCGGCGGGGGCTCCTCGCCACCCTGATGGGGCCCCCGCGCACCGGCCAGCCGGTGCGCCGGGTCGCTCCGCCGGTGGTGACCGGGCCTCCCTGGACCCGGGCCGACTACTACGTGCTCTCCGCCCTCACCGCCGGGGTGATCGTGGTGGTGGGGCTCTTTCTGGCGGTGACCACCGGCCTCAGCGTGAGCTCGACGGTGCAGGCCAGCCCGACGCCCAGCTCGACCTCGTTCGCGGTTGCGAGCGGCGACGGGGGCGGTTTCTACCCCGGCGAGCCGGTCACCGTCGGCAGCCAGCAGGGCACGGTGGCCTCGGTGAGGAGCAACACCATCACCCTCACCCAGCCACTCGACTCCACGCCCACATCCGGGACCTCCGTGTCGCAGAGTCTCGCGCTCCCGTTCAGCACGGTCGCCTCGTCGATGGTGGCGAACAGCCCGGCCTCCGACGACCACCACCTTCGACCTGGCCAACGGCGAGAACCTGGCGTTTCTTCGGCGTTGGCACCAGCCTCACCGTGAACGGTGAGTCGGAGACCGTCAAGTCGGTGAGCGGCAACCAGATCACCCTCGACAGCGCTCTGAGCGCGCCGCCCGCGCCCGGCGACACCGTGATCGACCACCATCCTCAACCCGGGCGGTCTTCTCACCGGGATCCTCCAGCTGGTGGCCGACGAGCTGGCCATCGTCATCCTGCCCATCGCCGCCTTCGTGGCGCGGCCGATGGCCGTCCGGCTGCGCCGCAAGCCGCGCCCGCGGGCCTGGGAGACGATCTTCTTCGGTGCCGCCATCTGGGTGGTGGACACGCTGGTCCTCGAGCTGCTGTTCTCCACGGTGTCGATCAAGGGCCTGGGCACGTACATCCTCACCCTGGTGGTGGCGATCGCATCCGGTTTCGTGGTGTTGCCATTCGATCTACCCCGTGCTGGCTCGGTTTCTCCGGCCCCGACCGCGGGTCCCGGCAGCAGGGAGCCGGTGAGCGAGGAGCAAGCGGCGGTCCGCTCCCTCTACCTCCACATCCCGTTCTGTGAGCGGCGCTGCGAGTACTGCGACTTCGTGTCGATGGCCGGCCGGGAGCGCGAGGTGGAGTACATGGCGGCGCTGGTCGCCGAGGTGCGCGAGCTGGCCCACCGGGTGGGCAGGTTGGAGCTGGACACCGTCTTCGTGGGCGGGGGCACACCGAGCTTCGTCGACCCCGGTCGTCTCGGCGGCCTGCTCGACGCGGTGCGGGATGGATTCACCCTCACCCCGGGCTGCGAGGTCACGCTCGAGGCCAACCCATCGAGCACTGGCGAGGCCCGCGCCCGGCGCTGGCTCGAAGCCGGCTTCACCCGGGTGAGCCTCGGCATCCAGAGCCTCGAGCCGGACATCCTCGGCTTCCTCGGCCGGGTCCACGACGCCGCTCGGGCGCTGGCGGCGGTGGGTGAGGTCCGCCGGGCCGGCTTCTCCCGGGTGAGCTGCGACCTCATCTACGCGGTCCCCGGGCTCGACGACGCGCGCTGGCAGTCGACTCTCGAGCGGGTGATCGCGCTGGACCCCGACCACGTCTCCGCCTACGAGCTGACGGTGGAGCCGGGGACCCCTCTCCACGCCCGCGTGCGCCGCGGCCACTCGCCCCCGGTGGACCCCGAGACGGCCCTGCGCCAGCACCGCATCGCCACCCGGGTCCTGGAGGGCGCCGGCTTCCACCAGTACGAGGTGAGCAACTTCGCCCGCCCCGGCCAGGAGTGCCGTCACAACCTCGGGTACTGGCGCCGCGGCGACTATCTGGCCGCGGGTCTCGGGGCCCACGGCAATGTACCCCCGAGCGTCGCGGTGCGCCTCGGGCTGCCCGCTCCTGAGGGGTCGGCATCGGTCCGCTACTGGCATGGACGCAGTCTTCCGGCCTACCTGCGGACCCCTCCTGGGAAGCTCGCCATCGAGGGTTGGGAGCCGGTGGCTCCCGACCAGGTGGATACCGAGCGGGTGATGCTGGGAATGCGCCTCGGCGAGGGCATGGAGGTTCCCGGCCAGCTGCGATCGCGCGCGATTCCGCTGGTCGATGCCGGGCTGCTCTGGCAGCGGGGCGCCCGCGTCGGCGCCACCCCCCGCGGGCAGGAGGTATTGGACGAGCTCATCCGCCAGCTGGTCTAGGCGCGCCGCGCCGCCCTCCGACACCGCACCATGCGGTGGTGTCGCCGGCTGTAACGTCGGGGTGAGGCCGGGTGCCCGCGCTCGACGGCCGGGTCACAGTGTCGCCGCGGGCTTTCGGAGGGGCGTGCGGATGTCCGAGGATTGCGTCAATCATGCGCCGATTCGCCGGTCCGCCCGGTTCTCGTCCCCTGCCCGCTGCCGTGGTGTCCGAGCTCCTGGACGCCGGGCTCTCGCGTGGCACCGTGCAGTCCATGGAGGGCTGGAAGGCCCAGGAGGTGCTCGACCTGCTGCGCTCCGTGCAGGCGCGCGAGTTGACCCGCTGGGCGGGATCGATAGGGACCGACCCGTGCCGAGTGCTACGATTTAGCACTCAGGACTAACGAGTGCTAAGGTGGCCCGATGGGGGCCGCCGGGTACACCGCCATGGAGAGCTCGATCCCCCTCGATTCACGCAAGGAGCAGATCCTCAAGGCGGTGGTCTCCGACTACACCGCCACGGGGGTGCCGGTGGGTTCGCACGCCCTGGCGCTCCACCTCGCCAGCTGGTCGGCCGCGACCATCCGCAACGAGCTCTCGACCCTGGTCGAGGTCGGCTATCTGCTCCAGCCGCACACCTCCGCGGGGCGCGTGCCCAGCGACCGCGGCTACCGCTACTACGTCGACTTCCTGATGGAGGAGGAGGCGCTTCCCGGCGCGGTCCGCCGCCAGCTCGAGCCGCGCCTGGCCGCCATGCCCCAGGACCTGGAGGGGGTCCTGGAGATGGCCGCCCAGGTGCTCTCCACGGCGGTTGACGCCCTCAGCATCGTCACCGGCCCCAGAGCCGCAGTGCCGCCATCAAGCACCTCGACCTCGTGTCCCTCGACCCTGGTCACGCCCTGCTGGTTTTGGTCCTGGAGGGGAACCTGGTCCGCCAGCACGCGCTGATCCTGAGCCGGGAGGTCGGCCAGGAGGTTGCCGAGTGCTACGATTTAGCACTCAGGACTAACGAGTGCTAAGGTGGCCCGATGGGGGCCGCCCGGTACACCGCCATGGAGAGCTCGATCCCCCTCGATTCGCGCAAGGAGCAGATCCTCAAGGCGGTGGTCTCCGACTACACCGCCACGGGAGTGCCGGTGGGATCGCACGCCCTGGCGCTCCACCTCGCCAGCTGGTCGGCCGCGACCATCCGCAACGAGCTCTCGACCCTGGTCGAGGTCGGTTATCTGCTCCAGCCGCACACCTCGGCGGGGCGCGTGCCCAGCGACCGCGGCTACCGCTACTACGTCGACTTCCTGATGGAGGAGGAGGCGCTTCCGGGCGCGGTCCGCCGCCAGCTCGAGCCGCGTCTGGCCGCCATGCCCCAGGACTTGGAGGGGGTCCTGGAGATGGCCGCCCAGGTGCTCTCCACTGCCGTTGACGCTCTCAGCATCGTCACCGGTCCCCAGAGCCGCAGTGCCGCCATCAAGCACCTCGACCTGGTCTCCCTCGACCCTGCTCACGCTCTGCTGGTCCTGGTCCTGGAGGGGAACCTGGTCCGCCAGCACGCGCTGGTCCTGAGCTGGGAGACCGGCCAGGAGGAGCTGAGCACCCTCGCCCGGCGGCTCAACGTTGAGCTGGCCGGACTGGAGGCCGACCAGGTTGCCACTCGCGCCGACGCCGGGCCGGCCGATCCGCTGCATGCCGAGGTGGTTTCCGAGATCGCCGAGTTCCTGCATTCGTTCGAGTCGCGGCAGGACGCTCTGATCGTTCACGATGGGGTCCGCAACCTGCTCCGGCAGCCCGAGTTCGGCGACGTGCAGCGGCTCGGCCAGGTCCTGGAGATCATCGAGCAGGACCGGATCCTGGGTGAGCTGCTGCTCGCCGCCTTCGACCCCGGCCGCCCCGTCACCGTGATGATCGGCACCGAGTTCGGGGATCGCCCAGCTCAGCTCCTGCAGCCTGGTTCTGACCACCTACCGGGCGGGGCCCAGCCGCGGCGGGACCGTGGGGGTGCTGGGTCCGACCCGGATGCCCTACGCCCAGGTGGCTCCCCGGGTCCGCTACGTCGCCGAACGGGTTGGTGCCGCTGTCAGCCGGGTACTCAGTTGAGCATGGCTGACCAGGAGAGAGATCAGACCCGACCCGCCTCGCCGGAAGCTGACCAGCCCGAGACCTCGGCGGGTGCAGAGGCGGCCCGGGATCAGCCGGAGGACATCGAAGCGCTGCGCCGCGACCTCGCCCAGCGCAACGATCAGCTGCTGCGGCTCGCCGCCGACTTCGAGAACTTCCGCCGCCGCAAGCACCAGGAGTCGGCCGACCGCGCCCGGTACGCCTCGGAGGACGCCGCCCGCGCCCTGCTGCCCGTGCTCGACAACCTGCGCCGCGCGGTCGAGCACGCCGGGAGCGGTGAGAGCCCGGCCCCCGGGGGGCGGGGAGCACTGGCGAGGTGGACCCACAGCTTCAGGACGGCCTCCGCATGGTGATCGCGCAGTTCGAGCAGGCCCTCGGCAGCCTCGGCGTCGAGCCGGTGACCACCATCGGCGCGCGCTTCGACCCCAGCATCCACGAAGCCATCGGCGGGGAGGACTCCGACGCGGTGAGCGAGGACACGGTGGTCGCCGAGGTGCAGCCGGGATACCGCCTCCACGACCGGCTGATCCGGCCCGCTCTGGTGCTGGTCGCCCACCCTCGCCGCGGCGCCGAGGCAACCCGCTGATGGCGACCGTCAAGCGCGACTACTACGAGGTCCTCGGCGTCCAGCGCAACGCGGAGCCCGAGGAGTTGAAGCGCGCCTACCGCAAGCTGGCCATGCAGTACCACCCCGATCGCAACCCGGGGGACAAGGCGGCCGAGGAGCGGTTCAAGGAGGTCGGCGAGGCCTACTCGGTCCTGAGCGACCCGGAGAAGCGCCGGCGCTACGACGCCTTTGGCCATGCCGGGCAGCAGATGCCCGACTTCGGCAACTTCTCCTTCAACTCCGCCTTCGACCTCTTCGACATGTTCTTCGGCGGCGGCCGCCGGCCGTCCCGCCGCGCCGGGCCGCAGCGGGGGGCCGACCTGCGCATGACCGTGGACATCACCTTCGAGGAGTCGGTGTTCGGGGCCAAGCGCACCGTGGAGGTGCCCCGGGCGTCGACCTGCCCCGACTGCTCCGGCAGTGGCGCCGCTCCCGGGACCGCGCCCACCACCTGTCCCGAGTGCGGTGGCTCCGGCCAGGTGCGCCGGGCGATGCAGTCCATCTTTGGGCAGGTGGTCAACCTCAGCGCCTGCCCTCGCTGCCATGGCGAGGGGCGGGTGGTGGACAAGCCGTGTCCTCGCTGTCGCGGCAAGGGGCTGGTCGACGAGCGCAAGACCCTGGACGTGACCATCCCCGCCGGGGTGGACGGTGACGTGCAGGTCCGGGTCGCCGGTGAGGGCGAGGCGGGTCCCCACGGAGGTCCGCCCGGTGATCTCTACCTCGGCTTCCGAGTGGCGCAGCACCCCCAGCTGGTGCGTCGCGGGCAGGACCTCCTCTACGAGCTTGCCATCACAGTTCCCCAGGCGGTTCTTGGTGATCACATCACCGTGCCCACCGTCCAGGGCGAGGCGGTGGTCGAGGTCGCGCCGGGCACCCAGCAGGGCAGGGTCATCAAGATCGCCGGGCACGGTGTCCCGCACGTGCGCACCGGCCGCCGTGGCGATCAGGTGTGCGTGGTGCGGGTGGTCGTGCCCACCCATCTGAGCGGCGAGGAGCGCAAGCTCTACGAGCAGATGGGAGGACGCGACGGCAAGCCCGCCGCGGTGAAGCGCGGTTTCTTTGACCACCTCAGGGATTTCCTCGCCCCCGCCGAGTGAGCCGCTGCGGGTTTGGGCGGGTGCGGGTCGGCGGTATATACACGGTGCAGCGGGATCGTGGATCCCCATCTCAACCCAGGAGGGAATGCACCGATGGCAATGGTCCGATGGAATCCGTGGGGCGAGGTCACCAGCCTCAACGATCAGATGGATCAGCTCTTCCAGCAGGTTTTTGGCGAGCCGGTGGGCCGACGGAACGGCAGCGAGCGGCTGACCCTCCCCCTCGACATCCGGCACACCGATGAGGCCTACGTCCTCGAGGCGTCGGTTCCGGGGTTCTCGCCCGAGGAGGTCGAGGTCACCTTCGACGATGGCATCCTCACCATCCGCGGCGAGCGTCGCCAGCAGAGCGAGAAGACCCAGGGCGAGTACGTCCGCAGGGAGCGGCGCACGGCCTCGGTTTTCCGGCAGGTCAGCCTCCCCAGTGAGGTCGAGCCCGACCGCATCACCGCAGGCTTCGAAAACGGCGTCCTGACCGTCACCGTGCCCCGCGCTGCCAAGGCGCAGCCCAAGCGCATCCCGGTTGCCGCGGGCCGGCCCGACGTCGTCGAGGCCCCCAAGAGCTGAGCCTGGCTCCACCCGCGCCGCGCTCGATGGCGTTTGAGGTGGTGAGACCGCCGGATCGAGCAGCGTCCTTCAGCCTCCAGGCGGGGCTGGAGGACGCTTCGCGTCACCAGGGTGTTGAAAAGAGCGAACCGTGGCTGGCGACAGGGGCTACGACACTGGTGAGTTCGTCGCCGGCTGGCATCCGGATCGTTGCACCGGACGGCCAGATGGCCTGACAGGCCGGGCGGGTGGCTCCAGGCGGTCATCAAGAAGCTTGATGGGGCGCTGAGAGCAGTTGGGTCCCCCCTCGGGACGGCCGCCCGACCAGCTCAGCGCCGCCCGGCTACGGCGACGGAGTTCAACACCCTGTCAGCGGAGAGCGGCCTTGCGCGAACGTTTGTCGCGATACATGTCGATGTCGGCGCGGCGCAGCAGCGGCGCCGATTCCGTGCCGTCGCCGGGATAGACGGCCAGCCCGACGCTGAGTCGCACCGACACCTGTCCATCCTCGAGCGTGAACGGCTCGTCCATGCGCTGGTGGATCTTGGCCTGGATCAGCTCGGCGTCCGCCCGGTCGGCGTCGACGGCGACGATGGCGAACTCGTCGCCACCCAGTCGGGCCACCGTGTCGGACGCTCGCACCGAGGCCTGCAGCCGGCTGGCGGTCTCCCTCAGCAGGACGTCTCCAACGCTGTGG
>CAVQTJ010000009.1:0-42700 GCA_963716555.1 uncultured bacterium | reverse complement strand
GGAGGCGGCCGGGTTGATAGAGCGGGCCCGGCGCAATGACGCCGTTATTCATCCCCAGCACCGGGATGTCCCGGTGGCACCGGCCGACGGTGCCGGGGGCGCGCGCCGCGCCGCCACCATCATGGTGGTCGACGACGCGCTCACCGTCCGCGAGCTCGAGCGCTCGATCTTCGAGCACGCGGGATACCGGGTGCTGGTCGCCGCCAACGGCGAGGAGGCGCTGGAGCGGATGAACGAGGAGCGCCCCGACCTGGTGCTCACCGATGTCGAGATGCCGGTCATGGACGGGTTCGCGCTCACCGAGCGGATCCGCGCCCATGACAGCCTCTCGTCGGTCCCGGTGATCATCCTCACCTCCCGCGGCAGCGACCAATCGCGTCGCCACGGTCTCGAGGTCGGTGCTGACGGCTACATCGTCAAGAGCGGATTCGACCAGAACGCACTGCTCTCTGCCGTGGAGCGGCTGCTGGGGACCGAAGCGTGAGCGCCGCCCGAGGGGACGCCCTTCGGGTCCTGGTGGTGTCCGGCCGCTCCGGCCCCTGGCGGCAGCAGCTGGTGAAGACAGTCGAGAATGACCCCGGCGCCACGGTCGTCGACCATGTGGCACCGGCCGACGCGGTCAGCAGCATCCGGCGCGACCGTCCCGACATCGTCGGCCTCGACATGGCCGGCCTCGACGGCAGCGGGCAGGCGTCGGGGCTGGTCCGTGACATGCTCGCGCTCGGCCCGGTCCCCATCCTGCTGCTCGCCCCCGAGGGCCAGCGGCGCGACGCCTCCATGGCCGCCCTCGTGGCCGGGGCCGTCGAGGTGATGACCTCGCCGGCAAGCTGGGATCTCCCATCCGGACAGGAGCTGCTCCGCCGCCTGCACGCTCTGAGCCACCTCTCCCTGCGGCGCCGCCGGCGACTCCGTGCCGGGGCACGCCAGGCCGTCAGCGCCGGCACCGGCGAGGGTTTGCGCAGCTCCCGTGAGGGGGTGGTCGGGTTGGCCGCGTCGACGGGTGGGCCGCCGGCCCTGGCTCGGGTCCTCAGTGGGCTCGCCGGGCTGCAGCGACCGGTGGTGGTGGTCCAGCACCTCCAGTCCGGATTCGCCGACGGCTTCCTGAGCTGGATGCGCCGCGAATCGGCGCTTCCCGTCGAGCTGGCGGTGGACGGCGCTCAGCTCAAGCCCGGGCTCGTGCTGGTGGCTCCGCCCGGCCTCCACGCCATCGTCCGCCGCGGGCGCCGGGTGGCGCTGCACGACGAGCCGGTCACTCTCCACCGGCCTTCGGCCGACGTCCTCTTCCACAGCATCGCCGAGGTCTGCGGGACCAGCGGGATCGGGGTCATCATGACCGGCATGGGCGATGACGGGTCCTCGGGCCTGCTCGCCCTTCGCCGTGCCGGAGGCGCCACCATCGCCCAGGACGAGCGGAGCTCGGCGGTCTACGGCATGCCCAAAGCGGCCTTCGACTGCGGAGCCGCAGGTCACGTGCTGCCCCTCTCCGATATCGCCGGCGCGGTGCTGCTCGCCGCCGAGACCCGGGTGCCGGCGGCATGACCAGCCAGATCCTGCTCGACAGCGCCAGCGCGGTCCTGGGCCGCAGCGTGGGGCTGCGCCTCGACCCCGCCCAGCGCCACCGTCTCGACTACTGGCTCAAGACCACCGCTTTGGCGCGCGGGATCGCGGATGCCGCCATCGTCCAGGAGATCGCCGCCGAGGGCCCCGCGCTCCAAGCCGTGCTCGACGAGCTGACCGTCCAGGAGACCTCCTTCTTCCGCGACCGCGGACAGTTCGACGCCCTGCGCAATGCGGTCCTGCCCACCCTCGAGCCGCCGCTCACCATCTGGAGCGCCGGCTGCGCCTGGGGCCAGGAGCCCTACAGCCTGGCGATGCTCCTCGACGACAGCGGCTACCCGGAGTGGCGCGTGGTCGCCTCCGACATCTCGTCGCGGGCGCTCAAGCAGGCCCAATCGGCCCGCTTCAGCGAGCACCAGCTGACCGGCCTCAGCGAGACCGACCGTGGCCGGTACCTGAACCGGGTCGGCGACGACCATTGGGAGGTGATCCCCCGGCTGCGCGAGCGTGTCACCGTCTTCCGCCACAACCTGGTCCGGGACCCGGTTCCGCCCCTGGCCCTGGGCTCGGCGGTCGTCTTCTGCCGCAACGTTCTGATCTATTTCGACCGCGCGGACGTCCTCGAGGCACTGGATAAGATCGCTGACACCATGGACCCGACCGGGTGGGCCTTCCTCGGTTACTCCGAGTCCCTGTGGCAGGTGACCGACCGATTCCGCCTGGTCCGCGTGGGCAAGGCGTTCGCCTATCGTCAGTCGACGGTGTCGGTCGCCGACCCTCCCCCGGCGGCGTCCAAGCAGCCACCGCCCTCGCCCGCCGCCAGTACCAAAGGGTCGCCGTCCCGGGTGCACACCGTCACCCGGACATCGCCCACCCGGACATCGCCGCCGCCCGCACCAGCCGTCAGCCGCGCCGACTCCCAGGTGCCGGCGATCGCCTCCCTGCTCGCCGAGGGCGAGGCGGCGCTCCAGGCGAGGGATGCCGGCACCGCCGTCCTCGCCCTGCGCAAGGCGGCGTACCTGGATCCCGACCACGGGGTCGCCCAGTTTCAGCTGGGTCTCGCGTTCGAGATGCTCGGTGACCGCAGCCAGGCGAAGCGGGCTTTCAGCGCCGCCCGGGCCGCGCTGGGTCGCAGCTCGGCGGCGGCTGAGGCGGCGCTCGAGGGTTACCAGATCACCGAATTGATCCGGCTGCTGGACCAGCGCCTGCACAGGGCTCAGCCATGATGACCCTGGTCCACTTCCAGACCCCGAGCGGCGAGTGGGCGGTGCCCATCGACCGGGTCCACGAGGTCCGCCTGCCCGACGGCATCGCCGCATTGCCGGTGCCCAGGAAGGGCATCGCCGGGGTGATCCGGCGCGGCGACGACGTCCTCACCGTTGTCTCCCTGCTCGGCGAGGCCGCCGGCCACGTGATCATCCTGGAGGGCGGCGGCGAGCTCTTCGGCCTGCTCGCCGAGACCGCCGTCGGCATCCTCCGCGCGGACGAATCAACCATCAGCCCTCCCCCGGCCGGTCAGCAGGGTCCGGTGGTGACCGGGGTGATCCGGCAGCCCGACGGCCGGATGGTGATGCTGCTCGACGTCGACGAGCTGGTGAAGGTGCTCGAGTGAATGGCACCATCCTGATCGCCGACGACTCCATGGTGGTGCGCGCCGTGCTGCGCCGCCAGCTGGAGGCGGACGGGCACACTGTGGTCGAGGCGGTGGACGGTGCTGAGGCGCTGCGCACCTGCCGTGAGGTGCGCCCCGACGTCGTGCTCTTGGATGTCGAGATGCCGGTGCTGGACGGTCACGCCACCCTCGAGCAGCTCAAAGCGGACGAGGAGCTTCGCGACATCCCCGTGGTCTTCCTCACCGGGCGCGTGGACACCGCTGACGTGGTCAACGGACTTCGCCTCGGCGCGCACGACTACCTGCGTAAGCCCTTCGAGGCCAACGAGCTGATGGCGCGGGTCAGCGCCGCACTCCGGACCAAGTGGCTCACCGACGAGCTGCGCTCCCGCAACGCCGAGCTGGATCGGGTATCGCGCATCGACATGCTCACCGGCCTGTACAACCGCCGCCACCTGGACGAGCACCTGCGCCGCTCCATCGCTGGGGCCCGCCGTCATGACCGCACCATCGGGGTGCTGCTCGCCGATATCGACCATTTCAAGCTGGTCAATGACCGCTTCGGACATCTCGCCGGCGACGCGGTGCTCAAGGAGGTCGCCACCCGGCTGCTGGGAACGGTGCGCATCGAGGACGCCCTGGGACGGTGGGGCGGTGAAGAGTTCATCGCAGTCCTGTCAGATACTCCCGCATCATCGATAGCGGTGATCGCCGAACGGATGCGCCAGGCGATTGCGGCGACCCCATTCACCCTCGACAACGGAAGCCAGATCACGGTCACGGTCAGCATCGGACACACCTGCGGGGCCGACGAGGCCGAAACCATGGTGAACCGCGCCGACGACGCTCTCTACGCGGCCAAGGCGGGAGGCCGCAACCGGGTCGAGGAGTACGCGGCCTAGGTCGGGGGGTTCACTGGTCGCGCGGGTCCTCGGGGTAGAGGGGCATCTGCACCCGGGCCACCATCACGTCGGTGCGCGCTCGCAGCTCCGCGGTGAGCACCCGGTCGAAATGGTTGTGCAGAGCTCGGTAGCGGATCTGGCGCGGGACCACCACCGGGAGCAGCACCACGACCTGCTCGTTGTGGCGCTCGCGAATGCCGTCAATGAACCTCAGCAGGGGCCCGGCGATCGAGGCGTAGTCGGTATGCAGCACGGTGAGCGGCACCCCGGGGTTCCAGCGCGCCCACTGCGCCTTCAGATCCCGCTCCCGGGCCGCGCCCGCCTCGCCGTCCTCGACGACCACGCTCACCGCCTCCACGTTCTCGCTGATTGACAGGGCCTCGGAGAGGGCGTAGCGGGTGAGCCGGGAGACGTTGATCAGCGGCACCACCACCACCGACCGCCGGGCCCGCGGCTTGGGGGGAATGGAGCCGAGACCCAGGGCGCGCGCCGACCTGCGGTAGTAGGCCTGGATGCGGGTGAAGAGCAGGATGAAAAGCGGGACCGCCACCACCACCACCCAGCCGCCCGCGGTGAACTTGGTGACCAGGAGGATCCCGGTGCACACCCCGGTCACCCCCGCTCCGAGGCCGTTGATCGCGGCCCGCCGCCGCCATCCGGCGGGATGTCGTCGCCACCAGTGCACCACCAGGCCTGCCTGCGAGAGCGTGAAACCGGTGAAGACCCCGATGGCGAAGAGCGGGATCAGCGAGTCGGTGTTGCCGCCCACCGCGATGAGCAGCGAGCCGGCCAGGATCGCCAGCGCCCAGATCCCGTTGGCGAAGGTCTGGCGGTCGCCCCGCAGCGAGAAGAGATGGGGAAGATAGTCGTCCCGGGCCAGCAGGCTGGCCAGCACCGGGAGCCCTCCGAAGGAGGTGTTGGCAGCCAGGGCCAGGACCACGGTGATGGTGATCGACATCACGTAGTACGCCCACTGGCGGCCGACCGCGCCGGCCATCACCTGGCTGAGCACCGTCTCCCCGGAGCGGGGACGAATGCCGAATCGCTGGTCCAACACGGCGAGTCCGAGCAGCATCGCCCCCAGGATCAGGCCGAGGAGCAGCTCGGTCCGCTTGGCCCTTGCCGCCCTGGGTGGCCGGAAGAGCGGCACCCCGTTGGCGATCGCCTCCACGCCGGTCAGCGCGGTGAGCCCGGCGGCGAAGGCCTTGAGCACCAGCAGCACGCTCACCGCCTCGAGGCCGGTGGTCGCGACCAGGCTGCGGCCGGGCTGGGGCTGGCCGAGGCCGAAGGGGTGGATCAATCCCACCGCAATCACGCACAGCAGGCCAACGATGAAGACCATGGTCGGCAGCAGGAAGGCACGGGCCGAGTTGCCGAGCCCGCGCAGGTTGAGCAGGGTGATGACCGCCAGGATCACGAGGCAGAGAGGGACGGTGAGCCCGCTCAGGCTCGGGAAGGCCGAGGTCAGCGAGCCCACGCCGGCGGTGATCGACACGGCGACAGTGAGCGTGTAGTCCACCACCAGGGACGCCGCGGCCACCATGCTGACCCGGGTCCCGAGATTGTCTCGAGAGACCGCGTAGGCGCCGCCGCCGCCGGGATAGGCGTCGATGACCTGCCGGTAGGAGGTGACCAGGATGGCGAGCAGCAGGACGATGGCGACCGTGATCGGCAGCACCAGACGCAGGGCGGTTGCACCCGCCGCGGCCAGCACCACCAGGATCGCCTCTGGGCCGTAGGCGACCGAGGTCAGAGCATCGAGGGAGAGGGCCGAGAGCCCCTGCACCGGGGTGATCTCCTCGCCGGCCAGCTCACGGGCTCGCAGCGGCCGCCCGACCAGGAGGCGCCAGGCGGCGGACAGCGCGCTCTGCCCGGCCTGGCCTCGCTCCGCCATCCGGGCACTGTAACCATCGCCGCACTTCGTCATCTCGGCGAAAGGAATCCTCGGCGATGATTCCGACCGGCGAGCCCTCCATGGGCTGCGCCGTATGCGCTTGGGTGCCGATTGGTGAGGTGGACAGACATGTCGGAGACAGCCGCGGAGGGCGGGGTCGCCTCGCGGCCGGCTACCGCCGGGGAGTTCGGTTGAAACGCTTCCTGCGCCGCCGCATCCTGCTTGCTCTCGCCGTGGTCGTGGTCCTGGGAGGCGCCGGGGGCTTCATCTACACACGAGTGGCGTCGGGGGCCACCGTCACCTACCGGACCGCGGCGGCACAGTTGGGGACGGTCATCCAGAGTGTCTCGCTGTCCGGCAACCTCACCCCGACCCAGGAGAGCAACCTGGACTTCGGCAGCTCGGGGAGGGTGACCGCGGTGGATGTGCAGCCCGGCCAGTCGGTGACCACGGGCGCCACGCTCGCGACCATCGACCCCACCCTGCTCAACGCCCAGCTGGCCGAGGCCCAGGCCAATCTCGCCTCAGCCCAGGCGAAGCTCGCCCTGGACCAGGCCGGCTCCTCCATCAGCACCGACGAGACCTCGGTCAGCAATGCCAAGGTCAGTCTGGACAACACCCTGGCTTCCGACAAGCTCAAGATCTCCCAGGCTGAGGCGGCGGTGACCGACGCCCAGGACGCCTACAACGCCGACGGTTGCGCAGCCAACGGCAGCGCCACCGGCTGTTCCGGGCCCAGCGGAGCCACCGCGACCCTCCAGAACGACCAGGACAATCTGGAGTCGACCCAGATCTCCGCCACCCAGGCCCAGGACCAGGCCGAGGCCCAGGTCACCTCGACCGAGAATGCGCTGACCACCGCGCAGCTGCAGCAGCCCGCTCAGATCGAGGAGGACCAGGCGGCGGTCGAGGGCGACCAGGTCACCGTCCAGTCCGCCCAGACCGCGGTCACTGGGGCCACCATCACCGCGCCGTCGGCGGGCGAGGTGGCCGAGGTCAACATCGTGGTCGGTGAGTCCGTGACCGGCTCGAGCAACCCGACGGGTTCCAGCAGCTCCAGCTCGAGTTCCAGCTCCGCCACATATGCCGTCGTGCTGATCACCCCCGGTGACTTCGAGGTCACCGGAAGCGTCAGCGATGCTCAGGTCGACGAGATCGCCCTCGGACAATCCGCCTACGTCACCCCCGCCGGCACCACCCAGACCTACACCGGGTCGGTCACCGAGGTCGCGCCGGTGGCGACGATCAGCGGCGGGGTGGCCACGTTCCCTGTCACTGTCACCATCAGCGGCACCCACGACGAGCTGAAGTCGGGGATGTCCGCCTCGGTGAGCGTGACCGTGAGTCAGGCGGTGGGAGTGCTGACCGTGCCCACCAGCGCGGTGAGCAACACCGGCGGCTCTTCCTCCGTTCGGGTCATGGACAACGGCGTGGTCGAGACTGTGCCGGTCACCGTGGGGGCCTCCGATGCCGAGGTGACCCAGATCCTCTCCGGGATCTCCACCGGTGAGCAGGTGGTGATCGCCACGGTGAGCAGCTCCATCCCCTCCAGCACAAGCACCGGCACCACCGGCCGGTCGGGCTTCGCCGGCCTCGGTGGTGGCGGCGGCTTCACCGGTGGCGGCGGATTCGCCGGTCGCGGTGGCGGCGGAGGCTGAGGAACCGGCCGTGGCCGCCGAGGTTCTCCGCCTGGATGCGGTGAGCAAGGACTACGGAAGCGGTGACGCCACCGTGCACGCGCTGGTGGACGTCGACCTCGCGGTGACCGAGGGCGACTTCGTGGCGGTCATGGGCCCCTCGGGTTCGGGCAAGTCGACGCTGATGCACATCCTCGGCTGCCTCGACTCTCCTAGCCGCGGCCGCTATCTCTTCGCCGGTCAGGATGTCGGCCGCATGGGGGAGACCCAGCTGGCCCACATCCGCAACCGCCGCATCGGCTTCGTCTTCCAACAGTTCCAGCTCCTGCCCGAGATGAGCGCCTGGCGCAACGTCGAGCTGCCCCTGCTGTATCGCAAGGCGCGCGACCGGCGCGAGCTGGCCCTCAGGGCACTGGAGTTGGTGGGCCTCGGCCATCGTGTCGAGCACCGCCCCACCCAGCTCTCCGGCGGCCAGCAGCAGCGGGTGGCCATGGCCCGGGCGCTGGTCACCGACCCTGACCTGATCCTCGCCGACGAGCCGACCGGCAACCTCGACTCCGCGTCGAGCAAGGACGTGCTCGGCCTGCTCCGCCAGCTCAACGACCAGGGCCGCACCATCGTCCTCATCACCCACGACCCCAACGTCGCCGGGGTGGCCAAGCGCTACTGCACGATGGCAGACGGCCGGCTCCAGCAGGCGGTGGCGGCGTGAGCCTCCTGCACACCTTCGCCACCGGGCTGCGCGGCATCCTCAGTCACCGGCTGCGCTCCATCCTGACCACGCTCGGCATCCTCATCGGTGTCGCCGCCGTCATCTCCGTGGTCGGGATCGGGCAGGCGTCATCCGAGTCCGTCGAGGCCAGGATCAATGCGCTCGGCACCAACCTGCTGACCATCAGCGGCGGGAGCAGCAGCAGCGGTGGCGTGGAGGGTGGCTTCGGGTCCGCGCAGACGCTGACCATGAACGACGTCGCCGGCCTGGAGGACAAATACGACGCCCCCGACATTGCGGCGGTGGCCCCGGTTGTCGAGACCAGCGCGACCCTGGTGAGCACCTCGGGGACCAACTGGACCACCACCGTCCAGGGCAGCACCCCCGCCTGGCTGGCGACCGATGCACGCTCTGTCGCCACCGGGTCCTTCTTCACCGAGAGGGAGGTCCAGACGCACGGCCAGCAGATGGTGGTCGGTGCCGACACCGCGGAGGAGCTCGGGGTGGGCGTTGGTGCCACGGTCAGCATCGGCTCCAACTCGTTCCAGGTGATTGGCATCCTCAACACAGTGGGTAGCTCCAGCTTCACCAACTCCGACGACCTGGCCGTGGTGCCGATCACCACCGCCCAGGACGAGCTGACCGGCGGTTCTCCCAGCTCGGTGCAGCGCATCCTGCTGAGCGCCACCAGCGCCGACACCATCGGCTCCGCCTACAACGAGGCCAACGACCTGCTCTTGAACACCCATGGGATCACCAACGGCGACGCGAACTTCACCATCGCCTCGCAGTCACAGCTGGCCAGCACCGCCTCCTCGGTGACCCAGACCCTCACCATCCTGCTCGCCTCGATCGCGGCCATCTCGCTGCTGGTGGGCGGCATCGGGGTCATGAACATCATGCTGGTGTCGGTCACCGAACGGACCCGTGAGATCGGTCTGCGCAAGGCCCTCGGGGCCACGCCGGGCGATCTGCTCCGACAGTTCCTGGTCGAGGCCACCGCGCTCTCGGTGGCCGGAGGGGCGCTGGGGGTGGGGGTCGCCTTCCTGGTGGAGTGGCTCGTACCCCGCCTCACCAACGGCGGTGTGGCCATCGACATCACCGCAACGCCCATCGTCATCGCCGTGGCCGTTTCGGCCGCGGTTGGCCTGATCTTCGGGGTCTATCCCGCGGCTCGTGCCGCCCGGCTCGCCCCCATTGATGCTCTTCGCTCCGAATGAGCCCATCAAGGAGAACTCCATGACCGACACGGTCAGGTTTCGGACCGGACCCCTGGTGAGAGCCGCCGGAATCGCGGCTCTCGGGCTTGCCGTGGTCGCCTGCGGCAGCGCCGCCGCGGCGGGATCCTCGGCGACAGCCACGCCGAGCGGCGGGGGCGGATTTCGGGGCAACGGCAACTTCGCCGAGGGCACCGTGGTGCAGGTGAGCGGCACCACCCTCACCCTGGCCAGTACCTCCGGCACGGATGAGAGCGTGACCTTCACCAGCTCCACGCCGATCACCCAGACCAGCACCGGCAGCTACGAGGACATCACGGTGGGAAGCTGCGTCACCGGCACCGGGACCAAGGATGCGACCGGGGTGGTCACCGTGGCCAGTGTCACCGTGGCCCCGTCCGTCAACGGGAGCTGCGCGACCCGGCCCTTCGGGGGCAGCCCCGGTGCCTTCCCGAGCGGACGTCCGAGCTTCAGCTTCAGCCCCCGGGCCACCCCCTCCGGAATCCCCGCCGACTTCGCGGCGGTGCGCGGCGTGGTGACCGCTGTGGCCGGGACCTCGGTGACGGTGCAGGGCACTGCCGGCACCCAGACGGTGACGGTGCCGACCACGGTGAAGGTCGACATGAGTGCCCCCGGCAGCACCTCGGACCTGAGCAACGGCGTCTGCGTGCTGGCCACCGGGACCAAGGACTCCTCCGGCAGTGTTGCCGCGCGGAGCATCAGCATCGAGCCTCCCGGACCCTCGGGTTGCTTCACCGGCGGCAGCGGAGGGTTCCCCGGGGGCGGTGGCGGCGGTTTCGGAGGCTTCGGCGGCTTTGGAGGTTTCGGGGGAACCGGCGCGTCTCCCAGCGGCACCACGACCTGATGAGCCCAGATGATCATCGCGGACGGCCGGTTGCGCGAGACTGAGTTGATGCGAGTCCTCGTCGCCGAGGACGACCCGGCTCTTCGGGCCGTCCTGGTCCAGGGCCTGGAGGAGAAGGGCTACCAGGTGGACGCCGTCGGCCGTGGCGAGGACGCCATCGACCAGCTCAAGTTCTACGAGTACGACGTCGCGGTCGTCGACTGGCGGATGCCGGGGGGCTCGGGCATCGACGTGGTGCGCTGGACCCGGCGCAACGAGCGGCCCACCGCGATCCTGATGCTCACCGCCCGGGACACTCCAAGCGACCGGGTGGAGGGCCTCGATGCCGGGGCCGACGACTACCTGGTCAAGCCGTTCGACTTCGGCGAGCTCCTTGCCAGGGTTCGGGCCCTGCAGCGTCGCCCCCGGGGCGTCGACGCGCCGGTGATCACCCGGGGCCGGCTGTCCCTCGACCCACTGCGGCGCGAGGTCACCGCTGACGGCCGCCCGGTCAACCTGACCACCACCGAGTACAACATCCTGGAGCTGCTGATGCGGCGCTCCCCGGCGGTGGCCAGTCGGCGGACCATCGCCGAGCACGGTTGGCGCGACGAGACCGACGCCATGGGCTCCAACGCCATCGACGTCCAGCTGAGCCGGCTGCGGGCGAAGCTGCCCAGCGCCGGGATCAGGATCGTGACCGTCAGGGGCGCGGGATACCGTCTGGAGGAGGTCGAGGGGTGAACAGCGGGTCCCCGTCGGGGCTCCGCCGCGCACTGGGTTGGCTGCCCAGCTCTCCGTCGAGCGCCCGCGACGCCCTGCAGCGAGTTCGTGGTGCCTCGATGCGGGTGGCGCTGATCAGCACCGCCATCGTGGCGGCTGTGTACATCGTGATCTCGGTCTGCGTGGTGACGGTCACTACCTCCCGGCTCACCGGCTCCATCGACAGCCGGCTGACCGCTGTCCTGAACCAGGGGAGGACCGCCTGCGGAGGTAATCTGAACCAGCCAGAGGAGCCGGGGCAGGAGGGCTTCGGGACCCAGACCTACGTCTGGTGCGTGCTCGGCGGCGGCACCCAGGTCGGTCCCTCCGACAACGGCACCCAGGTCATCCTGTCGACGCAGGAGGCGAGCGTCACCAGCCCAAGCACCTGGACGGTGGACGGCAGCTCGATGCGCCTCGCCGGTCGTGACACCCTGATCAGCTCCGGATTCCAGGTGGCGTCCGGGCGGGTCATCGTGGGTGAGGCACTCACCACCGTCGACTCCGCGCAGTCCAACATCGTCCTTGCCGAATCGATCATCGGCCCCATCCTGCTCATCGCCGTCTTCCTGGGTGCGCTGACCATCGGCCGCCGGGTGGCCGCTCCCATCGAGCTGACCCGCATCCGGCAGCTCGAGTTCACCGCCGACGCCTCGCACGAGCTGCGCACCCCGCTCTCGGTGATCGAGGCCCAGACTTCGCTGGCGCTCGCCGAGCCTCGCGACTCGGACTGGTATCGCTCGGCATTCCAGCGGGTTCAGGGAGAGACCGGCCGCATCCGCCGCTTGGTCGAGGATCTGCTCTGGCTCGCTCGATTCGACAGCACCCGCAGCCAGGCGCAGGCGGAGCATGTCGACGTCGCCATCCTGGCCCACCAGGCCGCCGACCGGTTCACCGCGATCGCAGAGGCCAAGCGCGTACGGCTCACGGTGCGGACCGCTCCGGTGCCGCTGATCGTCCACGCCCCCCCGGAGTGGCTCGACCGGCTGCTCGGTGTCCTGCTCGACAACGCTTGCAAATACGTGCCCGAGGGCGGTGCCGTCGACGTGTCGGTGTGGGCCGAGGGCAACCGGATCCGCCTCAATGTCGACGACAACGGTCCCGGAATCCCCGCGGAGGAGCGACCGCGCATATTCGACCGCTTCCATCGAGCCACCGATCGCGCGAGCGGCGCCGGCCTCGGTCTGGCGATCGCCGACGCAGTGGTCCGCGCCACCGCCGGCCGCTGGCTGGTCGGGGACTCTCCAGCCGGCGGGGCGAGCATGGGGGTGATGTGGCCACGCTCGCTCACGGGATCCCCGGAGCCCGAGCCGGTCACCCGCGAGGCACCCACCCCTGCCCTCTGAGGGGCACCACCTCGCGTGCGTGCTCCCAGCGGCCGTATTTCGTCACGAACATTTCGTCACGAACTATCCGGCGCCTTTCCGAGCACGACGACGCAACTTCCGCGAATTGGGGACGGGTGGTTTATCTTCTCGGGTGGAGCGCGGGGCACTCCCAAACGTTGCATGAAGCCCCCATATATTTCGTCACGAACATTTCGTGCCGAAATATCCCGCGTATTGGCGTGCTCGGCACGGGTCGTGGACGATCCGCATGGCTGGTTGGTCATGGCGCCGGTGGCAGTCAAGTCCGCAGATCATCGATCTGGGTCATCCAATCGGGCGGGTAAACCCCGCTCCGGCTGAATTCGGCCCCCTCGCCAGAGGACCGGAGCTCGCCCGGTGACATTTCGTGACGAACATTTCGTGACGAAATATCCGTCTTCCGGGCCCTGCGCGAGAGCCACCGTCCCTGCGAGCGGGCCGGATTCCTGTGTCGGTGCAGCTCGGCCGAGTGGCTCCCGCCCCCCTCAGGCGGGGAGCCGTAACCCCGCGGCGGGTGTCATGAGCGGTTCACGACCCAGCTGAGCAGAGGTTGACCCCCTTCACCGCGAGCACCTGCTCCACCGCCGAGTCCAGCGTCCCCGGCGATATCCGACCTGTGGAGACCGCCGCCACCAGCGCCTGCACCACCTGCTGAAAGGTCGTGTTGGGAGTGTCGGAGTTGAACAGAACCATGTCGGCCCCGGCGACCACCGCCTCGACGGCCGCCTGAGCAACGCTGATCCCCAGATCGGCGATGGCCTTGGCGGAGAGGGAGTCGGTGAGCACCAGACCATGGAACCCGAGCCGGTCCCGCAGCAGGCCGCTGATCACCGGTCCCGAGAGGCTGGCCGGCATCGCGGTGAGGCCGGGCACGCTGGCATCGCCCACCATCACCGCCGGCAGGCCGGCTCGGATCGCCGCCTCGAAGGGCAGCAGGTCATTGCCCTCCAACTCGGAGAGAAGAGGGGTGCTCGCCGGACCGTAGTCGGTGTTGGCGCTCGTCGCTCCCTCGCCCGGGAAATGCTTGACCACCGGTATCACCCCGCCGTCCTCCAGCCCCTGGGCGAAGGCCAGCCCATAGTCGACTGCGCTCTTCGGGTCCAGGCCAAAGGAGCGCGGTCCGTCGGTGTGCTGGGCGTCGGGCCCGGGGCCCGAGGCCAGGTCGAGCACCGGAGCCAGGTCCATGGTCACGCCGGCAGCGGCCATCTGCCTGGCCACCTGGGCCACCAGCGACCTGAGGGCGCCTGGACTCATGGTGGCGGCGTCGGTGGCCGGCCAGGGAAGCGATCCGACCAGGTTGGCCATCCGCTGAATACCCCCGCCCTCCTCGTCGGCCATGACCAATGGCCGGATGCCGGCGGGTGCCAGCCGCTCCAGCGAGCGCAGGCTCTCGGCGAGGGTCGCGGGCGCCATATCTCCGAAGAGGATGACCCCGCCCGCCCCTGCCGTCACGGATCCGGCAGCCGCGTCCAAGGCAGTCTCGTCGACTGGCACCACCACCAGCTGGGCGGCACGCCGGGACAGGCTCCACGACGAGATCACCGCGAGATTGCTGCACAGGGCAGCAGTGGGGGTCGGTGTGGCCTCCGGCGCCGGGGTAGGAGACGGCGCCCCGCTCTCTGGCGCTGCGGCGACGGCGGCCGGTGTTCTGCTTCTGGGGGAGTCCGCGGTGGTCAGCCCGCACGAGGCGGTGAGCCCGGCCAGGCAGAGGAGCACAGCGCCGCGTCTCACCCCCGGCCGAGGCCAGGCTCCCATGACTGCGCCTCCTGGCGTTCTCAGGCGATCTCCCCTGTGAGGGTATACGGGTTAATCACCGCAAAGGACACACAGATCAGTTCCGGGAAGGCGCTTCGCCTCGTTCCCCGGCGGCCCCCCCGCCCGGCGCTTGGCCTGCGCCGACGTGGCAGACTGTAGCCGACAGATGGTCAGCTCAGACGAGTTGGCGGGGGAGAGCACGGACCACCAGCCCGACGCGGGTGGCGCGGCGTCCTCCCAGCGTCTGTGGATCACCGACCTGCTCCGAAGTCGAGTGGTGGGCCGCTCCGGGGAGACCCTGGGCACGGTCGACGACGTCGTCGTGCGCCTTGGTGGAGGCGGCGACCACCCCCTGGTCACGGGACTGATCGGACGGCTGGCCGGACGTGAGCTCTTCATCCCCCGAGAGCGTATGGGCGAGATGAGCGCAGGACTGGTGCGGCTGACCGGAGAGACCCTCAGCCTGCTTCGCTTCGAGCGCCGCCAGGGTGAGGTCCTGCTCCGCCGCGACGTTCTCGGGCGGCGGATGATCAGTGTGGACACCGGCCGACTGATCGCCGCGGGCGACATCCTGCTCCGCATCTCCAGGGGCACCTGGAGGGTCATCGGTGTCGACCCCAGCCGCCGGTCCACCCTGCGGCGGCTGCTCCCGCTTCGCGCGCATTCCGCCCGCCGCGACGGCCACGCCGTCGTGGACTGGTCCAACGTGGAGCCATTCGTCCGCCATGTGCCGACCTCCCGGCTGCTGATGCCGATCCGCCGGCTCCGCCGGCTGCACCCCGCCGAAATCGCCGACATCGTGGAGAGCGCCTCGCACGACGAGGGCGAGGAGATCATCTCGGCCGTCCACGCCGATCCCGAGCTGGAAGCCGACGTCTTCGAGGAGCTGAACACCGAGCACCAGGTCGAGTTCCTGCGCTCTCGCTCCGACGCCGAGGCCGCCCAGGTGCTGGCCGGCATGGCCCCCGATGACGCCGCCGACCTGATCACCGAGCTGGAGCAGGAGCGGCGGGCTCCCATCCTCGCCCTCCTCCCCGCCACCACCCAGGCCAAGCTGCGGGCGCTGCTCAGCTACAGCCCGGAGAGCGCGGGTGGCCTGATGAGCCCCGATTTCCTGTCGGTGCCGGCATCCTCGACCGTGACCGAAGCACTCGGGGCGGTTCGCTCCGCCGGCCTCTCACCCCCGCTCCTCGCCGACATCTTCGTGGTCGATGCCAGCGGCCGCCTGGTCGGTGCGGTGCCCCTGGTCAGCCTCCTCCAGGCTCGCGGCAACGGCGGGGTCACCAAGCTCGTGCAGCGGGGGGACACCGCCCTGGAGGTGGGTGACGATCTGCCTGACGTGGCCCGGCTGATGACCGACTTCAACCTGGTGGTGGCACCGGTGGTCGACGACGGCCGGCGGCTCATCGGCATCGTGTCCGTCGACGACGTGCTGGAGGCGATGCTGCCCGACTCCTGGCGGCGGCGGGGGGAGGCGGACCCGGACTGAGGCGTTCACCCCCGGGGCTGCGGGCGGGCGTCGATGCGCTCCGGGGCGAGCTCGGCGGCGTCGATTCGCAGCCCCAGGTCTGAGGGCAGCCGCTCGTGGAGCAGGAGCCCCGCTCCGGCGCGGGCCAGTGCCGGGGCCATCTGGATGCCATACCCTCCCTGGCCGCCGAACCAGAAGAAACCCGGATCGCCCGGCCTTTGCCCGACCACCGGCGAGCGGTCGGCAACGAAGCAGCGCAGGCCTGCCCAGGCACGGCGGACGCTGCGCAGCCCCAGGGTGGTCTGCTGATTGACCACCTCCATGGTGCGTGCGATATCGAGCTCCTCGGGGGTGGCGTCACGGGGAACGTCGGGCGTCTCGTCGGCCGGCGAGACCAGCACCTGGTCGTGCTCAGCCCTGAAGTAGAAGCGCTCGCCGAGGTCGGCGACGAACGGCCAGCCGTGGATGGGCCCGGGCCAGCTCACGGGGCTGGTGAAGATGGTGCGCCGGAGCGGTCGGATGCCCACCGGCTCGACTCCTGCCAGCTCTGCGACCAGATCCACCCAGGCCCCGGAGGCGTTGACGACCAGGTCGGCCCCGAGTTCGCTCGGCCGGAGTCCCCACCTCCCAGCCACTGCCGGAGCGCTGCAGGGAGGTGACCGGGGTGGAGCTCCGGATCTCGCCGCCCCTCGCCACCAGGCCGTGGGCGTAGGCGTGGTGCAACGCCATGACGTCGATCTCGCAGGCGCTGGTGTCCAGGGCGCCACCCATCAGGCGCTCCGGTCGCAGGGCCGGGCAGAGCGCACTGCACTCCGAGGCGGTCAGCGGCCGGAGCGGTCCGCCGGTCGCCAGCAGCGCCTCGAGCCGTGCCTGTGCCCCCTTGTCGGCGATCCAGAGCTGCGCCTGCGGGGTGAGCAGCCGGGGCGTCGCGAGCGACCGCTCGAGCACCTCGAAGTCTGGCTCGCTGGCGACGGTGAGAGCGCGCACCAGTGGATTGCCGTAGCTCTGCAGGTACATGGCAGCAGAGCGGCCGGTGGTGTGGTGGGCGAGTTGAGCCTCCCGCTCGAGCAGCACCACGCTGGCCTCGGCGGCGAGCTCGTAGGCGATCGAGACCCCCGCGATGCCCCCGCCGACGACGGCGATGCGAAGCCGGTTCAGGAGCGCCAGGATACCCGGCTCAGGGGAGATCCGACGACATGTGCGCGATGACCGCCTTCCCGGGAGAGCTGGGACCGTGGCTCAATCCAGCGTTGCGGATGGGGGCGAAGCGGGCCTGGAAGAAGCGCAGCTCCTTGGGCTCATGGATGAACCTGAGCCCTCCGATCCGCCCACGCTCGGCGAACACCGCCGCCACCAACTCGGCGACCACGTCCATGTGTGCCTGGGTGTAGACCCGGCGGGGGATGGCCAGGCGGACGAGCTCGAGCCGTGGGTAGCGGTGATCGCCGGTCTTGGGGTCGCGTCCCGCGGATACCACACCCCGCTCCATGCTCCGCACACCGGAGTCGACGTACAGCTCCGCCGCCAGCGACTGGGCCGGGAACTGGTCCTGGGGGACGTGGGGGAGGATGGCTCGCGCGTCCAGGAAGACGCCGTGGCCGCCGATGGGCCGGACCACCGGCACCCCCGCGCTGATCAACTGGTCTCCGAGGTACTCGACCTGCCCGATCCGGGCCCGGACATGGTCGTCGGACGCCACCATCTCGTGGATGCCGCGGGCCAGGGCTTCCATGTCGCGGCCCGACATCCCACCGTAGGTGTGCAGCCCCTCGAAGGCCACCAGGAGGGCGCGGGCGCGCTCGGCCAGGTCGGGATCGCGAAGCGCCAGGAAACCTCCGATGTTGACCAGGTTGTCCTTCTTCGAGGAGACCGTCGCGCCGTCGCTGTACGAGCAGAGCTCATGCAGGATCTCGGCAACGCTGCGGGTCTCGAAGCCGGGTTCGCGCTGCTTGATGAACCAGGCGTTCTCCAGGGCGCGGGTGGCGTCGAGCATGACCAGGATGCCGTGCCGGCGGCAGAGCTCGTAGGTGGCCCGGAGGTTGGCCATCGAGAGCGGCTGCCCGCCGGCCATGTTGACGTTCGTCTCCACCGACACGTACGGAATCCGCTCTGCGCCGACCGTCTCGATCACCGAGCTCAGCTTGGCCAGGTCGACGTTGCCCTTGAAGGGATGAGTGCTGGCCGGATCGTGGGCCTCGTCCACGATCACGTCGACGAAGCTGCCCCCCGCGTACTCCTGGTGGAACCGGGTGGTGGTGAAGTACATGTTCCCCGGGATCACGTCGCCGGGGTCGATGAGGATCTGACTGAGGATGTGCTCGGCGCCTCGCCCCTGGTGGGTGGGGATCAGCTCCGGATAGCCGTAGATCCCGGTCACGGCGTCGGCCAGGTGGTAGAAGCTGCGGCTTCCCGCGTAGGCCTCGTCACCCAGCATGAGTCCGGCCCACTGGTTGTCGGACATCGCCGACGTTCCCGAGTCGGTGAGCAGATCGATGTAGACGTCGTCGGAGCGAAGCAGGAAGGTGTTGTACCCCGCCTCGCGGATGGCCTCCTGGCGGTGCTCCCGCGAGGTCATCCGGATCGGTTCCACCATCTTGATCCGGAACGGCTCAGCCCAGCTGCGGTGCTGCATGGTCATCGGAAGGGCACCTCGGGCGGTGATGGTCTCCGACCAACCCTAGACCGGCATTGGGCGGCGGGTCAGGGTCGCGAGGCACCCCTTGGCCGGGTCCACCGGCACCCCCTGGGGGGCGGGTCCACCACTCGGGGCTCGAGCCTGCGGCTCGGCCCCTCGCTCCGTCGCCGCTGGTAGAACTCTCGGCGGCAGTCAACAGCCAGAGGTGCCCATGGAAGACGGCAGTAGTCAGCGGGCCGGGTCGTCCACGGCGTCATCGACGTCGAGCCAGCCCGGCGCGCCAGGGCACGTCCGCGACGAGGTGAGCGACCGGGTCTGATCGGGCGATGACCTCCTAGCGGGCGAGCCCGCCCAGTCAGGCTGCGGTACGGCAGCGGGAGGTCCGGCTTGGTCGAGGAGAGGCTCCAGAGCCCGGCGCCAGCGCGGAGCAGCGCAGTCCTTGACGATGCCCACCTGGGCGACATCAAGGGCGCCTGGGGGACCATTGCCGAGCAGGAGCACGGCGAGCGCCGCACCTGGAAGCAGCGCCTTCTTGCCCTCGCGGTGATCATGGGCCCCGGCCTCATCGTCATGGTCGGCGACAACGACGCCGGGGGAGTCGCCACCTACGCCCAGGCGGGCCAGAACTACGGCACCAGCCTGCTCTGGGTGCTGGTCCTGCTCATCCCCGTGCTCATCGTGAACCAGGAGATGGTGGTCCGCCTGGGCGCCGTCACCGGGGTCGGTCACGGCCGGCTCATCTTTGAACGCTTCGGCAAGTTCTGGGGATGGTTCTCGGTGGGGGACCTCTTCCTGCTGAACTTCCTCACCATCACCACCGAGTTCATCGGCATCGGCCTCGGCGCCGACTACTTCGGGCTGAGCCCGTACATCGCGGTGCCGCTCGGTGCGGTGATGCTGGTGGCCATCACCGTCACCGGCAGGTTCGAGACCTGGGAGCGCCTGATGTTCACCATCCTGGCCGGCAACGCGCTGGTGATACCGCTCATGTTCCTGGTCCATCCGGCCGCCGGCCCGGTGTTGCATGGACTGCTGGTTCCGGGCATCCAGGGCGGGCTCAGCTCCAACGGGGCGCTGCTGATCGTGGCCATCGTCGGCACCACCGTGGCGCCATGGCAGCTCTTCTTCCAGCAGTCCAACGTCATCGACAAGCGAATCACCCCGCGCTGGATCTCCTACGAGCGCACCGACACCGTGATCGGGGCCTTCGTCGTCGTGGTCGGCGCCGCGGCGCTGATGATCACGACCGCGACGGTCTTCCAGGGCACCCCGCTCGCCGGTCAATTCCACAACGCCGAGAGCGTCGCCCAGGGGCTGGCTCACCACGTCAGCGCCGCGGTCGGGGCCATCTTCGCAGTGGTGCTGATCGACGCCTCGGTGATCGGCGCCAGCGCCGTCACCCTGGCGACGTCGTATGCCTTCGGCGACGTCTTCCACATCCGCCACTCTTTGCACCGTTCCTGGCGGGAGGCCAAGCCGTTCTATGCGACCTACACCGTGGTGGTGGTCCTGGCGGCCGCCATCGTGCTCATCCCGCGGGCGCCGCTGGGGCTCATCACCACCGCCGTGCAGGCCCTGGCCGGCACCCTCCTGCCCGCCGCGAGCCTCTTCCTGCTCCTGCTCTGCAACGACAAGGCGGTGCTCGGACCCTGGGTCAACCGCGCCTGGCTCAACGTGCTGGCGACGGTGATCCTCGCCACCCTGGTGATGCTGTCGATGATCCTGGTGATCTCCACGATCTTCCCCGGGGTCAGCATCACCATCCTCCTGATCGTCCTCGGCGGTGTGCTGGTCGCCACCCTGGTCGGAGTCGGATTGCTCACCCGCGGCGGTTTGGCCGCCGGGGTCACCGCGCCGGAGAGGGAGGAGCGCTTCACCTGGCGCATGCCCCCGATCGCCCTGCTCACCCGTCCGGTGCCATCCCGCGGTCGCCGCATTGGCATGTACTCGATGGGCGGTTACGTGGTGGTGGCCGTGCTGCTCCTCCTGGTCAAGGCGGTCGAGCTCGGCGTCGGTCACTGAGCGCCGCTGCGGCGCCACAATGGGGCTGATGGCGACCACCGCCGCTCGCTCCCAGGCCCCGCCGCGTCTCGATCCCAGCGATCTCTACGCCGTCGACGACCTGCTGGGCGACGAGGAGCGGCTGGTGCAGCGAACCGTCCGGGACTTCGTCCGCGAACGATTCCTGCCGCTGGTGGCCGAGCACTACGCGGCCGGAACGTTCCCCCGCGAGCTGATCCCCGAACTCGCCCGGCTCGGCCTGCTGGGGATGCACCTTCAGGGGCACGGCTGCGCCGGCGCCTCGGCGGTGGCCTATGGGGTCGCCTGCGAAGAGCTGGAGGCCGGCGACAGCGGGCTGCGCTCCTTCGCCTCGGTGCAGGGCTCGCTCGCCATGTTCCCGATCCACCGCTTCGGCAGTGACGAGCAGCGCGAGCGCTGGCTTCCCGAGATGGCGGCCGGACGGGCGCTGGGGTGCTTCGGCCTCACCGAGCCAGATGCCGGCAGCGACCCCGGTGCGATGCGCACCCGGGCTCGCCGTGCCGGCGGCGACTGGATCCTCTCCGGGACCAAGATGTGGATCACCAACGGGTCCATGGCCGACGTGGCGGTCATCTGGGCGCAGAGCGACGACGGCATCCGCGGCTTCGTCGTGGAGCGTGGTACCCCGGGCTTCACCGCCCACGACGTCGAGGGCAAGCTCTCGCTGCGCGCCTCGGTCACCTCCGAGCTGGTGCTCGACGAGGTGCGGCTGCCTGATTCATCCATGCTGCCCGAGGCGAGGGGGCTGCGGGGCCCGCTGGCCTGCCTGGACGAGGCCCGCTACGGCATCGGCTGGGGCGTGCTGGGCGCGGCCAGGACCTGCTACGAGGCTGCGATCGAGTACAGCCAGAGCCGCCGCGCGTTCGGCCGACCGATCGCCGGCTTCCAGCTCACCCAGGCCAAGCTGGCGGAGATGGCGACCCAGCTGGTCCAGGGGCGGCTGGTGGCCCACCGGCTCGGCGTCCTGAAGGACGCCGGACGTGCTCAGCCCGTCCAGGTTTCGCTCGCCAAGCGGGCCAACACCCGCATCGCCCTGGACATCGCTCGCCAGGCCCGGACCATCCTGGGTGGCAACGGCATCACCCTCGAGTACCCGGTGGCACGGCACATGGCCAACCTGGAGGCGGTGCTCACCTATGAGGGCACCGAGGAGGTGCACACCCTCATCCTGGGCAAGGCCATCACCGGCGAGGACGCATTCTCCTAGCCCAACGGCGCCGAAGCCGAGCGTTGAAAGCCCGGCGGGGGCCGTTGGCGTGAACTCGGTTTGGGTTGCGTATCGTAAGAGCCCGTGGAGCAGCGGATCCTCGGCCGCACGGGCCTCAGCGTCAGCGAGCTCTGCCTCGGGGCGATGATGTTCGGCTCCTGGGGCAACCCCGACCAGGAGGAGTCGATCCGGATCATCCACCGTGCCCTGGATGCCGGGATCAACTTCATCGACACCGCCGACGTCTACTCCGCGGGCGAGTCGGAACAGATCGTGGGCCGGGCCCTGGCAGGCGGGAAGCGCGATGAGGTCGTGCTCGCCACCAAGGTGCACGGTCAGATGGGCGAGGGCCCCAACCGCCAGGGCAACTCGCGACGCTGGATCCTCCGCGAGTGCGAGGAGAGCCTGCGCCGGCTGGGCACCGACTGGATCGACCTCTACCAGATCCACCGCCCCGATCCGGCCACCGACATCGACGAGACCCTCGGGGCACTCACCGATCTGGTCCGCGCCGGCAAGATCCGCTACTTCGGCAGCTCCACCTTCCCAGCCTCGCAGATCGTCGAGGCCCAGTGGATCGCCGAGCGGCGAGGCCGGGAGCGCTTCGTCTGCGAGCAGCCGCCCTACTCGATCCTGGTGCGCGGAGTGGAGGCGGAGGTGCTCCCGGTCTGTCAGCGCTACGGCATGGGGGTGATCCCCTGGAGCCCACTCGCCGGCGGCTTCCTCTCCGGCCGCTACCGTCGGGGGCAGGACGTCCCCTCCAGCACCCGCGCTCAGCGGCTGCCCCATCGCTACGATCAATCGATCCCCGAGAACCGGCGCAAGCTGGATGCGGCCGATGCCCTCGCTCAGCTGGCCGAGGAGGCGGGGATCAGCCTGATCCACCTGGCCATCGCCTTCGTGCTCGGCCACCCCGCGGTCAGCGCGGCGATCATCGGGCCGCGCACCATGGATCACCTGGAGAGTCAGCTGGGCGCCGCTCAGGTGACCCTTGACGCGGCCACGCTCGACCGCATCGACCAGATCGTCCCCCCGGGACTTAACCTGAATCCGGCCGACTTGGGCTGGGCCGCGCCGCAGCTCGCCGACAGCAGCCTCCGGCGGCGCTGATCGCCGGCGGGGTCGGGCCGGAGGCTGCCGTGAGCGGCGGCGTTGACGGCCTAAACTGAGCCGCCCCATCCTCATGAGCCCGCCCGTGTCGACCCCCCGCTCGCAATCGCTGGTTCGTGCCGGGGAGCTGACCACCTCCATCTCGCTCGACCTTGCGCAGCTCCGGGAGGGGGTGGCACTGGAGCTGGCGCCTGGCGAGGAGAGGCTTGCCGTGGTGCTCGCCGGCGATGTCGGCGTGCGCATCGACGGTGGCGATGCCGGCATCGCGGGAGGCCGCGCCGACGTCTTCGACTCGCCCGGCGCCGCCGTCTATCTTCCCGACCGGGCGGCTGCCTCGCTGGTCGCGCGCGGCGCCGACGCGATGGTGGCCATCGCCTCCGCCCCCGTCTCCGGCATCCCGTCGGGGCCGGCCCGAATCATCACCGCCGCCGAGCAGCGTGTGGCCTCGGTCGGTCGGGACACCTGGCGCCGGACGGTGCGGACGATCCTCGGGCCGGAGGACCCCGCCTCGCGCCTCCTGGTCGGCGAGACCGTCAACTCCCCGGGCTGCTGGTCCTCATATCCTCCGCACCGCCACGACCGGGACTCGCTCGAGGAGGTGCGGCTCGAGGAGGTGTATCTGTTCAGGGTCAGGCCGGACAACGGCTTCGGGGTCCAGGTCCGCTACGACAGCGACACCGACCACGAGGCCAGGGTGGTGCGCGACCTCGACGTCGCGGTCATCGTCTCCGGCTTCCACCCGGTTGCCGCGGCCCCTGGCCACGAGCTCTACTACCTCTGGGTGATGGCCGGACAGGGGCGCGAGCTGCGTCCGTACCTCGACCCTCGATACCGATGGGTGGATGAGCTGAGGTGATCGATCTCCATGGGTATCGCCTGCTGGTGACCGGCGGGGGTAGCGGCATCGGCCGATCGATCGCCGAGGGAGCCTGCGCCGCCGGGGGGCGGGTGGTGGTGGCCGGTCGCCGCGGACAGCTCCTCGAGGAGGTGGTGGCCGGCGCCGCCGCCGGTCCTGGCGAGATGATCGCCGCGCCTGCCGACGTGACCGATGCGGAGGGTGTCAGCTCGCTGGTGCGCACCGCGGTCGGCAGCCTGGGAGGTATCGACGGACTGGTCAACGCCGCCGGCGTCCATTCCATCGGGGCGAGCACCGAGCTCGATGAGGAGGAGTTCGAGCGGGTGCTCCGGGTCAACCTGGTGGGCGCCTTCCGGGTGACTCGGGAGGTGGCCCGGGTGATGCTCGACGCGGGCGGCGGGTCCATCGTGCAGGTCGCCTCGCTGAGCGGTTTCGGCGCCTTCCCCGGCCGGCTCGCCTACTCGGTCTCCAAGGCCGGCGTGGTGGAGATGACCCTGACCCTCGCCGCCGAGTGGGGCCATCGTGGGGTGCGGGTCAACGCGCTGGTTCCCGGATTCGTCCGCACCCCGATCCAGGAGTCGCTGATCGCCCGGGGGCTGCTGGACATCCGGGCCCTGGAGGCGAGAACCCCATTGGGCCGAAGGGCCGAACCCGGCGACATGGTGGGGCCCACCCTCTTCCTGCTCTCGGATGCGGCCCGCTTCGTGACCGGTCACTGCCTGGTGGTCGATGGCGGCTGGCTTCCGTTCGTCGGCCCGGTCGACAGCTATGCGGGCGTCGATGCCCGACACTGAGGCAACCGCGGAGCCGATCGACCGCGCGGAGGTGATCGTCTGCTCGCCGGGACGCAACTTCGTCACCCTCAAGCTCACCACCAGGTCGGGGATCACCGGCCTGGGCGACGCCACCCTGAACGGCCGCGAGCTGGCGGTGGTCAGCTACCTGCGCGACCACCTCTGCCCGCTGCTGATCGGGCGCGACGCCAGCCGGATCGAGGACACCTGGCAGTACCTCTATCGGGGCGCCTACTGGCGGCGCGGGCCGGTCACCATGAGCGCGATCGCCGCGGTGGACACCGCCCTCTGGGACATCCTGGGCAAGCGGGCCGGGCTCCCCGTCTACCAGCTGCTCGGTGGCCGCAGCCGGGACGGGGTCACCATCTATGGGCACGCCAACGGTGAGGACGTCCCCGAGCTGATCGACCAGGTGGGCGGATACCTGGAGCGCGGATACCTGGCGGTGCGGGCCCAGTGCGGGGTTCCCGGGCTCAGAAGCACCTACGGGGTGAGCCGCGACAAGCTCTACTACGAGCCGGCCGACGCGGCGCTGCCGACCGAGAACCTCTGGTCCACCGAGCGCTACCTGGCCTCGATCCCGGCTGCCCTCGCCGCCGTCCGGGAGCGCTTCGGCTTCGACTTCCACCTCCTCCACGACGCCCACCATCGGCTGACCCCGATCGAGGCGGCTCGACTGGCCAGGAGCCTCGAGGAGTGCTCACTCTTCTGGCTCGAAGACCCGGTCCCCTCCGAGCTGCAGGAGGGCTTCCGGCTGATCCGCCAGCACAGCACCACGCCGATCGCGACCGGCGAGATCATCAGCTCGCTGTGGGATTGCCGGACGCTCATCGTCGAGCAGCTCATCGACTACATCCGGACCACGGTGGTCCACGCCGGGGGGATCACTCACCAGCGCCGCATCGCCGCATTCGCCGACACCTATCAGGTGCGCACCGGCTCGCACGGCGCGACCGACCTCTCGCCGGTCTGCCTGGCCGCTGCGCTCCACCTCGACCTCGCCATCCCCAACTTCGGGATCCAGGAGTACATGCCCCACACCGAGGAGACCGATTCGGTGTTTCCCCACACGTACCGCTTCGCCGCCGGGATGCTCCACCCCGGCGAGGGGCCGGGGCTCGGGGTGGAGATCGACGAGCAGCTGGCCGCGCGCTTCCCCTACCGCCCCGCCTACCTGCCGGTCAACCGCCTGCTCGACGGCTCCATGCACGACTGGTGAGCGGATGAACCCGCCCGTCCTCGACCAGATCGCCCGCCTGACCCTGGTGCCCGTGCTCGAGATCCCCGACCCGGCCGTGGCTGCACCGCTTGCCGATGCGCTCGCCGCCGGCGGCCTGCCCTGCGCCGAGGTCACCTTCCGGACCCCGGCAGCGGCGGCGGCCATCGAGGCGATGGTGAAGCGGCGTCCCGAGCTGCTGGTCGGCGCCGGCACCGTGCTGACCGTGGCCCAGGTGGATGCGGCGGTGGGGTTGGGGGCTCGCTTTGTGGTGTCACCTGGTTTCGATCGCGCCGTCGTGGAACGCTGCGTGAAGCTCTCGGTCGCCGTGCTTCCGGGGGTCCTCACCCCATCCGAGCTGCAGATGGCCCTGGGGAGCGGCCTGGATGTGGCCAAGCTCTTTCCGGCCGAGGCGGCGGGCGGCCCGGCCTACATCCGGGCGCTGTCGGCGCCCTTCGCCGGCTTTCGCTTCGTGCCCAGCGGCGGGATCACCCCCCACAACCTGGCGGGTTACCTCGAGCTTCCCCAGGTCATCGCCGTGGGGGGCAGCTGGATGGCTCCGCGCGACCTGCTGGTGGCCGGCGACTTCGCCGGGGTGGAACGCCGGGTGGCGGAGGCCGTGGCTCTGGTCCGGCGGCTGAGACCGCTGCCGGCCGCCTCCGGGGTGCCCTCGTGACCGGGCCGCTCGCGCTGCGCCCGGCCTCGGAGTGCCGCTGGGCCCTGGTGAGCCTTGGCGAGGTGATGCTCCGCCTCGACCCCGGAGATTCGCGGATCTCAACCACCCGTTCCTTCCAGGTGTGGGAGGGGGGCGGTGAGTACAACGTGGCCCGGGGGTTGCACCGCTGCTTCGGCCTGCAGACGTCGGTGGTCACCGCCCTGGTCGACAACCCGGTGGGGCGGCTGATCCAGGACCTGATCTACCAGGGCGGGGTCGACCAGTCGCATCTCCGCTGGGTGACCTTCGACGGGATCGGCCGCACCGCCCGCAACGGCCTCAACTTCACCGAGCGGGGATTCGGGGTGCGCGCCGCCGTCGGCTGCTCCGACCGCGGCCACAGTGCCGCCGCCCAGCTCCGCCCCGGCGAGGTCGATTGGAGCGCCCTTTTCGAGGGCGAGGGCTCCCGCTGGTTCCACACCGGGGGGATCTTCGCGGCACTCTCTGAGACCACGGCGCTGGTGGCCCTGGAGGCGATGCAGGCTGCCCGCCGCGCCGGCACCGTCACCTCCTACGACCTGAACTACCGAGAGTCGCTGTGGCGCTCGGCGGGGGGCTCCGGCCGGGCCCGAGAGGTGAACGCCGAGCTGGTGGGGCTCGCCGACGTGGTGCTCGGCAACGAGGAGGACTACGTCGCCGCCCTGGGTCTGGCGCTGGAGGGCGGCGATGGCGACTACTCGCTCATCGACGCGGGCGCCTACGAGCGGCTTCTCGACGAGGTCACGGCCTCCTTCCCCGGCGTCAAGGTGTCCGCGGTCACCCTGCGCCGGGCGGTGAGTGCCACTCGCAACGACTGGAGCGCGATCTGCCGGGTTGAGGGTCGCTGCTACCGCTCTGTCCTCCGGCCCGAGCTCGAGATCTACGACCGCGTGGGTGGAGGGGACAGCTTCGCCGCCGGGCTCTTCTACGGCCTGCTCCGCGGTGAGGACCCGCAGCGGGCGGTGGAGCTCGGCGCCGCCCACGGAGCGCTGGCCATGACCACTCCCGGCGACACCTCGATGGCCACCCTCGCCGAGGTGGAGCGGGTGGCCGGCGGCGGTGCCGTCCGGATCGCTCGCTAGGCGATGGCGCGGGCAAACCTCCGGGCCCCGATGGCGACGCCGACCACCGCCAGCGCGGCCATGATCGCCAGGCCCTTGGCAACGTCGGGCGAGCCCCCGCTGCCGTTGAAGACGTCGCGGGCCGCGGTGACCGCGTAGGAGAGTGGGTTGGCCTGGGCCACGTGCTGCAGCCACGCCGGCGCCAGCTGCAGGGGGAGCAGGACCCCGCTCAGCAGCAGCAGCGGCAGCGAGAGCGTGAACACCAGCGGCGCGTACGGAGTCCTCATCCTTGAGGGCCAGCGCCGCCGCGTAGGCCAGCGACGCCATCCCCAGCCCGATCAGGGCCACCAGGCCGAGCATGACCAGCACCCCGGCCGCTGTGGGCTGGAGGCCGAAGGGAATCGCCAGCCCCAGCAGGATCAACGATTGGATGAGCAGCGTCAGGATGTCCCGGGCGGCCCGGCCCAGGAGCAGGGCCAGCCGGCTGCAGGGGGTCACCCGGAACCTCTCGATCACCCCGGCGCGCAGCTCGGCGATCAACCCGAAGCCGACTCCGCTGGCCCCGAAGAGGCCGAGCTGGATCAGCAGTCCGGGCACGAAGACGTTGTAGGCACCCCCGGGCGGGAAGCCGGGGATGTGCACCAGCGACTTGAGCAGCGGGGCGAAGAGCAGCAGGTACAGGATCGGCTGGACCACCCCGATGATCACCCACGCCGGGTTGCCCAGGAAGATCATCAGGTAGCGGACGAACATCAACCAGGTGTCGTGCAGCAGCTTCACGGCCATCTCTCCTTCAGTCAGTCCGCCGCCTCGCGCAGCGACCGCCCGGTCTGTCGGAAGAACACGTCGTCGAGGCTCGGCCGGTGCAGCGAGAGCGTGGTCATGCTCACCCCGGCGCCGTCGAGAAGCCGGAGGATCTGGGGCATGGCGGTCTCTCCTCTGTCCACGTAGAGGCGAACCGCGGAGTCCTCGATGGTCAGCTCGCGGACGAAGGGCTGGTCGCGCAAGATCCCCGCAGTCCGCTCCACGGCGCCGTCGGCGCCGACCACCACCAGGTCGCCGGCGACCTGGCGCTTCAACTCCTCGGGCGTTCCCTCGGCGACGATGCGGCCGTGGTCGATGATGGCGATGCGGTCGCAGAGTGCGTCGGCCTCCTCCAGGTAGTGGGTGGTGAGGAAGACGGTGGTGCCGGATTCGCGCAGGCGGCGGACCTCGTCCCACATGCGAGCCCGGCTCTGCGGGTCGAGCCCGGTGGTGGGCTCGTCGAGGAACAGCAGGTCGGGCAGGTGCATCAGCCCGATGCCGACGTCGAGACGCCGCTTCTGACCGCCTGAGTAGGTCTTGGTCTTGCGGTCGGCGCAGTCGACGAGCTCCAGGGACTCGATCAGCACCTGGGCCCGCTGGGCCGCCTCGGCGCCGCCCATGCCGTAGAGGCGTCCCTGCAGGACCAGCTCCCGCCGTCCGGTGACGTCCGCGAAGCTGCTTCCCTCCTGGCTCACGTAGCCGATCCGCTCCCGAACCCTGCCCGGCTCGCGCAGCAGGTCGAAGCCGGCCACCGTCGCCTGACCGCTGGTGGGCGGGAGCAGGGTGGACAGCATCCTCAGGGTGGTGGTCTTGCCGGCCCCGTTGGGGCCGAGAAACCCGAAGGTCTGGCCCGCCTCCACGTCGAGGTCCACGCCGGCCACGGCTTCCACCGTCGACTTGCGGCCGCCAAAGGTGCGGCGCAGCGCGCGGGTGTGAATCATCGGCTCTCGGGCTCCCCTGGGCTGGCTGCTGGGCACCGCGCAACCTATCAGGGAGGAGGTGACGCACGCAGCCAATACACTCCCGCCCATGGACATCGTGGCCGCCCTCGAGCAAGCGATCGAAACCCAGCGGCACTGGGAGGCACGCTGGCCGGAGTTTGACCGCCACCCCGCGACGGAGATCCCTGCCGAACGGGTGGCGGAAGCTCTCGAGGAGCTGGGCGGGCGGCTGGCGGACACCTATCCGTTCTTTCACCCCAGCTATGCGGGACAGATGTTGAAGCCGCCTCACCCCGCAACCGCCGCCGCATACCTGATGGCCATGCTCGCCAACCCCAACAACCATGCTCTCGATGGTGGCCCGGCCACCGCGGCGCTGGAGCGCGAGGCGGTCGCCGAGCTGGCCACGATGCTGCACCTCCCCGGCGACTCCCTTGGTCACCTCACCTCCAGCGGAACCATCGCCAACCTGGAGGCTCTGTTCGTTGCCCGCGAGCTTCGACCCGGTGCGGCCATCGCCTACTCGGACGAGGCCCATTACACCCACGAGCGGATGTGCCACCTGCTGGGGGTGCGTGGGGTGAAGCTCCCCACCGACCCGCGCGGACACCTCGATCTCGACGCCCTGGAGCGGGCGCTGCTGACTGAGGAGATCGGCACCGTGGTGCTCTCCGCAGGCACCACCGCGCTCGGCGCCGTCGACCCCATCGCCGAGGCTCTGCTGCTGCGCGAGCGCCATGGGGTCCGGCTGCACGTCGACGCCGCATACGGCGGCTTCTACGCGATCCCCGCGTGGTCGGGTGGTTCCGACCTGCCCGCGAGGGACTTCCGGGCGATCGCCGAGTGCGACTCGGTGGTGATCGACCCCCACAAGCATGGGTTGCAGCCGTATGGCTGCGGCTGCGTGGTCCTCCGCGACCCCGCGGTCGGCCGTTTCTACCGCCACGACTCCCCCTACACCTACTTCAGCTCACCGGACCTCCACCCTGGCGAGGTCACCCTGGAGTGCTCCCGGGCCGGTGCCGCCGCCGCCGCGCTGTGGCTGACCCTGCGGCTGTTCCCGCTGACCGACACCGGTTTGGGGGCGATCCTGGCGGCCTGCCGGCGCGCCGCGCTGGGTTTCGCGGAGGCGGTGAGGAGCTCGGACCGGCTCCGTCTCCACCAGGATCCGGAGCTGGACATCGTCACCTACTTCCCCTGGGCTGAACGAATGTCGGCCACCGATGTCGACCAGGCCACCCAGCGGCTTTTTGACCGGGCCGCGTCGGCCGACCCGCCGATCCACCTCAGCGTAGCCCGGGTGAGTGCGGCCAGCTTCGAGCGCCGCCATCCGGACATCCCGCACGCGGAGGCACCGGTCCGGGTGCTGCGCAGTGTGCTGATGAAGCCGGAGCACGAGGACCACGCCGCAGCGCTGGTCGAGCGGCTGTCGGCGATGGTCGGATAGACCCGGCCCCGTGCAGGTGCCGGCGACGCTAGGCCGCCGGTTGCTGAGCGCCGAGCACGGGCGCCGCGGCATAGCTGGCGGACACCTGGAAGCTGGCCCCCATCCCGGGCATCGGGATCGGCAGCTGCACCACTCCGTGCACCGTGGCCTCCGCCTCCTGGAGGTCGATGCCGGGCGCTCCGGCGGCGGTGGTGCAGGAGGGTTGACCCGCATACCCGCTGGGTGCCGGGGCACACACCGACTGGCTGCGGCACAGCGTGGACGTCCCGCCGCCGCTCACCGCGTCCCCCACCGCGCCGCACACCGACTGAAACGTGCTCATATCGATGACGGGAGGCAGTCCCTCCTCCGCCTGGTTGGTGCAGGTGGCGGCACGGGGCGGGCAGGTCGCCACCACATCGCTGGCCCCCGCGATCGCCGCCTGCTCGGCGGCGTCGTAGAAGCGCACGTGCTCCTGATACAGCTTGGAGAGGTCGGCGGCGACCGCGATCAACCCAAAGATCAGGAACGCCATGGACAGCGCGAACATCAGCAGGATCTGCCCGCCCTCACTCCGGCGCCGCCTGGCAGCCGTCAGCATGGCCCGATGGCGGTGAGCGCTTGACACTGCCGGTATGGAGACGGCACCGCTTCGGCGGTGGCACTCAGGTTCACCTTCCAGAACCAGAGGATGCCGATCGGTGAGCGCGAGAAGTCGATCTCGCCCTGTGCGGAGCAGACCACCGGCTGGGCGAGCCCCGGCTGCACCTGACCCTCCAGGTAGGGACCGCTGCAGCTGAGCGGCCGGGTGACGGTGAGGTAGCCGCTCTCGCTCCCGGTCGGGTTCAGCGTCGCCGAGAACGCGTAGGAGGCATCCTCCAGGTTGAGGCTCCGGGGGTCCGGGCAGTCGGGGCCCGGCGGATCGCAGGAGGCCGGCATCGGCGGGACGATGGACGCCTGGGCGGCCAGGTCCACCGCGCTCTGGAACTCGGTCGCCGCCCTGAGCTCCAGCATCACCCCGATGAACCCGAGGGTGATCACCAGCATGATGGGCAGCACCAGGGCCATCTCGAAGGCGGCCTGAGCCCCCTCTCGCCGTCGCCGTGGACGCCGCCCGCTCATGGCGAGTAGGTGCCGATGCTGACCGACGCGGACTGGTAGATCGGCAGGCCCCACGGCCGGAGCTCGAAGAGGCTCAGTCCCGGCGGGATGAAGGAGAGCCCATACCCCGCAACCACCACGGTGACGTGGCCTGCTCCGTCATTCACCGCACAGACCTCGACGTGCCCCACCCCGACCGCGTTGGCCACGTCGTCCGCGCTGGGACAGGTGCCCGCCGGCCAGCCCGGTGGTGGATTCCATCGATCGACACTGGTCCCCAGCATCGGCTCGCGAAGCAGTGAGAGAGCGTACGGATACACCCCCGCGGTGTCATTGGTGACGGACGTCGGCGAGGCCGGGGGTGCGGCGAGCGCCACCCCGATCCCCTGCTCGACCGCGACGTCGGCGGCGTTGCTCTCGATCGTCCAGATCCAGGCGTCGACGATCGCGAAGAGCATCAGCAGAAAGAGGGTGAATACCACCGCGAACTCGATCGTCGCCTGGGCGGCCCGGCACCCACCGCGGCGTCGGGGTCCGCGGCGCAGCTGCCCCGCCGCCCCCGGCGCTCGGGATCCTGGCGTGGCCGGCGGTGCCGAAAGCAGGCAGCCCCGGGCGTCCATGGTCCTTCCCCCCTCCGCTGCGACGCTATCTCAGCGATCGCTGACTCTGGAGCGTTCGGCAGTATATCCGACGGCGAAGGCCTCGGTCAGGCGCCGACCGGGAAGTGGCGGCGCAGGAAGTCCGTGGTCTGCTCCCAGGCCTGAGCGGCCGCCTCCGGCCGGGAGAACATCGCCGAATTGTGGTTGTCGAAGGCGTGCCCGGCGCCGGGATGGAGGTGGAACTCGGCCGCCGGGTGGTTGGCGAAGGCCCCCGCCACCGCCTGCCGCTTCTCGGCGTCGATGTAGTCGTCCGCCTCACCGAAATGGAAGAGGATGGGGGAGGTCACCTGCGGGGCTCGGTCGAGTGCACCGGGGATGGCGGAGCCGTAGTAGCAGATCGCGACATCGGGATCGGAGGCGGCGGCCACCAGGTAGGCGATTCCCCCGCCCAGGCAGAAGCCGATGACCCCGGCCCGGCCACCGCGCACCTCCGGCACGCGGCGGAGGTGCTCCAGCGCCGCCACGGCGTCGTCGACGGCCTGGGGAAAGTCGAGGCGCTGCATGGCGCCGTAGGCGCGCTGCAGGTTCTCGGGGTCGCGCTCGTCGAGCACCAGGTTGGGCTCGATCCGCGAGTACAGCTCGGGGGCCAGGGCGACGTAGCCGAGGCCGGCCAGGCGCTCGCAGACCCCCTTGACGTAGTCGGTGAGGCCGAAGATCTCCTGGATGACGACCATCCCCGGTCCAGAGCCGCTGTCCGGCACCACCAGCCATCCGGCGAAGCCGTGCCCGTCGTGCCCCTGGATGGTCTCCTCGCGACCCTGCATGCCGCTGCCCTCCTGACTCTCCATCCTCAACGCCTAGGTTACCGGTGGTCGACCGGATATCGCAGGGCTGGGGGTGTTCCGCCGGTGGTGCGGATACGCGAATACATGAATACAGGCGAATACGCGAATACACCTTTCCTACAAAGCATGGGCGTCCCCCGGTCGCCCGTAAAACATCGCGACTTCGCCGGGAATCATCGGCCCCGACCCGGGCCCACCCGCCGCGGTGCCCAGAGGGTGATGCCGGCGGTCAGCCGGTGTTCTGCAGGCCCGCGGCGATCCCGTTGACGCTGCGCAGGATCGCCTCCAGGAGCGCCGGCCGCTCCGGATCGCCGTCCGCAAGAGCCCGATAGCGGCTCAGCATCTGTGCCTGCAGCACCGAGAGCGGGTCGATGTACGGGTCGCGCAGCCGGAGCGTCTCGCGGAGCTGGGGCTGGTCGGCGAGCAGCGCCGGCCGCCCGGTGACACGGGCCATGGCCTCCAGGGTGCGGGCGTGCTCGGCGGTGATCTCGGTCCACATCCGCTCACGCAGCGCGCCGTCGCTGACCAGCTCGGCGTGGCGGCTGGCCACCCCGAGATCGGCCTTGAAGATGGCCATCTCCAGGTTGCCGACCAGGGCGCGGAAGAATGGCCACTCCCGGTACATCTGGTGGAGCAGGCGCCAGCGCAGCTCTCCGACCGGCGGCAGCACAGCCTCCGCCGACGCCGGCGGCGGTGCGTTGAGGTCTTCGCCGGCGGAGATGCAGCGGTCCTCCACGAAGGCCACCAACGACCCACCCACCCCGTACCAGGTCGGCAGCATCAGCCGGGTCTGGTTCCACGCGAACACCCAGGGAATCGCCCTCAGGTCCTCGATCCGGCGGGAGTCGCTCCGGCTCACCGGGCGGGAGCCGATGTTGAGCTGACCCAGCTCGCCGATCGGGGTGAACTCGTGGAAGAAGCGCTCGAACTCGTCCGTGTACACGAACCCGCGGTAGCGAAGGTAGCTGTCGGTGGCGATCTGGGCCATGGCCGCCTCCCACACCCGCTCGCGCTCCGGGGGCAGCGGCACCTGCAGCGAGCTCGCCTCCCAGATCGCGGCCGCCACCAGCTCAAGATGATGCTGAGCGTTCTCGGTGCGCGAATAACGGTAGTGGAGCACCTCACCCTGCTCGGTGAGGCGGACCCGTCCCCGCACCACCCCCGGAGGCTGAGAGAGCAGCGCCTCGTGGGTCGGCCCACCACCCCGGGACACGGTCCCGCCTCGGCCATGGAAGAGGCGCAGCCGGACCCCGGCGTCGTCGCACACCCGGGCGACCTCGCGGTGGGCGACGTACAGCGACCACTGCGCCGCCAGGTAGCCGCCATCCTTGCTGCTGTCGCTGTAGCCCAGCATCACCTCCTGGAGGTTGCCGCGCGCCCGCACCTGCTCGGCGTACTCGGGCTGGGCCAGGAGCCGGCGCAGCACCGCTGGGGCGGCGCGCAGGCCGGCGATGGTCTCCATCAGCGGGACGATGTCGACCCGGCTACCGCGAACGTGGCCAAAGGACCAGGAGACCAGGCCCACCAGCGAGCTGAGCCACATCGCGGTCATCACCTCGACCGGGGAGTGGGTCATGGAGAGCACCAGGTTCTCGGTGGCCCGCGGTGAGATTGCCCGCTGGGCCCGGCCCATCTCCACCAGGGTCTCGAGCAGGTCGCGGTGGTCGGGACTCAGCTGCAGGGTGCCGATGTGCGGCCCGCGCTGGCCCATCGCCCGGGCCAGCAGGCGCATCGCCGAGTCCTCGTCCAGCTCGTCGAGCCCACGCTCCAGCTCACCACACTGGCGCAGGATCGCGGCGGCCACGTCGCGGACGCGCGCGCTGTGGAAGCGCACATCGATCGAATACCCGCAGAGGTCAAAGGCCGCGACCTGGTGCCGCAGGGTGAGCAGCTCGCCGTCGGCGAACACCTCGCCGCGCTGGCGGCGCAGCGCGCCGTCGATGACGTCCAGGTCGGCGGAGAGTTCGGTTGCGCTCGCGTATGGGAGGTCGGCGGGCTCGCCATGGAGCTGAGCCAGACTTGCCTCCAGGCGCCGGTGGATCAGGGTCAGCTTACGCCGGTAGGGCTCGTCGCGGTTGCGCTCTCCGAGATCGCGTGCCGCCATCGCCAGCCGCGCCTCGTCAGCGGCTATCGACGCCTCCAGCTCGGGGTCGGTGCCGGTCCAGCGGGTGGACTGGCTGTACTGGACCGATATGTCCCAAACCGCGTCGCGGTAGCGGCGCAGGACATGCTCCTTCTGGGCTCGCAGCGCCTCGCGCAGGGTCTCGGCACGAGCGTGCGGGTTGCCGTCCTGGTCACCCCCCACCCAGGAACCGAGGCGCAGGAAGGGGCGGAAGGCGGGGGGCGCCTCTCCGAAGACCTCCCGCCAGCGCCGGTCCAGCTCGGCGTGGACGGCGGCCACCGCGTCCATGAACAGGTCGAGGTGGAAGCGGACGTCGCGGGCCTCGTCGAGAACCCGCGGCCTGACCGTGCGCAGCTCCTCGGTCTGCCAGAGCAGCTCGATGTGCCGCCGCATGGTGGCGACCAGGGAGGCGTGCCGAGGCGCTGTGGCGGAGCGGTCGTCGAGGCTGTCCAGGGCGGCGGCCACCCCAGTGACGTGGTCCAGGACCGAGCGGCGCACCGCCTCGGTGGGGTGAGCCGTCACCACGGGCACCACGTCCAGCTCGGTGAGCGCAGCCCGCAGCCTCTCCCTCCCGCCCTCAAGATGCGCGGAGCGGGTGAACAGGTCGTGGAAGGTCCCCGGCGACGCCGGGTCGGAGGCCGGCACCGCCTGGACTGCTCGGACCACCTGGACGCGGTGCTCCAATTCAGCCTGGTTGACCAGCTGGAAGTAGAGCGAGAAGGCGCGGATCAATCGGGTCGCTGTGGCCACGTCGATCTCCCCCAGCTCCCGGTCGAGGGCCCGGCTGACCTCGGCGTCATGGCGCTCTCGGAGCTGCTTGGTCTTGGCCCGGACGCCCTCCTCGAGGTCGAGCAGGCGGCGCCCCTCCTGAGTTACCAGGGTCTCGCCGAGCAGGGTCCCGAGCAGTCGCACGTGACGCCGGAGGCGGCGGTCGGCGTTCTCCACGTGGGGGTGGCTGTGGTCGACGGCCTCAGGCATCGGGCAAGCATGGCGGGTGACCGGTCGGAGGCGCCGGGGATCACCTCCGGTGAGCTTCCGGTCGCCGCGCTAGAGTCATCTGTCGTGAGTGCCCAGGAGGCGGGCGGGGGGCCCGCCGAGGCGCAGATCGAGGAGCTGCGGCTGGCCGCGGTGCTCCGCCGAGGGTTCCGGCACGCGCAGCTGCTGATGGCTCATTCGCTCGCCGAGCACGACCTCAGCGCCCTGTCGTACCACCTCCTCCTCGAGGTCGGCGCCGCCGGGCGGGAGGGCCTGGTCCAGGGCGACCTGGCCGACCTCCTCCAGTGCCCCGACGCGAGGGTCTCGATGCTGGTGCGCGACCTTGCCGACCGCGGGCTGGTACGTGCCGACCGGTCCACGCAGGACCGCCGGGTGGTCCGCATCCACGTCACCCCCCGGGGGGTCCGACTCACCCACGCCGCGCTGCGCCGGCAGCGGGAGGCGCTGAGCAGCCTCTCCGAGTACGCCGGCCTGCCCAGCGTCACCGGCCTCCTCCAGTCGGCGCTGCGTCTCTACCTCGGGGTGGACGTCCGTCTCGGGGAGGGCGGTCTGACGGTCACCCCGGTGTTCCCCCGATCGGGCGCGGGCTCTCCGGCGATGCGGGCGAGCCGGGCCAGGATGTCGCGGCCGCGGACCGGGGTGGTGAGGTAAGCGCCGAGGCGAGGCAGCGCCCGGCCAGGGCGGCGTAGCCGGGTGCGCGACGGGCCAATCGGATCGCCTCGGCCCAGTGCCGCGGATCCAGGGCGGCGCGCCCCGGCGAGGTCCAGCGCTCCGACAGCTCCGCCGCGGGGGCGTCGATCACCACCCGGATGCTGGCCAGCGCCGCCCCGGTGGGGGCGAGCAGCGCCGTTTCCATCTCCGCCGCGACGAAGCCACGCTCCGACCAGAGGGACCGGGCCTCCCCGACCACCAGGCGCCGCGCGGTCAGCACCGGACCCACCACCGGTCCATGGCCGCAGGCGCGGGCGCCGGCGACCAGCGCGGCCACCCACCCGGGGTGGCACGCCACCGGCTCACCGTCCTCGACCGCCACCGATTCGGCCACCACCACGGTCCCCGGTCGCAGATCCGCCCGCAGGCCGCCGGCCAGCCCACAGGTGATCAGCACCGGCAGCGGCGGTGGCGGCGGCGTCCACCGGCTGAGCGAGATCCCGCAGCGCACCACCGGCGTGGCGTCGCCGGCGGCGGCCAGCGCGCGCCGAACCGCTCGCCACTCCAACCCCATCGGTGCCAGCACCAGCGTCCGGGTCGCCGCGACCCGCTCCCGGTCAGGCGTAGCCGTGGGCTCGGTACCAGGCCACCGCGCGCCCCACCGCCTCGTCCACGGATGACGGGCGGAAGCCCAGCTCGTCACGGGCCTTGTCGATGCGAACCAGCATCCGCTTGCGGGCCATCCGGACCCCCTCCAGGGGGACGCGCGGCTGCGCGGCCGGCCACACCCGGCAGCGCGCCTCGTCGGCCCAGGCGGCGGCGAGCGCCACCCAGTGCGGCATCCGCCAGGCGGGAGAGCTCCGCCCCGCCTGGCGGGCGACGAGATCCATCACCTCGGCGAGGCTCAGGTTCTGTCCGCCGATCAGGTAGCGCTGCCCGGGCCGGCCGCGCTGGAGAGCGAGGACGTGGGCGCGGCCGACATCCTCGACCGCCACCACGTTCATGGCCGAGTCGACGCAGGCGGGGATGCGGCCGCGCATCACGTCGAGCACCATCTGCCCGGTGGGGGTGGGGCGGGCGTCACCGGGTCCGATTGGGGCGGTGGGCAGCACCGTGACCACGGGAAGGTTGGCTCTCAGTGCGGCGCGCTCCTGGCGCACCTTGGAGGCGTGGTAGCCGGAAGCCCCGTCGACCTCCGCCCAGTCCGACTCGGTGGCCAGGCGGCCTCCGCGCAGCGGACCCACCGCCGCCGAGCTGGAGGTGACCACCGCCTTCTCGATCCCGGCGATCCGGGCGGCCTCCAGGAGGCTGCGGGTCCCGGCGACGTTGACCTCCTCCATCTCCCTCCGGTCTCGGGGCGCGAACGAATACGTCGCCGCCACGTGCACCAGGTACCGGCACCCCCGCATCCGGGGTACCAGGGCACCGCCCTCGCGCACGTCCCCACCCACCACCTCGAGACCTGGGCGCGGGTCCATCCGGGCCAGGCCACCGCGCACCAGAGCCCGGACCGCGTACCCGGAGTCGATCAGCGACTCCAGGACGTGACCGCCGACGAACCCCGTCGCCCCGGTGAGGAAGACCTCGTCAGCCATCTGCCGCGACGCATAGCGCCGACGGGGCACATCGTCCTCCAGAGTTGGCGACCCGACGAGGCTCAGGCAATCTCACGTTCCTCGGCCGTCGTCTCGCCACCAGCCGGGGTCACAGGCAGGGAGTTGAGCCGACCCTTCCAGGTGACGTTGGCGAACTGGCCACGGACGGTGTCGGCGGCGGCGCGCAGCGACTCCTTGAGCGACGCCGAGGTCGCCGCCACCGCGGTCGGCTCGTACCCGCAGTGGGCCATGCAGTTGGCGCAGCGGGGGTCGCGGCCTCGCCCGTAGCTGTCCCAATCGGTGGTCTCGAGCAGCTCCCGATAGGACCCGACATAGCCGTCGGCCATCAGGTAGCAGGGGCGCTGCCACCCGAAGACCGAATAACACGGGATCCCCCAGGCGGTGCACTGGAAGTCGACCTTGCCCTCCAGGAAGTCGAGGAAGAGTGGCGAGTGGTTGAGCCGCCAGCGCTTGCGCCGGCCGTCGGCGAACGCCTCGCGGAACAACCTGTGGGTCTTCTCCACCTGCAGCCAATGCTCCTGGTCGGGAGCCTTCTCGTACGCATACCCCGGCGAGATCTGCATGACGTCCACCTGGAGGTCGTCGTTGAGGAAGTCGAGCACGTCCCGGATCGACTGGGCGTTGTCCATGTCGAAGAAGGTGGTGTTGGTGGTCACCCGAAAACCCCTCCGCCGGGCCTCGCGGGCGGCCGCGACCGCCTTGTCGAAGGTGCCGCGGCGGTTCACCGACTCGTCGTGACGCTCGCGCAGGCCGTCGATGTGGATCGAGAAGGAGAAGTACGGGGAGGGGGTGAACAGGTCGAGCTTCTTCTCCAGCAGCAGCGCATTGGTGCACAGATAGACGAAGCGCCTGCGCTCCACCAGGGCCTCCACGATCTTGTGAATCTCCTTGTGCACCAAGGGCTCGCCGCCGGCGATGGAGACCATGGGTGCGCCACACTCCTCGACCGCGGCGACGCACTGCTCCACGGTGAGGCGACGGGCCAGGATGTCGTCAGGGTGCTGGATCTTGCCGCAGCCGACACAGGCCAGGTTGCACTGGTACAGCGGCTCGAGCTGCAGCACCAGCGCGTACTTGTCGTGCTTGTGCAGGCGCTGCTGCATCAGGTAGCCCCCGACCTTCAGGGTCTGCCGGAGCGGGATCGCCATCTCAGTCCTCCTTCCCGTTGCGCGATGCGGTCGCCATCTCTGTCTCGGTCCGCGCCTCGGCGGCGCGGCGCAGCGCCTCAACCTCGGCCTGAACGGTGCCCTGGGCCCAGTGGTGAAGCGCCCGGTCCAATACCGGTCCGAGCGGCCCGTATCCGAAGTCGTACTGCTCGCGATGGACCAGCCAGGTGCCGCCCTCACGCGGGCTCATCTGGAACACGGCGCGAAAGCCGCGCAGCCGTCCCTCCAGCATAGTCAGCAGCACGTCGTCGCAGACCACCGTGTAGCGGGCCAGGATCGCGGAGCGAAAGGGACCGAGGCTGCCGTGGATCCGTGCCACCATGCCATCGTCCGATCGCTCCAGCACCTCGACCGATCCCACCTTGGTGTCCCCCTGGGTGTACGAATCAGGATCGAGGACCGCCTCCCTGACCCGCTCGATCGGTGCCTGCACCAGGACGCCGGCTTCGGCCACCATCATCGTCAGAGCCCTCCTGCCAGCGCGGCCACTGGGCGCCGATCGCCGGTCGACACCTGCGCGCTGCCGCCCTCGCGCAAATCCCCCGCCAACCCCAGGGCCATGGTGGGGAAGAGATGCCGGTACATCCCGTAGTTGAGGTAGAAGTCGCGGGGGAAACCGGTGCCGGTGTACTCCTGCTCCGGCCAGGTGCCGTCCCGCTGCCGGCTGCGCAGGAAATCGAGGCCCCGGCGTGCAGCCGCGCCATCACCGCGCTGGCCACGCTGTAGCGCCATCACCGCCCACGCGGTCTGCGAGGCGGTGCTCACCCCCACCCCGGCGAAGGTCTCGTCCTCGTAGGAATGGCAGGTCTCGCCCCAGCCGCCGTCCGGGTTCTGCACCCCGGCCACCCAGTCGAGGGCGCGGGGAAGATGGGGTCCGCCGCAGCCGAGGGCGGTGAGCGCACACACCACGCACCAGGTGCCGTAGACATGGTTGACGCCCCATCGGCCGTACCACGATCCCCAGGGCCGCTGCTCACGGCCGAGGTAGCGAAGCCCGCCGCGCACCACGGGGTCGGAGACCCCGCTGCCCAGGCCCGCCATCATCTCCAGGACGTGGGCGGTGACGTCCTCGCTGGGTGGATCGAGCATCGCCCCGAAGTCGGCGAAGGGGATCCGGTAGACGAGCTGACGGGTGTTGTCACGATCGAATGAACCCCAGGCGCCATTGCTCGAGCGCATCGCCACCGCCCAGCGCGCTCCCTTCTCGGCCGCCAGCCTCACCCGCGCGCCCTCACCGCCCTCGAGCAAGGCCAGGACCACGATGGCGGTGTCGTCGACATCGGGGTAGATGTCGTTGTCGAACTCGAACGACCAGCCCCCGCACTCGCGCATCGGCAGCCGCACCTGCCAGTCGCCACCGCTCAGGATCTGCTCGCCGAGCAGCCAGTCGACGGCACTGCGAATCGACGGATGGGCGCGCGGCACGCCCGCGGCCCGCAGCGCCAGCACCGCCCATGCCGTATCCCACACCGGGGACATGCACGCCTGCAGCCGCCATCCGTGGTCATCCGACACCGCGAAGCGGTCGTGGAGCCCCCGCAGCCCCCGCTGCATCACCGGGTGGTCGATCCCCATCCCCTGCAGGTTGAGCGCGATGAGCGAGTACACCCAGGGCGGCTGGATCCCGCCCCAGCTTCCATCCGCCTCCTGATGATCGACGATCCAATCGGTGATGGCACCACGGGCTCGGGTGCGTCCAGGCTGCCGAGGCAGCCGCTCGTAGAGCTTCTGCAGCTTGTCGAGCCACCAGAAGACGCCCGAGCCGGGCACCCGGTGCATGCGCGGCTCGCTGCCCGGCGCGACCAGCTCGGCGACGCTCAGCCCCAGTGGCCGCACCGGCTTTCGGCTCAGCACGATCAGCAGCGGCGCGATCGTCCCCCGCGCCCAGCAGGCGAAGTCGTAGAGGTTGAGCGGTACCGAAGCCGGCAGGTGGACCAACTCCGGCGGCATCGACGGCACCCCATCCCACGGGTACTCGCCGAAGAGGGCCAGCCACAGCTTGGTGAACACCCGCGCTGCGGCCAGCCCTCCCTGGTCGAGGATGAAGCGGCGGGCTCGGGCCAGCGAGTCGGCGGAGGTGTCGATGCCGAGCAGGCGAAGCGCGGTGTACGCCTCGATGGTGGTGCTGAGGTCGCCGGCACCGTCGAAGTAGAGCGACCAGCTTCCGTCGGTGCGCTGCTTCTCCAGGATGTGGCGCCGCGCGCCCCCGCCGATCTCGGCGTGATCCAGGCCCAGGAAGCGGAGCAGCAGGACGTGCTCGGCAGTCATGGTGACGTTGGTCTCCATCTCCGCCGTCCACCAGCCGGCCGGGTCCTGCCGCTCCAGCAGCCAGCTCACCGCATCGTGCAGCGCAGCGTCAGGCATGCATCACCCCACGTGGCAGGCCACGTGGGGACCCCTTGTCTTCACAGGGGGGTCCTGCGGCCCCCCTCGCAGCGGATGGCGAAGCCACACGCTGCTCACCCCCCAGCTCGGCGGGACTCCCCGCCGTGCGCGCTTCGCGCGCGACGGCCGTCGAACTTGCAGTCAGGTGTGGCAGCAACGTGCGGGCCGCGGCCCGGCCGCTGCGCAGCGCACCCTCCATGGTGGCCGGCCAGCCCGTGTCGGTCCAGGCGCCGGCCACGGCGACATTGCCGAGCGCGGTGGCCGGGCCCGGCCGGCGCAGGCCGGGGGAGGGGACGAAGGTCGCCTCGGGGTCACGGGTCGCGGCACCGCGCACCAGCTCGGCCCCGGCGAGGCCGGGGATGTGGGCGCGCAGCTCTGCGTCCGCCATCTCCACCAGCCGCTCCTCGGGCTGGCCCACCCATCGAGCCGCGTTGCTCAAGCTGCAGCAGAGGTATCCCGGGCCCTTGGCGAACACCCACTGCACCGGCGAGCCCAGCAGCGCGGCGAACTCGAACCCGAAGTGGTTGGGGCTGGCGCTGCGGTCCTTGTAGAAGAGGTGGACGTCCACGATCGGCTCGCTGCGGAAACGTCCGAGGTCTCCCAGGCCCAGCGCCTCGCTGCCGGCGATCCGGCGAAGCCGCTCCGGTGGCACGGCCATGACGGCGCCGTCCACCTCCAACCGGGCGTCGCCGATGTGCAGCGCCTCGA
>CAVQTJ010000008.1:0-45571 GCA_963716555.1 uncultured bacterium | reverse complement strand
TACGCAGGACCCGCGCCGGCGGCGTGGCGGGAAGCGGAGGGTGAGGGAGGCGGCTGTACGTCGCCTCCCTCGTCGCGCCACGACACCGGAGGATCCCGGCCCAGGCTCGGCAATAATCGTTGCTCCGTGACGCGCGCTACGGTGCGCGTCCCAGGGCTGTGCAGAGAGGAGTGCTCCCCCGAATGCCTGGCGTGACCATCGATCCGGGAAGCTCGGTGCCCAAGTACTCGCAGCTCCGGGAGATCCTCCTCGACCTCATCGCCACCGAGCTGGCGTACGACCAGGTCATCCCCTCCGAGCGCGAGCTGGTCGACCGCTACGGGCTCTCGCGCATGACGGTGCGACAGGCGATCAGCAACCTGGTCGCCGAGGGCCGGCTCTACAAGGTTCCCGGCAAGGGCACCTTCGTGGCCCGCCCGAAGATCGAGATGCCGCTGCGTCTCGCCTCCTTCACCGAGGACATGCTGGCCCGGGGCCTGGAGCCGGGGGCGGTGGACCTGGAACGTCGGCTGGTACCCGCGACCGGCCTGCTGGCCCGGGCCCTCGCCCTCAACCCCGGCGACCTGGTGCACGTGATCGCCCGCCTCCGCACCGCGGACTCGGTGCCGATGGCCGTCGAGCGTTGCCACATCCCGGCCCGGGTCGCCCCGGGGCTGGAGGGCTTGTCCGCTGGCCAACCGGTCGCTCTACCAGGTCCTGCAGGAGCGCTTCGGCGATCGTCCTCGAGAACGGCGAGCAGACCATCGAGGCAATCATCGTCGACCCCGGGGACGCCGCCCTCCTCGAGCTGCAACCGGGAAGTGCAGTTCTTCGCCTGCAGCGCCGGTCGTTCGGGGGAGGCCGGCCGGTCGAGTTCACGATCTCGACGTATCGCGGTGATCGCTACCAGCTCCACGCCGGCCTCGAACTACCCGGTCCCGCGGAACCCAAGCGCGACCCCGGCAACGGCCGGCCCTAGCCGGGGTTGGCGACCGCTCGCCCGAGGGGTCGGGCCTCATCACTGCCATTGACGAACTGGTCCGTACCAGATATGATCATCGGTATCCGCCGCTGGAATCCCACAGCACTGCACCGCGCCCGGCGCCCCGCGCCGTTGGCGAGTCGGTGACCGGCGGATTGGCCCAGCCCAACCCGGTGGCGCTGCGGCGCCACCGGCCCGCCGTCCCAGCACACCGCGCCGGGGACTCGCCGATGCCACCACCCCGGAAGGAGACCAGTGAGCCGGCATGAACCCCGCTGAGCCAATCGCCGCGCGCGGTGCCGACCTCACCACCCTCACCCCCGGCACGCTGGCTCAGACGGCGATCAGCATCGAGGTGGGTGCGGCGTCGATCAGGTCGGCGCTGATCGACGCCGGAGCGTCGATCCTTGCCAGGAAGACCGGCATCACGCCTCAGATCAACCAGGCTGAGCTGGTCGACGCCATCGCGGTGCCGGCCCAGCGGCTGGCCGAGCAGGGGGCGCGCGACGGCCTGCCTCCCACCGCGATCGGGGTTGCCGTGCCCGGGGTGATCGACGAGGAGCTCGGCCAGATCAGGCGGAGTGCCAACCTGGTCTGGAAGGACACGCCGCTGCGCCGCATCCTCGAGGACCGCCTCCATCTCCCGACGGTGCTCATACAGGATGCGCGAGCCGCTGCGCTGGGTGAGGCGCTGCTCGGCGCCGGCCGGCACGCGCCCGACTTCCTCTTCATGGTGCTCGGCGACGGAATCGGCAGCGCGGTGGTCCTGGCTGGCCGGCCACGCCGCGGAGCCCATGCTGTCGCCGGGGAGCTGGGACACATCCGGGTGAAGCCCAACGGCCTTCCCTGCGGCTGCGGCGGTCACGGCTGCGTCGAGACCCTCTCGTCGGTTCGCGCCCTGACGCGCCGATTCACCCTGGCCACCGGGGACCTCGCCTCTGTCGAGCAGGTCCTGGAGAAGGCGGCGGCCGGCGACACCGCCGCATCGGCGATATGGCGCGAGGCCATGGCGGGTCTCGGTGAGGCGATGGCGGCCGCCGTCGCGGTTCTGGACTGCGACCTGGTGGTGCTGGGCGGGACCCTGCCCGCGCTCGCCGGCGACCGGTTCCTCAGGGCAATCGAGGCGGAGCTTGAGGGCCGCCTCAGCCTGGTTCCCGTGCCCCGGCTGGCCGTGGCCCAGCTGGGTGATACCGCGAGCCTCCTCGGTGCCGCGGCCGCCGCCTTCGAGGCGGCCGGGGTGACCGGGGTCAGCCAGCGATGGCGCGTGCTGCCCCAGCCGCCCAATCGGCGGTGACACCGAGGCGCGGATGCAGGGGCGTGTCCCAATCCACTGACGGTCGTTGCCAAATAGACTGAACAGGTGAAGGAGATCGCGCAGGCGACGGCACCTCCCGAATCGGAGCGCCCCGGTACGCCCCAGCTGATGCGAACCCTCAACGAGACGGCGATCCTCGATCGCCTCCGCCGCGCCGGCCCCGCCTCCAGGCCTCAGCTCGCCGACCAGACCGGCCTCTCCAAGCCGACCGTGGCGGCGGTGCTCCGCGACCTGGTGCACGCCGGCCTGGTCCGGCCCGTGGGACATTCCAGTGGCGGGCGTGGCCGATCCGCGCTCGTCTACGAGTTCGGATCCGACCGCGGGCTACGTGGTCGGGGTCGACATCGGCCACGCCTGGGTGCGCTGCGCCGTGGCCGACCTGGCCGGCAAGATCGCCGCCCGCCGTGACGTCCGCAACACCGCGCGGAGCGCCTCGACGGTGGTGAGGACGGTGGCTCGGGTGGCCCGAGAGGTCACCGCGATGGCGGGCATCTCATGGTCCCAGGTGATCCAGACCACCGTGGGGAGCCCGGGCGTCTTCGACCCCGCGGACGGCAGGCTTCTGCTGGCGTCGAGAATCCGACGCTGGGGCCGTCCGGGTCTGCTCGACGAGCTTCGCCGCGAGCTGGGCGAGACCACGACGGTGGTCAACGACGCCAACCTGGCCGCGATCGGTGAGCGCTCCTACGGGCGCGGGGCCACCGCCCGGACCTTCGTCTACCTGCTGGTGGGAACCGGGGTGGGCATGGGGATCGTCATCGACGGCAAGCTCCACGTGGGCAGCCGCGGGGCCGCCGGAGAGGTCGCGTATCTCCCCTTCGGCGAGGAGGTCAGTCTGCCGCAGCCGGCCGTCGGCAGCCGCTGGGGGGTCTTCGAGGTGACCGCCTCGGCGCAGGCGGTGGTGCGCTCCGCGGTCGAGGCCGGGATGTCCCGGCGACTCACGGCGCTGCAGGTCTTCGACGCCGCACGCCGTGGCAACCTTGCGGCGCGGGCCGCGGTCGAACACGAGGCCGAGCGCCTGGCCCTGGTGGTGGCTGCGGTCGCCGCCGTCCTCGACCCGGAGGTGGTGGTCCTCGGAGGTGGTGTCGGCAGCGAGCTCGACATCCTGCGCGACCCGATGGAGCGTCGGCTCCGCCTGCTGACCCCATTCCGCCCGGAGGTCGTGACCAGCTCGCTGGGCGACGAGGCCGTCCTCCTGGGCGCGATCGCCCAAGCTCTCGACGTCGCCCGCGAGCAGCTCTTCCACCGCCGGACAACGTCCGAGACGGGCGGATCCGCGGCACCCAGGTCGACCACCGGCGCCTCCCGGCGCGACCGGACTCCCCCTCTCGCGGCGCGCACAGCCTGACCGCCGGCTCCGGAGGCGGGCGCAGGCCCCGGGAGCTGGTCGCCGTCGGGCGGGAGGTCAGCCCCCGGGCTCGCTGGCGTCGAAGGGGTCGGTGCCAACCAGGCCGTCAACCGGCAGAGCACGCCACGAACGGATCACGTCGTCCCGCCCCAGCATGTCAAGAGCCGCCGCGGCGGCGCCCAGGACTCCCGCGGCGTTGCCCAGGGCGGCAAGCGCGAGCGCAGGAGGAGGCGCCAGGGGGGCCAGCCGGCGATCGAGCTCCGTGCGCAGCTGACGGAGAAGGAGAGGGCCGGCGGCGGCCATCCCGCCGCCCAGGATCACCAGGTCGCAGTCGACCACCGCAACCGCGGCGGCCACCGCCTGGGCGAGGGCCGAGACGGCCTCGGACCACAGCCGCCTCGCCACCGGATCGCCTCGCCGGACACGGGCGATCACGCCTTCGGCAGGGAGCGGCTCCCCGGTGGCCGCCTCGAAGCGCCGGGAGAGAGCCGCGGCCGAGGCCAGCGTCTCCACGCACCCCCGGCCGCCGCAGCCGCAGACGATGCCTCCGGGGTCGACCTGCAGGTGACCGATCTCGCCGGCAAGGCCATGGGAGCCCCGAATGGGACGCCCGTCGATGACCACTGCGCTGCCCACTCCGGTCCCGAGGATGACCGAGAGGAAGCTGTCGGCGCCGCGGCCCGCTCCGAAGATGGCCTCACCGTGGGCCGCGGCGCGAGCGTCCTGAACCAGCGTGGCCGGGACCCCCAGGCTCTGCTCGAGCCGATCCGAGAGCGCGGTGTTGCGCCAGCGGAGGTTCGCGCCGCGACGAGCGATGCCGCCCCCCTCGTCGATCACCCCGGCAGCCGAGACCCCGATGGCGGTGGCCGGGCTGCCGGCGCCAGCCGCCAGCTCAGCCAGCTCAAGGGTGACCGCCACCACCGCGTCGACGAGAGCCGACTCGCTGGCGTGGGGCGTGGTCGCCCGGCGGCTGGCGAAAAGCGCCGCATCGCCGGTCACCACGGCACCCTTGATCGAGCTGCCCCCGACATCGATGGCGATGACCGCCAGCGGCTCGGGGAGCGCCACCGCGACGGACTCAGTCGCCAAGCCGCTCTCCGGTGCCCGGGTCGAAGACGTGGGCCTCGGCAAGCCGCACGCTGACGGGCACCAGGTCGCCGACCGAAGGGAGGCGGCGCGAGTCGGCTCGGGCCACCAGGCGCAGCGGGGCGGAGGCGCCCGGCGCATCGAGGTGGACCCAGGCGTCGGAACCGGTGTCCTCCACCAGGCGCACCTGGCAGCTGAGGCGGGGGCCGCCGTTGGCGCTCGGGTCGGCGACCAGCAGGGCGTCCGGGCGCAGCCCGAGCACGACCTCGGAGAGCCCCGCCTGTCGCGCCGCCGCCGCCGCGGCGCCGGGCATCGCCAGGGGCACCTCACCGACCCGGACCGCGGTGCCGTCAAAGGGCAGCCGGTCCAGGTTCATGGCGGGGGAGCCGACGAAACCGGCGACGAAGACGTTGCAGGGGTGTTCGTAGAGTCGGCGCGGCGTGTCGCACTGCTGGAGTCGACCGTCGCGGAGCACCGCGACGCGGTGACCGAGGGTCATCGCCTCGACCTGGTCGTGAGTGACATAGACGGTGGTCACGCCGAGGCGCTGCTGGAGCGCGGCGATCTCGGCGCGGGTCTGGACGCGGAGCTTGGCGTCGAGGTTGGAGAGCGGCTCGTCCATCAGGAAGGCCTGGGGCTGGCGGACGATCGCCCGGCCCATGGCCACGCGCTGACGCTGTCCCCCGGAGAGCTGGCGCGGTCGCCGGTGCAGCAATGGCTCGAGCTCCAGCAGCCGGGCCGCCTCCATCACCCGTTGCCGGCGCTCGGGGTCGGGAACGTGCTTCTGCTTGAGGGGGAAAGCGAGATTGTCGGCCACCGAGAGGTGGGGATAGAGGGCGTAGCTCTGGAAGACCATGGCGATGTCACGCTGCTTGGGGGCCGCGCCGGTCACGACCCGTTCTCCGATCAGGATCTCCCCGCTGTGCACCACCTCCAGCCCGGCGAGCATGCGCAGTGCGGTGGACTTGCCCGACCCTGATGGACCGACCATCACCATCAGCTCCCCGTCCTGGACCTGCAGGTCGAGGCTGTCGACCGCAGGGGTCACCATCCCCGGGTAGAAGCAGGTGGCCTGACGATATTCGACGGTTGCCATCAGCCGGACCTCCACGCGCGGGCGACCGCGCCGAGGGAGCGGATCATGCCTTCACCGCCCCCGCCGTCAGCCCGGCGGCGAGCCGGCGCTGGATGATGATGAAGAAGATCATCACCGGCAGGGTGAAGACCAGGGAGGCGGCGAACAGCTCCCCCCACGGGGTGACCCGGCTGGGATTGATGAGACCGACCAGCCATACGGTCGCGGTCTCGTCGTTCCCATTGGTCAACACATTGGCGAACGCGAAGTCGTTCCAGGCCAGGATGAAGGCGAAGATCGCGGTGGCCACCAGGCCGGGAGCGATGAGGGGAAACAGCACCTTGCGGAAGGCGCTGAGCCGGGAGCAGCCGTCGGTGAGGGCTGCCTCCTCGACGTCGGCGGGAACGCCGGCGATGAAGCCGCGCAGGGTCCAGATGGTGAAGGGGAGGGTGGGCGCCAGGTAGGCGATCATCAGCGCTGGGAGCTCGCCGATCAGACCGGCCTTGTTGAGCTCGATGAAGATGGGGATGAGCAGGGAGACGAAGGGGACCATCTGGACCACCACCAGGGCGACCAGCATGACCCCGCGTCCCCGGAAGCGGAAGCGGGCGGCGGCGAGCGCGGCGAACAGGGAGATGAGCATCGAGAAGGACACCACCACCAGGCAGACCACGATGCTCACGAACAGCGCCGACCAGAAGCTGGGCTGAGGGACGAGCGGTCCCGCGCCGTTCACGGTGAACGCCGCTTGGAAGTTGGCCCAGGTGAAGTGGGCCGGCCACAGCTGCGGCGGCGTGGTGAGCAGGTCGTAGTTGGGCTTGAAGGCGTCGATCAGCATGTAGTAGACGGGGAAAAGCCAGATCGCGGCGATGACCAGGATCGCCGCCGTGGCTCCCTTGCTGCCGTGGCGGCGGCGGCGCACCCTGCCAGGTGCCGCGGCGCTGCCGAGCCCGGGAGCACCGGCGGCCTCGGCGGTCAGCGGGCCAATCGTGCTCATGCGGTTCGCGCTCCACGGACCATCATCCGCACCGCAGCGGCGAGGACGACACAGAGCAGGGTCACGGTCAGCATGGTGATCGCCGCTCCCTCACCATAGTTCTGCCCCGCGAACGCGGTGACGTAGCCCCAGACCCCGAAGGTGGTGGTCTCGCTGCTGATCCCGCCGGCCTGCTCCAGCACGTAGATCTGGTTGAAGACCGTGAAGTCCCAGATGACCGAGAGGACGCTGAGCAGCACCAGGATCGGGGCCAGCAGGGGAACGGTGATGGTGCGCAGCTGGGAGACGAAGCCGGCGCCGTCAACCCGAGCCGCCTCGTAGAGGTCCTCGGGGATCTGGAGCAGGCCGGCGAAGAGGGTGATGGCGACGAACGGCACCGCCCCCCAGACCACGATCGCGGCAGCGATGCCCAGCTGGGACACCGGGTTGGCCCACCAGTCGTGGCCGGTGAAGTTGCCCAGGTGGAGGGCGGTGAGCAGCCAGTTGGCGAGGCCGAACTCCGAATCGAAGATCCAGATGAAGATCTGGGTGGCGGTGACCTGGGGCACCGCCCAGACCACCACCAGGGCCACCGACAGGACGATGCGGGCCCAGGTGTGGGCCCGGCGCATCAGCAGCGCCAGAGCCATCCCGATGATGATGGTCAGCCCCACGGTGGTCACCGTGAACAGCACGGTCCGGAACAGGACAGGAACGAACTGGCCGGTGAAGAGGTGCTGGTAGTTGGCGAAGCCCGCCCAGAGAATCGGACCGCCGGTGACGAACTGAAAGACCCCGAAGTGCTGGAAGGAGATGACCAGGCTGAACACCAGGGGGAAGCCGATGATCACCGCCAGCACCAGCAGCGCCGGGCTGGAGAGGACATAGGGCACCCAGCGGCGCACCAGCCGGCGGCGTCCCGGCGGGGTCTGAGAGAGCTCCGGTGCTCCCGGTGTCTGCGGGCCATCCGCCCGTCGCGACGCCCAGGGCATGAGAGAGCGCCGCCGAGAAGCTGCCGGAATTCGCTCCTCGACGGCGCTCATGTCAGTGGGTGTGGGGGTGGGTGGTGATTACGAACCGTTCAGGATGCCGTTAGCGGTGCTGTCCGCTGTGGCCGCTGCAGCACTGACGCTCTGCTGCCCGCTGAAGATCGCGCCCAGCAGGTTCTCGTACACGTTCTGCGATTCCAGGGTGGACTCCTGAGGGGTGTTGGGGGTGAACCAGCTGGTGGTCGCGGCCTGGTTGGCGGTGTTCAGCACCGGGTTCTCGGCGTTCAACCCGAGCAGGGTGGTGCTGTTGGGGATCACCCCACCGACGGTTGCCATCTCCGACTCGAACTGGGTGCCCTCGACCAGCTGGACATACTGCTCGGCGAGGGTCTTGTTGGGGCTCTTGCTGGAGACGCCCAGGTTGGAGCCGCCCAGGAAGACCGGCAGTGGCGCGCTGGCGCTGGTTCCCGGCAGCGCAAAGGCCGACAGGTCGCTGAGCATCGCGTTGCCCTTGAGGTCGCTCTGGATGGAGCCGTAGTCCCAGCCGGGCTCGACGACGATGGCGGCCTGGCCCTTCTCGAAGATCGCGTTGGTGGTGGTGGTGGTGTCGTTCTGGTCAGCGGGGGCCAGGTCGTACCCGGTCTTGAAGAGGTTGTCTTCAATCCAGGAGAGCGCGGTCTGATCGGCAGAGGAGGAGAACTGGGCGCTCCAGGTTCCGTTGCTGTTGGTGGCGATCGAGCCGCCCATGCCGAACAGCCACGAGAACATCGTGTACCAGTACTCGCCCGGGATGTAGATGCCCGAGACGCCGCTGGGCTCGGACGCCTTGATCGCCGCCAGATCGCTGAGCAGCTCAGAGGTCGTGGTCGGCGGGCTGGAGATCCCCGCCTTGGCGAACATGGCGGTGTTGTAGATGGCGATCCGGTCGCCGGCGTAGTAGGGGACCCCGTAGAGCTTGCCGTCGTAGGTGCCGGCCTCGGTCAGGCTCTGCAGCCAGCTGCCCTTGTTCTCGAAGGTGAGTCCGCTGAGATCCTGGAGCCCACCCGTGGAGGCGAAACCGGCCACGTAGGTGTTGCCCATCTCCAGAACGTCCGGCGGGCTGCTGGTGGCGAGGGCGGTGTCGGTCTTGGTCACGATGCCGGTCCACTGCTGCAGACTCGACGTTGACCGTGACTCCCGGATGCGCCTGCTCAAACTGCTGGTTCCAGGCGGTGACCAGTGCGGCCGGGGCGCTCCCGGACATCAGCCAGACGTTGAGGGTGACGTTCTTGGGGGCGGCGCTGCTGCCCGAGCTGGAGCTGCTGGTGGTGCTCGAGCTCCCGCAGGCGGCCAGCCCTGCGATCACGACCGCCGCTGCCGCTGCGGTGATTTGACGTTGCTTCACCCTGCCTCCTCCTTGAACCGCGGGGCCGGTGACTCAGCCGCCGCGAGGTTACCTGGCTATTTCTGGTCTATACCAGTAGTGGCGAGCTTGGCACAGGTCGAACCGGGCTGTCAATCCCCCGCTGGTATGAGGCGTGGGAGCGGGGCCGTACCATTTCAACTCCACCTGGAGCGCCAGACCCGTCAACCGGCGGTCCACCGCTTGCTATCGGCTGTGTCTTGGGGCCAAAATGGTCTAGACCAGTTACTTCGCCGCCGCGGCGACGCCACATCGCGAGGAGGAATCGATGCGCCTGGGAGTTGCCGCAGCCCTGGTGGGAGGCTCCGTCCTCGCCGGCGATGTCGCCCTTGAGGACGGCGCGATCAGCGCCGTCGGCCTGAGCCCGGCCGGGCCCCGGGGGCTGGCCGTGCCCGGGTTCATCGACGTCCAGGTCAACGGCTTCGCCGGCGTCGACTTCCTGGTGACCGACGCCGGCGGGTACGCCGAGGCCAGCGAGGCCCTGGCCCGGACGGGAGTGACCTCATTCCAGCCCACCCTGATCAGCTCGCCCGTCGAGGTGTGCATGGAGGCGGTCGCCACCCTGGCCGGCCTCGACGGCAATGTTCCCGGATCGCGGGTGCTCCCTGCGCATCTCGAGGGGCCCTTCCTGTCCACCCTCTACCACGGGGCACACAACCCCCGCAACATGCTGCCTGCCGATCGGGACCTGGCCGACGCCCTCTGCGCCGCCGGGCCAGTCGGCTACCTCACCCTTGCACCCGAGATCGAGGGCGGCCTGGAGCTCGTCGAGCACCTCTCGAGCCGGGGCGTGGTGGTCGCGCTGGGCCACAGCGACGCCGACGGCGAGGTGGCTGCAGCCGCCTTCAACCGGGGAGCCCGAGCCGTCACCCACATCTTCAACGCGATGCGCCGGTGGGCGCCCCGAGACCCGGGCCTGCCCGGGGTGGCCCTCTCCCGTCCCGACGTCTTCGTCACCGCGATCGTGGACAACGTCCACCTCGCCGCCGAGACCGTCCACCTCATCCTGGCCAGCGCCGCCGACCGGTTGGTCCTGATCACCGACGCCATCGAGGCCGCCGGACTGGGAGACGGCACCTATCGCCTCGGCGACCGCACCGTCCACGTCCGCGGCCTCGAGGCGCGGCTGGCCGACGGCACACTGGCCGGCAGCGTCCTCTCCATGGACCAGGCGGTGCGCAACCTGGTCGAGCACGGGGCCACGCTGGAGACGGCAGTGGGTGCCGCGACCCGGGTGCCGGCCCGGCTCATCGGCCGCCCCGACCTCGGCGACCTCCGGGTCGGTGGCCGCGCCGACATCCTGGTGCTCGGCGACTCGCTGGACGTGCAGCGCACCCTGGTGGCTGGCAGAGAGGTCTACTCCACCCGGTGACAGCATCAGCCGGCCGCACCCGGGGTCGCGGACCACGGTCCTTTCTGGCCTCGGTTGTCGCGCCCTGCGCCGGCCTCATCGCCTGCTCCGACTCATCTCCCGCTCAGGAGGCCAGCAGCATGCAGGTTCCCATGTCCGACGTGATCCCCGCCCCCGTCGAGGCCCACCCCGATCCCTCCGCCGACTTTGTTCTCGAGCCGTCCACCGTGATCAGCGCGGCCGGCGGATCGGCAACCACGCCGACGGTTCAGTGGCTGGCAGCGCTGCTGCGCCGCGGCACCGGGTTCCCGCTGCCGGTGGTCGCGGCCGGCAGCCACCCGAGCGGGGTCATCTCCCTCGCCCTGGGTGGCGCGGACCCCGCGGTCGGTGGCGAGGGATACACCCTGTCGGTCTCCCGGACCGAGATCGCCCTGCGAGCCAATGCCGGGGCGGGCCTGTTCCATGGAGCCGAGACCCTGCGCCAGCTGCTCCCCGCAACGATCGAGAGCGCACCAGGCCATGGACCCTGGGCGGTCTCCGGCGGACAGATTCTCGACCACCCCCGCTACCCATGGCGGGGGGCGATGCTCGACGTGGCCCGCCACTTCTTCAGCGTGGCCGATGTCGAGCGCTACATCGATGAGATCGCGCTCTACAAGATGAACGTCCTCCACCTTCACCTCTCCGACGATCAGGGGTGGCGGATAGCGATCTCAAGGTGGCCGCAGCTGACCGCAGTCGGCGGCAGCACCGAGGTCGGGGGTGGTCCGGGCGGCTACTACACCCAGGAGCAGTATTCGCAGATCGTCGCCTACGCGGCGAGCCGCTACGTCACCGTGGTCCCGGAGATCGACACCCCCGGGCACGTCAATGCGGCGCTCGCCTCCTACGCCAACCTCAACTGCGACGGCACGGCGCCCGCGCTGTACACCGGGATCAACGTGGGCTTCAGCTCCCTGTGCGTGGACGCGCCGATCACCTACCAATTCCTGGACGACGTGATCGGCGAGCTGGCATCCCTGACACCGGGACCCTACATCGACATCGGCGGAGACGAGGCCCTGAGCACCCCGCCTGCCGACTACACAGCTTTCATCGAGCGAGTGACCCAGATGGTGGTCGCGCACGGCAAGACGCCGGTGGGGTGGGCGGAGATGGGAGCCGCGAAGCTGCCCGGCGAGGCCATCGCCGAGTACTGGAAAACCGACGACGGGGGCGCCAGCGCCCGGATGTCCGCCGCCCAGGGTGTCAAGCTGATCCTGGCCCCCGCCGACCGCGTCTACCTCGACCAGAAATACGACCCGGACACCCCCCTGGGCCTCACCTGGGCGGGGCCGGTGAGCGTCGAGGCTTCATACGCCTGGGAGCCCACCGACTATGGGATTCCCGCCGGCCAGGTGGAGGGAGTGGAGGCGCCTCTCTTCACCGAGAGCCTGACCACCATCGCCGACATCGAGTACATGGCCTTCCCCAGGCTTGCGGGGATCGCCGAGATCGCCTGGTCACCGGAGCAGACGCACGCCTGGGGCGCTTACCGAGAGCGGCTCGCCGCCCAGGCACCGCGCTGGGAGGCGCTGGGGATCAACTTCTTTCGCACCCCCGAGGTCCCCTGGCCGGCCGCGCTCAATGGGTCAGGGTGACCTTGGTGAGGCCGGCAGGGGTGTCGGGATCGAGGTTGCGGCGCAGCGCCAGCGCCGCTGCCAGCTGCTGACCCCGAACCACGGCGAGCACAGGCAGAAGCGCGGCCGGCACCCCCGAGGGCAGTGAGCAATCCACCCCGGACAACGGGCCCACCGAGAGCACCCGGGCGCCACGCCGGCTGAGGGCCGCGGCCAGGTCGGAGGCATCGGAGTCGGAGACCGCGCCGGGGCTGAAGGCGAGCACCGGAAACCCCTCCCCCACGGCAGCGATCGGCCCGTGACGCAGATCGGCCGGCGAGATCCCCTCGGCAAGGATCCCGGAGGTCTCCCGCACCTTGAGCGCGGTCTCCAGGGCGGCGACCAGGAGCAGACCCCGGCCGGTGGCCAGGAGGCGGTCGGCGCCGTCGAGGTCCGCGGCGACCCGGTGGGCGCAGCCCGGGTCGTCGAGCAGCCCGGCGACCTGGGCGGGCAATGCTCGGAGCTCGGCTTCGCGCCATGAGACCTCGCCCAGCCCGGCTGCGACCAGGGCCAGCGCCGCCAGGGTGGCGGTGAAGGACTTGGTCGCCGGCACCGCCCGCTCCTCGCCGGCGCCGAGCTCGATGGTCACCTCGGCCACCTCCGAAAGCGGGGTACGACGATCGTTGACGATGGCCACGGTCCGAGCGCCCTGATCACGCAGGCGGCCGAGAACGGTGACGATCTCCGGAGTGCGACCCGACTGGCTGATGGCCACGGCAACATAGCCGTCGAGGTCGACCGGAGCCCGGTAGAGGGTGTGGATGCTGGGGGCAGTGAGACCGGCCGGCCGGCGCGCCGCCATCTCCAAGATGTAGCGACCGTAGATGGCGGCGTTGTCGGAGGACCCACGCGCCACCAGGGTGATTCCGTCGAGGCGGTCCGGGCGCACGGCTCGGATCTCCGCAGCGACCTCGCGATGACGCTCGATCAGGCGGCCCAGCACCCCCGGCTGCTCGCCCATCTCGGCGGCCATCAGCTGGCCGTTCATACCGGCGCCAGGTGGGGGTAGCGCTCGAGCAGCGCCTGGTTGCGAGCCATCCCACCATCGACGTTGACCGATACCACAACGGCGGGCTGGACGCGCCGAGCCTCGGTCTCGGCGAGAAGGGCGTGAAGCAGCACGGCGCCCACGACCGTGCTCTGAGGCGCCATCAGGGTGCCCCCGACGTCGACCGCGGCGTCGCCGGGAGGGACGCCGCTGCGGAGGTGGTGGTCAACGACGCCCACCAACCGGTTGCCTGGCTCGCCACCGATCAGGGCGATGGTGAGCAGGCCCAGATCGCGCCCCGCCCGCGCCGCCTCGACGGGAACGGCGGCACGACCCGAGACCGAGATGACCAGCAGGGCCCGGGCCCTCATCGCCGGAGCGGCCAGCCGGGAGACCAGCTCAGCGCCGAGTCCGGGTCGGCGCTCGGCAAATGTGCAGCCCAGGCCACCCACCGGGCTCAGCCGGCTGTCGATGAGCGGTGCCACCCAGGCCGGAGCCCCGGCCCGATAGTAGGCCTCGAGAGCCAGCAGCTGGGAGTGCCCGCAGCCGAGCACGTGGAGCACCCCGTCCTGCCCCAGCCGTTCGGCGAGGGACTCCGCCACCGGCCCGACCTGCTCCACATCGAGAGCGGCCACGTGGGCCGAATAGGCGGCGAGGACGGACGCTGCCACCCCGCGCGGGGCGGCAGCGCCGTCACCCAGTGGGAGGCTCATGATGTGGCCCTTTCAGCACATGGCGGCGCCCGCGCCGCTGGGGAAGAAGGCTCCTCGAAGTCTATCGGGTGGACCCGGCATGGGCAAGAGCATTTGCGAAATCAGCCCAGTTGCGGTGGGAGAATGGGAGCCGGCGGATTCACAGACAGGCCGTCGATGTATCGAGGCTGAGCCAGGCGGAGCACTGATGTGGTCTATACCAGCATTGAATAGTCTCCGCCGGCTCGGCCTCACAACGATCCGCCGTCGACCGTCAGCACGCTCCCGGTGATGAAGCTGGCGGCGTCCGAGGCGAGGAAGACGGCCGCGCCGGCGATCTCGTCCGGGTCGGCCACCCGGCCCAGGGCGCTGGCTCGGGTGAAACGCTCGCGCAGCTCCGGCGTCTCCACCAGCACTCGGGCGAAGTCGGTGCGAACCAGGCCCGGGGCGACGGCGTTGACCCGGATGCCCCGCGGGCCGAGCTCCCGAGCCAGGACCCGGGTCATGCCGATCAGCGCGGCTTTGCTCACGCTGTAGGCACCGATGAGGGGGTCGCCGCGGATGCCACTGATCGAGGCGATGTTGACGATGGAGCCGCCACGCTCTCCCATCCAGGCCTCGACCGCCAGCTGGGACATCCGCCATGCCCCCTTGAGGTTCACGTCCCAGACCTTGTCGAACGCCGCCTCCTCGGCATCCAGAAGCGGGCCGAACTGGGGGTTGGTGGCGGCATCGTTGACCAGGACGTCGAGCCGCCCCAGACCCGACACCAGCCCGCCGACAACGGCGGCGCAATCCAGGGCGCGGCCGACGTGGCCGGGGACGCTGAGCGCTCGGCCGCCCTGTGCCTCGATCTCGGCGACCACGCGGTCGCACGCCTCGGAGTTGCGCGAGCAGACCCCGACCGCCGCCCCGTGGGCCGCCAGGGCGTGGGCGATGGCCCGGCCGATCCCCCGGCTGCCCCCGGTGACCAGGGCGACCCTACCGTCGAGCCGGAAGGTCGCCGGCATCCCGGTCGGGCTCCGCTGGAAACAGGCTGTGCATGGTCATCCGGGGGCTCGCGGTCAGCTCTCGCTGGAGGCGGCCCAGATGTTGATGCCGCTCTCGGTGGCCAGCCGGTCGATCTCGGCCAGCTCCTCTGCGGAGAAGTCCAGGCGCTCGAGCGCCGCCAGGTTGGCCTCGAGCTGCGCCTCGCTGCTCACTCCGATCAGGGCGGAGGTGACCCGGGGATCGCGCAGCACCCAGGCGACCGCCATCTGAGCCAGCGACTGACCCCGCCGCTGGGCAAGCTCGTTGAGCACGCGGATCTTGGCGAGGGTCTCGTCGCTGAGCATCTCCGGACGCAGCGAGCCGTGCTGGCGGGCCCGCGACCCCTCGGGCACACCGCTCAAGTAGCGGTCGCTGAGCATCCCCTGGGCGAGCGGGGAGAAGACGATGCAGCCGATGCCCTCCTCGCCCAGCACATCCAGGAGACCGCCCTCGATCCAGCGGTTGAGCATCGAATAGGACGGTTGGTGGATCAGGATCGGGGTGCCGAGGTCGGCGATGATCTCCGCCGCCTCCTGAGTCTTGGCCGCCGAATAGGAGGAGATGCCCGCATACAGCGCCTTGCCCTGGCGCACCGCGGTGTCCAGGGCGCCCAGGGTCTCCTCGAGCGGGGTCTCAGGATCGAATCGGTGCGAATAGAAGATGTCGACGTAATCGAGCCCCATCCGCTTCAGGCTTTGGTCAAGACTGGCCAGAAGATACTTGCGCGAGCCCCACTCCCCGTACGGCCCGGGCCACATGTCGTAACCCGCCTTGGTGCTGATGACCAGCTCGTCGCGATACGGCCGGAGGTCGCGGGCGAGAATTTGACCAAAGCTCAGCTCCGCCGAACCATAGGGTGGCCCGTAGTTGTTGGCCAGGTCAAAATGGGTGATTCCCCGGTCGAAGGCGCGGAGCAGGATCCGCCGGCTCTGGGCGAGCGGCCGCTCGGAACCGAAGTTCTGCCAGAGCCCGAGGGAGATGATCGGCAGCTTGAGCCCGCTGCGACCGCACCGCCGGTAGCGCATGGTGGCATAACGCTCTTCGGCGGGGACGTGGGTCATCGCAGCATCCTACTCCGCACGCATGTACGCGCTGCCACCCGGCGGGCGGGGACTATCATAGCTGCGCATATGCGTTCGCACGGGAGCGCCCAGGAGCCTGGCACGGGTCTGGGCGTGAACGACTTGTGCATTCAGGCTGCGACGGTCAACGGGTCGGGCTCACAGTCCTCCAACCTGGTGATCACCAAGGCGCTCTTCCACATGGGCATCCCGGTGGCGGCCAAGAACGTCTTCCCCTCGAACATCGAGGGGCTGCCGACCTGGTACGACATCCGCATCTCCCCCCAGGGGTATCAGGCGCGCAAGCGCACCGTCGACATCCTGATCGCCCTGAACCCGGCCACGTTCGTCGAGGATGTCGCCAACGTGCGCGCCGGAGGTGCCGTGATCCACGAGGCGGCGCTGCCCCGGACCGGCGCCGCCGAGCGCGATGACGTGTCCTGGTATCCGGTGCCGTTTGCGCGACTGGCCCGGGAGCGGCTGGAGGCCAAGCCGGACCTCCGCAAGTATCTTCAGAACATGATCTATGTCGGCGTGCTCGCCGAACTGGTCGGGCTCGACCCGGCCGCGGTCGAGAAGGGGGTGCGCGACCAGTTCCGCACCAAGCCCAAGGCCGCCGACCTCAATCTCGCCGCCATCCAGGTCGGGGTCGACTACGTGCGCGAGAACCTCCCCAAGACCGACCCCTTCCGGGTCAGGGCGATGGACGGCACCCGCGGCTGCGTGCTCCTGGACGGAAATCGCGCCGCCGCCCTGGGGGCCATCATGGCCGGGTGCACCGTGCTGGCCTGGTACCCGATCACCCCTTCGTCCTCCCTGTGCGAGGCGGTGATCGAATACGCCGAGCGCTTCCGGACCGACCACGGCAGCGGAGAGAAGCGGTTTGCCGCGGTCCAGGCCGAGGACGAGCTCGCGGCCATGGGGATCGTGCTGGGGGCCTCGTGGGCCGGTGCTCGAGCCATGACCGGCACCTCGGGCCCGGGCATCTCGCTGATGGCCGAGCTCACCGGCCTCGGTTACTACGCAGAGATCCCCGCGGTGGTGTTCGACATCCAGCGGGTGGGGCCGTCCACCGGGCTGCCGACCCGCACGATGCAGGGCGATCTGGGATTTGTCCACACCCTCTCTCATGGCGACACCCGCCATCCGGTGCTGCTGCCGGGGACGGTCATGGAGGCGTACCAGGATGCCCAGCACGCCTTCGACCTGGCCGAGCGGCTGCAGACCCCGGTCTTCGTCCTCAGCGACCTCGACCTCGGCATGAACCAGTGGATGACCCCTCCCCTCCCCTACCCGGAGGCCGGCATCGACCGGGGCAAGGTGCTCGACGCCGCGGCGCTGGACCGGCTGACCGACTGGGCGCGCTACCGCGACGTCGATGGCGACGGCATCGCCTATCGCACCCTTCCGGGCACTCCCAATCCTCGGGCCGGCTTCTTCACCCGCGGTTCGGGACACGACGAGAATGCGCTCTACACCGAGAGCCCGGACGCCTACCAACGCAACATGGAGAGGCTGCGGCGCAAGGTGGATGGTGCCCGGACCCTGCTGCCGGCGCCACTGGTCGACGAGGCGGACTCCGCCGCCGCCATCCTGGCCTACGGCACCAGCCATCATGCGGTGGTCGAAGCCCGCGAGCGGCTGGCCGAGCAGGGGTTGAAGGTCGACTATCTGCGCATCCGGGGGCTGCCCCTGCACCCCTGGGTCGGCGAGTTCATCTCCCGCCACGATCGGGTGTACCTGGTCGAGCAGAACCGGGACGGCCAGCTCGAATCGCTGCTCCGTGCCGAGCTCCCAGGTGAGCTCTGCGACCGGGTGCGCGGGATTCGCCACTTCAACGGCGTGCCCATCGATGCCGAGGTGATCACCGAGCCGGTGCAGGCGGGAGAACGCGCCGCCGCCCCGGCCGCGGGCCGCCGGGTGTCGGTCGCATGAGCCCGAGGAGGCGCTGATGGCGCTTGCCGCCGACAAGGTCAACCGCCTCGGGCTGAGCCGCGACGACTACAAGGGAGCGCACACCACGCTGTGCGCGGGGTGCGGTCACAACTCCATCACCAACCACATCGTGAAGGCGCTCTACGAGAGCGCGGTGGAGCCGCATCTGCTCGCCAAGATGAGCGGAATCGGCTGCTCCTCCAAGGCCGCCGCCTATTTCGTGGAGCGCGCTCACGGATTCAACGGAGCCCACGGTCGGATGCCCTCGCTGGCCACCGGAGCCAAGCTGGCCAACCGGGATCTGGTGGTCTTCGGGGTGAGCGGCGACGGCGACACCGCGTCGATCGGGCTCGGCCAATTCTGCCACATGATCCGGCGCAACCTCGACATCACCTACATCATCGAGGACAACGGAGTGTACGGCCTCACCAAGGGCCAGTTCTCCGCCACCGCCGAGCTCGGCTCCACCCTCAAGAAGGGCCGATCGAACCTGTACGAGCAGATCGACGTCTGCTCGATTGCCATCGACCTGGGGGCCAGCTTCGTGGCCCGGAGCTTCAGCGGCGACGGCAAGCAGCTGGTGCCTCTGCTGCAGGCGGCGCTGGCCCACCGGGGCACCGCGGTGCTGGACGTGGTCAGTCCCTGCGTGACCTTCAACGACCATGAGGGCAGCACCAAGAGCTACGCCTACGTCAAGGACCACGACACCCCGGTGAACACTCCCGACTTCATCGCCCCGCAGCAGGAGATCCTCGTCGACTACGAGCCGGGAAGCGTCCAGGACGTCGAGCTCCACGACGGATCCCACATCCTGCTGCGCAAGCTGGGCGAGGAGCACGACGTCCGCGATCCGGTGGCGGCGATGCGGCGCCTCTTCGAGGCGAGACGCAGTGGCGAGATCATCACCGGGCTGCTCTATGCCAACCCCGAGGCCGAGGACCTCTGCACCCGGGAGCGGCTTCCATCCCGTCCGCTGGCCGAGTTCGGGGCTGAGGAGCTGAGACCGAGCCGGGAAGCGTGGGACGCGCTCATGGCGGTGCTGGCGTAGGGACCAGCCCCTGCTCGTTCAGGGGACCGCCAGCCCGATCACGGACTGGCGCGGCTCGATCAGGCGCCACCTGCAATTCATGCACGCTCCTGGGTGCCGGGGGTCGCGTAACCTCGGAGGAAATGCGTGAGCGCACGGCCCGGGAGAGGACGCGGTCGATCGAGGCCAGGGCGGAAGCCCGGAGACGCCCTGCCCCCCAGAGCCGGGACTGGGCGCTCCTCCAGACCCTGGACCGCGGCGCGCCGGCGCAGGCCAGGCGGTCGCACCCCACCACCTCGGCTCAGGGGCCAGCGCTTCCCAACGGGCTTGGTCCCAGCCCCTACGTCATCTCGGTCGCCTGGGGCACGATCTGGCGCTACGCGGTGGTGGGGTCGGTCACCCTGGCCATGTTCTCGGGGGTGCGTCCCCCGCTGGTCACCGCGGCGGCGATCGGGGTGGCGGGACTGATCCTCGGGCTGTGGCGGCGGAGGTGGTGGGCGGCCGGCCTCTGGCGAGCCGCCATGCTCGGTTGGGCGACCGGCGCCTCGTCGGGCTCCCAGTTCTTCCCCTATCTGATCGCCGGCTCCCTGGCGGTGGTGACCTTGGAGCCGTGGCTCGTCGCCCGAGGGCGCCGGGCCGTGGAGAGCACCTCCCCCGGGTCCGCCGTCGCGGTGGCAGCTCCGGCAGCGCCAGTGGTGGCGGACCCCCGGCTGCCCGAGCCGGTGTGGCCGCGGTCGAGGCGGCGCGGCTAGAGGCGATCCGCGGCCGGCTTGCGGTCGCGGCCCAGCAGCGCCGGCTCGAGGGCGGTGCGACGGCCCCGATTGGCCAGCGCCCGGTGCAGCGCCGCCTGGTGGTCGCGGCGCTCCAGGGCGTCGTCGAGGGGTGCGAGCTCGACCGGCCGGCCGCTGCGGCGGCCCAGCGCGGCGCGGATCAGATGGTCGGCCAACCACGGGTTCCTGGGAAGCACGGGTCCATGGAGGTAGGTGGCGTAGACGCTGCCGTTTCGGGCACCCTCGATGCCGTCCTGGCCGTTGTTCCCGGCACCCGCCACGACCCGGCCGAAGGGCGCCGCCTCCGGTCCCAGCTCGGTCAGGCCGCTGTGGTTCTCGAAGCCGACCACGACCTCGGTGTCGCCCTCCAGGGTCACCTGACAGGCGGCGTGCTGCATGAAGCGCTGATTGCCACCCCTGGTCTCGAGGTCGAGGATGCCGACCCCGCTCATCGCCGGCCCTGACGAGGGAATGTAGCGGTGGCCGAGCAGCTGCAGTCCGGCGCAGACCGCGAAGATGTGGACACCGGCATCGACCGCCTCCCGAAGCGATGGAGCCTTGGTGCCGAGGTCGGCGGCGACGACTCCCATCTCGACGTCCTGGCCGCCATGAAAAAAGATGATGTCGAAGCCGGCGAGGTCGGGGGTGGAGCCGAGACCGATATCGACGACGGTGGTCGGGATGCCCCGCCAGGCGCAGCGCTGGACGATCGCGGTGATGTTGCCGCCATCGCCGGCCACGTTGAGCAGCGAGGGGTAGAGATGCGCGATGCGAAGCGGTTCGATCTCGGCCTGGTTCACGACTTCCAGTACCGGCCGACCCAGCCGCGCCGGCGCATCTCGTCACGCAGCTCGATGGTGGGCGTGTAGCTGGCCACGGCGACCAGACGCCCCCCGTCGGGCACAGCGGCGAGCGCGGTGTCGAGTGCGGCTCGACGGTCCTCGACGAGGGTCATCAGTCGCGGGTCCACGCCAGCGTACTTGAGCCGAGTTGCCATCTCATCCCTGCGCAAACCCGAGACCGTGACCCGCTGGACGCGACCAGCGACACCTTCGAAGTCGACATCCCAGAGCCATCCGAAATCCTCGCCGTCGACAAGGGTGTTGCTGACCGCCACCAGCAGGTGCTGAGGTTCGCCGGCGTCATCCAGGGTGCGCAGCGTGGTGTTGAACGACGTGGGATTCTTGGCAAAGGCCAGGACGATCTCTCGGGACCCGGCCTGGATGACCTCGAGCCTGCCGAACGCCGGGGCGACCCTGGCCAGGGAACTGGTGGCGTGGGGTACTGCGACACCGAGCGCGAGGCAGGCGGCGACCGCCGCGGCGGCGTTGTAGGCGACGTGCAGCCCGGCCTGGGGAATCGAGATCTCGATGGTCTCCCCAGCGGTGGTGACCGTGCATCGGGTCCCCTCGAGCCCGTGTCGCTCGACGGCGGTGATGGCGACGTCAGGGCGGGGGCGGGCAAAACCGCAGGCCTCGCATCGATACCGACCGAGGTGGCTGAGATAGACGCGCTCGTAGACCAGGTCGGTGCGGCAGCGGGGACAGCGGATGGTGTCGGCAGCGCTGGTCAGGCGATCCGTGGAGCCGGCCAGCTCGAGGCCGAAGGTGATCCGGCGTCCGCGCCGAGCGTGGGCCATGTCGGCGACCATCGGATCGTCAGAGTTGACCACCAGGGCGACGTCCTGGGGAAGGCCGGCGGCGACCGATTCGATGGCCTCGGCGACAGCGTAGATCTCACCGAAGCGGTCGAGCTGGTCACGGAACAGGTTGGTGACGACCAATGCCCGCGGCGATATCTCGGGAACCACCAGGCGGAGCGCCCCCTCGTCGACCTCGACCGCAAGCACCCCGGCCGGCATGCGTCCGCGCAGGTCGGCGACGCTGACCGCGAGAGAGGTGACGCCCTGGATGAGGTTGGAGCCGGCAGGGTTGAGAGCGGTGGGGATCCCCTCACCGCGAAGCAGGGCGGCCAGGAAGCGGGCCGTCGTCGTCTTTCCGTTGCTTCCGGTGATGGCGACCGCGGGCACCTGGCGGCGGCCGACCAGCTCGGCCAGCACCCGAGGGTGCACACGCCGGGCGACCATGCCGGGGAGCGAGGTGCCCCCGCCCCTTCCCAGCCAGCGCGAGGTCATGGCCGCGCCTTTCCCCGCCGCGATGGCGGCGGATAGACGCGGGCTGAGGCGGGTTGGCGGACGCCGCTCCCGGGATCGGAGCGAGCTGGGCACCCCAGCCGGATCCGATGTGGGGGGGCTCGGCATCGCCGAACCATGATAGACGCGAGGCACCGACGCCTCCCGATGGGGAGCAGGCTTCTCCGCTGATCCGGCCATGACGGGACGAGCGATGTGGCATCGTCCGTGCGTGGTCGTCTCCGCGGAGGCCGCCCCTCCCTCCGCCGCCTCCCCCTCGCAGCCCCAACGGCGCCTACTCACCGCGGGCGGCCTGATGGTGGCGGCGGCGCTGGTCGCGGTGCTGGTGGTGCTCTGCCGCCGGGTGGGCGATCCCGACTTCTGGTGGCATCTCGAGACCGGCGAGTGGATCCTCGACCACGGCGCACTCCCCGGCCACGAGCTCTTCACCTACACGGTGTCGAGCCATGCCTGGGTGGACCAGGAATACGGCAACGAGATCCTGATCGCGCTGCTGTTCCGGGCCGGGGGCTTTCTTGCGGTCAGTCTCGCGTACACCGCGGTCACCTGGGCCGGCTTCTGGATGATCTGGCGCCGGATCGGGATGGAGCGGGTTCCGCCGGTGATCGCCGCCATCTGCCTGCTGCTCGCCGCGGCTGCCGGGGTGGACGAGTGGGGCCCGCGCTCGCAGATGATCAGCTTCACCCTCACCGCACTGACCCTGCTCTGGGTGGAGGCCTACCTGCGTGACCGCAACCGCCACCTCCAGTGGCTGCCCGCGGTCATTCTGGTCTGGGCCAATCTCCATGGCGGGTTCGTCTACGGCCTGGCCGTGGTGGGCCTGGCGGCGGTCGCGGAGAGCATCCTGTGGGGCCTGGACACCCGGGAGGGAGCCCATCGCCGCCGAGCGCTGGGGCTGTGGGCGGTTCTGCTGGTCAGCGCGCTGGCCGCCCTCGTCAACCCCTTCACCTACAAGGTGTACGCGATCGTTGCGGAGGTCCAGTTCAGCGCCGTTCAGCAGAGCTTCATCGCCGAGTGGCAGTCCCCCAACTTCCACATGCTGGCCGAGCGCGCGCTCGAGCTGCTGCTCATCCTCACCGCCGTCGGGATGGCGCTGCGGCGCCAGCGCCTGTGGGACGGACTGATCGTCGCGGCGGCCATCTACTTCGCACTCGCCGCGGTGCGCAATGGAACCATCGCGGCCGCAATGGTGACGCCGGTGGTGGCCTGGTCCGGCGCTGCGGCTTGGGAGCGCGGCCGATTCCGCGAGCGGTTCGCCGCTGCGCTGCAGCGGCGCGGCCACGACGTCCTCATTCTCACCGCCGCGGGCACGCTGGTGGTCGCCGCCGGCACCGCCGGACTGATGGTGAACACACTCAGCGGCCAGACGGCGAGCACTGACGCCAATTTCCCGGTCATGGCCGCCGACTGTCTGGCGGACAACCCGGGCGTCGGGAGCCGGATGCTCAACGCCTTCGACTGGGGCGGTTACCTCATCCACCGTTTCTCCACCTCGTCCAGCGACACCCCACCGGCCGATCGCCGGGTCTTCGTCTACGGGCAGGCAACCCTGATGGGCAACTCGCTGATGCAGGAGATCGCCGACGTGGAGAATGCCGAGCCGGACTGGCAGAGTATCCTGGCCCGCAACCAGGTCGACTACGTGGTCGAGCGCACGGACTCGGCGGTGACCATGGCCCTGTCGGTGGACCCGCAGTGGGAGAAGGTGTACGACGACGGCTTCGCCGTGATCCTGGTCAAACGCCAGGTGCTCGCGCGGACACCGTGGAGCTATTCCTCGGCCTCGTGCCGTGCGGGGGCGCCCCGAGCCGCCGCATAATCCGTAGTCACACCTGAATACCATCCGGGTCAAGGGAAGCCGGTGAGAGTCCGGCGCTGTCGCGCAACTGTGAGAGGTGAGCGGCCGGCCCGCGTGCCACTGGGGATCCGTCCCTGGGAAGGCGGCCGGCAGCGATGACCCCGAGCCAGGAGACCTGCCCGGAGCCGTTCCCGCACGAGGAGAGAGCCATGGACAGGCAGCTTGGAACAGTCGGCGCGCGCCCAATCGGACCAAACGACCAGGAGCTCGCGCCGAGAAAGCCTCAGCGAGGGATCGCACGCCACCTGGCGGCGGGCTGCGGGATCGCAGTCCTCGCAGCTCTCGCCGGGACCGCCGGCGCTGACTCCGGCATCCTGCCCGGGGCCGAGCTGTGCGTCGCCGCGGCGCAGGCGGGCCACGTGTCCCTGGTGGTCGAGCATGGCGACGGGCGCGTGGTGAGCCGCTGCGTCAGCTTTTCCGGGCGCGGCGTCACGGGGGAGCAGATCCTCCAAGCGAGCGGGCTGGAGTATGCCACCCAGAGCTACGGCTCGCTGGGCGACGCGGCCTGCGAGGTGGACCACGAGCCCGCTGCGTACACGTCGTGCCTGCCCAGCAGCGGCAACTACTGGGTGCTCTTCGTCTCCCGCTCGGGAGGCGCCTGGCAGGAGGCGGCCAAGGGCATCTCGCAAACGACCTTTTCCTCAGGTGATGCAGCGGGTCTTCGCTACGACCCCGAGACCGGCGCCGACCCGCCCCCGACCGGCTCCCCGACGGCGGCCTGCGTCGCCGCGGCGAAGGGCGGCACTGCCGCGGCCAGCACAGCCGCATCGTCCAGCGGCATCAGCCCCGGGTTGATCGCCGCGCTGGCGGTGGCCGCCGCCCTGGTCCTGCTCGCCGCTGTCCAGCTGGTGCTCCGGCGTCGGCGGACGTGAATCCCCGCGCGCTGGCCGCGTGGTCGGCGGCTGGGCTGGTGATGGCGGTCTGCACCGCCAACCCTGTATACCGCGCCATCGTCGCCCTGTGCGCCGTCAACCTGATCCTGGCGCGAGGGCGGCGCGGGCGCGCAACTCGGGCGCTGCTGATCGGAATCGGCGTGGCCGCTCTGACCTCCACGGTGGTCACTCTGCTGCTCAGCCACACCGGCGCGAACGTCCTTCTCCGAATCCCCACCAGTGTCCCGGCGATCGGCGGCCCGGTCACCCTCGAGGCACTCGTCTACGGCCTGGCCACCGGCTTGGGCATCGCCGCGGCAATGCTGGCGGTGGCGCCACTCACCGTGGTGAGCCAGCCCCATGAGCTGGTTGATGCGCTCCCCCCGGCGCTCGCCCGCACCGGGGCCGCGATCGGCGCCGGGCTCAACCTCATCCCAGGGGCGCTCCGCAGCGCGATCGAGATCCGCGACGCGCAGCGAATGCGCGGCTGGCGGGCAGGACGCATCGCCGACTGGCCGGCCCTCGCCGTGCCGGTGGTGCTCACCGCCATCGACGGGTCGCTGACACTGGCCGAGGCCATGGAGGCTCGCGGCTATGGGAGCCACCGCCGGACCCATCTCGCCATCCCGTCGTGGGCGGTGGCGGACACGGCGATCGCGACCACCGCCCTGGCCGGCGCCGCGCTCCTTCTCGTCCTGCAGCTCTCCGGCTCGGTGCCGGACTGGTATCCCTTCCCCACCCTGATGGCACCGGTCGTGAGCCTGCCAGCAGTGCTCTGCTGCGCATCGCTGGCCGTGCCCACCCTGCTGCCGCGGCGATGACGGCGGTGCTCAGGCTCTCGCGACTCAGCTATGCGTACCCCCAGTCTCGGGCGCGGGCGCTCGACGGCATCGAACTCAGTCTGGAATCCGGGCTGGTGCTCCTCACCGGCCCTTCGGGCGGCGGGAAGTCCACTCTCCTCCGGGTCTGCAACGGGCTGGTGCCGCACTTCCATGGCGGGGTGATCGGCGGCCGAGCGCAGGTGATGGGCCGCGACGTGGCCACCACCCCCACTCGCGATCTCGCCCGCGACGTCGGCTTCGTGTTCCAGGACCCAGAGCGCCAGGCCGTCTACGCCACCGTGGAGCGCGACGTCGCATTTGGGCTGGAGAACCTGGGTATCCCTCGCGCTGAGATGGTCTGCCGCCTGGACGAGGCCCTCGCGACCTGCGGGATCTCCCATCTGCGGACCCGGGCGATCAGCTCCCTCTCCGGAGGAGAGCGCCAGCGGCTGGCCCTGGCCGGCGTCCTCGCGATGCGCCCGCGGTTCCTGGTCCTCGACGAGCCTCTCTCCCAACTGGACCCCGAGGGAGCGGGGGCGCTGCTCGCCGCACTCGGCACCGCGGTGCGAGCTGGGACCGCGGCTCTGATCGCTGAGCACCGGGTGGAAGGGCTCGTCACGGCCGGGCGGATCCTGCGCATCGACCAGGGCCGGCTGAATGAGGTGGAGCACACGGGAACCGTGATCGCCGCGGTGCCCCTCGGAGAGCGCCGAACATTCCATCGCCCGACCGCCGTGCCGGCGGAGGCTCGATGGGAGCTCCGCGGCGTCACCGCAGGCAACGCCGGCGTCCCCGTGGTGCACGACCTGAACCTGGCCGGCGGTGAGGGCGAGGTGATCGTGCTCACCGGACCGAACGGGAGCGGCAAGACCACCCTGCTGCGCACCATCGCGGGCCTGACCCCGACTCTGGCGGGCGCCGTCCGCCGCACGCCCGGTCGGGTCGGCTATCTGCCCCAGAACCCGGCAGTCCTGCTGCACCGGGCCACGGTTCGCGACGAGGTGGCCTGGACCCTGCGACGATCAGGCTCCCAGGAGAGCCCCGAGCGCATTCTGGGCGCACTGGGCCTGTCGTCAGTGGCAGACCGTTATCCCGGGGACCTCAGTTCCGGGGAGCGGCAGCGGGCTGCGCTTGCCTGCGTCATCGTCGGCAGCCCGGCGATCGTCCTCCTCGACGAGCCCACCCGAGGCATGGATGATGCCTCGCGTGACGCCCTGACAGCCGCCGTCACCGGGATCGCTGAAGCCGGCGGGAGCGTGGTCCTGGCCACCCACGACCGCGCCCTTGCCGGCGCGCTTGCCACCCGAGTCCTTGACCTGCGTGACGGGACGGCCCATGAGCTGCCAGCCACGGCCGCGTCGGTGGCGGCATGCTGATCGCCGCATCCGCGGTCGGGGCGGCTCTGTTCATCTGGCCATTCATCCTCTCCGGTCTGCCCGATCCGCTGGTCGCCCTCTCCCTCGCCATGGGATGCCTGGCGGTGCTCGCGGCCGTGGAGGCCTCAGCCCGCCGGCTCGATTCCCGCAGGTTCGCCCTGCTCGCGGCCATCGCCGGGATGGACGCGGCCCTGCGGCTCGTGTTGGTGACCGGGATCGGCGGGTTCAGCCCGATCTTCTTCCTGATCCTGGTGGCCGGGTACGTCTACGGCCCCCGCTTCGGCTTCCTGTGCGGCGCCATCAGCCTGTTGGCCTCCGCCGTTGCGACCGGCGGATTGGGGCCGTGGTTGCCCTACGAGATGTTCGGGTGCGCCTGGACCGGGGTGGCGGCGGGGATCGCCGGGCTCCATCGCAATGGGCCCCCCACCCACTTCGACATCGTCGTCCTGGCAGGCGTGGCCGTGGTGGCGGGCTTCGCCTACGGGGGCCTGCTGGACATCTGGGATTGGACCACGTTCTATCGCGGCACACCGACGATCGGCTTCGTTGCCGGCGCCGGACCGGTTGCGCTGCTCGGGCGCTTCGCGGGCTTTTACGTGGTGACCTCGGCCGCCTGGGACAGCTTTCGAGCGGTGGGCGACGCGCTCGCCGTCGCCGTCCTCGGCACCCCGGTCATGGCCGGGCTGGCGCGACTGCGAAACCGCCTCAGCTACGTCGTGGCGGGCGAGGCCGAACCCGTCTGACGTCGGCACGGGGGCATGCCCTCTGTTCGAACGGAATGCCATGCTTGCCCGGCCGTGACCCCCGACCCGACCCCCCGCTACGCCTACCTCGGCCCGGAGGGAACCTTCGCCGAGGTCGCGCTTCGGGGGCTCGCGGAGAGCAGGGACGCCGAGCTGGTGCCGGTGGAGACGGTGGCGGACGCCTTCGTGGCGGTCCGGGAGGGCTCGGTCCGCGGCGCCGTGGTGCCCTTCGAGAACTCGGTGGAGGGGGCGATCACCGGCACCCTGGACGAGCTGAGCAGCGGGCAGCCACTGCACATCGCCCGGGAGATGCTGGTGCCGGTGCGGCTCTCCCTGCTCGGGCGTCCCGGCACGGCCATCGCCCAGGTGCGCACCGTTGCCTCCCATCCCCATGCCACCGCCCAGTGCCGCCGCTGGCTTCGCAGCAACCTCCCGAGCGCTCGCATCCATCCGGCCAACTCCACCGCTGAAGCGGCGGCCTCGCTCGCCGCCGGCGCGGACGGAATCGACTCGGCGGTCGCTTCCCCCGCCGCGGCCCACCGCTACGGGCTCGCCGAGCTGGTCAGCGACATCGGCGACTACCCAGGAGCGGTGACCCGATTCATCCTGGCGGTGCTGGCCGGGCCGGTCCCTCCGCCCACCGGGGCAGATCGGACCACGCTGGTGACCTTCATCGCCGAGGACCATCCGGGGGCGCTGCTGGAACTGCTCACCGAGTTCGCGGTGCGGGGCGTCAACCTGACCCGGATCGAGTCCCGGCCCACCGGCCATGGCCTCGGTCGCTACTGCTTCTCCATCGACTGCGAGGGGCACATCGCGGATGCCCGGGTGGGCGACGCCCTGGCCGCCCTTCACCGCTTCTGCGAGGAGGTCCGCTTCTGCGGCTCGTACCCCCGCGCTGACGGCGGGTCTCCGCTGCCCCGCCGGGGAACCACCGATGCCGATTTCCGTGAGGCGGCGGCTTGGCTGGAGCGCGCCCGGCGCGGGGCGACCCGCTAGCTGACGGCCGGCCGGCGCTCCCCGGGCGGGCGGCCCCTTTGCCCCGACGTGATCCGCCGTTACCCGCCTGTGCCCAAACCCGGGGTGATTTCGCGAAATCCGGTGGGATAGGCTGACCAGCGTCGAGTAGTGCATTTGAACTATTCGAGCGATCGGCAACGTAAGGGAAGATCATGGAAAAGCAGTCGCACCGGCGGCGCAGCCGCCGGATACGGTTGGCCCTGGTGCTCAGCGCGACCGCCGCGACCACCGGGCTGGTGAGCTTTGGCGGCCTGGCCGCATGGCAGGCCTACACCGACAACGCCAACACGGTGACCGCCCAGAGCCTGGCCCACGCGAACACCTCGGGCGGGGTAGGCTGCACCTCGGTGACCTCGACGGCGCTGCTCAACCAGAGCGGGAACGTGTGCAACGCCACCATTGACGTCACCAACGTCTCCCCTGATTCGCCCAGTGCGCTGGCCACCGGCACGGTGAAGGTCGTCAACACCGGTCAGCTGAGCAGCACCTTCACCCTGTCGATGCTGAACGCCCCGAGCGGGAACCTGTGCGCCGACCTGCTGCTGACCGTCACCGACCTCAACTCCGGCGCGCCGGACAACGGCACGGTGTACGCCGCCACCACGCTGAGCACCAAGATCACGACCCCGATCAACCTGTACAACAACGCGGCAGCGCCCAGCCTCACCTGGACCGGGGGTGGGACCGCACCGGGCGGCACCCTGGCCACCGGCGACACCTACACCATCACCGTCACCAAGGGTGCGAACTTCAACACCGACAGCGCCGACCAGGGCCAGTCCTGCCTGTTCGACACCCTCTTCACAGAGCAGAACACGTAACACGCGGGGGGGTGGACGCCCCGCGTCCTCCCCGCCCCAGAGCCGAGGCCGTCCTCACGACGGCCCAGCTCCCCCGAGACCGGGGGAAAGGAGCCCGGAACTGGGCTCCGAGGGCTCATCCAGAAACCTTGATGGGGCGCTAGGAGAAGCGGGATCCGCTCGCCGGGCCCACGCACGGCCACCTCAACCCCGCGACCGTCCTGGTCACGTGACCCGGCCTCAGGCGGCCGCGTCCTCGGGGGAGCGCAGCGCCACGGCCGAGACCACCAGGGCAATCCCGATGACCTCGACCGTCCCCGGGATCTGGCCCAGCAGTACCAGCCCCATCACCGTTGCGGTGGCGGGAAGCAGGCTGAGCAGGACGGCATAGGCGCCCCGAGAGAGGCGGCGGAGCAGCACCTGGTCCAGCGCATAGGGGAGGGCGCTGGACAGGATCCCCACCAGGGCCACCAGCGCCAGGATCCCGCCCTTCCCGGCGTTCGCCGCCGCGGGGACCAGCCCGAAGGGAGCGATGGCCACCACGCCGACGGCCATGGCCCCGGCCAGGCCGGCGGTGCCCAGGCCGCGCCGGGCGACCCGGTGGGCAAGCACGATGTAGCCGGCCCAGAGCATGCCGGCAGCCAGGGCGAAGGCGACCCCGTCGGCATGTCCGGACAGGCTGATCCGGGTCAGTGTCGCAACCCCCGCGATCGCCAGGGCGAGCGCAGCCAGGTTGCGCGGCCCGCGAGCCGCCACCGCGGCGACCAGCACCGGTCCCACGAACTCGATGGCAACCGCGGTGCCCAGGGGAAGCCGGTCGATGGCCAGGTAGAAGGTGAGGTTCATGGCGGCGAGCGCCACTCCGAATGCGGCGACCAGGACCAGAGCCTCGGGCGGCCGGCGCCGCAGCCCGCGCCAGGGGCGGCGCCAGGCGCAGAGCACCACCGCGCCGGTCAGCACCCGAATCCAGGCAACCCCCGCGGCGGGCATCACCCCGAAAGCGCGCACCGCCAGGGACGCCCCCAGGTACTGGGAGACCGCGCTCAGGATGAACAGGGGGACGGCGAGGCGTGCCGGCCGCAGTCCAGCGGTGGCAGCGCGCGGTGCCGCGGATTCGACGACTACCCGCCCTCCAGCGACGCTTGGAGCCGGATCTCCACCCCCGTCAGCGCCTTGGAGACCGGGCACCCGGTGCGGGCCGCCTCGGCGTGGCGGGCAAACTCGTCGGCCTCGATGCCGGGAACGCGTGCCCGCACCTGCAGCTCGATGAGGCTGATCGCGGCCCCGTCCGGGCGGCCGGTCTCAAAGGCCACCGAGGCACCCACCGTGACCTGCTCGGGCGGATGACCCGCCTTGGCCAGCTCATTGGAGAAGGCCATCGCGAAGCAGCCGGCATGGGCGGCGGCGATCAGCTCCTCGGGGCTGGTGGCGCCCGGTCCGCGCTGGATCCGGTTGCCCCAGGAGATGGGAAGCTCGGGGAATGCCCCGCTCCCCGGCCGGACCTTCCCGGAGCCTCCGGCCAGGTCCCCGGCCCAGCTGGCCTCGGCGCTGCTGTGGGTGATGGGCATGGACCGACCTCCTTTCGTCGTCGTGGACGATGCCGGCCAGCCCAGACGGCGGCCGCAGGCTGTTGACGAGCGACTCAAGGCTACGCCGTCCCGACCGCGGGGACCTATCATGACAGCGTGACTGGGCGATGTTGCCAGTGCGCACTGAGAGGTTAGGCCCCGCCAAGGGGGCGGCACAATGAAGCCAGCTGTGGGATCCGCCGGCCTGGAGACCCGTGCCCCGAGCCAGGTGGAAAGCCTGGGGGACGAGGCCGTGCTGGCCCTGGCGGATGCCGAGCGGACCAAATCGGAGCTCCTCGATATCGCGGTTCACGAGCTGCGCTCGCCGCTCACCGTCATCCAGGGCTATGCGGCGCTGCTCGACAGCGGCGACCTCGGCCACCTGGAGGGCCCGGCGGTGAAGGCGGTGCGGGTGATCGCCGGCAAGGCACGGGAGGCGCAGGAGATCGCGACCACCCTGCTCACCGTGGCCCGGCTGGACAGTGACGACCTGCGCATCGAGCTCGCTCCCTTCCTGGTGGCGCCGCTGCTCGAGCGCATCCACGAACGGGCCCGCCCCCGGCTCGCCCTCGCCGGCGCGTCCCTGAGCCACGCCTGCCCTCCGGAGCTCGGCGCCGCCGGCGACCCCGCCCTGGTGGCACGAATCATGGACAATCTTGTCAACAACGCGATCACCTACTCGAATCCTCCGGCGCTGGTGCGGATCATCGCGGTCCAGGCCGCCGCTGTGGTCGAGATCCGGATCGTCGACCAGGGGCTCGGCGTGGCCATCGAGGATCGTGAGCGGATCTTCGAGAGATTCGTACGCGGGGCGGGAGCGGAGCGCGCCTCGGGGACCGGCCTGGGCCTCTACATCAGCCGCGAGTTCGCCCGGCGGATGGGCGGCGACCTGGTTCTGGGGTCCAGCACCCTGGGCGAGGGGAGCGCCTTCCTGCTGACCCTGCCATCCGCCTGAGCAGCCGGCGGTCAGGCGCGGACCGGGACGTGGAGACGGGACGCTAGGTCAGGCGCACCCGGGGGTCGATGACCGCATACAGCGTGTCGACGATGATGTTGGCAACCACGATGAAAGCGGCCGCGAGGATCACGATCCCCTCGATCACCGGCAGGTCCTGGCGGGAGATGGCGATCACCACGTTCTGGCCCAGCCCGGGGAGCCCGAAGACGGTCTCGGTGATGATGGCGCCGCCGAGCACGGTGGCGAGGTCGATGCCGAACTGGGTCACGATCGGGGTGATGGCAGCCCGCAGAGCGTGCTTATACACAACCCGGCGCTCCGACAGGCCCTTGGCCCGGGCGGTGCGGATGTAGTCCTCGCCCAGCGTGTCCAGCAGGGTGCTGCGCGACAGCCGGGCGTAGGTCGCGGCGGTGATCAGCGCCAGGGTGATCCAGGGCAGGATGAGGTCACGGGCCCACTGCAGCGGGTTGACGTGGAACGGGGTCCACGAGCCGGCACCTGGAAAGATATCGATGCCGTGGGTGGTGAAGATGTAGAAGAAGAGGTAGAGCAGCAGGAGGCCGAGCATGAAGGTCGGCGTCGACAGCCCGGTGAGGACAAAGACGGTGGCGCTGCGGTCCCAGACGCTGCGAGGGCGTCGGGCCGCCAGGATGCCGACACTCAGGCCCAATGCCAGCCAGATGACGGCGGCGCCCACCGCCAGGCCGATGTCGATGGGCACCCACTGGCCGATCAGCGAGGTGACCGGCTCATGCAGCTTGTAGGATTCGCCGAGATTGCCCTGCAGGAGACGCCCCAGGTAGCCGAGGTACTGCTGCCAGAGCGGCTTGTTGAGCCCCAGAGCTGCCGTCACGTCGTTGACCAGGGTCTGCGACGCGTGTATCCCGACTATCAGCCGGGCCGGGTTGGGGCTGGCCATGAAGAAGAGGATGAAGACCAGGCTGACGATCACCCACAGGGTGACGATGCCCTGGACGGTGCGGCGGATGAGGAAGCGCGTCATCGGTGCAGCGCGGGCTCAACCATTGGATGGCGCAGCCGCCGCGCCGGGTGAGGCGCCCGGGGTGGCGGCGGGTTGCACCCTCTTCTTGCGGCGCATCGCGAAGATGCGCTCGGTCCTCGGGTCGAGGGCGTCGCGCACCGAGTCCCCGAGCATGTTGAAACCCAGCGTTGTGATCAGCAGGGCGATGGAGGGGAAGATCCAGAACCACCAGGCCCCGAACCCCGCCCGGCCCTGGGCGTCGGCGAGCATGTTGCCCCAGGTGGGAGTTGGCGGACCCACCCCCACCCCGAGGTAATCGAGGGTCGCCTCGAAAACGATGGCCACCGGGACGAGCAGGGTGCCCAACACCAGGATCGGCGCCACCAGGTTGGGCAGGATGTCGATGAACATGATCCGGAGGTTGCCCGCCCCCATGGCGTGGGCCGCCTCCACGAACTCCTTCTCCTTCAGGGAGAGGGTCTGGCCGCGCACGATCCTGGCGATGGCCGCCCAGGAGAAGAAGGCGATGATCCCGATGGTCAGGGGGAGGCTGGCGCCGAAGACGGCGGCCAGGACGATGGCGAGCAGGACATAGGGAAAGGAGAGCACGGTGTCCATCAGCCGGGCCAGCACTGCGTCCACCCAGCCTCCGAAGTAGCCGGAGACGATACCGAGGACCGTCCCCACGATGCTGGCGATGAGGGTGGCGAGCACTCCGACCAGCAGCGAGATCCTGGCGCCGTAGGCGATCCGGACCAGGATGTCGCGGCCGACGTCGTCGGTGCCGAGGATGTATCCCGCCTGTCCCGGGCCATAGGGCTGTCCGAAGGAGTTGGTGCCGGTGTCGAGGTTGGGGTTGTAGGGGCTGTGCCCGGTCAGCATCGAGATCACCGGTGCCAAGATGGCGAGCAGCGAGACGAAGACCAGCATGCCAAGGGCGAGCCAGGCGGCCTGGTCGGTGCGGAGCCGGGCCAGGGCCAGGCGCAGCGGGCTTCGGCCCTCGATGGCCCGAGCCGCCTCGCCGGGAACGCCGGCACCCGGTTCGGGCGCTGCGTCGAAGGTGGGGGGGGTCTCGAGGGGGCTGATGCTCATCCCATCTCCTCCGCGCCAGCCGGGGTGGGGCTGGTGACGAACTCGGCAACCGCCTCATGGATCTCGGCCGCGGCTCCGGCCAGCTTCTCCCCGGCCTGGAGCGGGAAGTGGCAGGCGGTCACGTGCCCGGGCGGGTCGCCGGTCTTGACCTGGAGGGGCGGCTCCTCCACCGAGCAGATCGGCTGTGCCTTGGGACAGCGGGTGTGGAACCGGCAGCCGGTTGGCGGGTTGATCGGCGAGGGAACGTCGCCGGTCAGCACGACGCGATGGGACGAGCGCGCCCGCTCCGGGTCGGCGATCATCGACGCCGAGAGGAGCGCGGCGGTGTAGGGATGGCGCGGGGTATCGAAGAGGTCGCGCACCGCCGCCATCTCGACCACCTTGCCGAGGTACATCACCGCCACCCGGTCGCTCACGTGCTCGACCACGGCGAGGTCGTGCGCGATGAACACGTAGGTCAGGTGGTACTGCTCCTGCAGGTCCTCGAGGAGGTTGATGATCTGGGCCTGGACGGAGACGTCCAGCGCCGATACGGGTTCGTCGCAGACGATCAGGGCGGGACGCAGGGCGAGGGACCGGGCCACCCCGATGCGCTGCCGCTGGCCGCCCGAGAACTCCGCGGGAAAGCGGTTGTAGTGCTCGGGATTGAGGCCGACCACCTCCATCAGGTCCTGGACCTGATGCTTGCGCTCGGCGCCTTCGGCGACGCCGTGGATGGCCAGCGGGTCGCCGATGATCGACCCCACCCGGCGTCGCGGGTTGAGCGACCCGTAGGGGTCCTGGAAGATCATCTGCATGCGGCGACGGTAGGGCCGCAGCTGGGAGCGTGACAACCGGCTGATGTCCGCGCCGTCGAACACCACCTTGCCGGAGGTGAGCTGGTGGAGCCGGGTCATGCAGCGGGCGAGCGTGGACTTGCCGCACCCGGTCTCACCGACCACGCCCACGGTCTCGCCCCGGCGCACCTCGAGGCTCACCCCCTCGACGGCATGGACGGCACCGACCTGGCGTTTGAAGAAGACGCCGCGGCGGATGGGGAAGAGCTTGACGACGTTGTCGACGCGAAGCAGGACGTCAGGGACGACCGGCACGGCGGCTGCAGCGCCGTCGTGGTCCGCCGCGGAGGCGATCGACTCAACCATGGACGGCGGTCCCTCCCTCGGCGGCGACCGCACCGCGGAGGCGGGCGACCGGTGAGCTGCGGTGCGCGGCCACGAAGCGCTGGCGCGCGGCGTCGACGGCGGCCCCCGTCCCCACCACGCCGGGGGGGAGCCAGCACGCCGACTCATGCCCCGCGCCGTCCCCGACCGGGGCCAGGTCGGGCTGGTCGCGCGCGCAGACGTCCATGGCGAAGGGGCAGCGGGGATGGAAGGCACAGCCGGAAGGGATGCGGATGAGGCTGGGCGGGTTGCCCGTGATCGGCACCAGCCGGCCGCCCGAGCCGGTCGCTCCCGGGATGGAGGCGAGCAGCCCCCGGGTGTAGGGGTGATGGGGGCTGTAGAAGGCGGTCCGGGCGTCGCAGCGCTCGGCGGCCCGTCCCGCGTACATCACCAGCACCGAATCAGCGACAGAGGCCACCAGGCCGAGGTCGTGGGTGATGATGATCATGGCCATGCCCAACTCTCGCTGCATGGTGCCGAGCAGCTCCATGAGCTGGGCCTGGACGGTGGCGTCGAGGGCGGTGGTCGGCTCGTCGGCGATGAGCAGCTTGGGCCGCAGCGCCAGGGCCATGGCGATCATGGCCCGCTGGCGCATCCCTCCGGAGAGCTCGTGAGGGAAGGCCTGCACCCGCCGCTCGGGTTGGGGGATGCTCACCAGCCGGAGCAGCTCGACGGCCTGGGACATGGCCTCGGACCGGCGGGCGTGGGTGTGGGTCCGGATCGCTTCTGAGATCTGCCAGCCGACCCGGTAGAAGGGATGGAGGCTGCTCAGCGGGTCCTGGAAGATCATGGCGATCTCGGCACCCCTGACCCGGCGGAGCCGATCGGAACTCAGCCGGAGCAGGTCGCGGTCCCCGAAGATGGCCGAGCCGCTGATGTCGGCCCCCGGGTTGAGCCCTAGCAGGCTGAGCGCGGTGACGCTCTTGCCCGAGCCGGTCTCGCCCACGATCCCCAACGTCTCTCCCGCCCCCACCTCGAAGGAGAGGCCGCGCACGGCCTGCACCACCCCGTCGGAGGTAGGGAAGGACACCGTCAGGTCCCTGACGCTCAGCAGGCTCATCTGGGTCAGGCCTTCATTGGTCGGCCGCCGGGAGGGCCCTCGTCGCCACCGTTCGCAGCGCATCCAAGGATACGCCCATCCGCTGCGCTGCACGAGCGAGCGGATGGCGCGAAACCCTGCTCACCCCCCTCCCCACTGAAACGCCTGGAGACGGCGAGGACCCACCGCCCCCGCCCGGGGGGCGGAGGCGGTCGTCCTGCCGCGGGTATCGAGCCATGGCCCGCTCCCTCACGCTGAGGTGTCGGTCAGCTCACCCAGGCCGTGGTGATGTTGTAATCGTCCGAGAAGGGATCGAAGAGGGCGTTGTGCACCGACGAGGCGTGCATGATCGTGGTGTACTGGGCCATGAAGGGGATGAACGGGGCCTGCTCCATCACCGCCTTGTTGGCCTCCTGCCAGTAGACGTTGGCCTTCGCGGTGGTCGGAGCCGCTTCCGCCTCCGTGATCAGGTTGTCGACCGTCGAGTTGCTGAAGTCGCCCCAGTTGGTGCCCGGGAAGTCGCTGCTGCCGAACAGGTCGGGGAGGATGGAGCGGGCCTGGTTGGGGCCGTACCAGTCCGGGACCCAGCCGGGTTCGGTCAGCTGCCATCCCGCGCTGGCCAGGGTGCTGGCCGAGGTAGCCAGGATGCCGGTGGGGGTGTAGTAGTCGTTCGAGATGCCCTTGCCGGTCACGGTCACCCCGCATGCCTGGAAGTCCTTCTGGATCTCCTCGAACACCCCGGGGTGGTTGCCGTCGGTCCGATAGTAGTCGACGACGGTGAAGCCGTTGGCATAGCCGGCGGCCTTGAGCAGCGACTTGCACTTGGTCGCGTCACCCTCGTTGTTGGGTGTGGGATAGGGGTTGTAGCCCGGGATGTAGCCCTCGGCCCCGGGCCCGAAGACCTGGTCCAGGACCACGTTGAAGTCCACGCCGCCATACAGCTTGGCCAGCGCCACCTTGTCGACGGCGTACTCCAGCGCCTGGCGGACCTTGACGTTCTGGAGCGGCGTGCTCGCCTGGAGGTTGAAGACCTCGTAGGGGTTGGTGATCCCCGGCGCGGGGAAGGCGCCGAACTCCGGGTTGGTGTAGGTGGCCAGGCTGGCGAGGGAGCTGGGCGGAACCACGGTGTTCCACTCCATGTCCAGGGTCCCGGCCTGGATCTCCTCCTGGGCCTCGCTCTCACCGGCGGACGAGCCGAGGGTCTCGTTGATGTCGATGTCGGCCGAGTAGCGGTCGGCGACGGGGTCCTCACTCCAGGTGGTGGCGGTCATGTTGGTGCCGGTGGTGGCGCCCCAGTAGGGGTTGGGGACCAGCTTGATGTCCGTGCCCGGGGTGTAGTTCGCGACCTCGTAGGGCCCGTCGGACCAGATCGGGTTGCCGGCGGTCTGGGGGACGTAGTTGAGCGCAGCCGGCGGCGCCGCGGCGGCGAAGAACATGGCCATGATGTTGAGGAAGTCCGACGCCGGCTGCATCAGGGTGACCACCAGGGTCGAGCTGTCCGGCGTGGAGATCCCCGAGATGGGGTTGGCCGAGATGTAGGCGGCCCGCTGCGCCGCCGTGCTGGTCGACGCCAGGGCCTCGTAACCGGTGCAGAAGGTCGAGTAGCCGGAGATGGTCGCCGTGTAGTAGCTGGGGTTCCCCAGCGGGGCGTCGGCCGGGTCGCACTCCCGCTCGAGGCCCAGCTCGTAGTCCTGGGAGGTGACCGGCGTGCCGTCACCGCTGACCGGATCCCCGGTGCTCGGGTCGGTGATCGCCCAGCGCATCCCCGACCGCACCTTGAAGGTGTAGGTCAGGCCGTCGGAGCTGACGGTGTAGGCGCTGGCCCCGTCCGGGACCAGCGAGGTCGCCTTGTTGAAGTCGGACGACGGCGGGTAGAACATCAGGGGCCGATCCAGAGCCTCGAGCACCCGGTAGCCGTTGGTGTCGTACTCGCCCTGGGGGTCCAGCATCCCGGAGACGTCGATGGTGCCGGCGAGGGTCAGGTCGCCCGTGGGGGTCGACGGCGCCGTGCCGGTGTCGTTGACGTTGGCCTTGAGCCACGAGACCGTCGACTCGTTCCAGGTGGTCGGATTGATGCTCGTGACGTTGCCGCTGCCCGAGCTGCTGCTGGTGGTGCTGCTGCTGCCGCAGGCGGCGGCCACCAGTGCACCGACGCCGACCAGAACCCACAACCTGTGGAACGACCTGGGTCCCGAGGACCCGTGGGCCGGGCCGCCCTGGACAGAGGAATCCGACGTCATGACACCCTCCTACGTAACTCCACCAGCGCCGGTTGACGGCGCCTGAACCGCAAACCGCATCGGGGAAGGAAGGGTACCTCGGTCACCGTGGCGCGCCCCGGGTCCCCGGCCCGCGGGCGGAGCCGCGGCTCCGTCCTCCGCCGATGAGCGCCCGCGCTCGCGCCCGCGGCGCGCCGAGCGGCCCCAGCCTGTCCTCGGTGCCCACTCATGCGCACCCAATGTACGCCTCGGGCCCGCGCCCGGTATCACCCATTGGGATGATTGACGGCGCGGCATTGCCAACGGCCGAATATGCGGAGTACTCTTCGAAAGTCGCTAACTTTGCGGCGTTCGACGCGACAGCACCATCCCCGACCGTCGCCGACCAGACTGCGACCGGCTTCGGTGTGGCCGCTTCGAGCGGGCGGACCAAGCTGATCCGGATCCTGCTCGGGCGGGTGCCTCGAGCCTAAGCGGAGGCGCTGGCGGCCACCGTTGACGGCTGCGCCGGCCCAGTCGGGCGCAGCGCGGAGAGTCCGCTCAGGTGGAAGCGGCGGCGGGCGATCCCATACGCGATGAACCCCATGACGGTGGCGAAGCCCTTGTCGGCGAGACGCTGGAGCAGGGCCGCCGCGATGGCGGTGGCAGGATCGATACCGGTCGCGATCAGCAACCCGACCACGCTCGCCTCGGCGGCGCCGATGCCCCCGGGGATCAGGCTGACCGCGCCGGCGACGTACGACGCCGCCAGCACAAACGAGGCGATCGGCCAGCTCAGGCTGCCTCCACCAAGCGCGTGGACGACGAACCAGAACACCGAGATCCCGAACCCCGCCTGGAGGACGCTGATCACCGACCAGCCCAGGGTGTCGGGGCGGTGGAGCAGCACCACGGTCTCCTGGCGCAGCTTCTCGACCTGGGCGGTGAAGCGGCGCAGCACCGGGGTGCGCTCGACCGCGCGGTGGACGAGATGGAAGATCGGGGGCACGGTCAGTACCGCGATCACTCCGGCGATGCCGACCAGGGCGACGACCAAGCCGGGCAGGGCGCGGTGAACGGAGAGGACTCCGGGCACCGCGATGATGATCAGGATGAGCATGAAGATCAGCTCCTGGACGGTCACCGTGGCCACCACGTCGCCGAACTCGACCTCGCCGGCGGCCTCGCTGACGAAGACCGCCCGGGTCAGCTCACCGAGCGGGAGCAGGGCGGTCGCCTGCCCGGCGACGTTGAGCAGGATGGTGTCGCCAATGGTGATCCGAGCACCGACCTCGCGAAGCAGGAAGTACCAGCGCAGCCCCTGGAGAAGGTAGAAGCCGGCGGAGAGGGCCAGGATGACCGGGATCAGCAGCAGGTCAAACCGGCTCAGGGCTGCTCCCAGCTCGCCGGGGTTGCTGGCCAGAACCAGGGCCACGATCGCGGCCACCCCGATCGCGGTGGGCACCAGCTGCCCGACGCGCAATCGGTGGCGCAACGGGCGGCGCGCGGCTCGGCCGGGCCCGGTCAGACGGCCTCCCAGGCGCCACCGCCGGTCGCCACCCGGGCCGCGCGCGGCGACGCCATCAGTCCACCGAGGTGCAGGCGGCGGTGGACGGTGGCGTAGGCCAGCAGCCCGAGGGCCGCGGGCACCCCGGTGAGCGCGATCCGCTCCAGGAGGGCGGCGGCGATCGCGGCGCCGTGGGGGACGCCCAGGCCGGCGAGGACCCCGAACACGGTCGCCTCGTTGGCGCCGATGCCTCCGGGGAGGAAGCTCAGGGCCCCACCCAGGTAGGCGACCGCCACCGTGAGGACAGCCTGCCACCAGCCGAGCTGCACGTTCAGGGCCCGCAGGATGAGCAGCATGGTGAAGGCGGCGAGGGCCACCCGGCCGAGGTCGAGGAACCCGCTCAGCATCGCCGCCGGGCGGGTGAGCAGCGCCACGGTCTGCTGGCGCAGGGTGTCGATCTGCTCGACCCCGCGACGCACCAGAGGCAGCCGCCCCACCAGGCCGCGCACCGCGGCGTAGAAGCCGGGGACGACCAGCACCAGCAGGATGGCGGCGATGCCGCCGAGGACCAGGGCGGTCAGCAGCCAGCCTCCGGGCACCGCGAGCAGGGCCGGAGTGGCGCTCAGGACCAGAAGGGAGGTGAAGGTGAGCTCCTGCACCGTGACGGTGGCGGCGGTGGCACCGAACGGGGCACCGGTCGCCTCGCTGGCGAACAGCGCGCGGGTCAGGTCCCCCAGGGGCAGGACCACGGTGACGGTCTGGCCGGCGAGGTTGATCAGGGTGGATTCGTGGAGGCGCATGCGCACCCCGGCCACACGCAGCAGGAAATGCCAGCGGACTCCCTGGACCACGAAGTAGGCGGCCGTCACCAGCAAGGCTGCGCCGAGCAAACGGAGGTCGACCCCGCGCAGCGCGCCGAGCACCGCCGACGGCTGGATCACCATGAACAGCCCGACCAGGGTGGCCATGCCGACCATCAGGGGGACCAGGCGTCGCTTGAGGTTCATGGCAGCGCCCCTCCGGGCGCGAGCGGCTCGAGCCGGCGGGCGGTCTGGGCGAGGCTGCGCAGGGCAGCCGCCAGAGCTCGCTGCTCCGGGTCGCTCATGGCCTCCACGGCCCGCCGCAGCGGGCTGTCCCGCAGCACCCGAACCGCTCCCACCAGATGCCGCCCCTGGGCGGTGAGGTGGATCTCGACGCACCGGCGGTCGTCACGATCGCGGTGGCGGCGCACCAGGCCGCGCTCCTCGAGGCGATCCAGGAGCCTGGTCGCCGACGCCGCCGACAGGCCGACGGTCTCGGCCAGGCGGCCGGCCAGCTGGGGGCCTCCGTCGCGCAGGCTGCGCAGGACGGCGAGCTGAGGGAGGGTCAGCCGGGCCTCCCGCCAGAGCTCGGCCTGGAAGCTCTCGGTGAGCAGGCTGGCGTCGAGATAGGCGCCGAGCACCTCGCGCACCTGAGGGCTCAGCCGGTCGACCTCGCCCTCGATCATTGCCATCGAGACAACTATATACGCGCGGTCAGACGGCGTCGAGCGCAGGCGTCCCGACAGTGCAGCGCCCGTGCTCCGGCAGGCCGCTTGCCCCGGCTGGGAATGGATAGTTATCATCAGAGAACTTTCATCGGACGTGGAGGGAAACATGTCCGTCAGCACCGACGCACCGCCGTCCGCCGCCGCCGCCGCCGCCGCAAGCGCCGAGGTCGAGCCGCCCGCGGCGGACCCCGACGGCACGTCCCCTCCCGCCCTCCCCGGATCGCTGAGCCGCCACCTTCCACTGGTGGAGGACGCGCTGCGCTGGGTGCTCCCGCCGTCCACCTCGCCGCTCGGCAAGATGTGCGCCTACCACCTGGGGTGGGTGAGCCCCGACGGGCAGCCGGCCAGCAGCGGCGGGGGCAAGCTCTTCAGGGCCGGGCTCACCCTGTGGGCCTGCGAGGCCTGTGGGGGCGAGGCCGAGTGGGCCGTTCCCGCGGCGACGGCGGTGGAGCTGGTGCACAACTTCACGCTCGTTCACGACGACATCCAGGACGGCGACCAGACCCGCCGGCACCGCCCGACGGTGTGGGCGGTATGGGGGGAGGCTCAGGGCATCAACGTCGGCGACGGTCTCTTCGCCACCGCCTACCTGGCCCTGCTCGCCCCGGGCGCGCGAGCCGACCGGAGGATGAGAGCCGCGCGCAGCCTGAGCCTGGCGATCCTTGAGGTGATCGAGGGACAGAGCCTGGACCTGGCCCTCGAGGGTCGGCCCGACACCCCCCGCTCCACCTATGTACGGCTGATCACGGGCAAGACCGGTGCCCTGCTCGGCGCCTGCCTGGAGATGGGGGCGATCCTGGCCGGAGCGCCCTCCAGGACGGTGAACCGGCTGCGCAACGCCGGGCGTCTGCTGGGCCAGACCTTCCAGATCCGGGACGACTGGCTGGGCACCTTCGGCGACCCTGAGAGGACCGGCAAGGGCAAGGCATCGGACCTGGCCCGCCGCAAGCTCACCTACCCGGTGGTCAGCGCCTATTCGCGCGCCTCCTACGGCGAGCAGCGCGAGCTCCGCGAGCTGTACGCGGAGCCGGACGGCCAGGCCAGTGAGCTCCGGATCCGGGAGATCCTCAGCGGCCTGGGCGAGCCCGGGGCGACGGCGGCGGCAGCGGCCCACGCCACTCAGGCGGCGATCGCCGCGGTGGCCGGCTGCGGGCTCGAGCCGGGTTGGCTGGAGGACTTCGCGGCGATCGCCGGCTTCGCCGCCCGCCGCGAGGCCTGAATGGCGACCCGGCACCGCGTGGCGTAGATGGCGATCGAAAGCGCGTCCCGGCGTCCCGCCGATCCACCCCGCATCGCCGACCGCAAGGCTGACCACATCAGGATCAACCTGGAGGAGGACGTCGCCGCCAAGGGCGTCACCAGCGGCTTCGAGCGCTACCGGCTGGTGCATCGGGCCCTGCCCGAGCTCGACCTGGAGGCGGTGCGCCTGGAGACAACCTTCCTGGGACGCCGGCTCGCCGCCCCGCTGCTCTTCTCCTGCATGACCGGTGGCACCGGTGAGGCTCTGCGGATCAATCGCACCCTGGCTCGTGCCGCCCAGCGAGCCCGGGTCGCCATGGGCCTCGGCTCGTGCCGGATCCTCCTCGAGCACCCGGAGGTGCTGCCGACCTTCTCGGTGCGAGAGATCTGCCCGGACGTCCCGGTGCTGGCCAACCTGGGGGCGGTTCAGCTGAACCTCGGGGTGGGCGCGGCGGGATGCCGCCGGATCGTGGAGCTCCTCGACGCCGACGCCCTGGTGCTCCACCTCAACCCCCTCCAGGAGGCGCTGCAGCCTGGCGGCGACACCCGCTTCTCCGGCCTGCTCGGACGGATCGCCGAGCTGACCGCGGAGCTGGAGGTCCCGGTGATCGTGAAGGAGGTGGGCTGGGGTATCGCCCCCGACCTGGTGGTCGCGCTCTTCGACGCGGGGGTGAGCGCGGTGGACGTGGCGGGCGCGGGGGGGACGTCCTGGAGCGAGGTGGAGCGGCATCGCATCGAGGACCCGGTGCGAGCTCGGGTCGCCGGCGCCTTCGCCGGCTGGGGGATCCCCACCGCAGACGCCGTTCGCCTCGCCCGGCGGGCCGCGCCCGGCGGCACCCTGATCGCCAGCGGCGGGGTTCGCACCGGGATCGACGTCGCCACCGCCCTGGCGTTGGGTGCGGATCTGGTCGGCATCGCCGGCCCGATGCTGAGAGCTGCCGCCGATGGTGGCGAAGCGCTCGAAGCCGCGCTGGCGGAGATCGTCGAAACCCTGAGGATCGCCATGTTCTGCGCCGGCGCCGGCGACCTGGAGCAGCTGTCCGACGGCGAGCGGCTGATCGGACCGGGCCTGGAGGGCGGTCGGGCATGAGCACGGTGCGCTCCCCCCTGGTCGTTCCGGGGCGGGGTGAGGCGAGCCCGGCTCTGCCGGGCCGCCGAGGGGCGGCGAGCCCCCATGAAGAAGCGGGGGGTCCCCGTGCGGCCCGCCGCGCGGGGTCCGGCCGTCGCGAGGCCGATGCGCTCTGCGTCCGGCTGGCGCGGCGCCACTACGAGAACTTCTCAGTGGCGTCGCTGGTGGCGCCCCGCCCGCTGCGGCTCCACCTCGCCCGGATCTACGCCTTCTGCCGGACCACCGACGATCTCGGCGACGAGAGCGGGAATGGAGCGCTGTGGCGTCTTCACCTGTGGCAGTCGGAGGTGGAGGCGATGTTCGAGGGGCGACCGCCGGTGCACCCGGTGCTGGTGGCCCTGGCCGGCACCATCCGGCGCTTCCACATCCCCGGCGAGCCCTTCCTCGACCTGATCGCGGCCAACGTCCAGGACCAGAAGGTGACCGCGTACCCCAGCTGGGACGACCTGCGCGCCTATTGCATGCTGTCGGCGGCGCCGGTGGGACGGATGGTGCTGCGGGTCTTCGAGATCGCTGACCCCCGGGCGGAGCGGCTCTCCGACGACGTGTGCATCGGCCTGCAGCTGGCCAACTTCGCCCAGGACGTCGCTGTCGACCGGGCCAAGGGACGCACCTATCTGATCCAATCCGAGCTGGACCGTCTCGGCCTCCCCGGTGCGGTCGAGGCCATGTGCGACCGCGCTCTGGCCCTGCTGCAGTCGGGCCGGGAGCTGGAGCGGCTGACCATGCCGGCCCGCCTGCGGCTCCAGCTGTCCCTCTACCGCCAGGGTGGTGAGGCGATCGTCGAGGCCATCCGCCAGGAGGGCTTCCGCACCGACCTCAGGAGGCCGCAGGTCTCCACCGCCACCAAGCTGCGCCTGGTGGCATCCGCGGTGCGGCCGCGCCCGGAGAGCGACCGGCTGGAGGCGGCGGAGCGCTTCTGCCAGCGGATGGCGCGGCGCGAGGCGGGCAACTTCTACTGGGGCTTCATCGCGCTGCCCCGCACCCAGCGGATCTCCATCTACGCGCTCTACGACTTCGCCCGCCAGGTGGATGACGCCGTCGACCTGCCGGCCTCGACGGACCCGCAGCGCGAGGGGCGCGAGCGTCTGGACGCGGGTGCCCGTCAGCGCTTCGGGACCGGGGTCGGGGCCGATGGTCATTCGGGTGTCGCCAACCAGCGGTCCGCGCTGCAGTCGCAGCGGCTCCGGCTCCGCTCGACCGTGAATGGCGAGCCGGGGGACGACCCGGTCCTCCAGGTGCTGGCGAGGGCGGTGCGGCGGCACGGGATTCCGCTCGCCGAGCTGGAGGAGCTGATGGACGGGGTCGAGCTGGACCTCACCCGGCGGCGCTATGCCAGCTGGGACGAGCTGCGCCAGTACTGCCATCTGGTGGCGGGTGTGGTCGGCCGGATGTGTGTGCGCATCTTCGGCTACGACGACGACGCGGCCCTGGAACGAGCCGAAGCCCTGGGCGCCGCGCTCCAGCTCATCAACATCCTGCGCGACGTCCGCGAGGACGCCGGCATGGGGCGGGTGTACCTGCCCCAGGACGAGCTGGCCCGCTTCGGGATCTCCGAAGCCTCGCTGCTGTCGGGGGAGCCGGACGGCGCCTGGCCGGCACTGGTCGAGCTCGAGGCAGCCCGCGCCCGCGGCCTCTATGCCTCGGGGATCGGGGTCTGCCGCCACATCCCAGGGCAGGCACGGGCGTGCGTGCGCACCATGGCCGGCATCTACGAGGGCATCCTCGATCGGATCGAAGCCGACCCCGAGCTGCCCCTGCGCCGCCGGGTCCGGCTCTCCTCAGGGGAGAAGGCGGGGGTGATGGTGCGCTCCTGGTTGGCCGCCACCGCTGCCGGGCTGCATCAGTGAGCGCCGCGGCACCAAC
>CAVQTJ010000007.1:0-27245 GCA_963716555.1 uncultured bacterium | reverse complement strand
CCAAGACCGTGGTCACCGGGGTCGAGATGTTCCACAAGCTGCTCGACCGTGGCGACGCGGGGATGAACGTCGGCTGCCTGATCCGAGGGATCAAGCGTGAGGACGTGGAGCGAGGCCAGGTGCTCGCCAAGCCCGGCACCATCAACCCGCACACCAAGTTCAAGGCCCAGGTGTACGTCCTGAGCAAGGAGGAGGGCGGGCGCCACACCCCGTTCTTCACCGGCTACCGTCCCCAGTTCTACATCCGCACCACCGACGTCACCGGCTCGATCGCGCTCCCCGAGGGGACCGAGATGGTGATGCCGGGCGACAACGTGGAGATGGGGGTGGAGCTGATCACCCCGATCGCCATCGAAGAGGGGATGCGCTTCGCCATCCGCGAGGGCGGGCACACAGTCGGCGCCGGCGCCGTCACCAGCGTCGAGAAGTAGCGGCAGGAGCAGGCAGCCAACTCCGTCATGGCACAGAAGATCCGCATCCGGCTCAAGGCCTACGACCATCGGGTTCTGGACCAGGCCGCCTCGAAGATCGTCGAGACGGTGGTCCGGGCCGGTGCCCACGTGGCCGGCCCGGTGCCGCTGCCCACCCGGGTGAGCAAGTGGACGGTGGTCCGCTCGCCGTTCATCGACAAGGACTCGCGCGAGCAGTTCGAGATGCGCACCCACAAGCGCATCCTCGACATCCTCGATCCCAACCCCAAGGTGGTAGACGCGCTGATGCGGCTCAACCTGCCGAGCGGCGTGGACATCGAGATCAAATTGGGCGATCAACGGTGAGCCATGTCTAAGGGACTCCTGGCTCGCAAACTGGGGATGACCCAGCTCTTCACCGAGCAGGGGACGGTGGTCCCGGTCACCGTGCTGGAGGCGGAGTTCGTGCCACGTGGTGCAGGTCAAGAACGCCGCCGTGGACGGTTACGAGGCTGTCCAGCTGGGTTTCGGGGTGCGCACCCCACGCCGGACCATCAAGCCGCAGGCGGGGCATTTCAAGCGCGCAGGGACGCCGTCGCTGGTCCACCTCGCCGAGGTGCGCAACGCCGGCAGTCCCGCTGTGGGCGGCCGGGTGACCGTGGAGGTGTTCTCCGCCGGCGAGCGCGTCGATGTGACCGGCACCAGCAAGGGCAAGGGCTTTGCCGGACAGCACAAGCGGCACAACTTTGGTCGCGGACCGGTCACCCATGGCTCCCACAACATCAAGCAGCCCGGCTCGATCGGCTCGACCGACGCCGCCCGAACCTTCAAGGGCCTGCGCATGGCCGGCCACCTGGGCGCCGCCCGGGCGACGGTGCGCAACCTCCAGGTGGTCCGGGTCGACCCCGAGCGCAACCTGCTGCTGGTCCGGGGCGCGGTCCCGGGGCACCGGCTCGCGGTCGTGCTGGTGCGCGACAGCAGCCGGGAGGGGACGCTGGGATGACGGTCGCGCCGGTCGTCGACCTGAGCGGTGAGAGCCGCGGCGAGCTGGAGCTGCCCGCCGAGGTGTTCTCGACGGTGCCCCATCCGGCGGTCATGCACCAGGCGCTGCTGCGCCAGCTGGCCAACGCCCGCCAGGGCACCCACGACACCAAGACCCGCACCGAGGTCTCGGGCGGAGGACGCAAGCCCTACCGACAGAAGGGGACCGGCCGGGCCCGCCAGGGCTCGATCCGGGCACCCCACTACGCCGGTGGGGGCACGGTCTTCGGTCCCACCCCTCGGTCCCACCGCCTGGAGATGCCGCGCCGGCAGCGCCGGCTGGCGCTGCGCAGCGCGCTCAGCGTCAAGGCCGAGGAGGGTGCGATCACCATCCTCGACGGGGTGGATCTCGACGAGCCCCGCACCCGGGTGGTGGCCGAGCTGCTCCGAACCCTCGAGGCCGGCCGCCGGGTGCTGCTGGTGCTCGGCTCCCACCACGAGGTGCTGGAGAAGAGCGCCCGCAACCTCCCCCACGTGCGGCTGGTGCTCGCCGCCAACCTCTCGGTTCGCGACCTGCTCACCGCCGAGACCGTGGTGATGACCAAGGACGCGGTCGAGCATGTCGCGGAGGCGTGGGGATGAGCCAGGGACGTCCCTTCGACCAGGTGATCCTCCGGCCGGTGTCCAGCGAGAAGTCGTATGGCGCCATGGGGCGGCTCAACAAGTACACCTTCGCCTGCCCCCGCCACGTCACCAAGATCGAGATCAGGCGGGCGGTCGAGGAGGCCTTCCCGGAGCAGAACCTGACGGTCACCGCGGTCAACGTGGTGACCATGCACGGCAAGATCCGCAACCGGCAGTACCGCCGGGGCCGGGGCACCCGGCTCACCGGGCAGAGCCCGGATTGGAAGAAGGCGGTGGTCACCCTGGCACCGGGCCAGAAGATCCCCGGCCTCTTCGAGGGCGTGTAGCTCCATGCCGGTCACCAAGTACAAGCCGACCAGCCCCGGCCGCCGCTTCATGGCGGTGAGCTCCTTCGAGGAGGTGACCAAGACCACCCCGGAGCGGAGCCTCACCGTCCACCTCAAGAAGGCGAGCGGGCGCAACGCGAGCGGCCGGATCACCGTCCGCCACCGCGGCGGCGGCCATACCAAGCTCTACCGGATCATCGACTTCCGGCGCAGCAAGCGCGACGTCCCGGGACGGGTGGCGGCGATCGAGTACGATCCCAACCGCAGTGCGCGCATCGCCCTGATCCACTACGCGGACGGCGAGAAGCGCTACATCCTCGCTCCCCTGGGACTGGCGGTGGGAACCACGATCCGCGCCGGTGTCGGCGCCGAGATCAAGCCCGGCAACGCCCTGCCGCTCTCGGCGATCCCGCTGGGCACCACCATCCACAACCTCGAGGTCCAGGTGGGACGGGGTGGCCAGCTGGTGCGCAGCGCCGGGGGCGCCGCCCAGCTGATCGCTCGCGAGGGCACGCTGGCCACGGTGAGGATGCCGTCCGGTGAGGTGCGCCGCATCGACGTCCGCTGCTTTGCGACGGTGGGGCAGGTGGGCAACGTCGACCACGAGAACCAGAACATCGGCAAGGCGGGCAAGTCGCGCTGGCGGGGCTGGCGGCCGACAGTTCGGGGGATGACCATGAACCCATTCGACCATCCCCACGGCGGCGGCGAGGGTCGCAGCGGGGCGGGTGGCAACCCCCAGACCCCCTGGGGCAAGCCGGCTCTCGGTTACCGCACCCGTCGCAACAAGAAGACCGACCGCATGATCGTGCGGCGCCGGAAGAAGTGAGGTCATGAGCCGTTCCCTCAAGAAGGGGCCGTTCTGCGATGAGCACCTGCTCACCAAGGTCCAGAAGCTGAACCAGAGCCGCGAGAAGCGGGTCATCAAGACCTGGTCGCGCCGCAGCGACATCTTCCCGGAGATGGTCGGGCACACCATCGCGGTGCACGACGGGCGCAAGCACAACCCGGTGTTCATCACCGAGGCCATGGTCGGTCACAAGCTGGGCGAGTTCGCGGCGACCCGCAGGTACCGCGGCCACGGCCATCACACCGAGCGGAGCACGGCGCTGAAATGAGGGTCGTGGCCGTCGCCAAGGATGTGCGGATCACCTCGCGCAAGGCGAGGGTGGTGGCTCGCAGCGTGGTCGGGCTGCCGGTTGCCGAGGCGCTGACCCTGCTCAGCTTCACGCCCCGTCACGGGGCTCGTGAGGTGGCCAAGGTGATCAAGTCGGCGGTCGCCAACGCCGAGCACAACTACAACCTGGAGACCTCGGACCTCCGGGTGGATCGCATCGAGATCGATCAGGCCGGGATCATCAAGCGATACATCGCCAAGCCCCGCGGGATGGCGGGGAGCCTCTTCAAGCGGATGAGCCATCTCCGCTGCTACGTCACCGACGAGGAGCCCGAGCCGGAGCGGCGGCGGCGCTCGTTGGTGGCCATGCCCGGGCGGTCCGCGTCGACCTCGGCACGGCCGGCGGCGACCCGGCGGCGGCGCCCGGCTCAGGTGCGAAGGGCCCAGGAGGCCGCCGCGGCCGCGGTGGAGGCTGAGGCTCCGGCGGGGGCGGCCGAGTCCGGTGGGGGGGAGGGCGCCGCTCTCACCGATGCGACCGGCGAGGCCGAGATTGCCGACGAGGGGCCGGATGGCGGCGAGGACTTCGAGGACGATGACGTGTCCGAGGAGGGCGAAGAGGAGTCCGAGGACGGCGACGAGTCCGAGGACGGCGATGACGATGGCGAGGAGGACAGCTGATGGGTCAGAAGGTCAACCCGATCGGCTTCCGTCTCGGGATCTACCGTCAGTGGGACTCGCGCTGGTATGCCGATCGCGACTACACCAAGCTCCTCCATGAGGACCTGGCGATGCGCAAGCTGATCGGCAGCCGGCTGCGCAACGCCGGAGTGGCGCGGATCGAGACCGAGCGCAGCGCCAACCAGCTCACCGTCATCATCCAGACCGCCAAGCCGGGCATCGTCATCGGCAAGCAGGGCGCCTCGGTGGACGCGCTGCGCGACGAGCTCGAGCGGATCAGCGGCAAGAAGGTGAGGGTCACCATCCACGAGATCAAGACCCCGGAGCTCGACGCCAAGCTGGTCGCCGAGAACGTGGCGTCCCAGCTGGAGAAGCGGATCGCCTTCCGCCGCGCCCTCAAGCAGACGGTGATGCGGAGCATGCGGGCGGGCGCCAAGGGGGTGAAGCTCGAGGTCAGCGGCCGCCTCGGTGGTGCCGAGATGTCGCGGCGCGAATGGGATCGCGACGGCCGGGTCCCCCTGCACACCCTGCGCGCCAACATCGACTACGGTCAGGCGGAGGCGCGGACCACCTTCGGCAGGATCGGGGTCACCTGCTGGATCTACAAGGGCGACTACGTCACCGCCACCGGCGAGCCGGTGATGTCCGGTGGGCCCGGGCGGGAGACCTCGGAGTCCCTCGAGCTGGTGCGGGCCGCGGCGCCGGAGCGGGCCGCCCGTGCGGTCGCCGCCCGGGCTGCGACCCCGGTTGAGACCGCACCCGCGGCCCCTCCGCTCGCACCCGCAGCCGCCGTGGAGACCCAGCCCGTTGAGGAGGCGGTGGCGGCTCTCGACGCCGTCGAGGCGGTGCCCGAGGCCGAGATCGAGGACGGGCTGCGGGAGGGCGCCGAGGCTGAGACGGTCGAGCTGGAGGACGAGATCCCCGAGATCCCGGAGATCCCCGAGCTGGGTGTCGATGCTCTGGGTGGCGATCGGGTGGAGAAGCTGCCGGCCAAGAAGCCGGCGGCACGCCGGCGCGCCCCGGTGGCCAAGAAGGCCGCTCCGAGCGGTGAGCGTCCCGCCGCGGAGTCCGAGGAGGACTGACGGTGCTGATGCCCAAGCGGACCAAGTACCGCAAGCTCCACCGGGGCCGCAGGCAGGGTGCCGCCCAGCGCGGCAATGTGCTCAGCTTCGGGAACTACGGCCTCCAGGCGCTCGAGCCCTGCTGGATGACCAACCGCCAGATCGAGGCGGCCCGGCGAGCGATCACCCGTCACATCCGGCGCGGCGGCCAGATCTGGATCCGCATCTTTCCCGACCACTCCTACACCAAGAAGCCGGCCGAGACCCGGATGGGCTCGGGCAAGGGCCAGCCCGAGGGGTGGGTTGCCGTGGTCAAGCCCGGACGGGTGCTCTTCGAGATGGCCGGGGTCACCGAGGAGGTGGCCCGGGAGGCCATGCGCCTCGCCGCCCACAAGCTGCCCATCTCGACCCGCTTCCTGATCCGCAACGAGCCCGGGTCCGAGGTCGACGCCCCCGAGGCCGAGCCGGTCGCGGTCGAGGTGGGCGCATGAGCAAGCAGGTGGAGCTGGTGCAGAACCTCCGCTCGCTCAGCGCGGAGGATCTCGAGGACCACCTCCACGAGCAGCGTCGCAGGCTCTTCGAGGTGCGCTTCCAGCAGGCGGCGGGCCAGGTGGAGAACCATCGTCAGATCCGCCAGCTGCGCCGCGAGATCGCACGCACCATGACCATCCAGATCGAGCGTTCCCGCGGTCACGAGCTGGCCACGGAGGCCGAGCGCGAGGTCGAGCACGCGGTGCGCGAGGAGCGGCCGAGGCGCTTTCGGCTGCGCCGGGGGGCCGTCGCCGGCCCGGCCGCTGCGGCTGAGACCGCGATCGCCGAGCCGGAGGCCCCGAGCGAAGAGCTGGAGGGCGCGACCGCCGAGTTGGAGAGCCCGCTGGCTGAGGTGGGCGAGGTGACCCAGGAGGCCGCCGCTTCCGCCACTGAGGCCGCCGCTTCCGCCACTGAGAGACCGCCGCCGCCAGGCCGCGAGCCCGGGCCACCCGGGCCCGCGCCAGGACCTCGGTGCCCGACCAGGCCGTCGAGGCCGTCGAACCGGCGGACGCGTCCGAGAGCGGGGCGTCCGAGATCCAGGCGCCCGACGCGGAGGCCGAGGTCGTCGACCAGACCGCACCCCCCGACGCCCAGATCGACGACGAGCTCGCCGGCGGCGGTGATGCCGAGCCCGAGCAGGACCCTGAGCAGGAGAGCCAGCCATGACCGAGGAGCCGGTGGCGTCCGCGCCGCATCGCGCTCGCCGCAAGGCCCGGGAGGGCGTGGTGGTCAGCGACAAGATGCAGAAGACCGTGGTGGTGCTCATCCAGGAGCGCAAACCCCACCCGCTGTACAAGAAGGTGGTCACCCTCAACCGGCGGTTCAAGGTCCACGACGAGGAGGGCCAGTGCGCGGTCGGCGACCGGGTGCGGATCGCCGAGACCCGACCCCTCTCCAAGGAGAAGCGCTGGCGGGTGGACGAGATCCTCGAGAAGGCGAAGTGACGTGATCCAGCAGGAGACCGTGCTCAAGGTGGCGGACAACAGCGGTGCTCGCGAGCTGCTGTGCATCCGCGTGCTCGGCGGCAGCTACCGCAAGTACGGCTCGGTGGGCGACATCATCGTCGGCACCGTCAAGGTGGCCCAGCCCAATGCCCAGGTGAAGAAGGGGGACGTGGTGCGGGCGGTCATCGTCCGCACGGTCCAGCCCTTCCACCGGCCCGACGGCAGCCAGATCCGCTTCGACGAGAATGCGGCGGTGCTCATCAACCCCCAGAACAATCCCCGAGGCACGCGCATCTTCGGGCCGGTGGCGCGCGAGCTGCGGGAGCGCAACTTCATGAAGATCGTCTCGCTGGCCCCGGAGGTGCTCTAGGTGGGTACCGGCCTGAAGGCGGCACGCCGGACCAAGATGGCCCGCCGCCGGACCATGGAGCTGTTCCATGCCGGCTGGGACGGTGGGCATCCGCGGTCGCTCGACATCCGAAGCGGCGACACCGTCGAGGTGCTGGCGGGCAAGGACCGGGGCAAGCGGGGAACTGTCGAGCGGGTGCTCCCCGATCGCCAGCGCATCGTGGTTCAGGGCGTCAACCTGATGAAGCGCCACACCCGGGCCAATGTGGCCGGCAATGTCCAGGGCGGCATCGTCGACTTCAATGGTCCGATCCCGTACAGCAATGTCCAGCTGGTGTGCAACCGCTGCGACAAGCGGACCCGGATCGCCCACGGCGTCGCCGAAGACGGTCGCCGGGTGATGGTGTGCAAGAAATGCGGCCAGCGTTACGAGAGGATCACCAGCTGATGGCCGTCGCAGCTCCGATGCCGCGGTTGCGCAGCCTGTACCAGGATCGGGCGGTCCCCGATCTGGTGCGTGAGTACCGCTACAGCAATGCCATGCAGGTGCCGCGGCTGGTCAAGGTGGTGGTCAACGTGGGCCTTGGCGAAGCCATCCAGAACGCCCGCGCCATCGACGCGACCGTCGCCGACATCCGGACCATGACCGGCCAGGCACCGGTGGTGGTCCGGGCCCGCAAGTCGGTGGCCGCCTTCAAGCTGCGAGCCGGCATGCCGATCGGGGTCAGGGTCACGCTGCGCCGCGAGCGCATGTGGTATTTCCTCGACAAGCTGATCAACGTCGCGCTGCCCCGGATCCGCGACTTTCGCGGGGTGGACCCCAAGGCCTTCGACGGTCATGGCAACTACACCCTGGGTCTGCGCGAGCAGCTGGTGTTCCCCGAGATCGACTACGACAAGATCGACAAGCCGCGCGGCCTGGAGGTCTGCATCGTCACCAGCGCCAGCAACGACGACGAGGGCCGCGCCCTGCTCGCCCGGCTGGGGATGCCCTTCCGAACATGACCGTGCCCTTCCCTCCCGCAAGCTTCGCCAGTTTTCACGGCCCGCGTGCGTCGGCAGCTGCCGATACGGCGCCGGTCAGAGGTGCTCTGTGGCCAAGAAATCGCTGATTGCCAAGTCGCTCCGCCCCCCCCGGTTCTCCACCCAGAAGCGCAACCGCTGCGCCATCTGCGGAAGGCCGCGAGCGTACATTCGCAAGTTCGGCATGTGCCGGATCTGCTTCCGCGGGCTGGCCTCCAACGGCCAGGTCCCCGGGATCAAGAAGAGCTCGTGGTGAGGCCATGACCAGCGACACCATCGCCGACATGCTGACCCGGGTCCGCAACGCCAACCTGGCCAACCATCGGGTGGTCAGCGTCCCGGCCAGCCGGATGAAGGTGGAGATCGCTCGGGTGCTCAAGGAAGAGGGCTTCATCGCCGAGTACGAGCTGACCGGCGACGCGCCCCACGAGCTGATCACCATCACCTTCAAGCCGCGCAGCCCCCGGGGGCGGGCGCTGAGCGGGCTGCGCCGGATCAGCCGGCCGGGACTCCGGGTCTACGCGCGCAAGTCGGAGATCCCCCGGGTGCTCGGCGGCCTGGGGGTCGCGGTGATCTCCACCAGTCAGGGTCTGATGACCGGGCAGCGGGCCCAGCGACTCGGACTGGGCGGCGAAGTCGTCGCCTTCGTGTGGTGAGCGGGAGCCGATCCTGATGTCTCGAATCGGCCGTCATCCGATCACCGTTCCCGCCGGAGTCCAGGTGACCATGACCGGAGCACACGTCTCGGTGTCGGGGGCGCGCGGCACCCTGGAGCGCAGCCTCCCCCCGGCGATGGAGGTGCAGGTCGGCGATGGGGTCGTCGAGGTCCGGCGTCCCACCGACAGCTCGCTGCACCGCTCCCTCCACGGCCTGACCCGGACCCTGATCGCCAACATGGTCGAGGGGGTCAGCGCCGGCTTCACCCGCAACCTCGACCTGGTCGGGGTCGGCTTCCGGGCCAGCCGGCAGGGCGGCGATCTGGTGCTCACCGTCGGCTACTCGCACCCCATCCGCTACACCCCTCCCGAGGGGGTGACCATCGAGGTTCCGGCTCCCACCCAGATCGCCATCTCCGGCGCTGACAAGGAGGTGGTCGGACAGGTGGCGGCCAAGATCCGCTCGTTCCGCAAGCCCGAGCCCTACAAGGGCAAGGGCATCATGTACCGCGGGGAGCGGATCCGCCGCAAGGCCGGGAAGTCCGGCAAGGCCGGCAAGGGCAAGTAGGGCACGCCATGTACACCAAGCACGATCGTGAGGCAGCGAGGACGCGGCGGCACCGCCGGGTGCGCAAGCACCTGGCCGGGACCGCGGCACGCCCCCGGCTCTGCGTGCACCGCAGCCTGCGCCACATCAGCGCCCAGGTCATCGATGACCTGGCCGGCCGGACCCTGGTCGCGGCGTCCACCCTGGAGCCCGAGGCGGCGGCCAAGATCGGGGGGAACCGGGCGACCGCCAGGGCGGCCGAGGTGGTGGGGGAGCTGGTGGCCACCCGCCTGCTGGCCACCGGCATCTCGCAGGTGGTGTTCGACCGGGGCGGCTATCTCTACCACGGCCGGGTCGCGGCGCTGGCTCAGGCCGCCCGCGCCGCCGGGTTGAACTTCTAGAGTGAACGAGGCGGAGGCTGACTGATGTCGATGCGGATGGACCGGCGTGACGACCGCGGGGGCGACCGCGGCTCCGAGCTGGTCGAGAAGATCGTCTCACTCAACCGGGTGGCCAAGGTTGTCAAGGGCGGCCGGCGCTTCTCCTTCAGCGCGCTGGTGGTGGTCGGCGACGCCCAGGGGCGGGTGGGGGCCGGCCTGGGCAAGGCCGGCGAGGTGCCGGACGCCATCCGCAAGGGTGTCGAGGACGCCAAGAAGCACATGATCACCGTGCCCCTGGTGGGCAGGACCATCCCCCATGACGTGCGCTACAAGCTGGGGGCGGCTCGGGTGCTGCTCCGTCCCGCCGTGCCCGGCACCGGGGTGATCTCGGGTGGTGCGATGCGGGCGGTGGTCGAGGCTGCGGGCATCCACGACATCCTCACCAAGTCGCTGGGGAGCAACAACCCCATCAACGTGGTGCGGGCCACCGTGGCCGCCCTGGCCAGCATGCGCACCCTGGCCCAGGTAGCGGCGCTGCGCGGCCTGCGTCCTGAGGACATCGTCGGCCGCCGCCGGGCCGCCCAGATGCTCGGCGAGCCCGTGGTGCCAGCCCCCGAGGCGGTATGAGCGACCTCCGGATCACCTATCGCAAGAGCGCGATCGGTTACGCCCGTGACCAGCGGGCGACGCTGGTGGCCCTCGGGCTGAAGCGTCTGCAGCAGACCGTCGATCAGCCCGACACCCCGGCGATCCGGGGGATGGTCAACAAGGTGCGCCACCTGGTGAGTGTCGACGGGCTCCCCGCCGACAGCCCGGCGGGGATGGCGCGGCTCCGCGACGGCTCCGGGGCGAGAGACGAATGAAGCTGCACGAGCTCCACGGGCCGGCCGGCAGCCGCCGCGATCGCAAGCGGATCGGCCGCGGAATCTCCGCCGGCCAGGGCAAGACCGCGGGCAGGGGCCAGAAGGGTGCCGGCGCCCGCCCGGGGGCCAAGACCCCGCGTGGCTTCGAGGGCGGGCAGATGAAGATCACCCAGCGGCTTCCCAAGCTGCGCGGATTCGTCAACCACCAGCGAGCGGAATACACGGCCGTCAACGTGGGCAAGCTCAACCGCTTCGCCGGCGGGAGCATCGTGGACGGAGCGGCGCTCGCCGCCCGCGGTCTGGTGGGTCATCCGGGTGATCGGGTCAAGCTGCTCGCCGCCGGGCGGGTCCGGGTGGCCCTCACGGTCCGGGTCCACCGGGCGTCGGAGTCGGCCCGGCGCGCCGTCGAAGCGGCGGGAGGGCGGGTCGAGGTGCTCGAGGTGGTCCCGGAGGCCCCGACCCTCGCGGCAGCCGGCCGGAGGTCCGAGCCCGACTCGGCGGCGGCGGCCGAGGACCCCGACGCGTGAACCTGCTCGAGGCGCTCGGCAAGGCCATCCGGATACCGGAGCTGCGCCGCAAGCTGCTGTTCACCCTGGCCCTGCTGCTGGCCTTCCGGCTGCTGGCCTCGATCCCGGTTCCCAACATCAACGAGACCGAGCTGCAGACCGTCATGAACGGCAGCTCGCTGCTGGGGTTGCTCAGCCTGTTCAGCGGCAGCTCCGGAGTGAGCTTCACCATCGTCGGCCTCGGCCTCAACCCCTACATCAACGCCACCATCATCATGCAGCTGATGACCGTGGTGTCGGTCCGGCTCAAGGAGCTCTCCAAGGAAGGCGAGGTGGGCCGCAAGCGGATCACCCGCTACACCCGCTGGCTGACCATCCCGCTGGCGGCGATCCAGGGCTACGGATACATGGCCCTGTTCACCAGCCAGAACGTGATCCTCAACCCCACCCCGACCCAGACCATCAGCGACATCATCATCCTGTGCGCCGGCACCATCATCGCGATGTGGCTGGGCGAGCTGATCACCGAATATGGGGTCGGCAACGGGGTGTCGCTGATCATCTTCACCGGGATCATCGGCAGGGCCCTGCCCTCGATCGTGAGCTACGGAGGGACGGGGACCGCCAACGCCGTCCGGATCGGAGCCATGGCGCTCATCGCCCTGATCGCGACCATGGGCATCATCGAGGTGCAGCAGGCTCAGCGCAACGTCCCGATGCAGTCGGCGCAGCGAGTGCTGAATCCGCGAACCGGCATGGCCGCCATGGGGGGACGGCGAAACTTCCTGCCGCTCAGGGTGAACACCGCCGGAGTGATCCCGATCATCTTCGGGATCTCGATCATGTCCTTCCCGCTGATCTTCGCCAACCTGTTCGGCTCCGCGACCGGGTGGCCCGGGGCCGCGGCCAACTGGGTGCGCACCTACTGGCAGCCGAACGGGGGGACCGTCTTGGTCGACGTCCTCTACAACTGCATCTACTTCATGCTGGTGCTCGGGTTCACCTACTTCTACACGGCGGTGGTCTTCGATCCCAACGACGTCGCCGACAACCTCAAGAAATCGTCGACCTTCATACCGGGGATCCGACCGGGACGGCAGACTGCCGAATACCTCGGCCGGGTGATGGGCCGGATCACGCTGGCCGGGGCCCTGTTCTTAGCGACGGTCACAGTGATCCTGCCGCTGCTCACCAGCTTCCTGACCGGGGTCTCGACCACCCAGTTTCTGCTCGGAGGGACGGCGATCCTGATCGTGGTCGGCGTGGCCCTGGACACCATGAAGCAGATCGAGACCCAGCTGCTGATGCGACAGTACCGAGGCTTCATCCGGTGATCGTGGTCCTGTTCGGCCCGCCGGGCAGCGGCAAGGGCACCCAGGCGGAGCGCATCGCCGCACTCATGGGGATTCCCCACGTCTCGACCGGCGAGATCCTGCGTGCCGAGGCGGCGAGCGGTTCGGCACTGGGGCGCGAGGCGGCGCTGATCATGCAGACCGGAGCTCTCATTCCCGACGACCTGATGATCCGGATCATCGAGCAGCGCATCGCCCAGCCGGATGCCGGCAAGGGGGTGGTCCTCGACGGTTTCCCCCGGACCGTGGCTCAGGCGGAGGCCCTGGAGCGGATGCTCGAGCGAGCCGGGCCATCGGTCTTGGTGGTGGTCTGCCTCGACGTCTCCCCCGAGCAGGTCCGAGAGCGGATCCTTCGGCGTGCTCAGATCGACGGCCGCAAAGATGACACCGCCGATACCTTCAGCGAGCGGATGCGGGTCTACGAGCGTGAGACCGCTCCGGTGGTGGATCACTTCCGGGCCGCCGGGGTGCGCATCGAGCGGATCGACGGCGCGCCGCCGGCCGACCAGGTCACCGAACAGATCGTCAGGGTCCTCGGGGTGCCGGACACCGACCGACCCCGTTCGGTGGCGACCTCTTCGTGAAGATGGTCGAGAGCTTCCGCCGCAAACGGCCCGACGAGATCGAGAGGATGCGCGAGGCCGGCCGGATCCTGGGAGCCTGCCTGGCCCACCTGGCTTCGCTGACCGAGCCCGGCATCACCCCACTGGCCCTCGACCGCGAGGCGGAGACCTTCATCCGCGATCACCGCTGCATCCCCGGCTTCATCGGGTACAACGGCTTTCCCAACTCGCTGTGCGTCTCCATCAACGATGAGGTGGTGCACGGCATCCCCACCGAGAGGGTCGTGGATGAGGGTGACCTCGTCTCCCTGGACTGCGGGCTGATCCTGGAGGGCTGGTGGGCCGACTCCGGGCTCTCAGTCTGCGCCGGGCCGGCCGACCCCGAGGTGAGCCGGCTCCTCGAGGTGACCGAGGAGGCGCTGCGGCGCGGCATCGACGCCGCCCGGCCGGGCGGCTACCTCGGCGACGTCGGCCACGCGGTGCAGAGCTACGTGGAGGCCGCCGGCTTCTCGGTGGTGCGCCAGTACGTCGGCCACGGCATCGGCCGCGACATGCATGAGGCCCCGCAGGTGCCCAACTTCGGCCGGCCCGGGACCGGCAACCAGATCAAACCGGGTCTGGTGGTGGCCATCGAGCCCATGGTCAACGCCGGCAGGGCGGAGACCCGGGTCCTCGACGACGGCTGGACCGTGGTCACCTCGGATGGGCGCCGCTCCTGCTACTTCGAGCACACCGTGGCGATCACCGAGACCGGCCCCGAGGTCCTGACCCTCCGGCCGCAGCCGGCGGGGGTGGTTTCGTGACCGGGGGCGGCTGGTATACTCAGCGCTCGTGGCTGCCTGGCAGCCCGATTCGGCACGCCCGATGACGCGGGCTGACGAGCCGCTCGTGGGGCGGGTGATCGAGCCCCTCCCCGACGCGCTCTACCGGGTCGAGCTGGCGGGGGGACACAAGGTTCTCTGCCATCCGGCCGGCAAGGCCCGCCTCCAGGCGGTGCGGATCCTCCCCGGGGACAGGGTCCAGGTCGAACTTTCCGCCGCCGACCCGGGTCGGGGGCGGATACTCCAACGTCTTGCCTGAAAGAGAGAAGCAATGAAGGTCCGGTCCTCCGTGAAGAGAATCTGCGAGCGCTGCAAGATCATCAAGCGTCATGGCGCGGTCCGGGTCATCTGTGAAAACCCCAAGCACAAGCAGAGGCAGGGCTAGCTGAGTGGCACGGATCGCCGGTGTCGACGTCCCGCGGGAGAAGCGGATCGAGGTCGCCCTCACCTACATCTACGGGATCGGCCCGTCCACCTCGAAGCGGCTGCTGACCCTGGCCCAGGTGTCCCCTGACCTCCGGGCCCGCGAGCTGACCGACGCCCAGGTCGGCCGCCTGCGTGACGTCATCTCCAAGCAGCTCCAGGGCCGGGTCGAGGGCGATCTGCGCCGCCAGGTCGCCCTCAACATCAAACGCCTGATGGAGATCGGCACCTACCGGGGACTGCGCCACCGGCGGGGGCTGCCGGTCCGGGGCCAGCGCACCAGGACCAATGCCCGGACCCGAAGGGGCCCGAAGAAGACAGTCGGCGTCCGTCGCAAGAAGAAGTAGATGGCAAAGAAGAAGGTCGTCCGAACCCGGCGCCGCGAGCGCAAGAACATCGCGGTCGGCCACGCCCACGTGCTGGCCACGTTCAACAACACCATCGTCAGCCTCACCGACCCCCAGGGCAACGTGATCGCCTGGGGTTCGGCGGGTGCCCAGGGCTTCAAGGGTTCGCGCAAGTCGACGCCCTTCGCCGCCCAGGTCACCGCCGAGGCGACCGCCCGGCGGGCGGCGGAACACGGCCTCAAATCGGTGGAGATCTTCGTCAAGGGCCCGGGTGCCGGCCGCGAGGCCGCGATCCGCAGCCTCCAGGCCTCTGGCCTCGAGGTCACCGCCATCACCGACGTGACCCCCATCCCCCACAACGGCTGCCGCCCGCCCAAGCGGCGCCGGGTGTAGGAGGGAGCGCAGATGGCCAACCAAGCCGGCCCGGTGTGCCGCCTCTGCCGCAGGGAGGGCGTCAAGCTCTACCTCAAGGGCGCCAAGTGCCTGAGCAACTGCACCTTCGACAAGCGCAACGCGCTGCTGCCCGGGCAGCACGGCATGGCCCGGCGACGCAAGCCGAGCGACTACGGCATCCAGCTCCGGGCCAAGCAGCGCGCGCGCCGGATGTACGGGGTCATGGAGACCCAGTTCCGGCACTACTTCGAGAAGGCCGATCGCTCCACCGGGGTGACCGGCACGGTGCTGCTCCAGAACCTGGAGCGGCGCCTCGACAACGTCGTCTACCGGCTCGGTCTGGCGGCCTCGCGCCGTGAGGCTCGGCAGCTGGTCAGCCACCGCCACTTCACCCTCAACGGTCGAGTGAACAACGTCCCCTCCGCCCAGGTGCGGCCCGGCGACGTCGTGCAGGTGAGGGACAAGAGCCGCGAGCTCGATCCCATTCAGAACGCCCTCTCTCTGCTCCAGAACCGCAGCGTCCCGGAGTGGCTCACTCTCGACGCCGACAACCTCAAGGGCAGCGTGGTGCGGCTCCCCGAGCGCGAGGAGATGGAGATGGTGCTGGATGAGCAGCTGATCGTCGAGTACTACTCTCGATAATGCCGGCGCTCATTTCCGCCCAGCTCTGCGTCAGCTTCTCTGCTCGCTCGGTCACGCACGTTAGTGCGCTCCCTCCCTGCGCTGCTCGCTTCCTTGATCTGGACGGCCTGAGCGCCGTCATCCCAACACGTTCGTAACCCTGGAGTCCTGATGATCGAAACCCCTGCAATTCCCGCCGTCCGAGAGCTCGAGAGCACCGCCAGCTATGGCCGGTTCGAGGTCGAGCCGCTCGAGCCGGGATTCGGCACCACCCTTGGCAACTCGCTGCGGCGGGTCCTGCTCTCCTCGCTGCCCGGCGCGGCGGTGACCTCGGTCGCCATCGACGGCGTGAGCCACGAGTTCAGCGTGATCCCTCACGTCAAGGAGGACGTCACCGAGGTCCTGCTGAACCTCAAGGCCCTGGCGGTCGTCTCGCACAGCTCAACCCCGGTGCGCTGCGTGCTCGACGTGCGCGGCGCCAAGGTGGTGACCGCCGCCGATATCGAGTGCCCCAGCGACGTCGAGATCAAGAACCTCGACCTCTACATCTGCACCCTGGACGGCCCCAAGGCTCAGCTGCGCATGGACCTGATCGTCGAGCGTGGCAAGGGCTATGTGACCGCCGACCGGAACAAGAAGGAGGGCCAGCCGATCGGGGTGATCCCGGTCGACGCCATCTTCACCCCGGTTCGCAAGGCCAACTTCACCGTGGAGAAGACCAGGGTCGGGCAGGAGACCGAATGGGACCGCCTGCTCGTCGAGGTGTGGACCGACGGGACCATCCAGCCGGTCGAGGCGGTCAGCCAGGCGGCGGCACTGTTCACCGAGCACCTGGACCTGTTTGTGCGGTTCGGCGACAGCCTGGCCGCCCCCGCGGTGCGCCAGCAGCGGGGCAATGACTTGCCCAGCCGGCTGGCCGACGTGCCCATCGAGGAGCTGGAGCTCTCGGTCCGCGCCCTCAACTGCCTGAAGGCCAACGACGTGACCCGGGTCGGCCAGCTGGTGGCGATGCGCCAGGAGGAGCTGCTCACCCTGCGCAACTTCGGCCAGAAGTCGCTCGACGAGATCAAGGAGAAGCTGGTCGAGCGCGGATTCGTCACCCCCGAGGAGCTGGAGACCCTGTTCCAGCCGTCGGGCCGGTAACCGAGGACCGACTGAGGAGCCATGCGCCATCGCAAAGCCGGCCGCAAGCTTGGCCGCAGCTCCGCCCACCGGCAGGCGCTGACCCGCAACCAGCTCACCGACCTGCTGCGGCATGGGCGCATCACCACCACCGAGGCCAAGGCCAAGGAGCTCCGGCGCTGGGTGGAGCGGGTGGTCACCGAGTCGCGGGACAACGACGTGACCGCCCGGCGCAAGATCGCCCTCTGGGTCACCGACCGCGAGGTCAGCAACAAGCTGTTCACCACCTACCGCGAGCGCTACTTCGACGCCGCCACCCCCCGCCCGGGCGGGTACACCCGGGTGATCAAGCTGGGGCCGCGCACCGGCGACGCCGCCCCCATGGCGATCATCGAGATGGTGGGGGCCGAGGCCTGAGCATGCCGACCTTCCGGCTCACCCTCGAGTACGACGGCGGCGGCTTTCACGGCTGGCAGCGCCAGCCGGGGCAGCGCACCGTGGAGGGGGAGCTGCGCGCCGCGCTGCGCCCGCTGTGCGGCGAGGATGCGGATCTCACCGCCGCCTCGCGCACCGACGCCGGCGCTCACGCCCACGGTCAGGCGGTGGGACTTCGCACCCTGCGTAACTGGCCGCCGGAGACCCTTCGCCGGGCCCTCAACGCCCTGCTTCCCCCGGATGTCACGGTGAGCGCGGTGAACCCCGCGGCCGAGGGCTTCCACGCCCGCCGCGACGCGGTGCGCCGCACCTATCGCTACCTGGTGGTGCCCAGGCGGGTCCCGATCGCCCGGCGCTTCGCCTGGGAGATCTCGGGCCCGCTGGACCTGGACGCGATGCGCCGGGCCGCCACCCTGCTCCGCGGCCGGCACGACTTCGGGGCGTTCGGCCGGGCTCCCCGACCCGGAGCGAGCACCGAGCGCACCATCCACGAGGTGTCGGTCCGCCGGGTCTCGGGAGTGGGCGGGGGAGAGGGGTTCAGCGCAGTGGTCATCGAGGTGACTGCCAATGCCTTTCTCCAGGGAATGATGCGGTCGCTCGCCGGCGCCTTGGTGGCGATCGGGCAGGGACGGCTCGACGGCGCCGCGCTGTCGCGGGCCCTGTCCGGCTCGAGCCGTGGCGCCGAGCACTTCAGCGTCGCGCCCGCCCGGGGCCTGCACCAGTGGAGCGTCGGCTACGCCGAGGTGGGAGCATGATCACCGCTCCCCGAACCTACATGGCCAAGGCCGGCGAGGTCGAGGACCGCTGGTTCGTGGTCGACGCCCGCGGCCAGACGCTCGGCAGGCTCGCGGTCAACGTTGCCCGGGTGCTGCGCGGCAAGCATCGCCCCCAGTACACCCCGCACCTGGTGACCGGTGACCACGTCATCGTCATCAACGCCGCCGACATCGTGGTCACCGGCGGCAAGCAGCGCAAGAAGCAATACGTGCGCTACTCCGGCTACCCTGGAGGCCTGCGGACGCGGACCTACGAGCAGGCCAAGGCGCACGACCCCACCTTCCCCCTGCAACACGCGGTGAAGGGGATGCTCCAGCACAACACCCTGGGCGCCGAGATGCTCCGGCGGCTGCGCGTCTATGCGGGCCCGGATCACCGTCACGAGGCCCAGCAGCCAGTCCGGATCAGCTTCGGCCCACTCGGAGAGATCATCGTTGCCAGCAGCTGAAGAGACCTACTACTACGCGACCGGCCGGCGCAAGACGGCGGTGGCTCGGGTGCGCCTGGTGCCCGGTGACGGCGCCCTGCTGATCAACGGGCATCCGCCCAGCGAGTACTTCGGGCGGCGCGACCTGGAGACGGTGGTCACCCAGCCGCTGCGGATCACCGACACCGTGGATCGCTACGTCGGCAGCATCAAGGTGGAGGGCGGCGGCGTCGCCGGCCAGGCGGGAGCCGTCTGCCACGGCATCGCCCGGGCCCTGGTGGTCGCCGACCCCGAGCTGCGCGCGGTGCTCAAGAAGGCGGGACTGCTGAGCCGCGACGCGCGCGAGAAGGAGCGCAAGAAGTACGGCCTCAAGCGGGCTCGCAAGGCGCCTCAGTACACCAAGCGCTAGCTCGGACCCGCCTGCACGGGGCCGGCTTCCCGCATCATCTCCTCCGATGCCGCGCGTCGCGCTCGTCCACGACTGGCTCAATCGGCCCCTGGGCGGCGGAGAGCGTCTCTTCCTGGAGATGGCCGAGCTGTATCCCGAGGCTCCCATCCACACCCTGCTCTTCGATGCCGGGCTGCACCGCGGGCGCCTCGACCCTGCCCGGGTGCGCACCTCCTGGCTCCAGAGGCTGCCCACCTCGCTGCGCCGCCGGCCCCGCTACCTGCTCCCCCTGATCCCCAGCGCGGTCGAATCCTGGGACCTGTCGGGCTTCGACATCGTCATCTCCTGCTCGGTGGCCTTCGTCAAGAATGTGCTCACCCCTCCCGGCACCCTGCACATCTGCTACTGCACCTCGCCGATGCGCTTCGCCTGGGACTACTGGCCGCGCTACCTCGAGGAGATGAAGGCCGGCCCGTTCAAGCGCCTGGCGATCACCGAGCTGGTGTCGCGGGCGCGGCTGTGGGACCTGGCCGGGGCCAGCCGGGTGGACCGCTGGCTGGCGGTCTCGGAGACCGCCGCGGCCCGGATCCGCAAGTACTACCGGGTCGATCCGGTGACCGTCCTCTACCCGCCCGTCGAGGTCTCGGCCTTCCAACCGGCCTCTCGGAGAAGGGACGGGGGGTGGGTCACCCTCAGCACCCTCACCGAGTACAAGCGCATCGATCTCGCGGTGCGCGCCTTCACCGCGGCGGCCCGCCCCCTCACGGTGATCGGCGACGGGCCGGATCGGAGCCGTCTGGAGCGCCTGGCCGGTCCCACCATCCACTTCGCCGGGTACGTCGACGACCGGACCCGGGCAGAGCTGATCACCGGCGCCCGGGCCCTGGTCTTCCCCGGCGAGGAGGACTTCGGCATCGCCGCGGTCGAGGCCCTCGCCTGCGGCACGCCGGTGGTCGCCTACGGGCGGGGCGGGCTGACCGAGATCGTGACCCCGGACCGAACCGGGGTCTTCTTCGAGGAGCCGACGGTGGGCTCGCTCAACCGGGCGGTCGACCGCGTGGAGGCAATCTCGTTCGACGCCGGAGAGCTGGTGGCGGCGGCGCAGCGCTTCGCCGCCGCCCGATTTCGTGAGGAGCTGGTCCGCTTCGTCGACGGCGCCTTCGCCAGCCACTCGGTCCGGATCGCCCGGTGAGGCTTCGCGTCCTGGGGGTCCCGATTGACCCGATCACGGTGGAGGAGGCGGTGACCCGGATCGTGGAGCGGGCCGCCGACCCGGCCAGCCCCGCCGCCTACGTGGTCAAGCCCTACGTCGAGTTCTTCGGGCCGCGGGCGACGCCGGGGACCCGCGAGGCCTTCGACGGCGCCTGGCTCAGCCTGGCTGACGGGGTGGCCGTCCAGTGGGCGGCGGCCTACCAGCGCCGGCCCCATCACCGGACCGGCGACCTGCTGGGGAGCCTGGCGGCCATCGTCCTCGACCCCCCGTCGGTCACCGTGGTGGTTCCCGAACGGGTGGCCGGGGCGACCCTGACCGTCGCCCTGCTCGGCCGCTGCCGCGACCGCGACCTCGGCGTCTTCCTGGTGGGCTCCCCGAAGCAGGTGCCGATCTCCCATACCGCGGGCCACCTGCAGGCCACCTTCCCCGGCCTGCGCATCGTGGGGACGGCACCGGGGCAGCTCGACCGCAGTGGGGAGGAGGCGATCGTGGACGCCCTGCGCCGGTCGCGACCCGACATCGTGCTGGTGGGAGTGGGCTTTCCCCTTCAGGAGCGCCTGATGGCTCGATGGGTCCGCAGCCTCGACCACGGCGTGCTCATCGGCGAGGGCGGCAGCTTCGACTACCGCGAGCTCGGAGGTGTGATTCCCCGAGCCCCGCAGCGGTTGCGCCGCCTCGGCCTCGAATGGCTGTGGCGGCTGGCACGGGAGCCGTCGAGGTTGGGCCGGCAGCGGGCGATCCCGCGGTTTGTCCTCGATGTGCATCGTGACGCGCTGGCTCGCGAACGCCGGCGGACGGCCTGAACCCCGTCGCACGCGTGTCAGACTTCGGCCAGTGCTCAGCGTCGTCATCCCCGCCTACAACGAGGCGCGACGTCTCCCGGCGACGCTCAGCACCTTGCGCGATTACCTCGAGGGTGCCGGAGAGGAGCGCGAGCCGTACGAGGTGATCGTCGTGGACGATGGTTCCAGCGACGCCACCGCCGAGGGGGCCCAGGAGTTCGCCGACGCCTGGCCGGAGCTGCGGGTGATGCGCCTGCCCGAGAACCACGGCAAGGGCTGGGCGGTTCGCACCGGGATGCTCGCCGCCCGCGGCGAGCTGAGGCTGTTCACCGACGCCGATCTCAGCACCCCGATCACCGAGCTTCCCAAGCTGCGCAGCCGGATCGAGGGCAGCACCCAGGTGGCGATCGGGTCGCGCGCGCTCCCGGATTCGCGGGTCGAGGCCCACCAGCCGCGCCACCGGGAGATGATGGGCCGGAGCTACAACCGGATGGTCCAGCTCCTCGCCCTGCGCGGGCTGCACGACACCCAGTGCGGATTCAAGCTGTTCACCGCCCAGGCGGCGATCGCCTGCTTCACCCCGCTGCGCACCCCGGGCTTCGGCTTCGACGCCGAGGTGCTGCTCAGAGCGCGCCGGCGCGGCTGGCAGGTGGCCGAGGTCGGGGTGGTGTGGCGTCATGCCGAGAACTCGCGGGTCAGCCCGCTGCGGGATTCGCTGGCCACCTTCGTCGACATGCTCAAGCTGCGCCTGCGTCGCGACTGACCGGGCGGGACCGACCGGCCCACGGGTAATCTTGTCGCCTCCCATGGCCACGCCGATCGCTGCCCCCGGCCCGGCGGTGACCTCGCCGCTGCGCGATCTCCAGGTCGCGCTGGAGGAGCGTGCCACCCTGGTGTCAGGGCTCCTGGGCGGCCTCGGTCAGTCGATCACCGCGATGACCGAGGAGCGTGCCGGGGTGCGACGAGCCCTCGCCGATGCGGAGGAGGCCCGCGTCCGGGTGCTGGAGCATCACCACCTGCTGCGCAACGACCTCCTCGCCGCAGCGATGCGCGCGAGCGGAGACCTGTATGTCCGGCTGCGCCTGCTGGACGCTCGCATCGCCGGGACGGAGGAACGCCGCGCCGGGCTGGCCGCGGAGCTGCTCCAGCTCGACCGGCTGCGCGAGCTCGCCGCCGGGCTGGATGCGGACCCGGGGCTCCGCTCGGCAAATTCAGACGATTCCCGAATCCTCTCCCGCCGTGCCGAACGCCAGCTGATCCGGATGATCACCGAAGACCATGAGGCGGTCGCCGAGCGGATGGTGGAGGGGCCGCTCGAGGACCTCGCCGACCTGGCCCTGGCGGTCGAGCTGATCGGCCGCCGCATCTCCGACGGGCCGGCGGGTGACGTCACCGCCGAGCTCGTCGAGTGCCGCCAGGCCAGTCAGCGGGCGCTGGATCGGATGCAGCGGCTGCTCTTCCAGGTCAGCCCGGTGGGGCTTCTCGCCGAGGGGCTGGTCGCCTCGGTGCGTCAGGTTGCCGCCCACCTCGCCGAGGAGGCGACGGTGAGGGTTCAGGTGGTCGGACAGGAGCCCAGGCTGCCGCCGGCGGTCGCCTCCGCGGCCTTCCGGGTGGTGGTGGAGGCGATCGACAACGCCCGGCGGCATGGCCGGGCCGAGGAGGTGGAGGTGGTCCTCTCCTTCTCGCCGAGACGGCTCCACGTGGTGGTCAGCGACGGCGGGGAGGGCTTCGACGTCGGCGCCACCGAGGCCAGGCTGGGTCGCACCCACGCCCTGGGCATCGTGGGGATGCGCGAGCGGGTGGAGAACGCCAGTGGCACGCTGGACATCCGCAGCACCCTCGGTGCCGGCACCGAGGTGCGGGCGGTCTTCGACACCACCTGGAGGTGAGCGGGCGGGCTCAGCCGGCCGCTGACGCCGCCATCCGGTAGCGACCCACCTCGGGCCTCCGGGTCCGCTCCCGCTTGAGCTCGAAGAAGGAGCCGGCGCCGATCAGCCAGGAGACCCGGTCCCACAGCTCACCGGCTGCTTCGCCCGTGATGCGGGTGTCGACGATGGGACCGAAGGTCGGCTGCGCCTCGCCGATCACCAGGGTGGGGACCCCGAAGGCGCCCCGAGCGGCGATCGCCCGATGCTCCTCCATGAGCTCTTCATGGATGGAGGGGTCGGACGCGACCCTCGTCACCTGTTCCGGGTCGAGGCCGGCCGCGGTGAGCGCCTCGGTCAGCATCGCCGGCTCGTCGAGGGCGTGATCGCGCTCGTGGTGGGCCTCCCCGATCGCGGTGAAGAGGCGGGCCAGGGCGGCGTCCCCGCCGGCCCGGCGCGCCGCCACCAGGAGGTGCATCGCGACCAGGCTGGCGCTGTGAGCGCGCAGCGCGCGCTCGCTGGGCTCGCGGTCGCGGTTGATCTCGCCGAGCACGAACAGCCGGGTGGTCGCCCGCACCGGGCGCACCTTCTCGACCTCGGCCAGCCAGCGGGAGGTCAGCCACGCCCAGGGGCACGCTGGATCGACGTGAATGGTGATATCGGTGATGTCTGCCATCTCCCCACCATACACGGGGCGCCGAGCCCGGGTACCATCGGCGTGTGGCCGCGGCGACCCGTCGTCTGGAGACCGCCGACGGCACAGTCGTCGCCGACAGCTGCGCTGTCGCCAATTCGTTCTGGCCGCGGTTGCGGGGGCTTCTGGGCCGGTCGGAGCTGGCCGCCGGTGAGGGACTCTGCCTCCAGGATTGCAGCTCCATCCACATGTTTTTCATGCGCTTTCCGATCGACGTCGCCTTCGTCAATGCCGAGGGGCGGGTGCTGCACGCCTGCCATGCGATCCGGCCGTGGCGGATGTCCCGGCACGTCTTCGGCGCCAAGGCGGCGCTCGAGCTCCCCGCGGGCACCCTGCAGAGGCTCGGAATCGGGCGCGACTCGGTGCTCAAGCTGGTCTAGGAGGTGGACTCGAATGCAGGTGAGAGTTCGTCGCCAGACATCAGGTCCCGGCCGACGTCCGGGCCTACGCGGAGGAGAGGCTGGCCCGGTTGGAGCGGCACGCGAGCCTGCACGACGTCACCCTGACGGTCAGCCGGGACGCCAGTCTGGTTCCTGAGGCGTCGGCCGAGGTGGTCATCCACCTCCACCACGTCCGCCTGGCGGCGCACTACCAGGCTGCGACCGTGCGCGAGGCCATCGACGGGGCCATCGACAGGGCCGACGAGCAGGTCCGGCGGCGCCACGAGCGGATCGGCAGCCGCAAGGGTCGACTGGGCGCCGACGCCCTCCCGCCCCGCTCCTGAAACGCGCGCCGCGCGGATGGCCCGGATGGCTGGTACGATCGCGCCGGGGGCGGCCCGGCGCTCATCCGTTCGACACGTGTCGGGCGTCACTCATGGAAGTGTCATGTCCCTGTTTTCGAAGATCCTCGGGGATCCCCACAAGCGCGAGCTGAAGCGCCACTGGCAGGTGGTTGATCAGATCAACGACCTCGAGGAGGAGATCCAGGCGCTCTCCGATGCGGAGCTGGCGGCGAAGACCCAGGAGTTCCGAGAGCGCCTCGGCTACCAGGGGCCCGACATCAGCTTTGGGCAGTCGTACGCCGACGATCTCGATGTCCTCGGCGAGAGTGACCGCCGGGCGCAGGACGAGTTCACGAGCGGCCGGGTGGATGCCGACAGCGAGGACGACATCGAGCGTGAGCTCGAGCTGCGGAGAGGCGCGAGCGCGAGCAGGAGCGGGCGGCGCACCTCGACGAGCTGCTTCCCGAGGCGTTCGCGGTGGTCCGCGAAGCCTCGGTTCGCAAGGTGGGGATGCGCCACTTCGACGTCCAGCTGGTCGGGGGCGTCGTGCTCCACGAGGGCAAGATCGCCGAGATGAAGACCGGTGAAGGCAAGACCCTGGTCGCCAGCCTTCCCCTCTACCTCAATGCCCTGCTCGGCAAGGGCGCCCATCTGGTCACCGTCAACGATTACCTGGCCCGTCGTGACGCTGGCTGGAACGCCCCGGTCTTCGACTTCCTGGGTCTCAGCGTCGGTGTGATCGCCGGCCAGAACCTCTCCTACGTCTACGACCCCGCCTATCTCGACGAGAGCCACGGACTCCCGACTGCAGCATCTCCGGCCGTGCACGCGGCGCGAGGCCTATGCGTGCGATGTCACCTATTCGACCAACAACGAGCTCGGCTTCGACTACCTGCGCGACAACATGGCGATGACCATCGACCAGTGTGTGCAGCGGCGCCTCCATTACGCGATCGTCGACGAGGTGGACTCGATCCTCATCGACGAGGCCCGGACCCCGCTGATCATCAGCGGCCAGGGCAGCGAGCCGACCGAGAAGTATTACACCTACGCCCGGCTGATCAAGAACCTCGTGGCCGAGGAGGACTACACCTCCGACGAGAAGACCAAGTCGGTGACCCTCACCGACGACGGCGTGGCCAAGATCGAGAAGTGGACCGGGATCGCCAACGTCTACGAGATGGAGAACGCGATCGAGGCCCACCAGATCAACCAGGCGCTGCGGGCCGCGGTCCACTACCAGCGCGACCGCGAGTACATCGTGCGCGACGGCGAGGTGGTGATCGTCGACGAGTTCACCGGGCGAACCATGCCGGGACGGCGCTGGAGCGACGGGCTGCACCAGGCAATCGAGGCCAAGGAGGGCCTGCGGGTCCTGCAGGAGAACATCACCCTGGCGACGATCACCTTCCAGAACTTCTTCCGCCTCTACCGGAAACTGGCCGGGATGACCGGGACGGCACTGACCGAGGCTGAGGAGTTCGACAAGATCTACAAGCTCGAGGTGGTGCCGATCCCCACCAACCAGGACATGATCCGCGACGATGAGCCGGACCTCATCTACCGCACCCAGGCGGCCAAGTACCGGGCGCTGGTCGAGGACATCGAGGAGCGCCACAAGTCCCTGCAGCCCATCCTGGTGGGCACGACCAGCATCGAGAAGTCGGAAACCATCGCTCGGATGCTGGAGAAGAAGGGCATCACCCATGAGGTCCTCAACGCCAAGCTGCACGAGCGGGAGGCCACAATCGTCGCCGAGGCAGGCCGGCCGGGGGCGGTGACCATCGCCACCAACATGGCCGGACGAGGCACCGACATCGTGCTCGGCGAGGGGGTGGCCGACCTTGGTGGCCTCTACATCATCGGCACCGATCGCCATGAGTTCGCGCCGCATCGACAACCAGCTGCGCGGCCGTGCCGGACGGCAGGGGGACCCTGGGGAGACGCGTTTTTACCTGTCGTTCGAAGACGACCTGATGAGGGTCTTCGGCGGCGAGAGGATGCAGGGCCTGATGGATCGGCTGCGCATTGACGAGGATGTGCCGCTGGAGTCCAAGATGGTCAGCAAGCAGATCGAGAGCGCTCAGGCGCGGGTCGAGGGCCACAACTTCGATACCCGCCGCCACGTGGTCGAGTACGACGACGTGATGAACAAGCAGCGCGAGATCATCTACGGTGAGCGCCGCGAGATCCTCGAGGGGATCGACACCAAAGCCAACTTCCAAGCGATGGTGGAGCAGGTCCTGGGGGAGGAGGTTCCCACCTTCTGTGAAGGGCGGCATCGCGACAGCTGGGACCTGGAGGGGCTGTGGGAGCGGATGCGGATGCTCGCCGGGCCGCTCCTGCCGGCGTTCGGCGGGATTAACGTCGCCAAGCTGGGCGACAACGTCGCCGAGCTAACCGAGACCCTGGCCGGCGAGCTGGTCTCACTGCACGATGAGCTGGAGGAGAAGCACGGTTCCGAGCTGATGCGCGAGCCCAGCAGGCGGTGATGCTCCAGGTCATCGACCAGCGGTGGCGCACCTACCTGACCCAGATGGAGCACATGCGCGAGCAGATCGGCTTCCACGGGTACGGGCAGATGGACCCGCTGATCGAGTACAAGCAGGAGGCCTTCAAGTCCTTCCAGGAGCTGATGGCGGCGATCCAGCGGGACATCGTGGCCTCGCTCTTTCACCTCAACCTCGAGGCGGTGAGACCGGCGGAGGAGCCGGCGCCGACCGAGGCCGCGGGAGGCGAGACGGCGCCGCCCTCGCCGCGCCCGGATGCCCCCGGTTCGGGGCGCCAGGGTGGTGATGCCCAGGTCGCGGCGGCCAGGGCGACGGCGGTGCGGCCTCAGGAAGTACTGGACGGGCGAGGGCGGCACCGCCGGCGGCTCGACCCGCGGCGGCTGCGGCCAGCGGGGCCCTGGCACGGGCCAGCGGGCAGGGCAAGACCCCAGGGGCTGCTGGGGCCCCGGCGGAGATGCCGGCGCCCGCACCGGCTTCCGGCCCCGCTCCGACCAACGGTGCCCCCGTACCCGTGGCCGCGCCGCGAAGCGCGGTGCCGGCCCGGGCGCGTGCGCCCATTCCGGTGCCGGGTGGGGCGGGCCTGATGCGCCCGAGCCAGGCATCACCAACGTGGCGTGTCGAGCGTCGTCGAAGGGGACGCGAGGAAGCGCGGCGGGGGAGGGGGCAACGGGGCCGGCTCGCCGCGGAAGATGGGGCGCAACGACGCTGCTGGTGCGGCAGCGGCAAGAAGTACAAGTTCTGCCACGGGCGCTAGGGGAGGTCGGGTTTTCCC